>NZ_JBEVDX010000198.1:0-21906 GCF_040513095.1 Pedobacter sp. | reverse complement strand
TCACAATTGGCGTTGGCGCCTGTTGCAGCTCACGAATTAAACAAACAAGATATGAACCATTTCTACAATGCCGGCCGGGTATCCGGGCCGCGGGCATATGCTGTATCAGAGAAAACACGACAGCATTTCCTACACCTTATTCTTTTCCTGCTTTTCATCCCCTTCGTAGCAGGAGCACAGCAGACATCACCTTTGGTGAACTCCACACTGTCAGGAACAGTAATCGATGCAAAAACAAAAGAAACCCTGATCGGGGCAGTGGTACATATTCAGGGAACCACACACCAGGTCTCTACAGACAAAGACGGTAAATTCAGCTTTGTTACCGGTCAGAAATTTCCTTATACATTGATCATCAGTTTTGTCGGTTATGAAAAAGCTACCGTGGTTGCCAATCAAAGCCCGGTTACGATCAGCCTCACTGAAAGTCCAAACCAGCTCAACGACGTAGTCGTGGTAGGGTACGGCACACAAAAGAAAACAAGCCTCACCAGTGCTGTGAGTACCATCAGCGGCAATACCCTTGTTCAGCGTCCTGTTTCAAATGTTCAGCAGTCTCTGCAGGGACTTGCACCGGGCGTTACAGTACTGGACAGGGGAGGAGCTCCCGGACAATCCAGCGCTACCATCCGTGTCCGCGGAATAACTACTTTCAACATCAACAGCAGTTCCACCGGCGGATACAACCTGGATAAAAATGATGCCCTTGTCATCGTAGACGGGATTGAGCAGAAACTGGCTGATATCAATCCTGATGATATCGATAATGTTTCGATACTGAAAGACGCTGCTTCTACCGCCATCTATGGTTCAAGAGCTACCAATGGTGTTGTCCTTATTACTACTAAACGGGCAAAGGAGAACAAACTGACTATCAACTACAATTACTATTACGCATCACAGAATGCCATCAACAAACCCGAAATGATGGGACTGGAAGCGTACATGCGCATGCAACAGGCCGCCTATACCAATGCAGGCGCAGCTTTACCCGCCAGGTTTACAGAAGAATCTGTTCAAACCTGGATCAACGCTACAGACCGCGAAAAGTATCCGCTGCCCAACGTATGGTTCGACAGGGTGCTGAAATCTGCTCCGATGCAGAACCACAGCCTTTCCATTGTCGGTGGAGACGATAAAATCAAAACCCGTTTGAGTGCCCGCTATCTCAACCAGGATGGTATTGCTCCAAACTTTAAAGATGAGCTGAAGGAGGTAAAATTAAACACTGACTACAATGCTGCGAAGATCTTAAAATTTACGGGCGACCTGAATTACAGGTCTAATCATGCCACTAACCCTACAGTTGATCCTTTCAATAACCTGTTTCACGGCTCGCTGTGGGCGGTACCAAAATACGCGGATGGAACATATGGCTTAAGCACGCAGGGCAACAATCCATTGATGTTTGCAGAAATCGGCGGGATATCATCCAAATTTGATGATAACCTGGTGGCTAACTTAAAGGCCGAGCTGGAGATCCTTCCCGGGCTGAAGATCTCTACACAATACGGCGCGAGAATACAAAACATTCAGCAAAAGATCTTTACCAACGCCTATTCCAATACGGATAAAAATACCAATATCACTAAAACTATAGCCAATAACAGCCTAACAGAAGTAAGGAATAACCTGCGGGAATACACCTGGAATAATTTGATAACTTACGATAAAGCTGTAGGCAAAAGCTCATTCCGCGGACTGATCGGTCATTCCGAAATCTCAAATACCCAGAACTATCTTACTGCCTATCGGGAACGCTTTTACAATAACGACGTAACTTCCATCGGTCAGGGTGCCAACGATGGTACAAAAAGTAACTCGGGCTATGATGCGCAATTCGGACTGCGCTCGTTTTTTGGAAGGTTAAATTACAGCTATGATAACAAATACCTGCTCGAAGCAAACGGCAGATACGACGGTTCCTCAAAGTTTACCGGCGATAAACGTTACGGGTTTTTCCCCTCCTTTTCTGCCGGATGGCGCATCTCACAGGAGAGTTTCTGGCAAAGTCTGAGCAACACAGTGAATGAACTTAAAGTAAGAGGGTCCTGGGGTAAAACAGGTAACCAGTCGGTAGACCTGTACAGTTATTACTCCGCGCTGGCCCTTACCACCTATACCTTTGGCGGTGTAGCAGTTCCTGGTTACCGCCAGTCTACACTGGCCAATACAGACCTGGGCTGGGAGTCTACCACTCAGCTTGACATCGGGCTGGATGCCACCTTCCTGAAAAACCGACTGAGCTTTACGGCCGACTACTACAGGAAAGTGACGAATGATATTTTACTCAACCTGGGTATACCTGCTACAGTTGGCCTTGCAGCGCCTCCGCAGAATGCCGGATCAGTAGAAAACAAAGGTTTTGAGTTCAATGCGGGATACCGCGGCGGCGAAGCTGATTTTAAATACAATATCAGTGCTAACCTGTCCATCAATAATAACAAGGTGCTCGACCTTAAAGGTACGGGCCCGTATATCACAGGTTCGGATATCGACCCGAGATATATTATCAGGACCGGACTGCCGGTGAATACCCTCTGGGGATATAAAACAGACGGGCTGTTCCAGACACAGGCACAAGTGGATAGCTATCCAACCTATGCCGCAAATTCCAAACCAGGGGATGTGAAATATGTAGACCTCAACAATGACGGCAAGATCGACGCAAACGACATGACCGCTATCGGAAACCCTTTTCCAAAGTATACTTTTGGCCTCAGCAGTGATTTCTCTTACAAAGGGTTCGACCTGAATTTCCTGTTCCAGGGTGCTGCAAATGTGGATACGCGACTGGCAGGAGCACTGGCAGAAATGGGAAACCAGGAAGGATTTACCTCGGCGATATATACCAACAACTACTGGACGCCTACCAATACCGGCGCACGATTTGCCCGTCCGCTCAAGTTCGACCTGAGAAACGTAGCTACTTCCGACAGGCTGATTATCGACGGATCGTACCTGCGCCTGAAGAATGTACAGCTTGGATATACCCTTCCCAAGGATGTAATTTCCAAACTCCGTCTCAGCCGCATCAGGGTATACGTATCTGCCACCAATGTGCTTACATTTTCCAAACTGAACGAATGGAAGCTTGATCCGGAAGTGGAATCAGGCAGGGCTACCTATTATCCACAGACCTCGCTGTATACAGCCGGTATCAACGTCCAGTTTTAACTTTAATATTTGAAATGATGAAATTTATATATAAACTATCTTTACTGGGACTGCTGACTGCAATGGGTTTTTCTGCCTGCCGTAAGGAACTGCTGGACCCGCAACCCAGCGACAGGGTATCGGAGAATATCTTCTGGAATACAGAAAATGATGCTCTTCTGGCCACTAATGCCTTATACACTGACCTGGACTCTGTTAATGTCTTTACCTGGGATGCACTAACAGAAATTGCGCACACCAATCAGAATTTTGATACTCAGGCATTCATAGAACTGGGGACATATGATATCTCGAACGCCAAAATTTATAATGAATGGTCAGGCGCATACAAGGGTATCAGGGCAACCAATTATTTCCTCGAGAATATCGACAAAGTGCAGTCTTCAAATACCGCACTCATCAACCGGTTCAAGGCTGAAGCCAAAGTTCTGCGCGCATATCAGTATATCAAGCTGGCCGGATTCTTTGGCGATGTGCCCCTGATCACAAAAACTTTGTCTATCGCAGAAGCGAAACTGATTACCCGCACACCTGTGGCAGAAATTTGGGACTTTGTGGATAAGGAACTCAATGATGCCAGTGCATTGCTGCCCGTAACTTATGCAGCAGCAGATAAAGGCCGTATCACCTCCGGAGCGGCCTGGGCACTCAAAGCAAGGGCTGACCTGTGGGCAGGCCGTTACCAGCTTGCTGCAGATGCTGCGACAAAGGTAACTGGCTATACGCTTTACTCTTCATATCAGAACCTGTTTAAATATGTTGCAGAAAATAACTCCGAGGTAATCCTTAACAAGGAGTTCCTCAAGGATACTTACCGGAACGGGGTTTTTGCGCTGCTGGCACCCTACAGCCAGAAGAATTCCCAAAGTTATTATGTGCCTGCCAAACCTCTGGTAGACGCCTATGAGACGGCTGCGGGAAAATCAATCAGCGATGCTGGCAGCGGTTTCGATCCTTTTCATCCTTATGATAACCGTGATCCGCGACTCCGTTTCTCGATCTTTGTAGATGGCGATGTTCTGCCAAGTGGAACTGTTTTCAAACCTGCACCAAACAGTGGCAGTGCCGATGCAGTAGGGAGCACGTATATTGCCTCTACCACAGGATACAACATCAAAAAATATATCAATACCGAAGATTATGCCAACCCGGCCAACAGCGGGATCAACATTATCCTGCTGCGCTATGCCGAAGTGCTGTTAACTAAAGCAGAAGCTAAAATTGAGCTCAATCAGCTCGATGCAGAGGTATATGCTGCTATAAATACCGTCAGGAACAGCAGGGCTGACGTCAAATTACCGGCCATACCCACAGGGCTTTCGCAGGATCAGCTAAGGCAGATCGTAAGACATGAACGTACCGTAGAACTCGCGTTTGAAGGCTTGCACCTATTTGATATCAGACGCTGGAAAACTGCAGAAACAGTGATGACCGGGCCTGTCTATGGTATCACTTATCCTGATGCCAGTAACAAACTTGTAACGGTGCAGGTGGTTTCATTCAACCGTGTTTTTAACAGATCACGTGATTACCTCTGGCCAATCCCTCAGAAAGAGACCGACCAGAACAATAACCTCAAACAAAATCCCAACTGGTAATGCGTAAAATTATCCAAAATAGAATCAGTGCTCTGTTGCCGCTCGCAGCAGCGGTAGTACTCAGCTACCAAGCTCAAGCGCAGCAAGCTCATCACACGCAGAATAGTGTACAACAAAGTTCTTCCCGGCAGAACGGTAAGGGGCAAAAGCCGAATATCATTTTCGTCCTTACCGATGATATGGGCTATTCAGATCTCAGCTGTTACGGCAATCCTGTGATCAAAACCCCCTTTCTGGATCAGATGGCAGCAAAAGGGGTGAAGGAAACCAATTACGTGGTTTCAAGCCCTACCTGCAGTCCTTCACGTGCTTCTCTTCTGACAGGAAGATATGCCTCCCGGATGAATGTGCCGAGACCACTCTCACCCGGGTCCGATTTAGGTTTACCGGACCAGGAAGTAACTATTGCAGAAATGCTGAAAGGTGCCGGCTACCGCACGGCGATGATCGGTAAGTGGCATCTGGGCGATCATTTTGCTTATCAGCATCCACTGGCGCAAGGCTTCGACTCGTATTACGGATTATTGTACAGTCACGATTACCGTGCACCCTATGTAGTGACCGATACAACCATCAAAATCTTCCGTAACCGTACACCCGAAGTGATCAGACCTGCAGATTCTTCACTTGTAGACCTGTACACCAATGAAGCGGTAAAATATATCAAAACACAGAAAAAGGGAAGCCCTTTCTTCCTGTACCTGGCGCACAATATGCCGCACCTGCCTGTTGCACTTGCTTCTTCCAAAAAATACAAAGGCAAATCAGATGGAGGACATCTCGGGGATGTGGTAGAACAACTCGATGCCAGCCTGGCCGAACTCTGGAAGGAAGTAGAAAAACAAGGACTTGCGGACAACACGATCTTCATATTTTCAAGCGATAACGGCCCCTGGATAGAATATCCGGCAAGAATGGAAGGCGATGGTGTTACCCATAACTGGGATGTCGGTACGGCCGGGGTGTTCAGGGGCAGCAAAGGTCTTTCTTACGAAGGTGGTGCAAGGGTACCATTCATTGTTTACTGGAAAGGGCACACACCCGCAGGCGGAGCTGTTTTAACCAGCATGGTAAGCAATCTTGATGTGCTGCCTACACTGGCCGAGTGGACAAACACGCCATTGCCAAAAGGGAGGACCCTCGACGGGCAATCTGTATCGTCGCTTCTGCTGGGCAAAGAGCCTAATCCGCAACACCGGGAGATCTACTATTATAACAATGGCATCTGCGAAGCTGTGCGGAAAGGCAACTGGAAGTACCGTGAAATTAAAGCCGCGAATACCAATACAGGTATCGTAAAAGATACTCAGGGCGATAAAGTAGAACTTTTCAATCTCGCACTTGATCCCAGTGAGCGCAGTAATGTCATTGATGCCAATCCTGAATTGCGGAAAGAGCTCAAAACATTGTTCGATAAGTTCCCCGGTAAAGCTGACAATTAAAAATAAAACGGAATACATGAAACCACCTGTTGTTTTTTCTAAACCTGCATGCATGATTACCGGGCTGTTGATTATCCTTTCCTGCTTCGGCAGCCATGCTCAGGTAAAGCCTAACATTATTTACATCTATGCAGATGATCTGGGCTATGGCGAACTGGGCTCCTACGGGCAGAAAAAGATTAAGACTCCCTATCTTGATCAGATGGCGAAGGAAGGTATCCGCTTCACCCAGCATTATACAAGTACACCAGTCTGCGCACCCGCGCGGTGCATGCTGCTTACCGGCAGGCACGGCGGCCATTCCTATATCCGTGGCAACTACGAGTTCGGTGGTTTTACTGATGCTACCGAAGGCGGACAAATGCCCCTCCCGGAAGGGACTTTCACCATCGGTCACCTGCTAAAAAATGCAGGGTATACCACGGCTGCAATTGGCAAATGGGGATTGGGCATGAGCACAAACACAGGTAATCCCAATGCGCAGGGATTTGATTATTTCTACGGATACCTGGACCAGAAACAGGCGCATAACCATTTTCCTACACACCTCTGGGAAAATGGCAAATGGGATACGCTTGACAATGCGGGCATATTTGTGCACCGTAAGCCAGATCCCAACGATGCCGATCCCTTTGCTTATTATATTGGTAAGGACTATTCCATCGACCGGATGTCTGCAAAAGCATTGAGCTTTATACACCAGAACAGAGACAAACCTTTTTTCCTGTACCTTCCCTTCACTATTCCTCACCTGTCATTACAGGCACCTGATTCAGTTGTGAAACCTTATGAGAATCAGTTTGGCGATAAGCCATATCTGGGTGAAAAAGGATACGCAGCATCTAAATATCCACGCGCTACCTATGCAGGGATGATTACCTATATGGATAAACAGATAGGAAAAATATTTCAGTTACTCAAAGAGCTGGGGCTCGATGAAAATACCATCGTCATGTTCTCCAGCGATAATGGGGCAACGTTTGACGTTGGTGGCGCAGATACCCAGTTTTTTAACAGCGTAGCGGGGCTGCGGGGAAAGAAGCAGGACTTGTACGAGGGAGGGATCAGGGAGCCTTTTATCGTGCGCTGGCCGGGCAAGGTTCCTGCCGGCAAGGTAAGCGATCTGGTTTCCGTGCAATTTGATATGATGGCTACTTTTGCAGAGCTGGCAGGAGTGAAGGCACCTGCAAATGACGGTTTATCCCTCCTGCCTACCATTACCGGAAAAACCGGACAGCAAAAACATGAGTATATCTATTTCGAGTTCCCGGAAAAAGGGGGGCAGGTAGCTGTGAGATCCGGTAACTGGAAGGGTGTGAAATCGAACATGAAAGCAGATACGGCCGCAAATTGGGAACTGTATGATCTGCTTACCGATCCTTCAGAAAAAAAAGATGTAGCTGCAGGACATCCCGATATAGTTAGCCGGTTTGAAGGGATTCTGAAGAAGGAACACCGGCAGGCGCAGATCCATGAGTGGGAATTTGTTGCACCAAAATTTTAGAATTTGTTAGCCAGCTAAACCGGGTCCTTTACGGCTACCCGTAAAAATAAAAGTTTTAACGCGGGTATTTTTGTGAAATTCCTATCTTCAGCAATTCAACGTTTCTCCAAATGAATTTTATAATCACAGGTGCAGCCGGTTTCATCGGTTCACATTTAGCTATCGAGTTACTTGCCTCAAACCATAGTGTTACCGCAATAGATAACTTGTCAACCGGTTTTCTCCATAATTTGGATGCCGTCCAAGATCATCCTGATTTCACACTTCTTATTGGTGATGTACAAAACAAAGAGCTGTGGACTAGATATGCGGGTAAAGGTGATATCATCATTCATCTGGCTGCAACAGTTGGCGTAAAAAAGGTCTATGTAAATTCTCATGAAACTTTGACAAATAACCTTGACAGTACCAACGCAGTGCTCGAAATTGCCAGGGAAAAGCAGTGTAAGGTTTTCTTTGCGAGCACCTCGGAAGTCTACGGACAATCTGAGAAAGCCACTTTGTCTGAGACTGATTCACTGCAGGTCCACACTACTGACCAGGGAAGGAGCTCATACGTCATTTCTAAATTAACAAATGAGATCAGCTGCTTAAATTATGATCAGCTGATGTCCGTACCAGTAATTATCGGCCGGTTTTTTAACGTTGTTGGTAAAAACCAGAAGAGTGATTTTGGTATGGTGATTCCAACATTTATAGAAAATGCACTGGCCGGCAATCCGGTCACACTTTTCAATGACGGCTCACAACGCAGAAGCTTTTGTTATGTTGATGACCTGCTCAGGGCCATCATCAGCTTAATCTCTGAGCCAGCTGCCTGGGGCCAGATTTTTAATATAGGAAATGACCATGCGATCACCATAAAAGAGCTTGCCAGCTACATCCACAGCAAGTGCGAAAGCCGTTCTGAAATCATTTTTTTACCAATGCCACCAGAACGGGCAGGGAAGTCAGAAATTTATAGCAGATTGCCATCACTTGATAAAATCGCTTCGTATGTTAAATGGAAACCACAGGTATCCTGGCAGGAATCAATTGATCTGATGATCACTAAAAAAAGGGCAGAGCTGTTGATGGATATCGTATGATCAATGGATTTACAATTGACCTGGAAGATTGGTTCTGTTCTCACAATCTGAAGGGGAGTATCCGGTACGAAGATTGGGATAACCTGCCTGGAAGGGTAGTCCAGCCAACTATACAGATTCTGGAATTATTGCGAAAATACCAGTGTAAGGCTACCTTTTTCGTGCTCGGATGGATAGCAGAACGCTATCCTGATTTGATCAGGGTCATCAGTGCTGAAGGACATGAAATCGCTTCGCACGGTTATTCCCATAAGCTCCTTACTGAAATGACCAGGGAGACATTTAAGGAAGATGCAGAGAAATCAATTGTTGCAATCTATAATGCCTGCGGCGTAAAACCTAAAGGCTTCAGGGCACCTGCATTTACCGTTGTCGAATCTACTTTATGGGCTTTGGATGTACTTCAGGAGCTTGGATTTACTTATGATTCTTCCATATATCCCACCTCTGTACATCCTGACTACGGGATAGGGGATGCCCCTCTTTCCATATTTTCTCCTCAAAAAGATCTTGTTGAGATCCCTCTTTCCTGCGCCCAGGTTTTTGGCCGCAATATTCCCTGCAGTGGCGGCGCTTATCTTCGGTTTTTCCCTTATTATTTTTATAAGAAACTGGTTGATAATGTGATTGATTCCGGACGGAGCTTTATATTTTACATTCATCCCTGGGAGATAGATGCGGACATGCCACGTGTGGAATTGCCGTTTACAAAACATTTAAGGCATTACAGCAATCTGTTATATACATTTGGGAAGATGGAAAGGCTGCTGCAGGACTACCGGTTTACTTCCCTGGAAAACATTCTTAAAACCCAGGGAAATATTGTACCTGAATTTAAGCTGATTTAGTCTGATGCACAAAGCCATCCCTTATATCAATTTTTCCTATCTCGCATTCCGCAGGGTCATTGAGCTATTAGTGATTTTCCTTTGTGCTCCCATCTTCATCGTTATTTTTCTTTTCGCGGCGGTCTGGATCACTTTTGATACTCCCGGCACAGTGTTATTTTCTCAGCTCCGGCCAGGCCAAAACGGGAAGTTATTTAAAATTTATAAATTCAGGAGCATGTACACCAGTGCTGACTCTTCCTATTTAACGATGAAAGCTGATGCGAGGATCACACGTAGTGGCGCATTTATCCGTCGTTACAGAATTGATGAACTGCCTCAGATTTTCAATATTTTAAAAGGTGATATGAGTTTCATTGGCCCCAGACCTGTTCCGGTAGAATTTCTTGCACAGTATGAAAGGGAAATAGACAATTACCAGATGCGGCATCTTATAAAGCCGGGTATTACGGGCCTTGCACAGGTTAGACAGGGATATACAACAACCGTCGCAGAAGAGAGGCAGAAGTTACGTTACGATCTCTTGTATATCAGATCTGTTTCGCTGAAACTGGATTTATCAATTCTATTCCATTCTATTTTCGCAATAAAAGAATAATCTCAGGCATTAAAAACCCTTACCAGTTATGGTAACTGATAAGGGCAATTTATGTTTATCTTTTCATGATTGTCTCAGGCTATTTTGTTGCGTAGTTAAGATAACCACCATCCACAACAAGCTCAGTTCCGGTAATAAAACTTGCAGCATCAGAAGCCAGGAACAGTACAGTTTTCGCCACTTCATCAGCATCACCGATTCGTTGTAAAGCTGTAGCACCTGCTAAAAACTCATGTGCTTCCGGCGGAAGGGCACCTTCTAAACCGGGTGTTAAAATTGGTCCGGGGCTAACGCAGTTTACACGGATTTTTCTTGGTGCCAATTCATTTGCTGCAATCTGGGCAATTTTGTTCAGTGCTCCCTTGGTTGCAGAATATACACTTGCCCCTGAATTTGCCGCAGTGGCAACTGTCGAAGAAGTAAACACTACTGCTGCGCCATCAGCCAGATGTGGTATTAATTTTTGCAATGTAAAAAAGTGCCCTTTCACGTTGGTATTGAACTGTGCGTCAAAATTTGCCTCAGTTACTTCTGCTATAGGCTCAAATGTTGCAATGCCCGCGTTCAGAAAAAGAACATCCAGTTTATTACCACTTTCTGCAACTGCTTTTTCAAGGATAGAGATGTCTTCGGTTTTTGAAGTATCCGCTACCACTGTAAATAAGTTCGCGTTGTTAATCTCTGCACTTGCCTTTTGCAGGTTACCTGCATTTCTGCCTGTGATCCAGACTTTAGCCCCTGCGCTGATAAATGCTTTTGCTGTTGCGAGCCCTATTCCGGTAGTTCCACCTGTAATAACGACGTTTTTATTTGTAAAATCCATTTTAGTAGTTTTATATGTTTGAACTGCAAAGCTAGCCTGATTCGATTTATTTACGTTACTTTGTAACGAAAAGTAACAGTAACATTTGAGTAACCTAGTAACTTATGACAGTAGAGGAATGCCAGTTAGGGCACAAAAAAGAGATCATGGCAGTTCATGATGCAATGGACGTACTGAACGGGAAATGGAAGGTGTCTATCATTTCTTCCATTTGTTATTACAATAAAAGGAGATTTTCAGATATTCTGGTGGATGTACCAGGCATTTCAAACAAGATGTTGAGCAAAGAATTAAAAGAACTGGAGATCAATAAACTGGTAAAGCGTACGGTACTGGCCACTCAGCCTATCTCTGTTCAATATCAGCTAACAGAGTATGGTATCACATTAAAGACAATCATCAATAATCTGGCAGAGTGGGGGATAGAACACCGTAAAGTTATTACAGGCAAATAGACTGGTAAAATCTATTTGCTCAGGTAAAGATAAGATGTAGCAGAATTTTCAAAATATGTTTAACCACCATTATAGTTTTTGACTATATCATCATCAATAAATACAATGCTCTATTAATGAATCAGGGTTGCGTGACAAATGATTTCGCCTTACCTTCGCAGCAACAAGATAAAAAATAAACAAACATGGCAATAGTAGGTAAAAAATTCCCGAGTGTTAGTATTGATGCAATGTCAGACATGGGTGATGACTTGAAAATCAATGTATTTGAAGAAGCTGTAAATAAAAACAGTAAAGTGTTATTATTCTGGTATCCAAAAGATTTTACTTTCGTTTGCCCTACAGAATTACACGCTTTCCAGGCTGCTTTACCTGAGTTTGAAGAAAGAAATACAATGGTTATCGGTGCATCTTGCGATACCAACGAAGTTCACTTCGCATGGTTGAATACACCGAAAGACAATGGTGGTATTGAAGGTGTTACTTACCCGATCCTGGCTGATACACACAGACAGTTATCCGGAATTCTGGATATTTTAGATCAGGAAGTTAACTACGATGAAGAAGGAAACGAATCATTCTCAGGTTCAAATGTTTCATTCAGAGCTACTTATTTAATTGATGAAACTGGCAAAGTTTTCCACGAGAGTGTAAACGATATGCCACTAGGCAGAAACGTAAAAGAATATCTGCGTTTAATTGATGCTTATTCACATGTTCAGAAACATGGCGAAGTTTGTCCTGCAAACTGGGAAGAAGGAAAAGAAGCGATGAATGCAAACAGAAGTGGCGTTGCTGAATATTTAGCTGCTAACTAATTAAATAAAAAAGTATGTTTTTAGAATTAACAGAAGATAATCTTCAACAATATTTAACCGATAACCCTAAGGTTATGGTTCAGTACGCTGCATCTTGGTGCGGTAACTGCAGAATTATGAAGCCGAAGTTTAAAAAACTGGCTGCTGAAAATGAAGATGTAGCTTTCCTGATTGTTGATGCTGAGAAACTGCCAAACTCACGCAAATTTGCAAACGTTGATAATCTTCCTACGTTCGCTGCTTTTGAAGGTGGTGCACTGGTTGATCAGGTACAGAGCAACAAAGCAGAAAGTTTAATTGAACTTTTTAACAAAATAAAGTAATGAAGATACCGGTTATCAGACAATTGTTTCAAAATACCACTCCTGCTCAATTAGAGACAACTTTAGAAGTTTTAGAGGCTTTCTGTGAATTCAGGGGCGTCAGTGAACATGAAGTTGACGTTGCAGGTGAAATGATTACCAATATCTGTGGTGCGCTTGAAGTGCATCAGATGGTAAGCGAAGGTGCTGTTGAAAAAGATGCACTGAATGCTTTCGGTCAAAAGGTAATGGGTTCTATCGACAGATAGTTTCCTCAAATCACCAGCTAAATACAAACCCCTTGCAGATTAACTTCTGTAAGGGGTTTTTTCATACAAAATAATCATTTCGGGATCTCGATGAAGAAGGTGGTACCCTTATTTACCTTGCTTTCAAACCATATCTTACCCTCGTGCCATTCTACAATAGTTTTGATAATAGACATCCCGAGGCCATGGGATTGTTCCCCCTTCAGGCCAGCTCTCCGGGCTGGGGTATACTCCTGGAAAAGATCTTTATGGTGTTCTTCCGGGATGCCAATACCATCGTCTGTGATGCTGATAACCACCCATGAAGCATGGTCTTCCAGCCGGATGCGGATTGTTCCCTGATCATGAGTGAATTTCAGTGAATTGGAAATCAGATTATTGATGCTCTGGAAAAACTTGTCCTCATCCAGTTCTACGTAAACGCTGTCTTCATTTGTCTGCAGTATAAATTGTCGCTGCAAAATGGCGGCATTGGACTGGTATTCATTTAGGAGCACACGCATCCTGCTGACGAGGTCGATTCTTCTCTTCACCAGGCTAAGTGCTGTACTCTGCATGAATTCTTTATTGATAAAATTCTGAATAAGGTTGATGCATTTCTTACTGCTCCTGTTGATCATCTGCAGGTACTCCTGCATCTCCCGGTCACATTTTCCCTCCCTGCCGGATCCCAGCAAATTGGACAGTACTTCGATTGAATTTATGGGACCTATCAGGTCATGGGCAACAATATTGAGAATAGAGTTTTTCTTCTTGTTGTGATCTGCGAGTGAACGGATATATTCAGTCAGCATGGTCATATTTTCGGCCCTGCAGCCGATAATGGTCTGCCCAGCGTCACTGCTTACACAAACAGCGGATATCTTGTAATGATAGTGCACACCGTCTATTGACAGGCGACATTCGAAATCATTGATCTGGCTACCGGAACGGCAGGATTCATAATTTTGAATTACATACTGACGGTCATCGGCATGCACAAAATTCATAAGTACTGAGGGCTGATAAACTGATCCGAAAAGATGGTTAAAAGTAGGATTTGAATAAACGATAACATCGTTGTTGATATCAATGAGGAAATAGAGATGAGTGGAATGATCACATAACTTTCTCAGGGTTTCGTCGATAATCATATGAGCTCGTTTTTTGGATTTAGGTAAACAATACTCCAAGTTAAAAATCCACCACATATATCCCTAGCGTAATATTACTCTATTCTCTGGTGCTACTACTCTAAATAAAAGGGCTTTATGGGGTTAATTTACGTATTGCCTGATAGTATTCCTTCGTATTATTGGTGTAACTGAAACATCATGCAACTGCGCAATAAAACCACAGTTTCACAATTGATTGCTCAAACGATTAACCAGGCAAACATATTGAGCTGGCTTTTGTTTTTTTTGTAATTACTGTCTGAACATGCTTTTTTGCCGAAAATCCTTATTTTACAGCAAGTTTCCTCCCCGATAAGCCTGGTTCTGTATAAATTGAAGAAAACTATCCTGATATGCTGAATAATTCCATTCATATCATTCTCGCTGAAGACCATTTGGTTGTTCGGGCAGGTATCAAAGCGATGCTTGAAAGAGAACCCGGTTTTATTGTCTCAGGCGAAGCTTCAAACGGTAGGGAGGTCATCGCCCTGCTGGAAAACGGTACACCTGCAGATATTATCTTAACAGACGTGAACATGCCGGAATTATCCGGTATGCAGCTCACAGAATGGATTTCCGAAAATCGTAATTACCTCAAGGTAATTGTATTAAGTGCCTTTGATGATGAGCAGTACGTGATCAATGCCATCAAATTGGGGGCAAGTGGCTACCTGCTTAAAAAGATCACACCCGAAGAACTTGTTTTTTCCATCAGGCATATCATGGGTTCAGGCCAGTATATCTGCGCAGAGCTCTCCTCCAGATTTTTTATGCGGCATATCATCAACGCTGCAGATCCGGTCTCCGCCAATCCTACTTTAAATATAGAATTCTCAACGCGTGAAGTTGAACTGCTGCGGCTGATCGCAGATGGCTACACCAACCTCGAAATCGCTGACAAGCTTTTTACCAGTGTCAGAACCATTGAAAATCAGCGACAGCAGATGATCAACAAGACGGCTTCAAGAAATACTGTGGTAATGATCAGGTTTGCTATGCTCAATGGCATTATTTAATCAATGAACCTTTGCACAGCAGGTATTCGTGTTACTGCATTACGCATTGTTAAAATTAACTTAACATAGCAGGTCACATGAACTGAATACAATTTCAAAGCAATAACCATCTTAAGTTGTTACATCTATATGCAACAAGACATAGCAACAACTATTTTAACCACCGCTGCCAAACGTGGTCCTGAAAAAAGTACCTGCCCCTCAGAAATTGCCCGCATGTTATTTCCTGACGACTGGCGAATACACATGGGTACTGTTGTAGAAGAGGCGATTAGTCTTCACAATCAGGGAAAGGTAATGATTACGCAAAAGGGCCAACCTATTGATGTAAATCATATCAAAGGACCTATCCGCATCAAAATCATTTAGCGGCAATCTCCGCAATTATGTGCTGGCATGGCATATAAACCGTATCTTCCCGATTTAGGCATTAAAGTACATGATAGAAGCTATAGAGATCAGCAGATTAGTAACAGCAACAACGGGGGAGATTTATCATAATAAACCTGTTATCCATTCAAACACAGGGGTAGCATCTGCACTGTACGCAACGTCAAAGATAGTATTCTGGGAAGATGTGATAGACAAACCTGATAGATCAGTTGCTGCACTTCAATATAAATTCAGTCCATCAGTAACCTGGGGTGATGAATTCAACTACACTGGTACTCCTGATCCAATGAAATGGAACAAAAGCATTGGCAACGGCTACTTTGGCTGGGGCAATAATGAACTTCAGTATTTCACCGGGCGGTCAGAAAATGTAAGGGTAGAAGATGGTAAACTGAAGATTACAGCCCGAAGTGAATCATACAAAGGTTTCAATTATACTTCAGCGAAGATTGTTTCCGCAAAGAAACAACGGTACGGCAGGTATGTGATCAATGCAAAGATGCCATTGGGCTCCGGACTCTGGCCGGCAATTTTTGGATTCGGTGAGCGTCACAAAGATTATAATATGACCACCTGGCCCAAATGCGGCGAGTTTGATATAGTTGAAGTCAAAGGACAAAATATTCATGAAGTTAATTATAATGTACACACAGCTAATTCTTACGGAGCATCCAATATGGTTACACTACCGACCAATGTCGCTTTGGATCAGTTTAATGAATATAGAATAGACTGGACTCCTGATTATATCAAATGGTATTTCAATGGAAAACTGATGCGTACGTTTAGTAAAAACGGTAAGGGATATGACGGTTGGCCGTTCGATGATTATTTCGATCTGAATATGTGCCTGAGTGTTGGTGGCGCTTTTGTTGGGACTAACATCAACACTGATGTTATGCCGGCAAGTATGGAAATAGAATATGTCAGATACTATGCCCTGATGAACATAAAAAACAGTGCCCAGCTAATAAATCCGGTCAAACCAGTACTGGTACCTGCATCAGCAAATATCTCACTCAGTCAGTCTCAAACCTTTAGGGTCACAAATGTACCTGCAAATTCTACCGTACACTGGTATGCCTTCGGAAATGACCTTGTCGGTTCGGGAGCATCAGGGCCTCAAATCACGATTACCCCAGCAATGTTGCAGGCAGTGGGTGCTGCATCGGGGAGTTCTTTCGAATTTTTCGTTGACTTTATAAATTCATCCGGAGTATCAAGCAGGGCAACCCGGGCAAAATTAACTATTCAATAATAAGCGTTAGTTACCCTTGTCACTATCAGCATCACTGCCCTTTATCTCTTCAGCTGATTCAGCTGAAGTAGGCTGCTCATCCTGGCCAACACTTTTATCACTATCAGCGTCACTTCCTTTTAGTTGTTCAGCTGCGTCTTCCGCACTGGATTGGTTATTGTCAGCAAAAGTTTCATCAACAGGTGTGTTTGCTGCCTTTTGATATACCTCCTTCAGTACAGCTGCTGCTTTCTCTTCGTTCTGGTTGTCCTGGTCAATATTCATAATGTGTAAATCTTTACCTGTATGACAGATGGGAACTGAATAAGTTTTAGATAGTTTTTCCAATCCGGTGAAAAACCATTCCGGAGCTAATGAGTTCCCTTTCCACTTTTCTTTGTTTGATTTGTATTACCTGTTGACGTCCCACCAGTACCATTTATTCCGGTGCCATTGCCGCCATTCGTACCTGTATTTCCATTATCATTGCCACCAGTTGTTCCGCTGGTAACTGCATTACCGCCTGCAGCACCATTGACTGGTGTGGCGGGGTTGGGGCCTGTAGTTGCAGAATCTGTGGTACCCATTCGGGTTGCGGAAGAATCAGATGTTGCAGAGGAGGTATCAGACTGAGAACCATTGCTTTTATTTGAATTGCTGCATCCTGCATAAACCATTCCGGTTAATGCCAGGACTGTAAATATTTTTGATTTCATATTCCTTTTTTTGGATGAATTTCATTTTAATACCATAAGTCCTCAGGAAGAAAATAGTTTGTAAAATTTAATTTTTTAATGTCCCTGAAAGGTTGCCGGACAAAGGGGCCTGATAAATTCACATATACCGTTAAATATAGCCGAGCCCAGACATAATGGTAATTTGAAATAAAGAGGTGTTTGTTATATCCTGATATTTAATATTTTTGGTTATCACGATGATATTTTAGTCTAACCCTATGGAAAAATCTGAGAAGACAGACTTTCAGCATTTATTTAGTATACCTGTAATTGTGGCCGCATTAGGATACTTTGTAGATATCTATGATTTATTACTGTTTGGCATAGTCCGGCTGCCAAGCCTGGCTTCCCTTGGCCTCTCAGATGCAGAAAGTTCATCTGTTGGCGCAAGTATACTCAACTGGCAAATGACGGGTTTGCTTTGTGGAGGAATATTATGGGGTATATTGGGAGATAAAAAGGGACGGCTTTCTGTACTGTTTGGGTCGATAGTTACTTATTCAGTTGCCAATATCTGTTGTGGATTTGTGCAAGATCCAACTGTGTATAAACTATTACGTTTCATTGCCGGGGTTGGTCTTGCCGGAGAATTAGGGGCAGGTATTACGCTGGTTTCCGAAATTCTGCCTAAAAGGCTTCGGGGCATCGGAACTTCTTTAGTAGCGGGAGTTGGCTTGTTAGGGGCAGTCGTAGCGTATTTTACCGTTGAATATTTCGCATGGCGGGTTGCCTACTTTATTGGTGGAGGCATGGGTATAAGTTTGCTGCTTCTGCGTTTGGGTGTATTTGAATCCGGAGTTTTTGAAAATGTCAGAGCTGATAACAGGATAAAAAAGGGAAACTTCCTGTCCCTGTTCACCAACATGAACAGACTTTTGCGCTACCTGAAATGTATCGGGATGGGTTTACCAACCTGGTTTGTAATTGGCATTTTAGCTACCTTCAGTAATGAGTTTGGGAAGGCGCTTCAGCTGCCGGAACCTGTAAAGCCCGGTTTATCTATTATGTGGTGTTATATAGGCCTTTCCATCGGGGATATAGCCAGTGGTTTCCTCAGCCATCTGCTTCAATCCCGTAAAAAAGCTGTGGTATGTTTAATGATACTTACTTTTTTAGCTTGCCTGTACTTTTTATCGGGCAATATCAAAAGCAATCAGGTCTTTTACAGCACTACACTGGTGATGGGATTAGGTATAGG
Organism: Pedobacter sp.; assembly: GCF_040513095.1. GTDB lineage: Bacteria > Bacteroidota > Bacteroidia > Sphingobacteriales > Sphingobacteriaceae > Pedobacter. Next base: position 3,249 of record NZ_JBEVDX010000198.1, on the reverse strand, counting down.
TTATTGTGCCATGTTTGTAACCATTGGTGAAGAGCAGTTTGGAACCAATATCCGGGCCACTGCAGCAACTACAATTCCTAATATGGTGCGCGGAATGGTGGTGCTGATGACCACGGCATTTGCGGCTTTAAAACCCTCATTCGATGTTATCGGGGCCGGCGCAGTAGTAGGTATTGTATGTTTTGTTATAGGTCTATCTTCCATACTCACCTTGCCTGAGACCCATGACAGGGATATGGATTTTTTAGAAGAATAGAAGATCAGACCGGCCGTAATCCAGAATACTGCTGATGCAGTTTAAAATAGTAAAAAACGAAATTACATTAAAAATGGAACGCAGAGAATTTATTAAAAACGGAGCTGTAGCTACAGCAGGATTGATCATACTACCTGCAGGCAGTCTTTTTGCTGCGCCAGACAGTGGAAAAGTAAGACTGGGATACATTGGTGTAGGTGCGCGAGGAATGAGTCATATTTCTGAAGGTGCCCTGCGCGATGACGTAGAAATTGTAGCCATATGTGATACCCAGGAGAGTTCACTCAAAATGTGCCGGGAGTTTATCGCCAAAAAAGGAAGGCCAGCAGTAAAGGAATACACAGGAGGTCTTGATGCTTACAAAAAGCTCCTCGAGCGAAAAGATATAGATGCGGTGATCATTGCAACACCCTGGCAGTTTCACCGCGACCAGGCAATTGCTGCGATGGAGGCCGGGAAATATGTTGGCTGTGAAGTTATTGCCGGACTCACTGTGCAGGACCATTGGGATATAGTAAATACATCAGAAAAAACAGGTATGCCCTATATGACCCTTGAAAACGTATGTTACCGCAGGGATGTGATGGCCGCCCTGAACATGGTCAGGAAAGGTGTTTTTGGAGAAATAGTGCATCTTGAGGGCGGTTACCAGCACAATTTGCGGAATGTGTTGTTCAACAATGGTAAGCAGTATTATGGAGGAGGAGTTGAGTATGGGCCCGGGGCACTGAGTGAGGCGCAATGGCGAACCCAGTTTAATATTGACCAGGATGGAGATCTCTATCCCACACACGGTGCAGGGCCAATTATCCAGTATGCGAATATCAACAAGGGCAACCGCTTCACCAACCTGGTATCCTTCAGCTCAAAAGCAAGAGGACTTTCTGCTTATGTAGAAGAACTTGCGCCTGGCCATCCAAACGCAAAATTAAATTATAAGAATGGCGACGTTACTACCACCATGATCAATTGTGCTAATGGCGAAACTGTCGTGCTAACTCATGATACGCATCTTCCCAGACCTTACTCACTGGCTTTCCGTGTACAAGGTACCGGGGGTATCTGGATGGATGTCAATAAGTCTGTCTATATCGAGAAACAAGCCAGGAAGAATGATGCCTGGGAACCTGCACAGGAATGGTTTGAGAAGTATGACCATCCGCTCTGGAAGAAATACGAAAAAGAAGCGGAGGGGGCCGGGCACGGAGGGATGGACTGGTTCGTTTTTAACGGCTTTATAAAGGCTGTTAAGGAGAAAAAGCAAACACCTATTGATGTGTACGACTCTGTTACAATGAGTGTAATTGCTCCATTGTCAGCAAAGTCTCTGAAGGAAGGAAATATGCCTCAGGCTTTTCCTGACTTTACTAGGAACAAATGGAAGAACAGGAAGAATGTTTTTGCATTGGATGACAGTGGATTTTAAAATTGCTACAGTTGTGGGTTTTATTAACGATATTGAAATATGACTTACCAAAGAAAACGTTTTCCATTGCAGATGTACCTGTTAACCCTTTGCTTTTTCCGGGCGTTGTTATACACGAGTCCAGTATTCAGCCAGTCGGTGCCGGTCGTTTACGAGCATCAGGCGGTTTTACAGGGTGACATCCAGACCTTCCGGTTATTTTTGGTAAATGCCTTTCCTTTTATTCCCGTAACTGTGAATGGTATCAAAGGAAAATTTATGTTTGATACCGGTAACGGTGGAGATATTGAATTGAACAGTAACTTTATTAAACTTAGTCCTGGTAAAGTGATCGGAAATGGAAATGTAGCCAGCGGACCGAAATTTCAGATCTCAATGCAGGATACGATAGCGGAAGTTAAGTTTGATAACGGACTTGTTTATCATGATCTTCTACAGATTAAAAGTGAAAACCTAGACTTCCTGCAGGATCATATCACGCCTGATTGTGCCGGATACATCGGATATAAGTTTTTCAAAGGCTATTTGTTTAAACTTGATTACCTGCGCAACCAAATCACATTTTATAAAAACACCGCCGAACGTCAGGCCAGTCAGGATTTTCTAAAAGGAGAACGGGTCCTTGCCGTACTACCTTTCGAAATTCGACGTGCACCGAATGACCCTATCGTAAAGTTACGGGCGGGAGATGTGGATATAACAGGGGTATTCGATACCGGACAATATGGGATGGTTCAGTTCAATCCTGAAGATGAGAAAAAGTTGTTGCAAAACAAATTCTTGACTCCCGCCGGTACAGATGGCGCCGGTGATACCATATCCACACTTCATAAGGTAAGCACGGCAGGGCACTTCAAATTTGAATTGCCTGCACTCAATTATTATCCTCATAGCCAGCCAATTCCCTTTAAAAAGTCATTGCTTATTACCGAAGAAAATATGATCACGCTGGGCTACCGTTTTTTAAGCCAGTTTAAAACTGTATGGGATTACGAGAATAAGAAGATATATATCTTGCAAAGCCACTAAAGTAATCGATATTTCGTACAGACAGAGGATTTGAATTTTTTAAAGATGCAATCCCATTTATCACGAAAGTAATGACTATAAATATTGGCTTGACAGCTCATTTCCTTTTGGAAGTTTTACCTGATTAACTTAGAAATTTGTATCTTCAATAAGTAAACCCATTCATATGAGATCAACAATTATCACTGCTGTCATCATTGGTTTGTGTGCAATTATTGCTTTTGCCCTGATCAGCAACGCATACAAGTACCGTTCTAAAACCATGGAAACCATAGTGGTTACGGGGCTTGCAGAGAAGGACTTCAACAGCGATCTGATTGTATGGAACGGTTCTTATTCCCGGAAATCCTTTGATCTCAAAGAAGCATACAGCACATTGAAAGCGGATGAAAACGCAATCCGCAATTACCTGCTTAAAAAAGGAATTTCCGCCGGAAATATGGTGTTTTCATCAGTGTCTATCAACAAAGAATTTACGCAGCAGACCAATGCAAACGGACAGTACACGTCCCAGGAATTTACGGGATACAATTTAACG
>NZ_JBEVDX010000197.1:0-34161 GCF_040513095.1 Pedobacter sp. | reverse complement strand
ATAAGACAACAGACCCCTTAAGGTCTGTTGAATACTGTATGTTTCGATTGTCATCAATCTATAAAGGCTTATAAATTACCTTTTGTATGGCAAAGGTTTTCACAGGCACTGCATTGCTGTCAAGCAGCTGGCTCAACTGGGCATTCATCACCCAAATGTCGTTACCGTTTTGTGTTGCAGTAGAAGGATAGGTAAACCTGTCTTCTGTCTGTGTGGAAGCTATAACTTTTGCGCTGGTCCAATTGTCGTTACTGCTGAGTTTGTAAATCTTATCAATCCCACCATTGACTACCATTGTAAGGGTGTTCCTGTCACCAAGCAGCAAACCGTCAGCTCCCAGAAAATACTGGTCTATCGCAATCTTTTTCACCTGGGAAGGATTCTTCAGCTCTATTTTGAAAAGCTGGCCTTTGGCGCTGTTATCAACAACCAGATATCCATCGGGATGGAACACTATACCATTCAGTCCTACTCCTTCGGTCTTGAACATTTCATCTTTGGCAAATAGAGAAGCTTTACCATCAGGCGTAACCTTATAGACCGCGCCTGCATAGCTATCAGTAACGTATGCATTTTTCATGTTATCAAAAGCGAGGTCATTGATAAAATGTTTACCAGGTACCAGTCTGGAAAGATCAACATCAGAAAGCTTTTTGCCCGTATTAATGTCAATACTGATCAGTCTGGCCAATTTCATACGTGTAGCCGGATTTGTATACTTACTATAGTTGGCATCTGATACACATGCGAACAGGCTTTTCCCATCTGGATGAACTTTTAATCCGTAAGTAGATTTCAGCGTACTGTCTGCATGCAAAACAGTATATGCCCCGCGGGGTGTAACTTTACCTATGCTACCAAGCCTGGCAGATGAAACGTAATATACATTGGCGGCTTTGTTGTAGACAAGCCCTTCGGGATAACTTCCCGGTGCATCAAATTCCAGTCTTGGAGAAGGCTCCGGACTTGTAGCGGCAATTGTTGCAATGCCAACTGCGGCGATCGCGATATAGCTGAATACTTTCATCTTATTTCGTTTTTTTAACAGCGTAAATATTTCCTGATGCATCATCTGAGATGTATACAGTACCGTTTTTTGTAATGGTTATTCCAGCAGGCCTGCCAAAACGCGATTCGTCCTGAAGGAAACCTGTAAGAAAGTCTTCGGCTTTTACTGCCATTCCTTTTTCAAAATGGATACGCTGAACCTTGTATCCTACCGGAGTCGCAGCATTCCATGATCCATGCCATGCTACCAGTCCGTCTCCCGACCAGTCTTCAGGAATGTTTGCGGCACCATCGAAGAAGGTAAAGGCAATTGGGGCCATGTGGGCAGTCATTTCCAAAACGGAAGGCTGCGTACCTTTCACTACTTCTTCCTTGCTGTTTCCTGCCGGATCTTCACGACTTTTGTCGACCTCCCTTTTGCCATAGGCATAAGGAAATCCATAATCACCGCCTTTGATAATACGGTTTATTTCCTCCGGTGGCCAGTCGCTCCCCTTGGTATCTCCTCCATTGTCAATTCCCCACATTTCTTTTGTTTGTGGCTGCCAGTCGAAACCAATAGTGTTACGCAGGCCACTCGCATAAATTGTCCTGCCCCATGTTTTGGGATCTACCTGCAGCATTACCGCTGTTTCTTTATCGCTTTCCTTGCAATCATTGCAAAGGGAACCCACACTGATATATAACATTCCATCCGGTCCAAAATCCATTGTACGGTTAGGATGCTGCCCACCATCCGGAAGGTCTTTAATCAGTAACTCTGAAGCACTGGTATTGAGTGTACCGTCAGGTTTAACAGGATATCTGCGTACTTCATTACTGTTGCAGAGGTACATCCAGCCGTCTTTCATGGTTATGCCATGGACACCCTTAAAGTTAGCCACAACAGTGACCAGGTTTTCAAACTTGCTGTCGCCATCTTTATCCTGCAGCAGCAATACGTCGCCCCCGTCGCGTCGGGTAACATATACATTGCCTTCGGGGCTCGTGTAAAGCATCCTCGGCTTGCCCAGGCCCGAAGCCGCAACCGAGACTTCAAAACCTTTTGGAACTTGCAGCAGCTTAACCATCTCAGGCTTATAGTCCATCACCTGTGCATATTTAATTACAGAAGTGAAAGTAGTAACGTCCTTTACAGGGAGGCCACGCTGTGCATTTGCCGCTCCAGCACCAAGGAGCATCGCAAATGAAGAGAGATAAAATAATTTTTTGTTTTTCATAAGTTACGTAGAATGGTTTTGTAACACACATGGCAGGCTTAAGTTTTTAAATACATAAAGCGGATCGAAACTTGCTACTCTTAATTGTTGTAATGGTAGAGAAACCCGCGCGAGGTAAAATAGCAGGTTTTACATTAATGATAGCATAATAATAAGTTAACAATATTACAGAGACATTTACCCATCCTGCTTAAAGGATCAACATAATTTCAGTAACAGAGACATCAATTTATGAAAAAACAATTATCAATAGCCTTCCTCAGCATCTTTATGGCAACGGGACAGCTTATGGCGCAGACTGCCAAACACGTAATCTTTCTTACTATTGACGGCTTCAGGCCGGATTTCTACCTTGACAGCGAATGGAAAACTCCAACCCTGCGCGCACTGATGAAGGACGGCGCCTATGCCAAAGGAGTGAACAGCGTATTCCCCTCTATGACCTACCCCTCACACACTACTATAGTAACAGGTGTGCAGCCGGCTAAACACGGCATATATTACAACAACATCTTTACGCCTGACGGCGCACAGCAACAGCCTTACTGGCAGGACAGTTCCATCCATGTAACAACAATCTGGAAAGCAGCCAAAGAGAAAGGCATGACCGTTGCGTCACTGTACTGGCCGGTATCAGCCAATGCTCCCGTAGATTACAACATTCCTGACATTGGTAGCCTGGGCGATGAAGTCCGCGAGCAGTATTCCTTACCAAAAGGATTTTATGCCGATGTAAAAAAAGAAGTGTTCGGTGGCGTCGACAAGATCGATGCAGGAAAAAATCAGAACGTGGCAAAAATTGCAGCATACGTAATCAGGAAAAGCCAGCCTCAGCTAATGACCATACATTTATTTTCTGTTGATCACGCTGAACACATGCAGGGCCGCCAGGGTGAAGAAGTCCATGAAGCAGTAGCCGATGCGGATGAAGCTGTTGGAATAATCATAGACGCACTGAAAGCAGCGGGGACATGGGAAAACACAGTTTTGATGATAGGTGGTGACCATGGGTTCTACGATGTAAAAAAGACGGTTTCTCCCAATGTCTGGCTAAAAGAAGCCGGCTTGCTCAACGACCTGAAAAGCGGCGACTGGAAAGCGCAGTTTAACAGCTCAGGGGGCTCTGCTTACCTTTATCTCAAAGACCCCTCTGATCAATCGACGATCACTAAAGTAAAAGCACTATTGACTGCACAACCTGACAGCATTAAACAATACTACCGTATAATCAGTAAAGAGCAGCTTACAAAAGGTGGTTTTAACCCCAATGTTGCTTTTGCAGTTACCGGCGAGCATGACGCAGCTTTCAGCAATGCAACTACCGGCGATGCAGTCAAAGCAGGCAAAGGTGGTACACACGGGCATTTCCCGGATACAAAAAATATCCGCACAGGCCTGGTGGCTCATGGTCCCGGCATCCGCAAAGGTGCTGTAATTGATGAGATGAACCTGCGCGATATGGCTCCGGTTATCGTAAAACTTCTTGGTCTTTCTTTTCCGCAGGTTGATGGGAAAATCCCTGCCGGATTATTGAAATAAGCTAAGTACTCCGGATATCAGCTCAGCTTCATATCCGGAGTACCTTTTTCCCCCGCCCACCTCAGGCTTCTTTTTGACAACAAGTCAATATCTCTTTCTGCTTCAATTTTAACATGGGATCTGAAAATTGTGATCCTCATACATCTAAGAATTCACATTCAAAGATGCTTTTTAATACAATTTTAATGTGAATCACAAAGATCCCCGTTATGATTATCTAATTATGAAATTGTAACCTGCGGATTAACTCATTCCTAATTTCAAATGTTAAATTCACGCAGGTTTATCTTTTGTTTGATATAGCATTAATACGCACACCATAAGTTTGCCGCCAAACTTAAAGCGTATGATTTTAAAAATTACAACAAAATTAATCAGAAAGATCTTGCCAGTAACCCTGCTGTTTTTCTGTACCAGCGTTTTTGCGCAGGCACAGTCGGTACAGGGTACGGTTACAGACAATGAGAATCAACCCATACCCGGCGTAAACGTCGTAGTCAAGGGAGAAAAAACACATGCAGTAACAGATGCTGCAGGAAAGTATATTTTACAGAATGTAAATGATAAGGCAACACTAGTATTTTCATCTATCGGATACATCACACAGGAGTTGGCCCCGGGGACAAGAACAACTTTTAATATACGCCTTGCATCGGATGCTAAAACGTTAAACGAGACTGTAGTAGTGGGTTATGGTGTCCAGAAAAAAGCAAACCTTACTGGTGCCGTAGACCAGGTAAGAAGTGACGCTTTACAAGGCCGCCCTATTCCCAACCTTACCCAGGGTTTGCAGGGGGTATTGCCCAACCTGAATATTACAATGGCTGATGGTAAACCTACGCAATCGCCCAAATACAATATCCGCGGTATGACCTCTATCGGTCAGGGAGGCAGTGCGCTGATCCTGGTAGATGGATTTGAAGGCGATGCCAGCTTACTGAATCCCAATGACGTTGAGTCGGTATCCATCCTGAAAGATGCGGCTTCTGCTGCAATCTATGGTGCCCGCGGTGCTTTCGGCGTTGTGCTCATCACCACTAAAAAAGCAGAAAAAGGAAGGACCAGCATCGCCTATTCTTCCAACTTCGCGGTCAAAAACCCATTACAGACTCCAGACTTTGTTACCGACGGATATACCTGGGCTAAAATGTTTGCCGAAGCCTTTGTTAACGGTGACGGTGCCTTCCCTCAGAATGCAAACAAAACACAGAAATTTTCTCAGGCTTACCTGGATGAGTTTAAAAGACGTGTAGAATCTGGTCAGCCCTACAATCAGGTGGAAGTTAACCCTACAACCGGCGAATACACTTATTACGGGAGTACCGACTGGTATAAAGAGTTGTACAGAAAGAATGCTTTTGCTCAGGAGCACAATATATCTATCACCGGCAGCAGCGATAAGGCCGATTTTTACTTGTCGGGACGCACTCTTGGCCAGGATGGATTGTTCAGGTACAACTCCGATGATTACAGTATGAAAAACCTGCGCGCAAAAGGCGGTGTACAGGTCTTCCCCTGGTTACGTATCGAAAATAACGCCGATTACTCTGTAATGAACTACCACAACCCTATAAACGTGGGTGAAGGGGGCGGTATCTGGAGAAACATCGCAGATGAGGGCCACCCTACTGTGCCTATGCTCAACCCTGACGGATCTTTAACTTTCACTGGTGCTTATACGGTGGGCGACTTCTATCTGGGAAAAAATGGAATAGACACAAAAAAGCAGGTGTTTCGGAATATCACCGGATTAAGATCCAGCTTCTTCAATAACAAGTTCCGCGTTAACGCCGATTTCACTTTCAGGGATACCAACGTGGATACCGAACAGAAGCGTGTACAGGTTCCTTACAGCACCGGTGTTGGTCAGCTTGCCTATGTAGGTACTACCACAAATGACCTGAAGTTCGATCAGAGAGAAACACAGTACCTTGCCACAAATGTGTACGCTGAATATGAAGAAACCTTCAAAACCGACCATTATTTCAAAATCATGGCTGGTTATAACTATGAGCAGTCTACCTACAATAAACTATTGGTACAGCGCAACGGCCTCATCTTCGAAGATGCTGATGATTTGAACCTGGCACTCGGTAATTCTATTAATACAGGCGGAGGTTATGAGCAATGGGCCATCATGGGCGGCTTCTCAAGGTTAAACTATTCCTTCAAAAATAAATACCTAGTAGAAGTAAACGCTCGCTATGACGGATCATCCAAATTCCCTTCAGACGAGCGCTATGGTTTCTTCCCTTCGGTCTCTGCCGGATGGAGAATCAACCAGGAGTCGTTCTGGAAGGTATCGCCGAAGGTAGTTTCCGATCTGAAACTGCGTGCATCCTATGGTTCATTAGGAAACGGAAATATCGATTCCTATGCTTACCAGGAACTATTTAACATCACCCAGGCCAACTATATCCTCAACGGCACCAAACCACAGACTACAAAAATACCTGCGGTATTGCCCGATGGAATTACCTGGGAAACTTCAACAACAACCAACCTTGGTATAGACCTTGGAATGTTCAATAACCGCTTAAACTTTACAGGTGATGTATATGTAAGGAACACTACAGATATGTTTACCGTAGGTTTAACTGCGCCGGCAACTTACGGAGCAACAGTACCAAAGGGCAACTATGCGGATCTGCGCACCAAAGGTTGGGAGGCTTCGGTTTCATGGAGCGACCTGATCGGCAATTCAAGCAAACCTGTACGTTACAACGTGCGGCTGACTGTTGCTGATAACAAATCAAAAATCACAAGATACAACAACCCTGATAAACTGCTGAGCGATTACTACGAAGGCCAGAACATCGGCGAAATCTGGGGTTACGAGACCGAAGGTTTCTTCATCGACCAGGCTGATATAGACTCACACGCCAAGCAGAGCCCGCAGATGAGGGCCTCTCCAACCAATATCTGGGCACCAGGTGATATCAAACTGAAAGACCTGAATGGTGATGGCCTGATCAACGTAGGCAACAACTCTGTGAGTAATCCCGGTGACAGAAAAATCATTGGTAACAAATCTGCCCGTTACTTATACAGCATCAACTTTGGCGCAGAATACAACAACTTCTTCTTCAGCACTTTTCTGCAGGGTGTAGGTAAACAGCAGTGGTATCCGAGTACAGAAACGGAGATGTTTTGGGGCCAGTACAACAGGCCATATAACAACATCCCTAATTTCCAGGTGGGTAACATGTGGACACCCACCAATACTGATGCTTACTTCCCAAGGACCATGTCGCGCGCTGCATCAAGTGACACCAACAGGGAACTAGGCGTGGCACAAACCAAATATCTTCAGAATGTGGCCTACCTGAGGATGAAAAATCTGCAGGTCGGTTATAACCTGCCGGCAAGACTGGTTTCTAAAATCGGTGCCCGCACGGCGAAGGTTTTCTTCTCAGGAGAGAACATGTTCACCTGGTCGCCTTTATACAAAGTCGTAAAAAATATAGATGTGGAAAATGCTGTTCCTTCGGATAAGGACCTGAATGAAAACTCAACCAATGGTGATGGGTACAACTATCCCCTGATGAAAAGTTACTCTTTGGGACTAAGCGTGGTATTTTAATAGTAAAGATCAATGAAAATGAGAAAACAATATATATGGATCCTGCTGAGCGTTTTGAGCTTCTGCGCTTGTAAAAAGCTGGATCAGGAACCCGAGTCTACCGCTACAAGATCAGCTGTTTTTGGCACTGAAAGCGGCTTAAGATTATACAGCAATTCATTCTATGGTATGGATTTCCTGCCTAAAAACTCCACCAGCAAGGACGCTATGTCTGATTACCTGGCGGTAAAGAGCGTTAACAATTTCATCAGGCCGGGAGGTTTCTCTTCTACCTCAGATACAAGCTGGCAATGGAAGGACCTCCGCAACATCAATTATTTTATTGAAAACTGCAATGACCCACGTGTGCCTGCAGCGATAAGAAACAACTATCTGGGGATTGCCAGGTATTACCGGGCTTATTTCTATATGGAGAAAGTGAAACGCTTTGGCGATGTACCCTGGATCGGTAAACCGCTGGATGTGAATGATCCAAAACTGGTTGCCGGCAGGGATAAACGGGAGCTGGTAATGGATTCTGTGCTGGCAGATATTAATTTTGCCTGTGCAAACATTTCCGCTACCAGCGATGCGAGCCGCACCACGGTCACTAAATACGTAGCATACGCTTATAAATCAAGAATATGCCTTTTTGAAGGTACATATAGAAAGTACCATACAGAACTGAACTTGTCTTCTTCTGCAAATACATGGCTTGAAAATGCTGCAAGTGCCGCGAAGGAAGTTATGGACAAAGGCGGCTACAGTCTGAATACTACAGGTGGCGCAGGTGTTTCGTACCGTCAGGTATTTACCAGCTCAGCGCCTGTCGCTTCCGAAGTATTACAGTCTGCAGTAGCAGACGTAAATCTGGGCGTGCTGAATGAAGCAAACTGGTGGTGGACAAGCGGCACATACGGAGAGAAAGCCAGCTTTACCAGAACTTTCATCAACACCTATCTTAACATTGACGGAACTCCTTACACCAACAATCCGGCTTATCCAACAATGTTGTTTAAAGACGAAGTTAAAAACAGGGATCTGAGGTTGAAGCAGACTATCCGCTCGGGCGATTACAAGCGGATCAGCAACGGAGTGCAGGTACCTGCCCCACCGGTTTTCTCATATACCTTTACAGGATATCAGCCAATTAAATGGACGCTGGATGACATGTATTACGATGCAGGTGCCTTAAATATCAATGCTATTGCACTTTTCAGATATGCTGAAGTACTGCTCAATTATGCAGAGGCAAAGGCCGAACTGGGTACCCTGACCAACGGAGATTGGGCAACCACAGTTGGAGCCCTGAGATCCAGAGCCGGCATCACCGGTGGTCTTTCTACTAAACCTACTGTTGCCGATCCTTACCTGGTAACAAATTATTTCCCGGGCATCACTGATCCAACCATCCTGGAAATCAGAAGGGAAAGAGGGATCGAGCTGAGCCTCGAAGGTTTCCGCTTCAGCGATATCCTGAGATGGAAAAGAGGTTCGCTGATGAATCAGGAATGGAATGGATTTTACGTCCCTGCACTAAATACGCCAATGGACCTGAATGAGGATGGGATCCTTGACGTAGCATTCTACCAGGGTACGCAACCTGCAGCTGTAGCTGGAGTAACATATGTAAACGTTTCACCTACCATAGGAAGCGCAGTGAATTCTCAGCGTTTAAAGAACACCACTTTTGGCGAACTTACCTGGATGAATGAGATTGCGAGACAATGGGACGATAAGATGTACTACTATCCTATTCCGCAGCGCGATTTACAGAAGAACCCTGCCCTGGGACAAAATCCGGGTTGGCAATAACCTGCGGAAGCACCCCTTGAACAATATAAGGGCTGGATCATATTGATATGATCCAGCCTTTTGCATTATCCTAAGTTTTGAGGGCTTTACTTCACATGTGGTTCGGTGCCTGGTTTGGCATAAGCCAGCTGGCCTAATATCTCAGGTTGAAAGTAAGTATCTAACCCTGCTACCGTCAGTGTTTTTGCCTTAGCATGATCTACTGCACCATCCATTCCGATCAATGAATCCTCAGTAGATATATGCATGATCTCCCCCACTACGATGGTTGTCCCGTTGACTTTCATATCAATTAACTCACGCAGCTCCAATCCTATACGAACGGTTGACTGCGCTACAAAAGGTGCCTTGAAGCCTTCAGTATATTGCGTATCAAAACCACAAACTTCAAATTCAGATACCCCTGAAGGATAACTTGCACTTGTTTGGTGTGCCTTCATGTACCAGTCTGGCAGTACGTTGTTCAAAGTATATTGTCCTGTAGACCTGATATTGTGTAATGTGTCATTGTGCTCCCGTTCCGGTCTGATCACCATGCCTATCAGCGGAGGATTTGCCCCCAGATGGAAAGTAGAGCTGATTATACACAGGTTGGTGATACCATCACTGTTTGCTGTCCCCAGCAGATTCAGGGAACGGTAACCTATCAAACTATTGATCAGGTTTATCCGGTATTGTTTTTCCAGTTCTGAGATCCCGCTGCTTCTGATATTTATCATATTAACTCGTTTTTAAATTGCCCAGTCCCCCATCCACACCAATTATTTGTCCGGTCATCCAGCTGCTTTCGTCGCCTAACAGAAATGCAATCAGTTTACTGATATCTTCTGGCTGTCCTATTTTACCCAATGGATGCCTTTTGGCGGACGCTTCCCGTTTCTCTGGTGTGCTGAGCAGGTTTTGCGCCAAGGGCGTATCTGTTAATGAAGGTGCCACCACATTTACCCTGATTTGCTGATAAGCCAGCTCAGCCGCAAGGGATAGTGCCATTCCTTCTACAGCACCTTTTGCCGCCGCAACACTGGCGTGGTACGGCATTCCAACTTTAGCAGCAACGGTACTGATCAGTACTATTGAAGAACCAGCTGCATTTTTGATCGGTCTCATTGCCTTTTGGATAATTCGTGCTGCACCTGTAACATTCAGCTGGAAATCATGTAAAAAATCTTCTTCAGTTAGCCTGGCAAACGGCTTAAGGTTAATGCTTCCGACTGAATAAACCAGTCCGTCCAGTTTCTCGGGTAAAAATCCGTCAAGGCCATCCAGATTCCCTGTTACATCGCATTGAAGAAATTGAATCTCCTCCGGCCACTCTTCGGACGGCGATCTTGCGATGGCATAGATCTTAGCGTCATGCTGATGAAGTAGTTTAACCAGTGATAAGCCAATGCCCGAACTGGCACCCACAACAAGAATATTTTTCCCTGTAAAATTCATAATTTGATCTGTTCTCTTAAAAATAGGCTCTGTTCTAATCAGTGCCGGCTTTAGCAATAATTCACAAAGTTCAGTTCAGTAACATCCAAAACGAACTTATAGTTTGATTGTATATTTTCAAACCATTGAAGCTTTGACACATGCCCGCAGGGCCCATATTTCTTTTGTTATTGAATAGCTTAATAATTTTGATTATAAATTTTACATTTATCAAATGCCCGATAGTATTCTCAAGAACATAGCAAAACATATTCACCTGAGCGAAGAGGAAGCTGCTCTCTTCAGCACATTGGCTTCAGTTAAAACCTTGCCTAAAAAAACGCTCCTGCTACAGGCTGGTCAGGAATGCCGGCATTTAAGCTATGTACATTCCGGGGCACTGAGATCCTTCTATATTGATAAGGACGGGAAAGAATCTACGATCATGTTTGCTGTAGCTGATTGGTGGATTACTGATATGTATTGCTATCTGAACAGAAAACCAGCCATGACTCATATTGAAACCATAGAGGAAAGTATGATCTTCCAGATCAGCAGGTCAAACTTTGATCATCTGCTCGAAACAATACCAAAGTTTGAAAGATTTTTCAGGATACTGATGCAGAATGCCTACACACGCGAACAGTTAAGGGTGATGGAAAACTTATCTTTAACAGCAGAAGAAAGGTACCATAGCTTTGTTCAGAAATATCCGCAGATCGTCAGGCAGGTCACAAAAAAACAAATTGCTTCTTATCTTGGTATTACTCCCGAATTTCTGAGTACACTGAAAAAACCTGAAATATAATATGAGGTCTTAAGATACCTTAATTGTTTTCCTGTAATCTTTACCTCTATTTGTAAAAAGAAACAAGCTATGATGATATTAATTGCAGGCCCTTACAGAAGCGGCACTAACGATGACCCGGTTTTAATGCAGCAAAATTTGACTAAACTCGAGGCGATGGCTGTTCCACTATTCAGAAAAGGCCACGTACCGATAATAGGCGAATGGGTAGCCTTACCTATTATCCATCTCGCAGGTTCAGAATCTACCGGCGATGAGATCTGGAACGAAATCCAGTATCCCTGTGCACACCGTCTGCTTGAAAAATGTGATGCGATACTGCGAATCGAAGGCGCATCCAAAGGCGCTGATGAAGATGTAAAGATTGGCAGCGAAAGGGGATTAAAAATCTATTATGCTATAGACGAAGTTCCTGATGCAGAGTGAAAAGGTAAACATCCTGAAGACTGAGATTCTGTCAGATGATTGGTACACCCTGAGGAAAATAACCTACGCCTATTATAACAATGATGGGGCGATACAAAAGGTAAGCAGAGAGGCTTACGACCGGGGGAACGGCGCCACAATTTTGCTGTACAACAATGATTTGAAAACAGTGATCCTGACCAGGCAGTTCCGCCTGCCTACTTTTATCAATGGTAATGAATCGGGTATGCTTATAGAAACCTGCGCAGGCTTACTTGACAATGAAAATCCCGAAGACTGCATCAGAAGGGAAACTGAGGAGGAAACAGGTTACAAGGTCACAGGCGTGAAAAAGATATTTGAGGCTTATATGTCTCCTGGTTCAGTAACAGAGCTTGTTCATTTCTTTGTTGCTGAATATGCCAGGGATATGAAAGTCGCGCCAGGTGGTGGTGTGGAGCATGAGCAGGAAAATATTGAAGTATTAGAACTGGATATGGATGAGGCATACAGTATGATCGCTACTGGTGAGATCAGAGATGCGAAAACGATTATGTTGCTGCAGTATATGAAGATCAGCTGAAAACAGAACTGAAAATCATTTATTTGCCTGTTCATTTTCAGCTAATAAATTAAGATTTAAACGCTGACAGCCGCTATTGGTTGTCAGCGTAAAAGCTTTAATAACGGTTACCAGCAGTACTGTCGGGCGGGAAAATACTGTCTATTTCAGCCATTTCATCCGCGCTAAGCGTAATCTCTGCAGCTTTGATATTTTCTTCCAGATATTTTCTGCGTTTGGTTCCCGGAATAGGCACGATATCATCTCCTTTCGCCAACACCCAGGCTAAAGCCAGCTGCGAAGCCGTGTAGCCTTTCTGACTGGCAAGTTCATTGAGTTTCTCTACGATATGCAGGTTTTTCTGGAAGTTCTCACCAGAAAATCTCGGGTTATTTTTGCGCCAGTCGCCCTCTTCAAAATCCTGCGGACTTTTTATTGCTCCGGTCAGGAAACCACGGCCCAGGGGGCTGTAAGGTACAAAGCCTATCCCCAAGTCACGTACGGTATCCAGCACGCCATTGCTTTCCACTTCCCTTGTCCAGAGAGACAGCTCGGTCTGCAGGGCAGTGATCGGGTGTACTGCGTGGGCACGTCTGATAATTGCAGGTTCAGCTTCCGATAAACCGATATAACGGATTTTACCTTCCTGTATCAGATCGGCAAGTGCGCCGACAGTATCTTCAATCGGAGTATCCGGATCCATCCTGTGTTGGTAATACAAGTCGATCGTTTCTATGCCCAGGCGCTTTAAGCTGCCTTCAACTGATTTATATACGTTTTCCCTGCTGCCATCCAGTTTTGTGACCCCGTCATTGTTATGCACACCAAACTTTGTCGCGATGACCAGCCCGTTACGTATGCCTTTGATCGTTTTGCCCAGCAACTCTTCGTTGGTATAGGGCCCATACATTTCTGCTGTATCCAGGAAGTTAACACCAAGATCCAATGCACGATGGATAGTAGCTACAGATTCTTCGTCATCCCGGTAGCCATAAAAAGCACTCATTCCCATCAAGCCAAGTCCTATGGCCGAAACCTCCGGTCCATTTTTACCTAATTTTCTATGTTTCATCTTTTTATCTTATTATCTTTAAATAATTATTTGATAAACAGAACCGGAACTGAATGGTTTGAGTTTTAAAATATTATTTACCGGTAGTTTAATATTTTATTATATTTAAGAGCCATTTAAATTTCCCTGATGAAATCTACTCTATCGCTCAAAAAGTTGCTTTTTATTCTTGTCCTATTCTCAACAACTCAATTAAATGCCCAGGTATTAACATCAAAACAGATTGATAGTATTTCTGAAAAGGTATTGAGCACCTTTAAGGTACCCGGCATAGCAGTAGCCGTGATTAAAGATGGTCAGGTTATACACTCAAAAGGTTATGGCCTGCGGTCCTTAAAATCCGGAAAAAAGACCGATGAAAACACTGTATTTGCAATTGCGTCAAACACTAAAGCCTTTACTGCAGCAGCCCTGGGTATTTTGATTGACGAGAAGAAACTTAGCTGGGATACTAAAGTTACTGACGTAATCCCTGAGTTTAAAATGTTCGATCCCTACGTTACAGCTGAGTTCACTATTACTGATCTGCTTTCTCACCGAAGTGGCTTAGGATTAGGTGCCGGAGATTTAATGTTTTGGCCGGATTCGTCCATAGTCACCAAAAAACAGGTTATCCATAATCTAAGATACTTAAAACCTGTGTCAGGCTTCCGTACCAAATGGGATTACGATAACTTACTCTATATAGTTGCCGGAGAGGTCATCGAAAGGGTTTCAGGAATGAAGTATGAAGATTTCGTTGAAACTCGCATCATGCAGCCTTTGGGCATGACAAATAGTGCATTATCATTTAACCGGTTAAAAAATAAGAGCAATGTTATAGATGCACATGCACCGGTAAATGGTGTAATAACAGCAATCCCAAGAAATTTTAGTGAGAGCAGCAATGCAGCCGGAGGGATAAATACGAGTGTCAAAGATCTGAGCAAATGGGTGATTACACAATTGAATGGCCGCAAATATGGCGAGAAGCTAGAAAAGACCTTATTCAGTAAAAGCGCCCAAAATAAGATGTGGACTTTGCAAAGTATTATCCCAACACAAACAGGCTTATATAATACGCACTTTTTCGGGTACGGTTTAGGCTGGTTTTTGAGTGATGAAAATGGCTATTTTGTTGCAGAACATACAGGTGGTTTAGCTGGAATGGTGAGTGAAGTTACTTTAATACCGGAATTGAAATTGGGCATCATCGTTTTAACCAACCAGCAATCCGGCGGTGCATACTACTCCATTACCAATTCCATAAAAGACGGATACTTCGGCATTAAAGGAAAGGACCGGATAAAAGAACAGGATGATGATGAGAAGGCCGGAAAAGAGTACGGTAAAAAGGCAACCGACAAAGTTTGGGCTGATATTGAGGCAGAACTAAAGAACACTGCCAATAAACCTGATATTAAATATTATCTTGGAACATATGCGGATGTCTGGTTTGGCGATGTAACTATCAGTGACCAGAATGGAAAGCTGCATTTTCAGTCGCGGAACTCACCAGCGCTAAAAGGCGATATGGTTTACTATAAGGGGAATACATTCATTATTAAATGGTATGACAGAAGCTTTGATGCGGATGCATTCGTTAACTTCTCTCTGGATAATAACGGGGTACCAAACGGCTTTAAAATGCAAGCGATCTCTCCCTTAACGGATTTCAGTTTTGATTTTCAGGACCTGGATTTAAAGAGAAAATAACAAAGGACCTACCCGTTTTGAAGGATGTTCAGTTCATCTTAACAAGCGGAGTTTATTTCAGGTAATGAAGCGCTGTACAACCAGATTTAAATACTTCAGTATTTACCAGTTTTAAATTCTGCACTTCCTTAAGATGTGTATCTTCAAACAACCTTCTCCCCTGCCCTGCAATTACAGGGTGAACAAAAAAATAAAATTCATCAATCAAACCCATGGCCATTAATTGCGAAGGCAGGTCTATTCCACCAATTGAAATGTTTCTTCCCGGTTTTTGTTTCAATTTCATTACTTCATCAGCAAGATCTGAACGAACCAGCCTGGTATTGCCTTCAACCTTAGTCAACGACCGCGAAAAAACAACTTTATCAATGGCATCAAAGGTTTCCGCAAACTTATTTATGGATGCAGTCCCGGATTTTGCACGGGCGAGGTCTGGCCAGTAAGGAACCATCAGTTCATAAGTTTTACGCCCATAGATGATCAGATCAACATCCTTCATCAAATGAGTGAAATAATCGTGTGTCTCTTCGCTGCCACCAAATTTGGTGTGATCGCAGCAGCCATCTGCCGAAAGATTGATACCATAGCTTATTTTTCTCATCTGATCAGTTTTAGTTCTTTCCTATTCCTGTTATTAGTATACATACCGGTTGCTCAGGATACAGTTCAAAAGTAATATACTGTTTATAGCAGAGTGAGGGTTGTTCGCGACAAAATCAGGGGCCATTTTAACCTTGTTTCAGCAGCATCTTTAATCAGAATCCTACAAAGTAGTTGTGCGGTCATAAGCCATATCAATAATCTGTTTCAGTGCCTCTTTGATTTCCTTCTGTCCCGATTTCTTATTCAGGTCTATCCCGCAGAAAGGGTTTTCCAGCATCTTTGCATGCAATGTCAGGTAATAAACGCCACCCATTAACACAGCATACATGGCCCTGAGGTTTTTCTCACTCAGCTCAGAATGGTTTTCGATCACTCCGCTAAGGATCTGTTCTCCTATGTTTTCACGCTTTAAATCCAGTTCCTTCAGCATTGGCAGTTTTTCGCTCAAACCCCAGGTAATGATCCTGCGCATTTCCTCATTTGTGATCAGGCTGTCAAACTGGTTTTCAAGCACAGAAAAAGCAAGCGTTCTACCGGCGTCAGTCTTGTTGGCATCCACTATATCATCTATGTCTTCTGCACTTATCTTCCAATAGTCGTTCCTGTTAAGGTACTCCTTTACTACGCCATCGAGGCCACCAAAATAATCGTAAATAATTCTCCGGTCTACTTTCGCCTCATCGGCCACTCTGCTTATACTTAATCCCGCAAATCCGTCCTTCTTCAGTAAATTTCCTAAAGCTGTGATCACACTTGTTTTGGTACGTTCTTTATTTCGCAGGGGCCCATCTGTAACTTTCCTTGCCATTTGATCCAACTTTGGCGCAATTTGCGACTTTTTCATGCACCATCAAAGGTTTTGGGCCATAAACCTCAGCCAAATCCCACAACCATACATTTTGCTGCAGGAAAAATAACACCCGCAGACAAATTTCCCCGGGATAAGCAACAAACAATCCGATCTAGTTTACCATCTCCAGCACAACCACAGAAAAAGCTGGTATTTTCAGCTGCAATGTTTCTCCTTTCACAGAGAACTCCCTGAATACCGCTGGTTTTATAGCTTCAGGAGTTTCAAAAGTATTGCAGTCCTGCATTTGTTTTGAAGTAAGTATTCTGCCAGTTATCGTTTTGCCCTTTTTATCTTTTAACTCTATCGTCACCTGCTGGGTTTTCCGGGCATCAATATTCACAAGGCTAATATGCGTCAACTGGTTACTGTCAATAGAAGCTGATGCAGAAACTGCAGGTAATTTGTCAGCCCCAAAGGTATAGCTATTGGTCTTAACTGATACAGGTAATAACCTGGCGTTCTGGTGTACTGCGAACATTTCCATTACATGGTATGTAGGTGTTAAAATCATCTTTTCCTTATCCGTCAGAATCACGGCCTGCAAAACATTTACACATTGCGCGAGGTTGGCCATCCGTACCCTGTCGGCATGGTTATTAAACACATTAAGGGTAACACCGGCAATCATTGCATCGCGCATAGTATTTTGCTGAAACAGGAATCCGGGATTGGTATTCGGTTCTACATCATACCAGCCACCCCATTCATCTACTACCAGTGCCACCTTCTTTTTCGGATCATATTTATCCATAATTGCGGAATGTCTGGCTACCAGTTCTTCCATCCAAACAGCCTGTTTCATGGTTTTAAAATACTGGCCCTCATCGAATTTTGCTGCCGCCCCTTTTTCTTCCCAGTCTACATAAGAGTAATGGTGCATTGCAATCCCATCCAGCAGGTACAACGGGACATCTTTCATCAGCGTTTCGGTCCAGTGGTAATCATCGTTTTTAGCACCGGCAGCTACAAATGAAAGATGGTTTTTACCATCATTGCTCATAAACGAGGCATACTGACGGTAGAGATCAGCATAATATTCAACCCTCATATGGCCGCCACAACCATAAGTTTCGTTACCAATCCCCCAATACTTCACCTTCCAGGCTTTGTCGCGCCCGTTCTGCCTGCGCAGATCAGACATCGGACTTTTGGTGTCAAAATTTGTGTACTGCATCCAATCCACCATTTCCTGTACAGTACCAGTGCCCACATTGCCGGATATATAGGGTTCAGTTTCCAGCAGCTCGCAGAGGTTCAGGAAATCATGCGTTCCAAAACTATTGTCTTCAGTGACGTCTCCCCAGTTGGTATTTACAATTGAAGCCCTTTTATCTTTTGGCCCGATTCCATCTTTCCAGTGATAGGTGTCAGCAAAACATCCTCCGGGCCAGCGCAGGTTAGGAATCTTTAGTTTTTTCAATGCCTTAACAATGTCATTTCTTATTCCGTTTGTATTGGGTATTGTTTTATTCCCCTCACCTACATAAAAACCATCATAAATGCACCGTCCAAGGTGTTCTGCAAAATGTCCGTAGATATTTTTGCTGATGACTGTTTTGGATTCGGCAGTATCAAAAGTTATAGAATTCTGCGCAAATGAATTTACGGCGGCAATCATGCATGCACATAACCATAGTGTTTTTTTTCTTAGAGGATGAGCGTTCATATCAGTTAGACAGTTAAAAAACATAATTTGGGGATGAGCCACTATGTTTTTTCAATGACACCAGCTTCATCATCGAATGAAGTTAAGATAAAAAACGCTAATCCAATTATCTCTGCACTTTCACACTTACATTGATGTATGGCCTGCCCTGGTAATCTGAAGTTGCGGCATTGATGTACATCATTCCATATTTACCCTCAGGAGTAAGAAAGAATACTGCACTGCCTGCTGCCAGGCCACTTGCTGCCACAGTTGCAACCGTTGCACTGAGGTTGATGGTACGTGCCCTGGCCAGCGTTTCAATTGTTGATCCTGATATTGCTCCTGTAAGAAATGCAGTTGCCTGTCCTGTAACCGGCGCACTAAAACGTGTTGTTCTTTTAGGTGTCCAGGCACTGATGTCATACACGGCCAGCGGGTTCACAGGTACACCTGGCGAATATAAATTAATCACATATGACACCGCTGCGGGGGTAGAATTGGAAGCGAGCCTCCTGTAAATACCAAAATCTATTTTTGCTGAATTTGAGCCAGCTTCAGTATAATTAAAACCAGAAGCATCACTCAGTGAAAAGAAGCTGGGCAATGATTTTGCGACAGTATCAGGCAGATAGATGTTCCTGTTGGCATAGATCATATAACTAGGATTAACGTCAATCGTTACACTTTTTTTGCCGTCGCCAATAAATATTCCTTTTTGGTTGAGGGCATAGATGCGGTAGCTTGTTTTGCCATCACGGTCCATCACCAGTTTGATGATATTTGAAAAACTCCTCCGTTGCGCAGGGTTGGTAATTGTAAATACCGTACGCTCGGGAGTTTGGTTGCTGGCTGATTTTTCCACGGTATAGGAATACATATCTTCAGAGGCTGAATTAATTGTAAAATCAATCCATACTTCCTCCTTTTCGTTTACCGATTTATAGTCTGTAACACAGCGCGGATCACTGTTATTGTAGGTTACAGTCACTTCCGTAAACATGGTAAATATATTTTCAGAATCCTTTTTGCATCCCGTAAAACACAGTACAGTGAATACAATAAGGAGTAACTTTTGAATATTCTTGGTTTTCATTTTATTAGCTATTTAATCAGATACCTCTATTATTTTTTAATCAAGCGGATCAAACGTGCCGCCGGGCCAGCCAATTGTTGGAACGATGTTGGCCCCGAAATTCACAAAGTCGGCATGGAAAGTATAGAAATAATGAAATTCAGGAACGTTATAAGGCAGATAAGTAGCGTTGGTAACGATCACATTTCTGAAATACCTGTTATAAACGGTTTTATCATTAACGTTTATTGTTTCCCTGAACATCACCCCATTAGTTACCGCTTCAAGAACATTTTTATCACTCGTGGCGGCGAGCTGGATTTCCCTTTTGGACATACTTCCTGTCAGCAGGTGCATCGTGCGTGACCTTCGCAGATCCGCATTGCGCTTATTCTCGAAAGCAAATTCAATAAGCCGCTCGTTGAGGATCAAAGTCCTCAGTTCATCACCACCACCAGCAAGTCCTAATCCATAATCAGAATCCCCCTGCACTATTCCTGCCCTCACCCGGATCTGCCTCACCATGTCTTTTGCTCCAGAGATGTTTCCTGTTTCGTTCATACAATCCGCGTAATTCAGCATCACCTCGGCCAATCTCATTTCAATCCAGTCCATCCCGCTTCCTCCCAATCCATTTGAATACCTTACGGCACCAGAACCTAATCCCGGCGTGGTAAAGCGGCGCACATAGACGGCATTACCATTTGATTCGTTCACTGCTGTATTGTAGTTCCATTGTTTTCTTGTCGTATTTCCGCTCAGCGGATACAGGCTTCCGTTGTAGGCAAAGGTGGCTTCAAACCTGGGGTCTCTATTTTGCCAGAACATGATATCATCATAGGGATAGGCTGTTGATGTGCCCCTTGGTTTTCCATCCCTCATCGGATAGGCATCCAGCATTTTTGTAGTTGGCACATAGAACTGGTGGTACGATCCTCCTTCAGAGCCTGGCCTGCTGCGGTACTCCCCATCGTGCCCTCTCGCGTTAATGGTACTTGAATATGTTCTAACCATGATTGCTTCTGTGTTGGCAGTTCCTTCTGTACGGAAAATATCGTTGTAGTTGGGCATCAGTCTTTTTCCGGCCGCAAGGCATAAATCATACGCTTCTTTGTTTGCCTGCAGGGCCGTACTCCATTTCTCCTGTACAAAAGGGTGTTTGGGATCGTTTCTTGGATTAAACTGCGGACTAGCCATATAAAACAAAACCTTCGCTTTGATACACGTAGCGATCAGTTTGGTAATCTTTCCTCTTCCGGTTCCATCATCCGGATTAAAGCCTTCGAGCATCGTGATAGAGGTATTCAGATCATTTAAGATCGCCTGAAAACACTCCCGGGCACTTTTCCTGCCGCCCATATATACAGAATTCTCCAGTTGCGGCTCTAAAATCAGTGGTACACCACCGTAAACTTTAACCAATTCAAAGTAAGTGATTGCCCTTAGTGCGTGATACTGCCCAAGCAGCACCTTTTGCCTGTCCTGCGGCAATGATCCCTTAGGGACATTTCCAATGGCATCATTACATCTGGCGATATCCCAATATTTATTGTCACCTGGATTACCACGGTATTGATTCCCCACGAACCTCACATCATTATCACCCAGAACCCCCTGCAGTCCCAATGCAGCTCTTGCATTCACATCCAGATCGGGAAGGTAATTCTCATCACTCGCATAGTGTACCCCAAACCTGTCTGGAGCAACCTGCAGCGGGAAAGCTGCCATCACCACATCATATACCCTGTTTAAATGGAGCTGCACGGAACCTTCGTTATCCCAGATTGCTGCATCTATTCCTTCCGTGTCAGGCAAAAGGAAAAAATCATCCTTGTTTACGCATGCTGCCAAAGCAACCGTCAGCATTAGCATCAGAAAGGACTTCTTTATATTATTTTTCAGTTTATTGCTCATTGCTCAAATAATTAGAGGTTAACACTTAATCCCAGCGAAATCGTTCTCAGTATCGGATAGTCGTATGCACTAGAGGTGTACGGATCTTTGTATGGCAGTGGGTTGATGATGGTCCACAGGTTGTTTCCCGTCAGCAAAAGCCGTCCGCCTTCCAGCCCAAGTTTCCTTGCCAGTACCGGTGCTAATTTGTAACTCAGGGTCATTGTATTGATGCGGATCATTGTTCCGTCCACCGCCCAGAAGTCAGAATTCCTTGTCAATGCCGGATCATCAAACCTTGGATATTTGCCCTGCATCGGGTTATCTATTGTCCATCGGTCCTGCCAGATAGTTAACACATTTCTGGTAGCCGAGGGCGCGATCCTGGCCCTGCTGTCGTAGAATATTTTACCACCAAACCGTGCATTTATATTCGTATTGAAAGCAAAGTTTTTGTAACTGAGATTTAGGGAAATCCCGGAGGTAAAGAAAGCATTTGTATTTTTGAACAGCGGCACCATATCGCTGTCACTGATTACCCCATCTTTATTGGTATCCTCGAAATATAACCAGCCCGGTTGCGGCACCCTGTCGTACAATCTGTAATTAGGATATTTTGCCATCCATGAATCTACCTCTGCCTGCGTCCTGAACATGCCGATTGTTTTTAAACCTATGTTACTTGAATTATATACCCTCGGATCTGTTCCGAACTGTACCTGCCAGTCGGGCGCTACGTTGTTGATCAGGTTTCCCGGTGCGTAAAGGATTCTGTCTACTACAGAGTTACCATAACCGAAGTTCATACTGGCACTTAGATTCCAGCTTGCAGCCAGCTTTGCCTTGTATCCGATAGTGAATTCAGATCCCCAGTTGTAGGTTTCCCTGTAATTGACAATCGGCGCGGCAGTACCAAAATACAGTGGATACAAGTTATTTCCCCCCAGGTCAAATGCGTCGTAATTATAGTTTTTAAACACCTCGATCCCGATATCCAGTTTGTTATCAAACATGGATGATTCCAAACCCAGGTTGATGGTCCTTTTCTTTTCCCATGTGATGTCCGGATTGGCCAGCCGCGAACGGTTTAAGCTGTTCTGATTCGAGTTTCCGTAGAGATAGCCGTTGGTTACATCGATCAGGAACCTGTCCTGCCACAGCCTCTGATCAACCCTGTCATCACCAGTAATCCCTACATTCAGCTTCAGTTTCAGAAAATTCACAAAGCGGGTTAACTTTGAGTTTTTAAAGAAGTCTTCCTGACTCACTACCCAGCCAATACCAGCGTTGGGCGAAACTCCCCAGCGGTTCCCTGTAGCGAAGTTGGATGACGCATCCAGTCGGGTAATCACCTCCAGCAGGTATTTCTTATTGTAATCATAGTCAAAGCGCCCGAAAAACGAACGTTTTGATACTGCCGTCCTTGCGAAGTTCTGACGGGTTAAAGTAGTTGCATCAAAAGCCCAGTACTGGTCTACACCCGGGATCAGCTGATTGCTATAGCGCACCGTTGAACTTTGAGAGTTCCCCTCGCTCTGCTCCCCGCCCACCAATAAATTCAGCGCATGTTTGGCAAAAGTTCTGCTGTACTGTAAGGTGATAAATCCCTGATAGCTATTATTTTCGGATACCCCTGGAGTGATAGTTGCAGTAGCTAAGCTGGTTGGTTCAAAGTACGAGGAGGTGGCCGAGGTATTTACTAACTGATCAGTAAACAGCTGCTGGTTATTCCCCCTTCTCACATAGTTATAGAGTTTATATGGCGGGATGTACTGTGTAGCCTTAGAAGAGCCGCTTGCCTGAGAGATCTGTAACTTGGCCGTAAATCCCTTGAAGAACGTAGGTTCATAAGTTAAGCTTCCATTGATCCGATATCCCTTTGTGCTGCTGTTGTTGTAATAGCCCGATTCTGCAACAGCCTTCGGGTTGATCAGGCCGTTATAGTTAACGTAATTGCCATTGATACTAATGGGTACCCAGCGTGGTATACTCACTATCCGCTCAAAGAAATTCGCATCACTTTCCTGAGCATTGTGGTGCTGCTCTCTTGTATTATAGTCTACATTGAAGTTGATATCTGCCTTTAATCCGTTTGATAATGTAGCAGTGACCCCACTTCTAAAGCCATATTTATCAAATTTCATTCCTGCATAGTTGGCATTTTCGCTCTGATAACTTCCTCCTGTAAAGAAAGTTATCCTTTCACTTCCTCCGGAGATGCCCACATTGTGCCTCTGCATGGTTGATGGCTGCCATACCTCGTCATACCAGCTTTTATAGTTGAGTGTTTTGATGTAGTCCAGGTCCTCACGCAGGAAGATATCTGACAAAGGGGCGCTTTGTGTACGGTAGGTATCGTTTAAAAGTAAAGCGTGGTCATACGCAGATAACATCTCCGGTGTTTTTGCCGCATCAGAAATCCCCAGGTACCCATTATAGGTAATACTGGGTTTGCCAAGCTTACCTCTCTTTGTGGTTACCAGAACAACGCCCTTCGCTCCCGAAGCCCCATAGATAGATGCCGATGCATCCTTTAAGAAGGTTAAATTCTCTACCATCGAGGCATCGATATTATCAAATGCATCTCTGGTAACGGTGATACCATCCACTACATACAGCGGTTCTGCTGTACCACCCGGCACCGCTTCGGAGACTACGGAATTTCTGATGTTTAGGGTAATAGGCGCGCCCGGACGACCGGATACCTGACTTACACCTACACCAGCAACCCGGTTTCTCAGGGCGCCTGCTAAATTGGGGGCAGGTACATCCTGTATTTCGCTACCCGTAATAGTGGCAATTGATCCCAGCACCTCACTGCGTTTTTTTGTACCATAGCCTACAACTACAACAGCATCCTCATCCAGCGTCTGGCTGTCTTCAGCAAAGTTTACTGTTATCCTGTTTTTGCCTGCCAGGGGGATGATCTGCCTGATATAGCCTACGTACGAAAACACCAGGGCATCAGTAGCAGGATCTGCAACCAATCCAAATTCACCTTTGTCATTGGTGGTTACGTTATTGCTTTTACCCCGTATCCCAACGGTTACTCCCGGTATGGGCTGCCCGTCTTTTTGATCAACAACCTTACCGGTAATTTGCCGCTGCTGGGCCAGCAAAGACGTACCGGTAACTGTCATGAGTAAAAAAACCCAGGAAAATTTGCGTAAAAATTCTAAGTTCATAAGTTATATATTTGGTTGTTATTGGCAATAAGTATAGGCTACTGGGGGGAATATATAGACGCCTGTTAACCTCAGCTGTCCTTAAATTTATGCCTATCTGAAAGCCATAAATTTCCGGGTGAGATTATATAACGCTACCTCTTGTATACGGATGCATCTTCATGTTAAGCAAATTATATGTGGAGATAATTTGCCGGGTTATATCTGGTTAAGCCTGTGTGACTTACACAAAAGTGTACAATCAGATATACTTTTTAATGATAGTTTTTATCAGCTTACTATATGATATTATCATAATAGCTGCTTAAGGATCAGCCATCATGTCTATTCTATATATGCGCCAGTACAAAATGCAAAAAGCCGGCTCATTACGACCGGCTTTTCAATTATAAAATTTTCAGAACGAAACATCTGTTTCAATTTAGTTTTTAGCTACTGCCCGGGTCCGGTAAAAGCACCAGATTCAAACCCGGATCTGAACAAGCTGTAATCCTTTTTCACTTGCTGCGCATAGTTGTGGGCATAACTGATCACCTGTTCCTGCCAGCCGTTACGCTTGCCAAAAGCAATCAGTTCATCTGCTGTAGCCGATCCCGACCTGCCAGACGACCTGATATGTGAGGCAGCCGTAAGCGCGGCCATATCGTCAATTACCTGATAAATGTCCCTGTAGTTGTCTTGTATCAGATTAAATTTGACCTTATCTTCCGCAGGCTGCATCTCCTTCATCACATATCCTTCTCCCTTAAATGTTGTACTGCTCAACAATGCGCAGGGCATATGCTGCGCAAGTTCCTGCACAAAAACCACACGTTCAGATTCGCTGTCCCAGTTTTTCTGCTTCACAGTAAGATATCCGTCCAGCGCTGAAGGCTGTGATTGCTTCATATCAATGATCAGGTATTTCCCCTTTTTATTGGTATTTTCAAGTAAGAACATATAGCGCTTTGTGCCTACGCTTCCTGTTCCCGCAAGGCGGAAGACCACGTCTTTCACCTTATAATTGTAAGGGCTTTTGGAATGGAAATTAATCCAGTCGTTCAGGTGCTCAAACAGCTCCTGCCTTAATTCGCCCTCAACGGGAAAATGCCGTTCATCAGCAAGGGAAATTACCCGTTTTCTCTTTTTAACTTCTGTCCTCTTTTCCAGCAGGCGCGACTGCTTACGCAGCGTTACGCTGTTCAAAAATGATAAGATAATCCCTTTTGCTACGCGGGGCTCTATCGCCAGGGCTTTCCCACGGATAAGTACACCTGCATAATTCTTTAGAAATACCTGCACCATGTTCATTGCTTTGAGCTCCTCAATCTCCAGAAAATCGAAACAGAGAAAGATGCTTGTCAGCATTCGTGTAAGCTCCCAAATCACAGGCGCCAGTAATGCTTCGTCGAAATCATTGAGATCAAAGTATACCTGTCCGTCATCTGATTTGTAACTGCCAAAGTTTTCTACATGCAGATCCCCGCATATCCAGGATAATGGAGATGAGGGCATTTGTTTCCAGGTATGGAAGTCTTCATAAAACAACTCACAGGTACCCCGAAAAAACCTGAACGCGCTTTCAGACATTGCCTGGTATTTCAGCTGCACCATATCGCCCAGCAGCCCGCTATTCGAGGCAACTATCCTTTTAAAAAGACTATTCATTATTTATCTGTGTTTTTGCTGTTCTCGCGTTCCAGCCACATTAATAGAATGCGACTATTGCCTGTCCAAAAAGGTAATATAACTCGCAATTGTTTTAAATTTAAATGATTTTCCAGGCAGCCCCTGTTATATACTATGATCAACCTGATTGGTCTGGTCATCTCAATCACCTTAATCCCTAAAAAATAATATCAACTATTTGCTCTCCTGATTCATTGAAAATAATCTGTTCATAAACAGGACTGCAGGGCGGAAGTGTCAACATAGCCAGATTTATAGCTGCAATTGCAGGGTCACTATCTATGTAGCAATACATTCGAGCAATGTAGGTAGTAGCTATTTCGGTAGGTGTATATCCCCGCTGTATAATTTTAGACTTTACTTCTGCGCTCATATTTGAAACAATTTCGGCTTTCAGCATAAGACATTTCAGTCGCTCAAATTCCAAATCATTTTGATTTTCCATATACAGTAAATTTTAATAGCGAACAGACATTTACACCATTATGAAAAATTACGTAAACAAATCAATTAAAGTTCTCGCAGAAATGACTTTAACACCTATAAGCGTAAACGATTTTAATCAAAAGATAATCCACTGACCAGTAGCCTAATCACTGAGAGACATAAATAGGATGAAAGCTAAGAATAGATAAGGCAGGTCAAATTCAAACAATAATAAAAGTTGACAATATAATTTAAACAATCCTGATTATTATAGGTTCTAGCACCAACCATGGGCGATGCACTCATGGCTGTAATTTAACTCAGTTATTATGAACGAAGATTTATTTTTAAAAGGCCAGCGTGTGATCACACCGGATGGCAAAGGAGAAGTAGTAGATGCAATTGGAAACTCCATCAGTGTAAAGCTGGACAGCGGGGATACGAAAAAGTTTGGATCCGAGGATCTGCAGGATGACAACAGCGCAGGATAATCATTGATCAGTATGAAGAAAGCATTATTTTTTGATCTGGATGATACGATTTACCCTACCGTGTCTGTTGTTGATGATATGTACAAAGAGCTGTTCCACCTGCTAAAACCGCGTGTAAGTGAGGATGTATTCCAGGCAATACGTACGGATATTCTATCTACGCCTTTTCACACAGTGGCTGACCGGTATGCCCTGAAAAAGGATGTAAAGGAGGAAGGTTTGAGGATTTCACTGGACATGACTTATGGCGGTTCCATGGAAACATTTAACGACTATGAGCTGACACGTGGTATAAAAATGGACAAATTTCTGATTACCGCAGGTTATGTTAAACTTCAGCAAAGTAAGATCAGGCAGTTACAGATCCAGGACGATTTCAGGGAAATCTTTATCCCGGATCCATACAGGTCTGTACTCACCAAAGGAGACATTTTTAAGCAGATCATGTTAAAATATGAGTATGCTCCTTCAGATGTTCTGGTGATCGGAGACAATCCAGAATCCGAAATTTTGTTTGCCCGGGAGCTCGGTATTGAAACTTACCTGTACGACTACGAAGGCAAGTACTCTCCTGCCCTGGCAGATTATTATGGAACCAGTTACGAAGGTTTCACAGATATAGCGGCTTTACAACACTGATGAACATTGCATCAGTTGTAAAGCTCCTGTTCTTCCGTGTAATAGCTGGTTCTGCCACCAATCTTTTCTGATTTGACGGCTGCGCCTCCGGGGCTTTTTTCAATCCTGGACCCATGTATCTTCATCACATCGCGCAGTTCTCCATGCAGTTCATCCCCATTCTCCTTTGCGATTTCCTCAATCGCTTTTTTCAGGACCTTATCCATCGAGCTGAAAAGCTTTTTCACCGCTTTTTCCGGAATCGCATTGGCAATCGAAAAAGGTGAAATCCGGGCATGCCACAAAATTTCATCAGCATACGAATTCCCTATTCCGCGCATTTTCTTCTGATCCATCAGCACTTCCTTTACCATTTTCCTGGATTTAGATAGGGTTGCAGTCAGATCTTCCAGCGTAATTTCCAGGGCATCAGGTGATTTTGCCTCTTCAGGATTTAATGTGGGCGTCGCTTGTCTGAGCAAATCCACCACGGCAAACCCTTCTCCCCCGCTAAACATAAATCCCAGGATCTCATATTTGGGATCTGGATTTTCCTTATTCAAAAGCACAAGCTCTCCGCGAAGCATCAGATGGATCTGCAGGACAATATCACCCGCAAACTCAAAATGCAGGCTCTTCCCATATCTGGATACAGCAGTCAGCTTTTTCCCAAGCAGTGCTGATTCCAGTTCCTTAACTGAAACATTGAGTTTCTTTGACACCTTAACATCCAGGTCTTTTAAAGTTTTTCCTTTAAAACGCCTGGATAGTATTTCCGCATATACGGTCAGATCAGGTAGTTCGGCCATAAATCAAAATTTAATATTTGCCGTTTAAGCAGACAAACAAGCCATTAACACATAACTTACAGATAAGTTTGCCCCCCGGCACTCCCGTAACATTGTATCGCAGCTATTTAGCATGGTTACCGGACGTTTGAAAATCCTGTCCAGAAATTTTATACGTAATTTTTGGTTTTACCAAACAAACAATTCACTTTTACAGCTGTTTTACAATAATTGTTATAATTACGAACATTACACTACAACATGGATATTAAGAAGATATTTGAAAATAATGAAAGTTGGGTTCAAAAGAAGTTGAGCGTTCAGTCTGATTACTTTAGCAACATGTCTAAAGGACAAAAACCCGACATCCTGTATATCGGTTGCTCCGATAGCCGTGTATCCGCAGAAGAGCTGATGGGCGTTGCCCCTGGTGAGGCTTTCATACACAGAAATATTGCCAATATGGTTCCTAACACTGATTTAAGTGTGATGTCAGTAATCAACTACGCTGTAATGCACCTTAATGTAAATCATATTGTTGTGTGTGGCCACTACTACTGCGGTGGTGTTCAGGCTGCCATGAAATCCGGAGATTTGGGTATTTTAAATCCATGGCTGAGAAATATCCGCGATGTATACAGAACTCACAAAGATGAACTCGGCGCCATCGAAGATGAAGACCAGCGGTATAAAAGACTGGTTGAGTTAAACGTTGAGGAGCAGTGCATCAATGTTATAAAAACCGCAGAAGTACAGAGAGCGCAGCGCGAACGTAACCTGACTGTACATGGCTGGGTATTTGATATCCATACCGGAAAGCTGATAGATCTCAATATTGACTTTGTCAAAGTATTGGAAAACATCATGGAAATTTATCGTCTTGATGCGAATGACGAAGAAAAAAATGAGGCTAAGAAAGCATAAGGCTTTCGCAATAAACCATTTTTAAACAATCCTGTCCATAATAAAGAATAACATGGCCTGTATCTGGTTTAGTCCGGGTACAGGCCTTGTTATTTGGCATGTACCAATAGGTTATTTTTTAGCTGTAAATAAAACTCAGGACCCGGGAAACAAAACTAAACCTATATATGTATTATTGATTATTTTATCTACATTACATCACAGCTCGAAAGTCGCTATTCCGGAGATCTTTAGTTCATCCAGGGCATTGTTTCATTAGAGTTGTAGCTAACGCCTCACCTCTGTTAATGCCAGTATGAACATCATTCAAGTTAATGAACGGTCTAAAAGTTATTTCCTTATTGGTTTTTTTCTCGTAATGGTTGCGGGGATCACCCTGGTGATCCAGTCCCTCACTTTATATTTGAACGCAAAGGCTGGCTGGTGGCAATTCCCACTTGCGCTCCTTTTTACACTGGCCCTGCAGGTATTCGCCGTGTCTAAATCGCCATGGCAATTGCAGGCTAAGCCATGGAAAATAGCCTTCACCATAGCACTGCCACTGGTATTAACCGGAATTTCTCTCTTGATTGCAGGGTTTTTCTTTGATGTATCAGACGACGGACAGGAATATCACCAGGAAACTATCATACAGCTGGCGCAGGGATGGAACCCTTATCATACAGTACTGGGAGAAAACAAAATTACTTTCCTCAAAGATGTGAAGGATGGCTGGGACCCTTACAAAATGGGCATCGATTACAGGGACATCTACTTTGTATGGATCAACCACTATGCAAAAGGTACGGAATTAATCCAGGCAGCCATATACGCCACAACCGGGTACATTGAAACAGGGAAAGCCCTTAACATTATGCTTATGCTCGGCGGCCTGTTTCTCAGTTTGTCTGCTTTACTGCCATTACTTTCATCCGTAAAAGCATGGACTATCAGTTTATTACTGATGTGTAACCCCATATCAATTTCGCAAATGCTCACTTTTTGTGTAGATGGCGCACTGGCGTCATTGCTGCTTCTGCTTGTAATCTCCATCCGTAATGCACTCAGAGTGAAACACATGCTGTCTTATGCTCTGGTTTTAATGGTAATTATCCTGATCTTCGGCGTAAAGTTTAGCGGTGTTGTTTATGCAGTGATAACCATCATTATGATTGTTTGCTGGCTATTTCTAAAGGGCGAACTGCTCAAGCATAAAAGCTTAATTTTCACCATGCTCCTGGCATCCGTACTGGGAATACTTGCAGGCTTCAATCCTTATATTACCAATACTTTGAAACACGGACATCCATTTTATCCTCTGATGGGAAAGACTAAGGTGGATATAGTGACCCTGAACTCCCCTCCTGGTTTCAGTCAGCAGTCCATGCCCCGCAAATTATTTGTTTCCCTGTTTTCACATACTGATAACATCTCGGTTAGCGGAACACCGGCCGACTACCCTCAACTTAAATTGCCCCTTACACTAAAGATGGTCGACCTAAAATCCTTCTGGAGGCCGGATGTTCGGGTAGCAGGTTTTGGTCCCTGGTTTAGTGGGATTATCATCATTGCACTGGTAATGCTCGCTATATTCATTGCCCGCGGCTACAGGGACAGGAGATTTAAAGATGCTATATTTATCTTAGGGACCTTGCTGTTGACGGTTGCTATAATGCCCGAATCCTGGTGGGCAAGGTACATTCCACAGTTATGGTATATACCAATATTCCTCCTGGTAGCATTTGAACTGATCCTGCCTGCCCAGCGGAAATGGCTCAAAAATTCCCTGTACTTCGCACTAATTGTTAATGTAAGCTTTTCCTCTATAGTCATCATTCAGAATGCGATAATCAGCACGCAGATCAAATATCAGCTGGCTGTGTTAGAGGCTTCAAAAGAGCGCATACTCATAGATTTTCACGATTCTCCCCCACTCCGAGCCCGTCTCAGGGAACATGGCATTCCTTACAATGAAGTTGCTATTAAAACAACAAACGGGGCTACTGAAATTTTCAAACGTTCCAGCAGCGAATACTATATTCCGAAGCATGTCAGCACTGTCCAACCTCCATTGCTGCTCAGATTGTTAACCAGACTTCACGTTAAGCTAAATCCAATAGGTGGCCTTGGAAATTAAACAGAATTTTATCAGGCCTGAACGTCTTTATGGCGCAGACTCTGCCATTTAAATCGGGCATAGGCCTGATTGTAGACCACTCTGCTGTCCCCCTCAGGTTTAAAATCCTTTAAAAGGTTCATCGTTTTTATGATGGTCAGTTTGTAAGCAGGCAGGTCCGGCGCTTTTATAGCCAGCATATCTGCTATTTCGCGGCCCAGAAGGTAACGCATTAAGCCCAATATCTCATCAGCCGATGCCTTGCTGTTATTTATTTTCAATATGTGCTTCGTTAAAGAACTGGTCAGTTCCTGCCCATGACCTGAGAGCTGAAACTGACGTTCTTTGATGACTGCATCCAGCTGCATTGCCTGCCTGGAAGTTTCTGGAATCAGCTCCTGATCCAGTCCTGTTAAATACCCAACAACAGCCCAGATATGCATATAAGCAGCCTGATCAGCCTGACTCACATTGTAGCCCAGCATCCGCAGCCCGCGTATCACAATCAATGAAAAAGAAAGGTTCGTGCCCGCCATATCCTCCTGATTTACCGGAATGCCCCATTGTTCATTCCATTTGCCGGTTTGATACGTATAATACCGAACGGCGGCATGCATAATCCGTACTTTCAATATTTCATCACAGGCATTACCATTGTCTCCAAACCCGTCGGGGTTCATCACTTCCCAGACAAATGAAGCGGTGTCATTAAGTCTTTTTGAAGTTTGCTTGCGGATCAGTTCTGACAAATATAAAACCATTGCTCCATTGGCGGCAGTGTAGCAATAAGGCAGTGATAACAGTCCGAGCAAACTCATGATCATCTCCGAGTGACGGGCAAAAAATGCAGTACCTGCTTTCATCAGGCGGCGGTCTGCCCATTCAGGTAAACGATCAGCTTGAGCTATAAAGCTGAAACCCGGAAATAAACTTTTCAAAGTCATCAAATGTTCAGGACCACACTTCCCGCCCATCCACTGCTGCAGCTGCTTTTTTGTAGTTGCATCAGCAAAAACATGGCTGATAAAATCATCCGCCTGCCTGTCCCCTTTTAACCTCTTGAGATCAAGCAGCTCATTGTTATAGAATTGACCTTCAACCATTATTATTCAGCCGCTTTAAAATAGAATGTATTTTCATGGCGCCATGGCCCGCCGAGGTACGACCACAAATCCAAACCTGTTGCCTTTATTGTAAACTCCCCGAAATCAGCAGCAAGATCAGCCAGTAACGCGAGGGCCTCCTGCGGAGTAGTTTTGTTCATAATCGTAATGTGAGGGCGGTATCCCTGCCGGTCCTGCGGTATCAGCTGCCCGGAAAACTCAGCAGCAATGGTCTTCCGTAAGGCCAGTAATTCCGGACTTTCAATACGGTAGGCTACACCCGCACCAAGGTTTCTGAGGCCAGTTACCTTCAGCTCAAATTCCGGCACAGCCAGGTTTTTCATAAAGTCGACCTTTTCATGCCCATCAGGTAATTGGTGAAACAAAGTGAGATGTGCTTCAAGGTAATTACGTTCAGCCGGAAAATAAAGTTTTCGCTGCTGATCAAAAAATGCCTGGCTATCCTGATCAAGGCGTAGTGTTAAAATTAAAGGGTAACGGTCTTCATGCTGCTCTTTCTCCATTGAGCAACAACAACTGCTGCTGCCAAAAGTTTAAGCAATAATACCCTGCTTTATCTTGTAACAACCTCTACCCTGCCACCTTCTTTAAAAAGATCATGCGATACGAAGTATCCCTTATTCAGTTTACCATTCACTTTTATAGCTGTAATCCCCCTGCCCTTTCCGGGTTTGCTCAGCGTCAAAGTACGGCCGGTATTGGTTTTCCATTTCACTTCATCAAATAATGGCGCTGTTACCAGATACTCAGGATCAGTGGCAGAGAAAGTATACAAGCCAGTTGAGCTTAGCACATACCAGGCAGACATTTCTCCTGCATCATCCATCCCCGCAAGTGCCAGTCCCTTATCTCCTATTCCGTAAAGATTGTTCAGGATATTGTCCAGCACCTTCTGTGTTTTCTCCGGCTTGCCTATAAAAGTATAAGCAAAGGGAGCCTCATGATCTGGCTGGTTGCCGTGGCAATACTGGCCGATAAAGGTCTCCACATTTCTGGCGATATGTTTCGGGTTCCAGGGCAGCGTAAAAAGCGAATCCAGTTTGGATTCAAAACCAGCAGGGCCCCCATACAACGCAATCAGGCCTTTCATGTCATGTGGGGCAAAAAAGGAAACCTGCCAGGCATTTGCTTCCCTGTACATATACTCGTAATAGGGCTGGGTCGGATCAAAAGGCTTGATCCACTCTCCGTTTGGCAATCGCCCGCGCATAAACCTGGTAGAGGGATCAAACATGTTTTTGTAATTCTGAGACCGGGCCATAAGTATGCTGTAATTGGCTGTATCTCCCAGTTTTTTGGCCATCTGTGCCAGTGAGTAGTCATCATAAGCATACTCCAGCGTTTTGGAAACACCGGCACTGGCCTTCGTTTCTACCTCAGGATGGGCAATATCAGGATCAGAGATATAGCCTTTTTTGATATACTCTTCCAGGTGGGGCCTTGCTCCCGGAGAAACATTGGCGTTCCTGAGCAGGATCGCGTAAGTACCCTTCACATCAAAGTTATCTATACCGCGAAGGTAAGCGCCTGCAATCGATGAAGTACCGTGGTCACCATGAAAAAATGTAGGGATGAAACCTGTTTTATCGCCCACATCCTTCATCGACTTGATTACATCCAGTGCCACCTTAGGCGAGACCAATCCTAAAAGTACATCCTTATTTCGGTAGG
>NZ_JBEVDX010000196.1:0-3429 GCF_040513095.1 Pedobacter sp. | reverse complement strand
CGTTTTAAATACGAAAGCTCCAGATTGCTCTGAAGCTTTTCAGTGGAGAATACCGGATTCGAACCGGTCACCTCTTGCCTGCCAGGCAAGCGCTCTAGCCAAATGAGCTAATCCCCCGTGGGTCGCAAAAGTAACAATTTGTTTGTGCTTTGCAAATTTAAGTTGAAGATAATCCCGAAAAAATACTTGAATTGGTAATTACTTCCATTTTACCTGCATGAAGTTAACATTCTGCG
Source organism: Pedobacter sp. (assembly GCF_040513095.1). GTDB lineage: Bacteria > Bacteroidota > Bacteroidia > Sphingobacteriales > Sphingobacteriaceae > Pedobacter. The sequence continues at coordinate 3,193 of NZ_JBEVDX010000196.1, read as the reverse complement.
TTCTTGAAGAATTGACAGCAATACCGGATCCCGGGCTATTGGTAAACGCAAAGCCTTCCAGCTCATCCGCTCTGTCATTAAGTACTTCTTTAATTACTTCCTGTTTGCCGGAAGCTATTGATTTCTCCAGGTCAACATAGGTAAAGCGCCACTTGCGGCCTTCCACCTGATTTTGTATTAGTACAAGAATTCCTTTTTCAGCAATCCAATGCAGGTTCTGCACCCACGGCGTACAACTGAACTTTTTATACAACACCCCTTTGTCACTGGTTTTCGAAGCTTTGCTTAAGGCCCGTGGATCATATAGCCTGACCTCGTTACCATTATTCCCATAATCTGCGGTAGCTACATACCACTTATTATTGTACTGCACATATTCCGGTCTTGTGCCCTGTATACAGACATCATCTTCAATAATGCTCATTAAATTTCCATCAAGAGTCCTGGTTTTTAAAAGTCCCTCCCAGTTTACCCAATAGATAATAGCTTTCCATTTACCACCCGGTACATCTGGTTTAACAGAATTACCGATAAAAGTAGGTTTGCCGGCATGTTGAGCTACACCAGTTGGATGGTTGATCACATCTTTTCCTTCAACTGTCAGCCTGGATTCTTTATGGAGATCTACCAGGCTATCCCCCACTAAAGTATACTCTCTGATCACTCCTATCTCCCGGTCGCCATATAAAAAAACGCGTCCTTTTTGATATGAGACACCCTGACAGGCACCCAATGAATCGACTGTTGTAGGCCTGGTTAAACTCATCATCAGGTGATCAGGTACATTTGCAGACAGGAATACGGGCAGCACGAACAAGGCAGTAATAGTTTTTCTCATATACAAAAAAGACTTTTTGATATGATTTAATGATTAACATTATGTTAAGCCTCTACCCTATCCCCATGAGCTTTCGGCTCAGAAATAACCAAAAAAGCCAGATCTGCCACCCCATGATTTGCAATACAATGTCTCCTGCCCTTAGCCACATGAATACTCTCAGCTGGATTTAATATAAACACCTCCCCTTCAATTTCAAATCTGGCTGTCCCCGATAAAACATAAAACAACTGCTGAGATAGATTGTGAAAATGGTGCGTCTCTGTAGTACCAGCTGGCATCATCTCCTGAATAACGCTTAAACCATCTGTTTTCAACAAATGCCAGCCATCACAGTGATCGCCCCATTGATAGTGTTCCGAGTTTTTTATTGATTTGATCATGATTACTTTGAGTTCATGCGACAACCTAATGAAAAGCTAAAATAGGCATATCCGGTTACTGCAAAAACGTATGTCACGAGATTTATACGCAGGAAACTGTATTTTTGACATTTCTCATTACTATTAAATATATTCGGTTTAGCGAGCAAAAACACGGATTTTAAACAACTTTAAGTTGTATACTGCGTTAAAAAGAAGCAGTGATTCAGTAATTTCGTAATATTAAACCTCCATTGTCTGATGAGCTGAAATTCAAATTTATCCAAAGCAATAGAAAGTATATCTTGTCCACAGTTTTTTAGATTAAAAATATTATATTTAGTTAATGCAGCATATCAATCGTGTAGCCTCCCGCCGGGCTAAAGTAGACCATGATAAAATCCCTAAACAGCCCAGTATAACAGTATCTTACTGGAATGTAGGTGTATTGCTGCATTTCTCAGTAATCCTGTTTGTAATGGAATCCTGGTTTTACTGGACGAAGTTCAGAGATGCCTATATGGAGGAAGCCTTGTTTTTTATTGTATTCTGGTTTGGCTGCGTGCTATTTGCCTTTACACACATATTTTTGGTTATTATGGACGCATGGTCCCGCTTCCAGAACTATAAAAGGATAAAAGATAACCTGTATATGCATGGCTTCAGCCCTAAACTGGCCAACCCCTATACAGGATCAAAATGTCAGCGTACAGCCTTCCTGGTAGCCGCAAAGGAATTAGGCATGGAGAAAGAAGTACTCAGTTACTACAAAAGGATTGGCATCAGATGGTATCATTTCATTCCAAAATTTATGATCCAGGACCCGCTGTTCCTGTTCCGGAAATCCTTTGTTTCCCGGACGTTTCTGGAGAAATATTACAAGCCCAGATTCAACTTCCGTGATCAGGACGTTAATTATAAAATAGCTGAATAATGCTTACAGGAACAAATTTAAGTAAAAGCTACCCTTCCGGAAAAGCATTAGATAACGTTTCAATACATATCCCACCCGGACAGATCTGTGGCCTGCTGGGCAGAAACGGTGCAGGAAAAACTACACTGTTCAAGATCTTATGCGGATTGGTAAAACCCGATCAGGGACTAGTGACTATCAACTCCAAAAGGGCTAAACCTGTTGGAGGAATCATTGAACGGCCGGGACTCTACAATTACCTGAATGCATACGACAATATCAAAATCTTCGCAGGCATACAGGGAGCAGCTACTGACAAACATTCCATCGAGCAGACCTTGCTCAAAGTAGGTTTACCGCTTGACCGTAAAGATCCGGTGAGAAACTTCTCCCTTGGAATGAAACAGCGTTTGGGAATAGCCATAGCACTCATCAACAATCCGGAATGCCTGGTGCTGGATGAACCATTTTCCGGCCTTGACCCAATCGGTGTGGCCTCTTTAATTACGCTCATCAGAAAGCTCGCAGAAGATGAGCACATTGCCATCCTGCTATCCTCACACATGATGGGCGAAATCAGCAAATGCTGCCATTTTCTCTACGTGATTGAAAAGGGAGAAATAGTAAATTCCGGAACAACCAACGAACTGATCAATACACATATCAACAGTTTCAGTATTACAGCATCCAATCTGAATGCCTCTGCGGCCCTAAAAAGTTATGATGTAGAGATGGGCACCAATGATGCAAGGGTAGTTTGTGATGCCAGGGATATCCCATCACTACTTACCGAACTGCTCAGAGAAGGCATACAGGTAACTGCCTGCACCCCTGTATTGACATTGGAACAACTAATTAAAAAGGCCAATTCATGAGATTACTGCTGTCAGCTGAACTTCTAAAGCTTGTTAAACAAAGCAAAACATACTACGCACTAGGGTCGATTATGGTGATCGAAACATTGATCCTGATCACTGCCTACTTCCAGGGCAGCACAATACTTGATCTGCTGCTGGATAACCTCAAACAATCCTTTTATTTTGAAGGAACCCTGTTGAACGGAAACCTGATCATGTACAT
>NZ_JBEVDX010000195.1:0-5938 GCF_040513095.1 Pedobacter sp. | reverse complement strand
ATATGGTGCAACAAGGCGACGACTGGGTAACTTCCTTTAAGGTACAACCTTACGCAACCTTTGCCTCGTTTTACTTTCAGTGCGGAACAGTCATTGATAAACCCGCGGCAGACCGTCATTACACGCTCGCGGTATATGATGGAAAGCAGCGTGTGAAAGATGGATACTACCATGAGTCGTTCAGCATCAAAACACAAATGCCCAAAGCTCCTGACCTTCCTGATCTGCAGTTAGCGCTGCTGCAAAAAGAACTGGACCAGTACCCCGATAACTTTGAGGCACGTATCCGTTTCCTGAGCATCAGCATGGCTAAAGCGTCTGGAGATGCCGAAAAAGGAAGATTCAAAGCAGAAGCGATGCAGCTCATCGCCAATAAATTTGAAACTGCACCTACCCTGCCTGCAAATGTAGCCAGAGTGATAACTGCTTATGCCATGACCGATGCAGCTGCCAAAGGCGATTCTATCCGTAAAGCAGTGATCCGCAGCTACCCTGCTTCTGATCTGGCCAGGCAATACCAGGCAGCTTTTATCGCCAAAGAAACCGACAGCAACAAAAAGTTCCTTCAACTTGAAGCACTGCTCAAAGAGAGTGACCATACCGGTACCGCAGGCTCCATGGCCATACACAAAATCCTGTTTCAGCACTATCTTGCCATTGGCGATGCAAAACAAGCAGTGATGCATGCAGGTAAAACCCAGGGAGCAAAAACACCGTACACTGCAAGGGATTTAAAGGATATCGCGGCAAAGTTCACACAGGCAAAACTGGCACCGGAAACGGCAGTGGATTATGCTGAGCGCGCGCTAAAAATGGTTGATCAGTGGCCGGTAGGATCTATCAGAAATACTGATGACTTTGGTTACATCCAAACTTTTGTAGACGATAGCACGAGAGTGCGTACCCGTCGCGATGCAAAATCAACTTTGCTTTCTATACTCGCGCTGAATAAACTTTACCTTGGTCAGCAGCAGGCTGCACTAAAATACGCTTCGCAATCTGTAGCTGTAAACGGCCCAGCAGTCAAAGCTGCTTCGGGAAGAGTTGTACCTGCCCCGGCAGGTGATCCTGGAGCATTCTCCGCAACTCCTGCGGAGAGTTTGCGTAACATCGCAATTGTGTTTGAACAAAGCAACAAGCCCGAAAAAGCTTATCAGGCTTACTGGCAGCTTATTCTCAGTGACAGCAGCAACCCAGTTCTGATCAAATCTGCAAGAGCCAGTTACCTTAAATTTAATGCCAATGCCGCCGCCTTTGATGCTGCTATAAAAAACCTGGAAGAGCAGAAAACCGCGAAAGTAAAAGCGGCGATTAAAACGCAACTGCTTAACCTTCCTGGTCCGGACCTTATTTCCGTAACAGATTTGTCAGGTGTGATCCTGGATAAATCAAAGCTCAAAGGAAAGATCGTGGTAATGGATTTCTGGGCTACCTGGTGTGTGCCCTGCATGAAAGAACTGCCTTACCTTCAGCGTGTATACGATGCCTATAAAAACAAACCCGATGTAGTTTTTATGGTCATCAATACCGGATCTGGCAATACCATCACTGATGCCAGGGACTGGGCGAAAAAGAACAGCCAGTATACTTTCCCTCTTTATTATAACAGCGACAGCAAGCTGGGCGATAAAGTTGGTTTCAGCCTTATCCCCACCGTTGCCGTTTTAGACCAGCAGGGGAAAATGCAATACCGTACCATAGGTTTTGAAGGCTCAGAAATGGAAACCAAAATCACTGAAGAAATTGAAAGCCTGCTCAACTGAGTAAAGTAATCCTTCAGTTTTACTGATGAAACAGGAAATACCAGGCCGGTAATTATGTAAAACTTACAGCGTAATTACCGGCCTTCTCTCAGCGGTGCTGATAGATCTGCCCGGTGATCATTTTCTTGAACTCCTCTATTTTATCCTCTGCCCTGATCAGTTTTAAAATTTCTGCATCGTCCAGAAATACAATCTTTCCCGGCTCAGCAGCGCTGCTCATAGCTTCATCGTAAATATCCCTGGAAACAAGGCCCGTAGTAGCAAATATTCCCATCGTGTTCAGCCCTATCGCATGCTTTACCTTAGAATGAAAATTGATCAGGTCATACCTGCTGATGGCCAGCCCGGGGATATTCTTACATTCAATCAGGACATATTTACCAAAACTGCGGAGGAAAGAATCATCTATCTCATTTCTGATGATCACATCAATTTCGTTCATCGCATGGTTCCTGATGCGCTCTTTCATTTCTTTGTATCCAAATGCCTGAAACAGCGCCATCATAAAACTTTCAAAGATTACGGCTTTCTGGTAGAGGTTCTTTTCATTTTTTGCGATTTCGTAATACTCCAGCAGACCATTGTTAAGGTTCATATCCGCACGCAGCAAATTTTTATAGTAATGTTCCAGGACCAGCTTTAGCTCCTCAGACAAGTGGAGCCGGCGCTTAACAACGATATCTACCATCCTGTCCCTGTCTATTGCAGCAATTAATTGCGATTTGTATTCCCAGTTTGCATTGGCAGACAGGAAGAGGAACTTTATTAAGGGATTGATCTTTACCAGCATTGATGCCAGTTGCAATCCTGTATATCCCTTTAATTTAATATCCAGATCAAAAATCGCCAATGAATAATTCATGCTTTTAATTGCCTGCAGAATTTCATCCTCTACTGTCTTTCTTTCAAAAAAGAACCCGGGCATCTGCTCATGTAGCAGTTTCACCAATGGGCTTGCTTCGGAAGGAATATGATACACTATCAAAATATTCTTATTCATGATATATTGCTGCTTGCATCCGACACTTTGTCACAAAAACTAAATATAGTTAATTTACACCAAAATATTTATGATTTAATTCACAATATAATTGTCTAAACAATAAAATTTTAACAGGACACATTATTGAGATAAAATCGGGCAGGAGAAAATTCGATCCCCTATAATGGTGATTTTAATCCATAGTAGTTATGTTCAGATTTGGAGAATAAATTAAACTATTACAGCTGGATAATGGAAATGGGCATATTTGAAGTAGCTCCTGCAAGGACTTATTACTCCCGGAGTATTTCTGGCATTCGGATGGTATGGTCAACTGTATGGCTCAGATATTTCTGGATAGGCCCTTTTGACTGGCTGTTGCATAACCTCACCTGGTCAAAAGTTCAGCCTATCAAAAAACAGGTCCAACAAAATGAAATACTATAAATGAATAGGTAATGTAAACCAGAAGGAACTTCCTTTACCCGGTTCACTGTCTACGCCGATTTCGCCCTCATGTTTTCTGATGATTTCTGCGCTGATGTACAAACCTAATCCCAGGCCGGAGTATTGCGCTCCTTCTTCGTCCACCTTGTAATAGCGCTCAAACAAATGAGGCAGCTTTTCTTTTGGTATCCCTATTCCCTTATCTATAACCGAAACCCGCACTGCTTTTTCTTCTTTTTCTATTTTTACCTGGATCGTTTCAGTGACAGGTGAATGTTTTACAGCGTTGTTGATGAAGTTCACCATGACCTGATCAATCCTGCCGGCATCTGCATATACATTTACATCTGTATCTCCCGTAATCAGCACTTTGTGTTCACCTGCAAGCTGCACGTATCCGCAGCATTCTTCTATAACTTCTGCCAGTTTAAAGTGCTTTTTGTTCAAGTGCAGCTGGCCCTGGTTCAGTTTACTTATGTTCAGGAGATCGTCTATTAAACGGCTCACCCTGTCAGAACTTCTGCAGGCCTGATCTACCAGCGCCGGTATCATCTTTTGTGCTGAATCCTTCTCCTTGTATTTATTGAGCAGCTGCAGTGAAGCCTTCAGGCTGGTTACGGGTGTCTTCAGTTCATGACTGGCGATGCTGATAAAATCGTCCTTTTTTGCTTCGGCCTTTTTCAGTTCATTGATATCTGTGCAGGTCCCAAACCAGCGGCTTATTTTGCCCGTCTTATCATAGAATGGCGCTGCTCTTCCCAGGATCCAGATATATTCGCCACTGAGGTTCTTCAGGCGGTATTCCAGTTCATAAGGTTCACCGGTTTCCAGCGAGCGGAGCCACACTTCTCTGATTCTGTCTGCATCATCGGGATGGAAAATCCTGTACCAGTCGGCCTCCCCTTCTGCCGGGTTAAGCCTGCCCACAAAATCTTCCCAGCGCTTATTGTAATAGGTTAGGATACCTTTCTCATTTGTTATCCAGACCATCTGGATAATTGAGTCGGCAAGCTGCCTGAACTGCTGTTCACTTTCGGCAAGTTCGCGGGTGCGGTCTTCCACGCGCTGTTCAAGTTCAGAATACAGCGTTTGCAGATTAAGCTGTGCATGCATGAGCTCTTCGTTCATCATTCCCAGTTCATCGTTAAGCATTGCCAGCTCTTCATTGGAGTCATACAGTTCTTCATTCGAAGCCGTGATCTCCTCATTTGCAGCAGCAAGCTCTTCGTTCGCGGCCGATAGTTCCTCATTGATCACCGCAAGTTCTTTACCTAATTCCTGCTCGCGCTCCAGGCCTTCGGTAACTGATTGTCTGCTGATGATTCTTTCTGTTATATTGTATGTAGTGACCAGCAGGCAGTCTTTATTTTTTTCTGTAGCAGGAATATATACTATCTCCAGTTCCCACCAGCTGGTTTCCATTTTCCCAGGCTCAGCCGAAGGGATATCGTAATGAAATGGCGGCATGTATATAGTTTCGCGATTGATAACCGCGCGCGTGAGCGCATCTGGCAGCACTGTAGCACCTTCGCCTACTGCCTGTTCAGGAGCATAAACTTCCCATAACGTTTTACCCCTGATATCTTTTCCTATGTTGTGTGTAGCAATTTCGTAAGCCCTGTTATAGTCTAAGATGGTAAAATCAGGCACCTCAGCTTTTAAAATCACACGAGGCACTGCAGTATCAAATAGGGCTTTGAAAAGAGAGTCGTTAAATAGATCCATGCTTTCAGGTAGGTATAGCAGGATAAATATAGTATTTATAGCGATTTGAAATAGTGGCATTCGTCACATTATTCCAGCGGGTTGTGAGAAAAAAAAAGAGCCTGAGGCATTTGCCCCAGACTCCATGGCAACTATGGTGTGGTTTTAGTTTACTCGCTTCCGAAGAGTCTGTCATCAATCATGTCCAGGATACCGCCCCATGTATAGAGATAGGTTCCCCGTACCCTGTTAAATTTAAGGTATTTTTCCTTTCGCCAGCGGTAGGCTGTTTTAGCACAGATCTGAAATATCAGCATGATGTCCTGGCTATTCAGAAAAATTTTTAGAAATGATTTTTCAAGACGTTTCCGGCTTTTCTCAGGCCTCAGCATGAGCAGTGCATTTTGCACCTTTTGTAATTTTAGGTAGTCTTCGTCGTTCATACGTTAAAGTTTAAGAGTGAAAAAATCTGGTTAGTTTATTATAGTATCCAGATGATCAAGCACGCGTTCTTAATCTTCCGAACCGATAATCAATTTGTCAGCACATTTATTTAAAGTTTTAATCATATTCAAATTCTCCGTCTTCTCAGCATATTTCCCTATACCTATGATTATACCCTTTTTAAAATTGGGTGGAAGATCATAGGCTGCAGAATCAACCACACCTCATGTCTGACTTTTTTATACCAGACTCATTTAATTGATAGCTTGTGGCATTCAAATAAACTTATAAATGGTAGAATTCGTATCGTTTAATTTGATCCTAGTTAACCATCCTGTTTATCCGGCCAAGGCTTCAACATTTGCACCAGCATGACTTCCAGTATGGCCACGACTTGTTCTACGTCAGTTTCTGATTCGTTTACCATGTTGCGGACCAGTGCGCTTTTCTCCTGCTGTTCGATATGCCTTGTAAGTATTCCCTGCAGGCGGTGTTTTAGGCTGTCATTAGCAGCGACCATTTTGCTGATCTCCCTTGCGATTACTATCGCGGAAATGATTTCTAGGGGAAGCTCCCGGCTGTCATCACCGAACAGGTC
>NZ_JBEVDX010000194.1:0-9958 GCF_040513095.1 Pedobacter sp. | reverse complement strand
ACCGCCAAAGCGGGTTGCTCCCGGTATAGTCTGGATAGCGGTTGCTTGCTTAACATAACTTTTAGCACTGGCAAAATAACGCGGAGCTGCCGAGCTTCCTTTATCCGCGGCATCAAGACCGGCTGCAGTCAATTGAAATGCTTTTCCCCATAACTGCATAGCATCAAGCCATGGGCGGGAGGTTTGGGCAAATGATGAGTCTGGCGTACCAGCACGGATAATTTCCGGAACGTTTGCAAACTCGTCAGCAAATTTGACTAAGCCTGCAATAGCCAAATGTCTTGCATCATCATCACCAGAAGAAATCGCATCCCGCACTCCATCAAGTAATGCTTTTAACTGTGGAGCCTGTTCCTGCCAGGGTTGACTGCCGAATGTTGGCGCCAGATGCTGTGTATCAAAAAAGGTGAGCATTGCTCTGGTGGTACGTGGATCACCTCCAGCCAAATCACGTGCTGCAGCATGCAATGTGCGCTCAGCATCATAATCCTTGTCATTCCAGGCAAAGGCAGCCACTCCGGTAACTGCAACACGACTTGGTGCTTCCTGGTTCATGGGATTTGATAGAATCCCTGATAATTCTGCTGCTAATCCGGCCTGACGGCGTGTATAAGGAGCAAGCAATAAGCGCCCGGTGGATTCTCCGTAATCATTAACCGGGTAGTTATCCCATAAGAGTGTCTTCCGCCCAAATGCTTTTGTTGCAGCCTTGGCATCCCTTGTGGATATAGCGGGTGGTACAACGTCTGTACCAGTCCACTGTACTACAATCTGCGGGTCAAGATTCTTTCTTAAAGCTGCTTTATATGGACTTTCCTTGGCATCATAATACTCAGTTGGAACCATGATTAATGCGGGTGCCTTAGGATCTTTAATTTTAAGGTTCGCCTGCAGCGCGTTCAGCAATCTGGACTGTGCAATACCTGCGGCCTCAGGCCCTGACGGTCCAAATGTTTCCTTATCGCGTTCGCAATTCCATTTGGTGTATTCAATATCATCCAGGGCCACATAAAAACTGTGCACCCCAATAGAGCGCAGCGCATCAAACTTCTGTTCCAGTGCCTTAAGGTCGCCAGGTTCAGAGAAACAGATGGTTGGTCCCGGAGAAATTGCATACACAAAGTTGATGTGGTTGCGGCGGGCTGTTGCTGCCAGTGTACCTAGTTCTTTAAGAATCGTAGCAGGATATGCCTCACGCCATTTGGCCCGTGCATAGGGATCATCTTTAGGACTATAGATATATGTATTTGCTTTTACGCTTGCGAGAAAGTTGAGGTGTTTCGCACGGTCTGTCATAGTCCACGGCGCACCATAAAAGCCCTCAATAGTACCACGGATAGGCATAGCAGGATGATCCTGGATCACCAGCGCCGGAAAGGCCGGCCTTACTGAGAGTTGTCGAAAAGTTTGTGCGGCATGAAATAAACCATCAGCATCATGTCCGGCGAGAGTGATCAGTGCACCGCTACCAATTGTCATGCTGGTAAGAGTATATCCTTCTGCATGACTGTCAAGCACATTACCGCTTAACTTGAGTGCTGTACGTACAGGTGCTGAAGTTCCGGTACCAAGCACAATATAGGGACGGTCCAGGGTTGAAGGTATCTGTTTGGCTTCCCCGATAGTTTCTACTCCTGCCAGCATCATGCTTCTGCGAACGATAGCTTCTGCTTCAGGATCGGCACCAGGGCTGACAACCAGAACAACTGACTTACCTAAGATAAAAGAGCCTTTGCCTGGTTTTACAGACACCGGTGCAGGAATAATTGAAGGAAAAATCGACTGCCTCACCGACACCGGGCTTATAGTTTGCTGCATAGGCTGGACCTTTTGAGCATAAGTCGTGCTTAAACCGAGCATAAGCATGGTTAAGCTTCCACATAACTTTTTCATTGATATTTTAACTTTTAGATTTTACGTCTGCAATATAGTCCATTAAAAGAAAAATGCAGAGCAGTATTGTTCAGTCATTAGGAGATTACCTTTGAATCTCATAATTTTATGTATGGGCAAACAAGAATCAGCTGAAGAGTTTTTCCTGGAACGCAATGTGGAACCGGGTATTATGGGACAGTTCAACGTGTTTGAAATGGAAAAGTTCTGCGAGCGGCCAATGCAGTATAGCAGACGGGATTTTTAATTGATCCGCAGCAGTTGGCTATGATGGAAGATCTTTTAAAAAAGATGCTGCCTGAACCACAATTCCCCCTTGATTCTCCTTCTCAAGCTTTGAAATTGGAATCTGCAAAGGATTATGCACAGGCACACTGTCAGTGCACGTTAACCATTTAAATTCAACGGTCAAAGAGGTTACAGGTAAATCTACTTTTACACATATCATGGATAGAATCCCTGCCGAATCAAAAGTCTTGCTGAAGCATACTGACTGGCACACGCAGATATTGCGTTTAGCCTGGATTTGATTATCTGTAAGGGCTACCAATGTTTAAAGTTTAAACCTTTGCCAGATTAAAAGGCAGTTTCCTGATCCGCTTTCCTGTCAGGTCAAATATTGCGTTGGTTAAAGCTGGTGCGAAAGCTGGTAATCCCGGTTCGCCCATCCCTCCTGCATCTGCATCGTTATCCATAATATGCACTTCCGTTGGCGGTATATCTGTAATCCTTGGCATTTTGTAATCGTAGAAGTTCCGCTGCTCAACCATACCATCTTTAAAAGTAATCTCATGTATAGTTGCTGCACCAATAGCCATTACTACGCTACCCTCTACCTGTGCTTTGATAATATCCGGATTTACATACCAGCCGCAATCTACAAAGACCCAAACCTTGTCAATATGTACACCACCAGCGGGTGCTTTTGAGACTTTAACAATATGCCCAACTGTACTAGCAAAACATTCTGTAATGGCTACTCCATAACCTTCATTCTTCTTTCTGCTTTTCCAGCCAGATACCTCTTCCATTTTATTGATCAGCAACTGGCTTCGTTCATCTTTCAGATATTGCCTCCTGAGATCAAGGGGATCTTTCATTGCCTTATGGGCAATTTCGTCTAAAAAGCTTTCATAGGCAAAGCCATTGGTAGAAGCATAAACTGACCGCCAGAAACTGGTTGGTATAGGTGTTTTAAAAGGAACATCAGCAAAACTGATATTTTTGATCGAATCGTAATAAGGTTTTAAAAAACCTTCTGAGGTACTTCTGTTTGGTTTTCCATTGTCACCTCCACGCCAATGATCATTATTCTGCCCCGCCATGCGAAACTTGAGCGCAGTAACATTGCCATTCTCCACAGCTCCTTCGCAACGGTAAGAAACACCCGGACGGTAAGGTCCCTGCGTTGCATCATCTTCTCTTGTCCAAACTACTTGTACCGGGGCACCTATCTCTTTGGAAACAAGTACAGCTTCATAGGGATAATCCGGCATTGCTTTACGTCCGAAACCGCCACCAAGAAAAGTCATATTAACAATGACCTTTTCTCTTGCCACTCCCATCTTTTTACTTACATAATCCTGTATCCAGTTAGGTGCCTGTACAGGTCCCCAGATCTCTATTTTATCACCCTGAAAATGAGCAATACAATTTACCGGCTCCATGCAGCTGTGCGACTGGTAAGGCGTTTCATAGACTACATCCAACTTATCCTTTGCCTGAGCGATAATTCCTGTAGGATCACCCTGTGTCTTTAAAGATAACCCTTCGCTGCTCTGCAGGAGTTCACGATGGCGGGTGTAGATTTCAGGGGTACTGATATGTTCAAAGCCTGTATCATCCCATTCTACACGCAATACCTTCTTGCCCTGAATGGCCGCCCAGGTAGAATTAGCTACCACAGCCACTCCCTCGCGGTCAGTATCCCAAACTCCCATCACCACTTTAAACACTTTGATTACACCGGGAACTTTCAGTGTTGCCGTAGCATCAAAACTTTTAACTTTGCCACGCATGCGCGGATTACGTTCAACCGCTGCAAACTTCATCCCCGGGATTCTTTTATCGATTCCAAAGATAGCTTCGCCACTTGTTTTCATTGGCGAATCGCGACGGTGGTTTCCCTTACCTATGATTTTATAGTCTGAGCGTGCTTTAAGTTTCACATTTTTCGGAGCTGTTATTTTAGCGGCCTCCACTACCAATTCTCCGTAATGGAATTTCTTACCGGAGGGTTTATGAATTACATGTCCGGATTCTGCAAAACATTCTGCAGCAGGAACTTTCCATCGCGCCGCAGCTGCCATGATTAGTACCTCACGCGCAGTTGCGCTTAACTTTAGCAGATTTTTATAGCTGCCTCTTATGGTAGAACTTCCGCCGGTTAGCTGGCTACCGTATTTTTTTTCATCCCCTTGTGTAAGCTGAATATCCACTCCATACAGATCTACCTCAAGCTCTTCGGCAATAATCTGGGCAATTGAATGGTATACGCCCTGCCCCATTTCGGCCCGGTGACAAATGAGTGTTACTTTACCATCGGTATTGATAATAATCCAGGCTGCTAATGCAACACCTGCATTTGCAAGTCTGGCCTCTGTGTCGGTGAGCACACTTGCTTCTGCGTCGTCGGTCACGTATAATCCCAGGCAGAGGGCTGTGCCTGCAATACCTGCAATCCTGAGGAAATTCCTTCTGGAAAGGTTTTCAACTTCTTCTGATACTGACATATGTTATTCTTTAAGAATCGATTGAATCTGTTATTTTTTTGGTGCATAGGCACCGGTGCTTAGCCAGGTTAACCAGGCTTTTTTGAATGCGGCATGGCTCATCGGCGGTAATGTACGTCCTTCACCGGGGTTCCATCCTGCCTTTACCAATCCGTCATCAGCGTGTTCAATCAGCTTTTTCATATCCTTGTGGCCATTTAGCTTAGGATCTACCAACTGTTTTGCTAACTGACGTGGCGTTTTGCCTTGGAAAACCATTTTCATATCTGCAGGCGGTAGATGCCAGTTGGGATTTCCCGGAGGAGTGTGTAAACCGGGCGTGTTAGTCGGCTGGTGGCAGTTTGCACATTTCATTGCAAGCACTCCCTTACCTTCCAAACCCCTTTTTGGAAACATGGTGTGCAAATGGCTGTCATCGCCCTGCAAAGGAATATCACCTTGTGGGTGACAATTCATACAGCGGGGGCTCATCAATACTTTATATACCGCGGTGAAAGCTTTCACAGAGGCAACACTGTCTTTCCTGAATACTATCGGTTCAGGGTTTTCTACTTTGAGCGTAGTCGTACGGTTCATGCCAAAAGCCATCAGGCCAGCTACATACAGCAGAAGGCCCATCACGATCACCGATTTTGAAGGCTTAAAGTTTTTCCAGGGTTTCATTAATTTGTTCATTTGGTAACTCCTTCCTTCTTTTGCAGTTCCGCAGCCAGATGAATCGCTTTACGAATGCGTAAATAAGTACCACATCTGCAGAGGTTACCTGCCATGGCATCATCGATATCCTGATCTGTAGGTTCAGGTTTTTCTCTCAATAACACTGCAGCAGACATGATCTGACCAGAATGACAGTACCCGCACTGCGGCACATTTTCTTCATTCCAGGCTACCTGTGCAGGATGGTTATTATTAGCTGATAAGCCTTCAATAGTAGTAATCTCCTGACCAGCACCTCGGCTGAGTTTGGTTACGCATGAACGTACAGCTTCGCCATTCAGGTGAATCACGCAGGCACCACATTGGGCAACTCCGCAGCCAAACTTAGTGCCGGTAAGCCCGATGATATCTCTGATCACCCAGAGCAGCGGCATATCAGGATCCGCATCGATCTGATAGGTTTTGTGATTTACATTAAGATTGACCATACAAGACAAGTTGTTTTAAATATTGATAACAGCTAACGCGCAATATAGGCGAAAAGCTATTGCGATAAATTAAAAATAACACCTGTAAAATTGTTTTCAAAAGCGGAGGTCTGCAATCAGTGATATTGGTAGGATTATCAGTAATCTGTATACTATACCCATGGATAAAAGGTAAGAGATTTATATTACCAGGTTCTCAAATGTAAATATGATATGAAAAACAGTAATAATAAAGGACCTTTGGACATTCTCCATTAATGCCAGCTAAAAAGTTAACTGATGCAGAATACAACAGTGATAAATAAATAGATTGTTTCTTACCGCTGCGCCTATATTTTTCGTAGATATATTAACCTAACCTATTCTTATGAAAAATTATATGTTCTTACTAATGGCCGGATCTATCGTCATGGCCATTTCATGTTCAAAGGGCAGTGATGATACTGGAACTACGCAACCTCCGGAAACGACTGCTCCCGGGACCTCAGTTGAAACACTACCACCAAATTCAACATACCGGCCGGCATTTGCAGGACAGACGCGCATAGCCGCTGTCCGCACAGCCACCGCCTACAGTTCGAGGGTACTTACTACCGCTCTGACAAGTCCCTGGGGCATCGCCGCGCTGCCGGACGGCCGGTTTCTGATTACTGAAAAAGCAGGAACAATGCGCCTTGTTACAGCAAGTGGCCAGGCGGGTAATGCACTTACCGGAATTCCGGCTGTCAACAGCGCGGGCCAGGGCGGTCTGCTGGGCCTTTGTGCAGATCCCTCCTTTACGTCCAACAGAATGGTTTACTGGTCTTACTCTGAAAAGGGAACTGACGGAAGTGTCCTGGCAGTTGCCAAGGGCCGTCTTTCTGCAAATGAAGCAGGCATGGAAAATGTAACCGTGATCTATCGTGCTACACCTGCCTACTCAGGTACCAACCAGTATGGCAGCAGGGTTATTTTCGACCGTACCGGAAACCTGCTGGTGAGCAGCGGAGACAGATCCGATCCGGGCATCCGCGTACAGGCACAGGCTTTGAACTCTGCTATTGGCAAAATCGTGCGTATTACCACAGATGGACAGCCTGCAGCAGGAAATCCATTTGCGGGGCAGGCTGGTGCGCGTGCTGAACTGTATTCTATTGGACATAGGAATCAGCATGGCCTGGCAATACATCCTGTAACAGGTGATTTGTGGGAAGGTGAACTCGGCCCACGGGGAGGAGACGAGATCAACCTGATCAAACCCGGAGCAAATTATGGATGGCCGGTGATTACTTACGGAATAGATTATAGTGGACAGCCAATAGGTGGCGCCATACAGCAGCAAACTGGTATGGAGCAGCCAGCTTATTACTGGGATCCGGTGGTCTCGCCAAGCGGAATGACTTTTTACAGGGGCAATCGCATACCTGAATGGGAAAATAACTTGTTTATAGCCGCATTAAGCGGAATGCACATTGTAAGGTTGACGATCGCTAATAACCGCGTAACTGGCGAAGAAAGGTTGCTGGCAGCTGAGCAACAGCGTTTCAGGGATATAACGCAGGGTATTGACAACGCCTTATATGCTATAACGGACGGCGGTAGATTATATAGGATTGACCGGAATTAAATATTGGAAATCACACCGCATTCACCTAGTTTAAGAATGATATGTGAATATCAAAAGATCAGAAAACTTTTTTTCCCGGATCTTTGATAGTAATTGGTTATCCTGCCTTAAGTTTTTCAAGCACTTTCCTGCCGGCATCGGCATCTGCAGTACTGGCAACATCAGCAACTACATCCAGCATATGCGACACCTGATCTCTGGTAAGCCCTGTATTCATGCTGAGTCCCATATGGGATTGCAACTGTGCCTCTACTCCTCCCAGACTGCTGAGCGCCGAAATAGTTACCAGTTCACGGTCCTGATTACTCAGTACGCCACGGCTAAAAATATCTGCGAACAAATGTTCTTTCAAAAATAGCTCGATAACGGGGACAAAAGCTGCATATCCGGTTTTTGGACCCGTTTCTGGTTTCCCTGTTAAAGTCTCCAGGTTCTTTTTACCCAGCTCGTATTTATTGACATTGCTGCTGAGCACAACTGGCTCATCGCCTACTGGATCATTGATGTTTTTTGCCTTACGCTCCTCCATCAACGTATTCAATGTATTGATCGCATTCAGGCTTCTAGGAAAACCACAGTAAGCATATAACTGAACAAGGATTTCTTTAATTTCATTTACCGTCAGCCCTGCTTCAAGCCCTTTGGTTAATTCGGATTCAAGCGCAGGCAAATTGCCTTTAGCTGTCAAGGCTGCAATTGCTGTGATGCTTTGCTGCCGCCGGGTAAGAAACTGTTTACCAGCTATCTGGGTTTGTCCAGAAAGATAGATGTCATCGTCTACTTTTCCCAGCCAGATAACGGTACCCTTATCAGCATTCGGACCAATAGCAGTATGTGTCATCCGGCTATCAGGTGTGGCCCCATGCCAGTGCTCAGCGCCGGGCAGAGAAGTAACCAAATCCCCTTTATGTAGTATTTGCTTTGGTTTCCCTTTCTCCTGATAAAAAGCTGTTCCTTCAGTGATGAGCAGGATCTGCCCTCCGCCGTGGGAATGCCAGTTAGTTCTTGCACCGGGTTCAAAAGAAACGCTCCCGACAGAACATTCCAGGCCATTTTTTGCATCTGTATACATCTTTACTGAGGTGTTGCCCGTGAAATGTGATGCTGCATCTGAATTAACGTTACTACCCGATTTACTTTTTGGGTTTTTATCCTGTGCGTCTGT
The DNA here is from genome assembly GCF_040513095.1 of Pedobacter sp. Classification (GTDB taxonomy): domain Bacteria; phylum Bacteroidota; class Bacteroidia; order Sphingobacteriales; family Sphingobacteriaceae; genus Pedobacter. Next base: position 1,417 of record NZ_JBEVDX010000194.1, on the reverse strand, counting down.
ATATATTGTCATAAATATTGCTAAAAATGAAGTGCCCGCTAGGCTTGCTATTGATTTTTTCATAAACTTAAATTTTATTGAATGATCTTCAGCTTTTGTAGCCAGACCTGTACTTGTTTTGTAACCTCTTCTTCTTTGCTGTCTTTAATTACGAACAATACTCCATCTCTTTCTATTCCGCCTTTTGTAGAATAGCCTTCAAGTATTGTGCTGTTTGGCGTCAGTTCTTTAACTGTGTCAAATGTGCTGCCAATGCCATAACCTGCATTGCTGTTAAAAAGGACAATAGTTTTACCGCTCAAATCATTTTGCTTTAAAAAGCTTTTCATGGGTGGTGGCAGCTGCATACCCCAGGTGGGAAAGCCAAGAAATATCAAATCATATTGCCCGGGATTATCAATTTTAGTTTTCAGCGGGGGCAAAAAACCTGTAGCATTTTCATTGGAAACCTGATCTACTATTTTTTTATAGTTTTCCGGATATGGGGTAACCAATTCCAGGGCTACTAGCTTCCCACCTGTGTATTTCTGAATGATCTCTGCGATAGCTTTTGTGTTGTTTGTTCTCGATAGATACACTATCAGCACCTTTTTATTCGCGAGCGTATCTGTGTTCTTCATTTTTGAGTTTGTGTTTGCAGCTGATGTATTTTTCGATTTTGAGCATGCAGTGAACATAACGCTGTTCAGACTCAAGAGCAAACCTAATATGACGATACATTTCATAACGATGTAAATTAGTAGATAGAGATGCAGGTATGTTCATATTTATAAACCACATGGTTTGATGCGCCACTAACGGTTCACCATTTTTTGACCAGCTTCACCATAACGATGTCCCTGTACGTCAATTTTTGATAGTGCAATCTCAATTTTTGACAAATCGTCGGCGCTCAAAACTATATCAGCTGCTCCGATATTCTCTTGCAGGCGGTGCAGCTTTGTAGTGCCTGGAATTGGAACAATCCATGGCTTTTGCGCAAGCAGCCATGCTAGTGCAATTTGCGCTGGTGTAGCATCTTTATCCTTCGCTAAATTCTGCAGCAGCCCAACCAGAACCTGATTTGCCTGGCGGTTTTCCTCGGAGAACCGCGGAACACTGTTGCGGTAATCTGATTTGTCAAATGTTGTTTTTTCATCGATTTTGCCTGTCAGGAAACCTTTTCCCAATGGGCTAAATGGAACAAATCCAATTCCCAGTTCTTCGAGCGTAGCAAGAATCTCCTGCTCCGGCTCCCTCCACCACAATGAGTATTCGCTTTGCAAAGCAGTTACCGGTTGTACAGCATGTGCTTTTCTGATGGATTGCGCACCAGCTTCTGACATGCCGAAGTGTTTGACTTTACCTTCCCATATCAATTCCTTTACAGCACCTGCAACATCTTCTATAGGTACAGTTGGGTCAACCCTATGTTGAT
>NZ_JBEVDX010000193.1:0-14611 GCF_040513095.1 Pedobacter sp. | reverse complement strand
AATTCTGCTTCAAAGCAGCATGTAAGCTGCCCATTAAATGCAAAGCGGCACCCGATACCAGTGGCTGGTAACCGCTCAGTTCCGTTTTTGTCTTCTCAATAATCGTATCGAATAAATTGAAGATCTGTTCATTGAAACCGATGTACAGACACGGGGCATCAGGTTTAAAGAATCCGTTCTGCACCAGATTGTCCATAATCTCTCCTTTAAGCCCTATCCAGTATTCGTCCCAACCGGTTTCTTCATTAGGTTTATAACGGTGTCGCTCGCCTGGAAAGAGCACCAGGACTGTACCTGCCTTTACCGACTGGTATTTGCAGCTGTCAGATTCAAAAATTCCTGTCCCCTTGGTAATATAAAGGAACTGGTATTCATCCAGTATCCTGCCATTGTTCCAGTTAAAGTAATAATCGGCCGGATGAGTAAGGATGGGATAGTTTGCCGCGGCAGCAGTGCTGATGCAACCCGCATTCAGAATATGTAGTCCCCACTTCTTATCTTCAGTACTTAAAGGAAGATATTTATAATAATTGGTCATCAGTTTTATAATTGGTTTACTTGCAGAAATTGGAAATAAATCTACTAAGAAATTATGAATCTACCCTTATTGTCAAATAATACAGGTCAAATATCAAAACATACAGGTATGCCAGAGGCATTAATGATAAATTAGCTTTACCAAATGTGAACTCTCTCGTTTTCCATAACGCGGGTAACCATTAATAATACAAAAAAAAGAAAGACACTTCTTGCGGAGCAGGACAGTTAAGTACAGTTAAGCCGATTGCAAGCTTTATACTTGTCATATTTTTCTAACCAGATATCAAAAAATATTATGCAAATTATTTTTGGAGTCATATTCCATTTTATCGGCGGCTTTGCCTCCGGAAGTTTTTACATCCCCTACAAAAAAGTTAAAGGCTGGGCCTGGGAAAGTTACTGGATTGTTGGCGGGATCTTCTCCTGGCTGATTGTTCCCCCATTGGCGGCTTTTCTTACTATTCCTGGTTTCAGTGAAATTATTCAGCATACCAGCGGTTCTATTTTAGGATTAACTTATTTCTTCGGCCTGCTCTGGGGCATTGGCGGACTCACATATGGTCTGGGCGTGCGGTACCTGGGCGTCTCGCTGGGCAGTTCTATCATTCTGGGGCTCAGCTCCGTTTTCGGCGCACTGCTTCCATCTATTTATTATGATTTCAACCCTAAAGACGGGAAAGACAGTTTCACACATATCATCAGTAGTCCCTGGGGTCAATGGGTGATTGCCGGACTGCTGGTTTGTGTGCTCGGTATTATATTATGCGGCAGGGCCGGAATGATGAAGGAAAAGGATCTTGCCAAACAGCAGGAGACCAAAGAAAGCGCCGAGTTCAAGATCGGTCTGGGTTTGATCGTTGCGATAATTTCAGGAATCTTAAGTGCCTGCTTCGCTTTTGGTATAGATGCAGGAAAGGATATGGCCAATGAAGCCAATGTTCTCTGGAAAACCCTGCATCCCGGACAGGGAGAGTTTCTCTACCAGAACAACGTCACTTATGTGATCATCCTCTGGGGTGGTTTAACCACTAACCTGTTCTGGTGTATGGTGCTGAATGCACGTAATAAGACATTCAGTGATTACACGAACAAAAAAACACCATTGCTTTCCAATTATATTTTTTCTGCACTGGCCGGTACAACCTGGTTCCTGCAGTTCTTCTTCTACGGAATGGGAGAGAGCAAGCTGGGCAATGGTGCCAGTTCATGGATCCTCCATATGGCATTTATTATACTGGTAGCCAATGTATGGGGACTAGTATTAAAGGAATGGTCGGCAGTAAGCAAAAAAACATTATACACAGTTCTTACAGGTATTTTATTCATCATTATATCCATCATGATCGTTGGATACGGAAACTCAATTAAATAGTAACATTTATAAACATTAATGATATGTCTGACGAAAAAGACCGTTTTAAGCACGTAAGTTATTTATGGGACGAGACTGAAGCAGCCAAGCTCGCAGGAGACGAGGTTGCCCTGTTACTTTATCGCTCTAACCTGCTGGGAGCAGATCTGCGCCTTACCAATTACGGTGGCGGAAACACTTCCTGCAAAGCCGATGCTATTGACCCGCTAACGGGTGATACCGTGGAAGTCATGTGGATCAAAGGTTCCGGTGGTGATATAGGAACCCTGAAACGCAATGGCCTGGCCGCTTTATACGTAGAGCGCCTGAGAAGCCTGAAGAATATCTATAAGGGAATTGAAATGGAAGATGAAATGGTAGAGTTGTTCAACCATTGCATATACGACCTGAATTCCAAAGCACCCTCTATCGATACCCCATTACACGGCTTCCTGCCATTTAAACATATTGACCACCTTCATCCAGACGCAGCAATTGCTATTGCCGCAGCTAAAGATGGCAAGCAGATCACGCATGACCTGTTTGACGGGAAAATTGGATGGGTAGAATGGCAGAAACCAGGTTTCGACCTTGGCCTGCAGTTAAAAGCATGCCTGGATGAAAACCCGGGGATTATCGGGATCATGCTGGGCTCGCACGGATTGTTCACCTGGGGAGATACAGCATACGAAAGTTACATCAATACCCTGGAGGTGATTGAAAAATGTGCCATTTACCTTGAAGAAAACTATGGTAAAAAAGGCCCTGTATTCGGCGGACAAAAAATTGGCAGTCCTGAAAAAACACAAAGAGAGGCGCAGGCTGCATTGCTGGCTCCAATCCTACGTGGATTCTGCTCAAGTGAAAGACATATGGTTGGCCATTTTACTGATGATGCACGCGTACTGGAATTCATCAACTCAAACGACCTGGACAGGCTGGCCCCACTGGGAACAAGCTGCCCGGATCACTTCCTGCGTACCAAAATCAGTCCGCTGGTACTTGATTTAAGCCCTGATGAAGATCTTTCTGATCCTGCAGCATTAAAAGAAAGACTGGCGCCGGCATTTGTGGCATACCGTAAAATGTATGCTGATTATTATGAAACCTGCAAACATCCGAACAGCCCCGCTATCCGCGATTCAAACCCGGTTATCATTTTATATCCAGGTATCGGCATGTTCTCTTTTTCAAAAGATAAACAAACGACCCGCGTGGCGGCAGAATTTTATACCAATGCCATCAATGTAATGAAAGGTGCCGAAGCGATCTCTGAATATACTTCATTGCCGCGCCAGGAAGCTTTCAATATCGAATACTGGTTACTGGAGGAAGCAAAACTGCAGAGAATGCCAAAACCAAAAGCACTTTCTGGTAAAATCGCACTGGTTACAGGTAGTGCAGGTGGTATAGGTAAAGCTATCGCAAAGAAATTTGTAGATGAAGGTGCAGTTGTTGTGATCAACGACAATGATGCCGGCCGTTTGGAGAAAGCTGATGCTGAATTTTTAGCGCAGTATGGTAAAGATGCCTATACAACTGCTTTACTGGATGTAACCAGCGGTGATGATATCACAAATGCTTTCCATATTGCTGCCCTCGCCTTTGGCGGAGTAGACATCGTGGTAAACTGTGCGGGATTATCGATCTCTAAACCAATTGAAGAACATACTGATAAAGACTGGGACTTATTATATGATGTTCTGGTAAAAGGCCAGTTCAAAGTTACCCAGGCTTCTGTAGGGGTGATGCGCAAACAAGCTATTGGTGGCGATATCCTGAATATTGTAAGTAAAAATGCCCTTGTTTCAGGTCCTAACAATGCAGGTTACGGATCAGCAAAAGCAGCACAATTACATTTGAGCAGGTTAAATGCAGCAGAACTTGGTGCAGATAAAATCCGTGTAAATGTGGTTAACCCTGATGCCGTGATCTCAGACAGTAAGATCTGGGAGGGCGACTGGGCTGCGGGCCGTGCAAAAGCATATGGTGTAAAAGTTGAAGAGCTGCCTGCATTTTATGCAAAGCGTACTTTACTTGATAAAATTATCCTGCCTGAAGATATTGCCAATGCATGTTTGGTATTTGTAGGCGGACAATTAAGCAAGTCTACAGGTAATGTGTTGAACGTAGATGGCGGAGTAGCTATGGCGTTCGTAAGATAATTAGGTTTTTAATACAATAAGAATAAAGACAATGGAAATAGAGAAATATCAGATTGATGCCCACAATGAGAAGTTAGAAGCTGCTCACAAGCAAAGATTTAGTTTCGCTGCATCAGAAAATGCAAAGGTAGAAGAGGTGATCAGTAAGCTGATCAAGTTTCAGATCGCTATTCCAAGCTGGGCTTTGGGTACGGGTGGTACACGTTTTGGAAGATTCTCCGGTGGCGGCGAACCACGCAGCCTGGAGGAGAAAATTGAGGATATAGGTTTATTGCATAAGCTGAACCAGTCGAGCGGAGCCATCTCCCTGCACATCCCATGGGATATCCCAACAGATTATGACGCAATCAAATCTTTGGCGGCACACCACAACCTGCGTTTCGACGCAATGAACTCAAATACATTCCAGGATCAGGCAGATCAGAAACTGAGCTATAAGTTTGGTTCCCTGCAGCATGTAGATAAAGCAGTACGCCAGCAGGCAATCGATCATAATATCGAAGTAATCCGTCAGGGTGTAGCACTAGGTTCTGATGCCCTTACAGTATGGCTTGCTGACGGTTCATGTTTCCCAGGTCAGTTAAATTTCAGAAAGGCATTCCAGAATACACTGGAAAGTTTAGAGGAAATCTATTCGGCATTGCCGGATGCATGGAAGGTTTTTGTAGAGTATAAAGCTTTTGAACCTAATTTCTATTCCACTACGGTGGGAGATTGGGGCCAGTCCTTATTATATGCAAGCAAATTAGGCCCAAAAGCCTACACACTGGTAGATTTAGGTCACCATTTGCCAAATGCAAATATCGAGCAGATCGTATCCCTCTTATTAATGGAAGGTAAACTGGGTGGTTTCCACTTCAATGATTCCAAATATGGTGATGATGATCTGACGGCAGGTAGCATGAAACCTTACCAGTTGTTCCTGATCTTCAATGAACTTGTCGAAGGTATGGATGCCAAAGGTATAGACCACGCAACTGGTTTAGGCTGGATGATCGATGCTTCTCATAACGTGAAAGACCCTCTCGAAGATTTATTGCAATCAGTAGAGGCAATCATGATTTCATATACACAGGCTTTACTGGTAGACAGGGAAGCCCTGACCATTGCACAGCAGGAAAATGACGTAGTGCGCTGCCAGGAGATCCTGCAGGATGCCTTCCGTACAGATGTGAGAGCTATCGTACAGGAAGCTAGACTGAGAACAGGTGGAGCTGCACAGCCGGTACAACTGTACCGCGAACTGAAGGTCAGGGAAAACCTGATCAGTAACAGAGGTTTGAAAACTGTAGCCACAGGATTGTAATGAGTGCGGTGCCAGTTGTCGTAATTTTCGACGTAGGGAAGACCAATAAAAAGATCTTCCTGTTCGACGAGAATTATAAGATCGTTTTTGAACGTTCCGCCCGCTTCATCGAAACTTTTGATGAGGACGGGGACCCCTGTGAAAACCTGGAAAGCTTAAGGCTGTCAGTTTATGACTCGCTGCGCGAAGTGCTCAGAAGGAAGGAGTTTGAGATCAGGGCGATCAATTTCTCTACCTACGGCGCCAGTTTCGTTTATATAGATGAATATGGGAAACCACTGGCACCATTGTACAATTACCTGAAGGCTTATCCCGAAGATCTTAAGAAGGAGTTTTATAAAAAATATGGAGGGGAAAATGTTATTTCTGCGGCCACAGCTTCGCCGGTTCTGGACAGCCTGAACTCGGGTATGCAGCTGTACCGGTTGAAAAAGGAACAGCCGGCCATATTTAAAAAGCTAAAATATGCACTCCATCTGCCACAGTACCTGAGTTACCTGGTTTCCGGGGCAGAGTATTCTGACCTGACCAGTATCGGATGCCATACGCAGCTGTGGGATTTTACAAAAAATGATTACCACGACTGGGTGAAAAAAGAGGGGCTTGACAAAAAGCTGGCCCCTATTGTAGATGGAGATGAGGTTTTTCCTTCGGAATTTCCCGGAAATCAGTATAAAGTTGGTGTGGGGCTGCATGATAGTTCAGCGGCGCTGATCCCTTACCTGATCAATTTCCATGAACCCTTCGCACTGATCTCTACAGGTACCTGGTGTATTACGCTTAATCCTTTTAATTCCTCGCCATTACAACCGGAGGAACTGGAACAGGACTGTCTTTCTTATATGCAGTATAAAGGCAAGCCGGTAAAAGCTTCCCGGATATTTGCAGGATACGAACATGAGCAGCAGCTGAAAAGGATATCCTCACATTTTAACCAGGGTCCGGGGCGGTACAGGAACATGAAATACGATGCAGGAATTATTTATAACCTGCTGCGCGAAATGGAAAACCGTGGCGAACCCGCTGTACCGGTATGGAGTAAAGACTCTGCTTTCGTTACGCGCGACCTGTCATCTTTTTCATCAGACAAAATTGCTTACCATCAGTTTATCCTCGATATTGCACGCCAGCAGCTGGCTTCTACAAAATTGGTGATAGGAGACAGCAAGGTGAAAAGGATTTTTGTGGACGGCGGCTTTAGTAAAAATGCCATTTACATGAACCTCCTGGCAATGATGTTTCCGGAAATGGAAGTTTTTGCCGCTTCAATGGCGCAGGCTACCGCAATCGGAACTGCACTTGCAATTCATAAATGCTGGAATACGAAACCGATGCCAAATGATATTATTGAACTGAAGTATTATGCTTCTAACAATGATCTGGCGCTTTAAGTTCTGAAATTTTAAATGCCTGTCGGCCGCAAGGGCAGAGATTCTGCCAATGTGCCGACAGGCATTTTATATTTTGGGATCATCCAAACTTTTAATTTTAATCTTAGTTTAAGATGGGCACCGGAGTAATGCGTTAAATTGCTGCCAGTTAAATTTAGAAGCTGATTTATGAAAAAAATGGTATTGCTGTCTTTCGCGATCATGATCGTATGTAAAGGTTTTGCACAAACTGACAGTCTGATCAGAAAAAGATTTAACCTGCATTTCCAGCAAACAGTTATTACGCAGACTAAACCTGGTTTCAGCGCAAAATATTCCGGCGATAACAGTCTTTCTACGGCCCATGAAACAGCTACCTCATTAACAACAACTTTATTTGGCGGTGCCCGCTTATGGAGAGGGGCCGAAGCTTACTTTAATCCGGAGATGTCAGGGGGAAAGGGCTTTAGCCAGACTTTAGGCCTGGCTGGCTTCAGCAATGGGGAAACGTTTAGGGTAGGCTCCCCGGAACCTGCTATTTACATCGCCAGAGCTTACCTGGTACAAACCTTTGGATGGGGCAGCGAAGTGGATACTCTCGCTGATGATCAGAACCAGCTTGCGGGTTACCGTAAAAAAAGATATTTTTCTATTACAGCAGGTAAATTTGGCTTGAGTGATTTTTTTGATAATAATGCATTCAGTCATGATGCCAGGTCACAGTTCATGAACTGGTCGCTGATGGCCAATGGTGCCTGGGATTATCCTGCAAATACAAGGGGTTATGTATTTGGTACTGTGTTTGAGTTTGGGCAGCCAGACTGGTCGTTGCGACTGGCAACAACCATGGTAACAAACAGTGCAAACGGATCAGTCTGGGATGGCAAGATTGGAAAAGCTCATGCTTTTACACTGGAATACGAAAAACGATATACCATCAGCGACCAAAAGGGAACCATCCGTATACTTGGTTTTAACAATTCGGCCAAAATGGGAAGCTACCTTTTGTCGATCGAACAAAATCCTCTTGCTCCTGATGTTACAGAAACCCGCGCATATGGCCGCGAAAAATATGGTTTTGGCATAAATGCAGAACAAAACGTAAACAGCAATCTTGGGGTTTTTCTTAAAACCAGCTATAATGATGGCAAAACCGAAACCTGGGCTTTTACAGAGATAGACCGGTCGATAAGTTTCGGTGCAGTGCTCAATGGCAGGAGCTGGACACAGAAAGATGCAGAAATAGGGCTGGCCTTTGTAGGGAATGGGATCTCGGAAGATCACCGTGATTATCTAGCGGCCGGCGGATACGGGTTTATTATTGGAGATGGGAAACTGAATTATGCACCTGAAATGATAGCGGAAGTATATTATAAGGTAAACGTATATCAGCACAAGTTCTTCTTGTCGCCCGATTATCAGTTTGTGCTGCACCCTGCTTATAACAAAGACCGCGGCCCGGTAAATGCTTTTGCTTTAAGGGCGCATGTTGAGTTTTAACGAAAAAAAGCCGCTCAATCATGAACGGCTTTTCCTTGTATGGTCAATGATATGGGTTATTCACCACGCTTACGCTGATTATCTTTGTTTGAAGTCTGGTCGGATCGCTGTCCTCCACCGTTGGTAATCCCATTTTGTTTCTTATCGTTTTTAACTTCATGATGTGCACGGTCAGAGGTAGGGTTTCCCTGTTGTTTCTGACCTTGTCTTAAATCTTGATCTTTCATAACAATATGATTTAGTTTTAAATTATAAGGCTTGATGTTACAGCCTTGTACTGTTAATGTGATTATAAAACGTTCTAAAATCTGCTTTGTTTGATTTAACCTCAAATACGCTTTGAACTGATCATACAAAACCCCGGTTCTATTGAAAGAAGCCGGGGCCTGTTTTTCCAAAGGATTGGAAATTATTGAATGCTGATTAGAATTTAATACCTACGCCGACAGAATATACCTGGTTTCTGTATTCCGGTGTATATTGAGTTCCGTCTTCGTTATTTTTCTGAAAGTCTATTGCATAACGGGCATGAATATCAAACTTATCGTTTACATCGTACCTGAAACCAATTACACCACCAACAAGGCTTTTCTTGAATCTGTCAGAATCATCCTCTACATAGGTTTCTTCTACTGTACCAAATCCATTCTCGAATTTGTTTTTAGTGGATAACAGGAACGATACCTGTGGACCCGCAACGATATTAAAGCTGCTTCCCAATCTAAAAGCGAAAAGGATTGGTACGTCAATAAAGTTTGTAGTCTGTTTGAACGTTCCGTAAGAGTAAGTGTTTTTGTAGCCTTTTTGTGCATATAAAACTTCTGGTGTAAACTGTAATCCTGCGATTAAAGGGATTTCTAAGGTAACACCCGCATTGAAGCCTGCTTTAGCTTCAGTATCAAAGTTATTGTTACCATTACGTTCGATAATGTCTGAATAGTTCAGCCCCCCTTTAATTCCAAATTTAATTCTATCCTGTGCACTTGCTGCCGTAGCAACAAAAAGGCCTATAGCCAAAATAAAGATCTTTTTCATAGTCGTAATATTTGTGGTTGTTTGGACAGAGCATTGAAAGAAATGTGCCAGTTTGGGATTGCGGACTCTTGTCTAAAATGATAACATCCTTTATCAATTGATATACAGTTGCTTGCGAAGCGTTTCTGCATGTACTATCTCTTTTTTCTTTTCATCTGACAAAATTTAAAAATTGTATCAAATTTGATACATTACCAGGAGAGCTAAACAGAACGGTGCCGAAAAACCCGGTCATCTGACACACCTTTGTTCAATTTGATTAACTTTGGTATATATACACTACCATTCATGATCAAAAGGCAAATCTTCAGCGCTATCATTCTGCTGTGCTCTACCATATATTCTGTCAGCGCACAAAATGTTCAGGCACAAAATAAATCCTATATCCAGATGCTGGATGAACCCAATCAATGGGTAGATTCAGTTTTTCAGCACATGAGAAAACGGCAGAAGATTGCCCAGCTGTTTTTTGTACGTGCACACACCAACCTTGGGAAAGCTTATGAAGACTCTGTAGGAAACGTTATCAAAAAAGAACGGATCGGCGGACTTGTATTTTTTCAGGGTGGGCCGGGAAGACAGGCAATCCTGACCAATAAATACCAGGCACTGGCAAAAATACCCCTGCTGATCGCATCAGACGGGGAATGGGGGCTGGGCATGCGTCTGGACAGTACATTATCTTACCCTTACCAGATGGCACTGGGAGCTATTCAGAATACAGACCTGATTTACCAGATGGGTTTGCAGGTAGCAAAGGACTATAAGAGAATCGGAATGCAGATGAACTTAGGTCCGGATGTAGATATCAACAACAATCCTAAAAACCCGATCATCAATTACAGATCTTTCGGGGAGAATAAATATAATGTAGCAACTAAAGCTGCGGCCTATGTGCGCGGTATGCAGGACGGTGGTCTGCTTGTAAGTATCAAACACTTTCCTGGCCATGGTGATACTGATGTAGACTCGCATTACGACCTGCCACAGTTAAACTTTACGAAAGCACGTCTGGACAGTCTTGAAATGTACCCTTTCAAAGAACTGATCAGGGGAGGCGCAGCGGGAGTGATGGTTGCCCACATGAATATCCCTTCTTTAGATAAAACACCGAACCTCCCCTCAACCTTATCAAAACCCATCGTAACGGGACTACTGAAAGATGAACTGGGTTTCCGGGGACTCGTAGTGTCTGACGCAATGGAAATGAAAGGGGTAGTGAAAAACTTTAAAGAAGGCACAGCCGATGTATTGGGTGTGATCGCTGGAAATGATATCCTCGAACTTTCAGAAAACAGCAGAAGAGCAGTAAAACTGGTGCGCAAAGCTGTAAGGGAAGAAAGGATCAGTATGGCACGTATAGATTCGAGTGTTAAAAAAATCCTGATGGCCAAGTACTGGGCTGGATTAAATAAAAAAGACACAATTGATACATACAATGTACAGGCAGGTGTAAACAGGCTTGAAAGCAAGATATTGTTACAGCAGCTTGCCGATGCATCCATGACACTTCTCAATGGCTCCGGTGCGATAAAAGCGTTGTCTCCCGAGCAGCATACTATTATCCTGAGCATTGGTTCGATTCCAACAACAACTTTCCAGCAGGAACTCCGTAAATTCTATAAAAACTCTGACCTGCTGAACCTTCCTGCAAATGCAGATATCAGTATGATCAACAAACTGATTGGTACTTTTACTTCTACAGATCAGGTAATAATCGGTATCCACGACAGTCGCGCTCGTCCTGGAAATGGGATGCCGCTCAGCAATGATGTGAAATCCTTTATCAGCAATATGGCTTATAAAAATGCAGTTTTTGCCTTATTCGCTAATCCGTACAACCTGGCAAGCATCCCGGGCATAGAAAAAAGCAAGGCGCTTGTAGTTGCTTATCAAAAGGAAGATTTCATGCAGATAGCTGCGGCCTCGGTATTTAAAAACCAGCTGGCGCCAACAGGTAAACTGCCGGTATCGGTTAACCCATCCTTTAAATATGGCGATGGTATCAATATCACCCTGGTAAATAGTTTATAAACCCGCAATGCTTCAGCCCCTCAAAATATTACAGGCTTCCGCAGGATCAGGTAAGACATTCAGCCTTACCGCGCATTATTTAACACTGTTGCTTTCGGGAGAAACCAAGTACAGGGAGATCCTGGCGGTAACTTTCACCAACAAGGCAACAGAAGAAATGAAATCCCGGATCATGGAAGTGCTGAAGGGGTTTGCCACTGGCGATGAAGGAGTAAAAGATTACCGGGAGCTGGTACTAAAGGCACATCCCGATCTAAATGAGCAGACACTCCAGGAAAAATCCGAGCGGATCTATAAAAAAATCCTGCATGATTACAGCCGCTTTTCGGTCAGTACCATCGATGGTTTTGTCCAAAAGGTCATCCGTGGTTTTGCCTTTGAGCTTGGCCTGGATTCGGGCTATGCCCTCGAAATGAATTTTGACAAGGTGAAAAATGATCTGGCCGACAGGCTTGACCAGCAGCTGGATAATAATCCCAACCTGTTGCAGTGGATCATTGACCTGGCACTGGACAGGATCAGCAACAATATCAGCTGGAACTACAGGACCGAGCTGACTGACCTTGCGGGAGAGATCTTTAAGGAACGCTACCAGCCTTTCGACAACGCGATACAGGAACTGGTTCAGCATACCAACCTCAACGAATTGTTTACAAACTACGGTAAAGAAACCAAAAAACATATCAGCTCCTTTGAAGAGATGGTGAGCCAGCTATCTGCAAAGGCTTCTGAATTGTTCGATTCTTCAGGCGTAAATCCTGATCATTTAAAAGGAAAATCCCGTTCGCCCCTCAACAACCTGAAAAGGATCGCAGCCGGTGAACTGGAAAAAATGGACAGCCTTACCAAATTAATAGATGAACCCGATGAATGGTTTAAACCGGGATCGGATATGTCGCTTTATGATTCGCTGAACCCCGTCATCCGGGAATTGAATACAGGCTATCTTGAACGGCTGCCAGAATATATTCTCGCACAGGCCTTCAACAAAAACCTGTATTACCTAAGGTTGATGCAGGAAATGGCAGTACTGCTGAAAAGTTACCGCGAGGAAAGCGGCAACCTGCTGATCAGCGATGCGCAGAATTTACTTAAGGGGATTACAGGTGAGGATGACGATAACCCGGCCTTTATCTGGGAAAAGACAGGTAGCAGGTACAGGCATTTTTTATTTGATGAGTTCCAGGATACTTCTGCAAACCAGTGGGGCAACTTTAAGCCCCTGCTGAAAAATGCAATGGCCGAAGCCAATGGCAAGCTGATCGACCACCTGATTGTGGGGGATGTAAAGCAGTCTATTTACCGCTGGCGTAATGGCGATTGGAATATTCTGCATCAGCAGGCAAAACAGGACATTGGCGTTACCTACGTTACCGATGCCAGTCTCGAAGAAAACTATCGCAGTACAGAAAATATTATAGCGTTCAATAATTTGTTGTTTCGGGCATTGCCGATACTGATGCAGCAAAATATCAACGATACCATCAGCAGCCAGAGTTCTAATGCAGAGCTGAACATGTGGTGGGAAGAAAAGGGCTTCAATCAGATCATGACAAACGTCTATGCTGAGGCCAGACAAAAGATAAATCCAGGCACTGCTGCCGGAGGTACAATTGATATCAATGTACTCAAAACAGATGCCGACGGGGCTCCGCTGAAATCAACAGGTTTCAAAGCCGAAGCCCTGCGCAAAATGGTAGAAACCCTGCAGCGCTTATTGCTGCTGGAGAAACGTTACCGGCCAGGAGATGCCTGTGTACTTGTACGCTCCAATGCAGAGGCAATTGCAGTAGTGGATGCATTGATGGAAAACCAAATCAGTGTTATCTCAGGCGAAGCCCTGTTAATCGGGAATAACATTGCAGTAAACCTGTTAATAGATACGTTGAAGGTGATGGCGGGCCTTACAGAAAACACAGCTTTGTATAAAGCAAACTGTATCAGTTTATATGCACAGCTGCAGGATAGGATCCTGAATCCTGCAGACTTGTTTAATCTGAAAGATAAAACCCTGGAAGAATTGCCGGCTGTACTTCCACAGGAACTTTGTACACACTGGCGCAGCTGGATGCAACAGCCACTTCCAGAATTGCTGGAAAAGTTAATGGCTGCTTACGGCTTAAATACCCATTCCGGTTCTATCCATCTGCCATATTTATTTGCATTGAGGGATCTCACAGGAAACATCGGCCGGCAGGGCGAAAAAGGCATCACCTCATTCCTGAAATACTGGGACGAGGAAGGCAGCAGGAAAACATTGCCTTCATCAGACAGCACCGATGCCGTGCAGGTAATTACGATCCATAAATCCAAAGGTCTGGCCTTTAAAGTGGTGATGATCCCTTTCTGCAACTGGGATATCAATGGAAAAACAAATTCCATATTCTGGGTGCCCGCCGCCAATACGCCCTATCACCAGTTGGAACGCATCCCTTTAAAATACAGCGCCAGTCTGGGGCAATCTACCGTAGCTATTCCATATTATGAGGAACTGCTCTATAACCAGATGGATGCACTGAATATGCTTTACGTAGCTACTACAAGAACTAAAGAATATCTCTATATCAGCACCTTTGGGAAAAAGACCGAAGGCAGCAGCACAATTGGCGACCTGCTCATCAAGGTAGTAGAAGATGGTCTTTCAGAAGATGGAAGGTTCCTGCAGGATGAAGAGGTTGTAAAAAAGAAGAGAGATATACCAGCAGAAACTGTAAAACCAGAACAGATCAGCCTTACGCAGTATCCGGTTTCGGATCGGTTAACGGCTGTATTTAACAGTGACCTCAAGAGGAGAGAACTGGATATGCTCGGCGCAGCTTCGCCCGGCAGGGAAGGAAGTATCCTGCACGAGTTACTGGCCCGTACAGCTGATCTCCCAGATATAGAGTATGTGCTCGCGGAGATGCTCAATGAAGGTATCTTCAGGGAGGAAGAACTAACTTCCCTGCAACAGCAGGCCACAACGGTTTTAGCCCATGCTGATTTGCAGCGTTTGCTGAGCAGCAGTACCCAAACCGTAAATGAAAAGAGTATTATCGACCGCGATGGTAAAAGCTACCGCCCGGATAAAGTGCTGATATCAGAAAATGAAGTGATTGTGATCGACTATAAATTTACACAGAAGGAAAGTCCGGCCCACATCAAACAGGTACACGGATACCGCACACTGCTACAGGAAATGGGGTATCCGGCAGTAAGCACATATTTATTTTATGCCAATAGCGGCGAATTGAAACTGGTTTAAACATGGTGTCATTTTTTAAAGAAGTTGCAGAGGATCTGGTAGCGAGGATGGGCAAAGACCTGCACC
>NZ_JBEVDX010000192.1:0-20297 GCF_040513095.1 Pedobacter sp. | reverse complement strand
AAGGCGCCTGACTCATTTATAAATTAAAAAAGCAACAAAATGAAAAAATTATTATTATCCCTGTTGGCTGTTTCAGCATTAGCGTTTACAACTCAGGCACAAACAGAAAAAGGTAACTTTATGGTAGGTGGTGATGTAGAATTCAGTTCAGGTAAGACTGATGGCAATCCTAAATCGAACATTGATTTCTCTGTAGTTCCAAGTGTGGGTTACTTTATTGCAAAAGACATTGCAGTAGGTACAGGTATCGGTTACCAGTTCTCTAAAGATTACAACTATACTACCATTAACCCAACAACAGGTTTCTCTACTAAAACAAGTGCATTTGTAGTTAGCCCTTTTGTACGTGGTTACAAAGGAATCAATGACCAGTTTAAATTCTTCGGACAATTGTCTGTTCCAATGTCATTTGGTAACACAAAAGCTGGAGACGTTAACGGTGATAACTTTACTAAAGTAAGCAAAAACAATAATGTTGGTGTTGCATTATCTCCAGGTTTCGCGTTCTTCCCAAGCAAAAAATTCGGTATCGAATTCTCTGTAAACGGAATCAGCTACAATGATTACAATGCTAAAGACGGTAATGACAATGATAATGGCGGAAGCAAAAACTTCAACATTGGTGCAAACTTCTTTGCTCCAAAAATTGGTGTTCAGTTCTACCTGTAATATGTAGGCACTTTACATATTTAGTTTTTGAGGAAAGCCCCGGTATATGTCACCGGGGCTTTTTATTTGGGTTTATTTTACTGAAGCGGGTTGTTATTTACCATTCTTCTCCAGTTCCCTGTCCATTTCAATGATATCCACTTCTCCTGCCTGACTAAAATCACCGATCAGGTACTTATTGAAATGATCCGCCAATTTCCAGAATGCATACTCTGTCATCGCTCCAAAAGCATGGCGTGCTCCCGGAATGATTACAAATTCAAACCTCTTACCGGCCTTCATCAGTTCGCTGGCCAGTTTAATCGAATTTGCAGGATGTACGTTGTTGTCCATATCACCCGCCATCACCATCAGGTGACCCTTTAAATTTTTTGCCAGGTCTGGATTTTTATCGATTGCGTATTTAAAGGTTGTATCGCCTTTGGCAGAAACAATTTCCTTTACACCATTGTGCTTCTCGCTCCACCACCGGTTATAAATGCTATTGTCGTGGTTACCTGCATTGGAAACCGCAGCTTTAAAGAAATCCGGGTAAACCAGCATTGCGGCAGTGGACATAAAACCTCCGCCGGAGTGCCCGGTAATACCTACCCTGCTTGCGTCGATGTAGCTATACCTGTCGGCCAGCTGCTCTACCGCAACTTTCTTATCCGCCAGTCCGTAATCACGTAAGTTTCCATATCCATAGGTATGGTACCATTTGGAGCGGGCAGGATTACCGCCCCGGTTTCCTACAGTTATCACAACATAACCGAATTGTGCAAGCCGGTCTGTCCTGTCCATACTTTTATTGAAAGACTTGTTGACAGCCTCCGTCTGCGGACCAGGGTATACATATTCAATAATCGGGTACTTCTTCTTTGGATCAAAATCAAAAGGTTTATACATAACCCCGTAGAGATCAGTTAGCCCATCATCCGCTTTTACCTTAAAAGGTTCCGGAAATTTGTAGCCCGCAGCCATCAGTAACGAAAGATCGGCTGTCTCCAGCGTCATCAGTTTGTTTCCATTCCGGTCCAGCAAAACCGATTGCGGAACTGTGTTTACCCGCGAGAAGTTATCTACCGTATAAGTGGATTCATCATTCATACTCACCAGGTGATCAAAGTCACCGGCATTGAGCAGCTTCATTCCTGAACCATCAAAATTGATGCGGTACAGATGCACATAATAAGGATCTTCTTTAGCCTCCCTGCCATTGGCTGTAAAGTACAGCACGCGGTTTTTATCATCTACATTGACAATGCTTTCACAATGAAAAGAACCTCTGGTGATTTGATTTTTCAGTTTACCCTTTTCATCAAAGAGGTAAAAATGCGCCCAACCGTCGCGCTCCGACCAATGGATGATCTCACCCGTATTTTTTACCAGTCCCGGGCGGTTGATCTCTACATAGGTATTGAAACGTTCGTCGATCACAGGAGTAACGGTTCCTGTAGTAATATCAGCAGCACAGATGTCAACCCTTTTGAGGTCCCTGCTGGTTCTGGAAAAGTAAAACCTGCTGTTGTTACCCAGCCATAAAGACGGCCTGAATTCATTGTCCCTGTCTTTATTGAGCGAAGGTGCAGACCAAAGGGATACACTCTGATCCTTGAATGCAGAAATATTCAGTTTTTTAAAGGATTTGGCTGCAAAATCGAATAAAAGGATTTCATCTTTAGGCGTCTCCTTTTCGCCGGGCATCTCGTACTTATAAGTTTCGAGTGTTGGCCTTGGCGAAGCCGTATTATTGATTACCCAGAGATCCCTGACCAAACGTGAGTCTTCCCTGTTGAGCACAAAATGTTTAGCATCGGGCGACCAGAACACACGTGCAGGCCGTCTCTTTTTGTTTTTCTTCTCGTTCTCAACATTATCTTCCCCATCCCCGTCTTCGCCATAGGCATAGAATTTTACGCCGTCTTTTGTCAGCTGATGCTCAACGATTGTACTGTCATCTTCGTTCTTTACGGCCTTCAGGTAATTGGCCTTATCCATCCAGTACAGGTTAAAGTTCCTGGTAAAAATTACGGCTGATGAATCCGGTGCTACCGATCCCCATTCCGGCTTCGCCTTTGGCTTCTCATAGTTCTTTACTTCTGATAAACGTGCTCCGGCCAGTTCATAATTGAAGTAAAAGATCTTCTTCTGCATCGAATCAGCTGCCTTCTTATCTTTTCTGTCTTTCTTCAGTTCGTCTATTGAGCTTTTCAGTTCGAAACTGATACTTTTCTCATCCCTGGAGAATTTCAGGTTTTCGACAGGTAAATGCTGCGCATCAAAAGGATCGCGTATAATATTGGTAATTTCGGCGGCAAGTGCAGCTGTATTAAACAGCGCTTTTTTAGTACGCTGGGCGGGATCAACGATATACCATTGCTTTCCGGCAGGTGTTTCATATTCGTACCAGAAGCGGTTACTCAGCTTTAACCAGTGCGGATCTACTGCGAGGGAATACACCATCTTCCTGATTTTATTGGGGGAAAACCTGGATGCTAGCTGATAGTTAGCTTTAGGTGGATCGGCAAGGGTTTCCGTTAAGGTAAAAGTCCTCGGTTGGGAACGGCCACTGAAGGATATAAAAGCAATAAGCAGGATGACAAGGTAGAATCTTTTCATATATATAATTTAATAAAAAGCACCTAAAGTATTTAATAATATGCGATAAAACGGATAAGCACTGTAATAAATTGGCTAGTTACCAATAAAATTAAATGCTGATATTTTATATAGCATATTGCCTGCTGATTTCATAGTTTTGCAGCCACATAAAAATATCAATCACCTGAATGAAACATTATATCTTATCTATTACAGCTGCAGCCTTACTATTGAGTGCCGGCTGCCAGTCGAAATCTAAAACCGGCATCGATACAGCTGCAGATACCACAACCAAATCTTCTGCCACACCCGCATCAACAGCTAAGGCTGTGGATATTTCAGGTGTAAAGGAAGCAGATGCAAAAACAATCTTGGCACGTAAACAGGTGCCTGTATTGTGTTACCACCAGATCCGCGACTGGAAACCTACGGATTCAAAAACTTCCAAAGACTATATTGTACCTATTGCTGTTTTCAAAGCACAGATGAAAATGCTGGCCGACAGCGGATACCATACCATCCTTGCTGATCAGCTTTATGATTACCTGAACAATGGTACAGCATTGCCAAGCAAACCTATTGTACTGACCTTCGATGATACTGATGTAGATCAGTATACCATTGCCGAACCTACGTTAACAAAGTATGGCTATAAAGGAATCTATTTCGTGATGACAGTTTCTCTGGGCAGGCCGCATTACATGAGCAAAGCTCAGGTGAAAGACCTTTCTGATAAAGGAAATGATATCGGTTCACATACATGGGACCACCACAATGTGAAAAAATACCAGGGCAAGGACTGGGAGATCCAGATTGACAAACCAACCAAAACACTACACGAAATTACGGGCAAGGATATCCATCACTTTGCCTATCCTTTTGGCCTGTGGAATCCTGAAGCGATCCCTGAATTGAAGAAAAGAGGTTTCAAAAGTGCATTTATCCTGGGTACAAAACGTGACGAAAACAATCCCCTGTTTACCATCAGAAGGATAATAGCGAGCGGATACTGGACGCCAAAAACATTGAGCAACAGCATCAAAAACAGCTTTTAACCAAATTCTCGAATTTTATTTAAAGCCCTTCAATTGAGTTTGAAGGGCTTTTTGCATTGGTATGCAGTCATCTTTTCTCATCAGGTAAGCCTTGTTGTAGCACTTTATAAATGGTTAACGTTTTATTTTTTAACCCATTGTTAATTTTAAATTAAACAGTTATGAAAATCAAATCAGTTATACTTGCGCTCTCCATCGTTCCGTTCCTTTTTTCATGTAAAGATGATGACAACGGCCCATCTACAGGGCAGGGAATAAATGACAGCTTCAGTACTTCGGTACAATCCTGGAAAGGGGATTTTGCGGATTATCCAAAAGATGCTGATGCATTTTACGAACTCAAATATTCGCATGAAAAGCTGCCTGCACCCCTGGATCAGGCCTCAAAAGGTATCTTCATATCAGGCAATAACCATAGTGATGATCTTTTTATGTTTATGAAAAAGAAAGTATCCGGACTGACTCCCAATCAGACCTACAGAATGAAAATCAGTATTGAATTGGCTTCAAACGCTTCAAATGTTCCGGGCGCTGGTGGCAGTCCGGGAACCAGCGTATATGTAAAAGCCGGCATGAGCATAAAAGAACCGGTTAAGGTATTGGACAGCAGGAATTATTATATTATGAATATTGATAAGGGACATCAGTCGCAGGGCGGTGCCGATGCAGTTGTTCTTGGCAATGCTGACAATGGAAGCGGTAAACAGGAATACAGCCTGATCAGGCGTTCGGGAGAATTTACGGGGAAAGCTGACGAAAATGGCGAAGCCTGGGTGATGGTAGGTACAGACTCAGCCTTTGAAGCGACCACCGCTTTATATTACACAAAAGTTGAAGCATCGTTTACAGCTGTAAAACAATAGAGATCAAATCTTTGCATAATAAAAAAGAGGCTGTCTGATGGATACTTTTTAACAGCATCATCAAACAGCCTCTATTACAATTTACCGGATATCCTCAATGGTGTACGCATTCTGGTTAAAACTGAATGATTCCCCTGCTTTTTTTCCAATCAGCAGCTGTCCTATTGGGGAAGCGGCAGAAATAGCAAACACAAGCTGATCTTCAACATTCAATTGTCCGGCACTGATACTGATGTAAAATATGCCTTTGGAAGTATATACAAGACTGCCGTTGCGTACGGTGTCTCCGGCCGCAGGGACACTTTCAAGTGATGACAATAACTGCAGGTTCTGCTGCCCGTCAAAGAGCAGGTTTTTGTTTCTTGCAATATCCTGCTGCATCATCTCACGTGTAGTTTCAAACTTGTCTCCCGCACTGCTCTTGGTGTCGTCGTTACTTGCTTCCTGTGCCTGTTTAAGTGCAGTCTCAGCAGTATCAATCCGCTGCAGGACAAAGTCCATGCAGCGCTGGTACAATTTGGTTTTAAACTCTTCCATGCTTAATCTTCTATCCACCTCACTTTGTCCTGTATCGGACTGCGCCTGGCCGCGCGTGGCTGTTCATTATGAAAACCCATAAAGAACAAACCAAAACACCTTTCATTTTCTGCCATATTGAAATACGCAGGCAGCTGATCAATCGTTCCCGGTGAACTCCAGTAAGCACCAACATTGAGGGCTTCGGCCGTTAAAGCCATATTCTGTACTGCACAGGCGAATGCCGCGATCTCTTCCCATTCGGGGATCAGTTCCGGATGCAGCTGTGCATTGAGTATTATGATGCAGCTCGACTGATCTGCTTTCTCTACGAGTGCTTCGTATTTCTTTTGCAGGAACTGATGCGGCGGGGTTTGTTCCTGGTATAAACGTGCCAGTTCAAGTCCGAATTTATGTTTGCCTTCCTTACGCAGGACAATGAAACGCCAGGGTTCTGTTAATTTATGGGTAGGCGCATAATTTGCGCTTTCTAAAATCTGCAGGATAAATTCATCAGGAATTTCCTCTTGTGTGTAGCTTGGCGGAAAAATGCTTCTCCGGCGCTGTATGATTGAACTGAGTGTCTCTATTTCGCTTGCCATATTCTGTAAAAAAACAAAAATAACATTTAATGCTGAACTAATGAATCCGATCTCTACCGGGCATTTTATTAAATAATCGTTACCTTTGCGGCTTATTTTGTTTGCAATATGATTTCAGTATCTAACTTATCCCTGCGTTACGGAAAACGTACCTTATTTGAAGATGTCAACCTTAAATTTAACCACGGCAACTGCTATGGCGTGATTGGAGCTAATGGCGCAGGTAAATCAACCTTTTTAAAAATTCTTTCTGGTGAGGTTAACCAAACTTCAGGCAGTGTAGCCTTTACCCCGGGCGAGCGCATGGCAGTTTTGAAACAGAACCACTATGAGTTTGATGAGTTTTCTGTGCTGGAAACCGTAATGATCGGCCATAAGGAACTGTATGACATCATGAAGGAGAAAGATGCAATCTACCTCAAGGAAGATTTCTCCGATAAAGACGGTGAGCGTGCCGGAGAACTGGAAAACAGGTTTGCAGAGATGGACGGCTGGAACATGGAAAGCAATGCAGCAACCATGCTCAGCAACCTGGGTATCAAAGAAGAACTTCATTTCAAACAACTGAAGGAACTGGACGGAAAGCAGAAAGTAAGGGTACTCCTTGCACAGGCACTTTTTGGAAATCCTGATATCCTTTTACTGGATGAGCCAACCAATGACCTGGACATTGAGACCATCGCATGGCTGGAAAACTTCCTTGCGGATTATCAAAGTATAGTACTGGTTGTAAGTCACGACAGGCACTTTTTAGATGCCGTATGTACGCATATTGTAGATATCGACTTCAGTAAAATGAGTATATACTCTGGTAACTATACCTTCTGGTACGAGTCTAGCCAGCTGGCATTAAAACAGCGTGGCGACCAGAACAAAAAACTGGAAGAAAAAGTAAAAGAGCTGCAGGAATTTATCCAGCGTTTCAGTGCCAATGCTTCCAAATCCAAACAGGCTACCTCACGTAAGAAAGCCCTGGATAAAATCGACCTTACAGAGATCAAACCATCGAGCCGTAAATACCCGGCTATCATGTTCAATAACCTGGGCAGGGAAGCTGGCGACCAGATCCTGCAGGTAGAAAACCTTTCTAAATCTATCAATGGCGAAGTGATGTTCAAAAACATCAACTTCATGGTCAATAAAGGTGATAAAATTGCCATCGTCTCACAAAACAGTTTGGCTACGGCTGCATTTTATGAAGTATTATCCGGCCGTGATAAAGAGTATACCGGAGAATTCAAGTATGGTGTAACTATCAATATCGCCGATATTCCAAATGATAACTCTACTTATTTCGAAGGCAAGGATGAGAACCTGGTTGACTGGTTAAGGGAATATTCTGATACCGATAAGGATGAGCAGTTTGTAAGGAGCTTCCTGGGCAGAATGCTGTTCTCAGGAGAAGAAGTGCTGAAAAATGTTAAAGTACTGTCCGGAGGTGAGAAAATGCGTTGTATGTTTTCACAGATGATGCTGAAACATGCCAATCTCCTGTTATTTGATGAGCCTACGAATCACCTTGACCTGGAATCCATTACCGCACTGAACAACGGAATGAAAGACTTTAAAGGAACGATCCTCTTTACCTCAAGGGATCATGCACTTACAGAATCTGTAGCCACACGTGTAATCGAAATCACGCCAAAAGGAACAATTGACAAGATGATGAGCTATGATGAATATATCAATAGTGAAGATGTAGCTCAATTGAGAGCAGAGATGTATAAATAAATCTTTTTCACATAAAATAAGAATGGGCATGGTAAACTTTATCATGCCCATTTTGTTTTATAGGGATATAAGTTAAAATCATGGAAAGAGAAGAAATTAAAACGCTATTGGCGTCAATCGAAAAACAGGTGAGTTCTTCAATTCTTGGAGGAATGGAAGAGACCTACGACGAACTGGAAAGAATGGGCTTTATTGCTTATCACCCGGATGAGGCGCATCCTTCGGTAACTATTACCCAAAAAGGCTTAGACTACCTGGAGAACAATTAATCCTTATATTTGTAAACACCATTCAGCACTGCAGGCTATGCCTGAAAGGTTTATACGAATTATGAAGATCAATCCGGTTGATATATTAAAAGGACACGCACTTAAACATACCAAACAGCGGGTTCGTGTTTTAGAGGAAATTGCATTGGATACCGTTGCAATTTCGCAGCCGGAACTGGAGAAAAAACTGGGGAAGGAAATTGACAGGGTAACCCTGTACAGGATATTGAATATCTATGAGGATAAGGGCATACTGCACCGGATCATGGATATGCATGGTACGGCAAACTACGCAATATGTTCTGCTGCCTGTTCAGAGGATCACCATCATGATGAGCACGTTCATTTTAACTGTACAAACTGCGCCAAGATTTATTGTCTTG
This sequence comes from Pedobacter sp., assembly GCF_040513095.1. GTDB lineage: Bacteria > Bacteroidota > Bacteroidia > Sphingobacteriales > Sphingobacteriaceae > Pedobacter. Next base: position 11,626 of record NZ_JBEVDX010000192.1, on the reverse strand, counting down.
AGGTTACTGTGCCAAAGATGACTATGCCTGCCGGCTTTAAGGCCGCTACAGTAAATACAACCGCTTACGGAATTTGCGAAAAGTGCAGTAAACTATAACAAAAAAGGCGCAGAAATCTGCGCCTTTTTTATGGAATTTATTTTGCGGTATTAGTGTGCCGCGTGTCCGTCTGCACCATGTGCATGACCATGACTTAATTCTTCTTCAGTAGCCTCGCGAACAGCAAGGATTGTTCCGCCAAAGATCAGGTTTTTACCAGCCATTGGGTGGTTCAGATCTACAGAAACTGTGTCTTCATGAATAGCAGTAACGCCAGCTCTGAAGTGGTTTCCTTCGTTATCCTGCAAAGGAATCACATCACCTACGTTAGGCAGGTCAACATCCTTGAACATATCTTTTGGAAGATCAGCGAAAGCACCCGGATCCTGTTCTCCGTAGCCGTCAGCTGCACTTAATTCAAATTTATACTCATCACCAACATTCAGTCCAGCCAAATGCTCTTCGAATTTAGGCAACATCATGCCTGTACCGTATAAGAAAACCAAAGCATTTTGCTCATCAGCTTTTTCTACGAAAACTTGTTGTCCTTCTTCATTAGTCGTATGCAGTTCGTACGTTAATGAAACCACTGTATTGGGTTTAATACTCATTGGAATCTTATTAAGTTAAATAATTTATTGCTTCTTCAGCTGCTATTACAGACAGCTGATCTGGTTTATTCCGGCAAATATAGATTTTTGTTTCATTGCTTTGCCTATCCTAACAAAGGAAGATTGCAATTTGTTCCTGTTATTACAAATTACTTGATCAGCATCTGCTGAAAAGACAGGCTATCTCCTTTAAAGGCATTGAAGTCCACCACATGGCTGATCCCGGTGATCCTGGCCTTATCAGAATGCTGCCAGAACTGCCATTTGGTACCTGCTCCTGCTTTCAGCTCGGCCTGGTAATAATGTGCAATCCACAGGGGATAACCATCAAAATGTCCTTTCAGATAATCCCTGTAGAAGACCAGTCCGGAATAAATAATCGGTTTTACCCCGGTTTTTTTCTCTACGTGACGGATAAAATCCTTCAGTTCGGTACGCATCTTTTCAGGTGTCTGCCCGCTGAGGTCTTCCACATCAATCACAGGTGGCAGATCGCCTTCCTCAAACTTCACAGTCTGCAGAAAGAACCTGGCCTGCCATAAACCGGATTTCCGGGGTATAAAATAGTGGTAGGCACCGCAGACGATCCCGGCTTTAGGCGCTTCCCTCCAGTTTCTCTGGAAATACGCATCCACACTTGAAATTCCTTCTGTAGCTTTGATAAAAGCAAAGGTTACATGAACACTGTCTTCCCGCATGGCCTTTACTTTCTTCCAGTCGATTTTCCCCTGATAGGAAGACACATCTATTCCATGAATGCTGTAATTCTTCGGGATGCGGATGGCATAACTCTTATAAGTACGGTAATCCGGGTCTTCCCCTATATCTTTTATCCAGCTGATGGAAGAACTGAACAGCTTCAAAACATATCCATAATATAAGGGAGAGAAAAGGATAAGGAGCACTGCTGCAATCAGGAACTTTACCGTCAGCGGCATTGCCCGTTTTTTCTTTACCGGCGCCTTTTTCCTTCTTACAGCAGGCTTGGCCGGTCCTGCAGGTTTTGAAGCAGCTGGAGCACTTGTAGTTTTGGTCGCCGTTGCTCTTTTCAGCAGTTCGGTAGGTTTCTTCTTTATCGGTGGAGGCACGGTGTAAAAATACAAAAGGGCAGCTTAACAGCTGCCCTTTATCCCGGAATTCATTCAAATTATTTACTCAGTTCTGCAAAGTACTTGTGGAACAGCGGCAAAGTTTCAATCCCTTTATAGTAATTGTAGATGTCATATTTTTCATTTGGCGAGTGCAGTGCATCGCTATTGAGTCCAAAACCCAGCAATACAGATTTGATGCCCAGTACACTTTCAAACATGGCAACAATAGGAATACCCCCTCCTCCTCTTGTAGGAATCGGCTTTTTACCAAAGCTTTCTTCAACTGCTTTTTCAGCAGCGCGGTAGGCCACACTGTCTGTAGGTGTAACCACAGGCTCACCACCATGCAGATTGGTAACTTTCACCTTTACTGTTGCAGGTGCAATCGCTTCTATATGTTTCTGGAAAATTGCGGTGATCTCCTCAGAACCCTGGTTTGGAACCAGTCGCAGGGAGATTTTTGCAGTAGCTTTCGATGGGAGTACAGTCTTTGCGCCTTCACCAATATAACCTCCCCAGATACCATTTACTTCCAGGGTAGGCCTTGTGCCCGTGCGCTCCAGTGTAGAGTAACCCTTTTCGCCCCATTCTTCAGCAATATCAAGATCGGTCTTGTATTCGTCCAGGTCAAATGGCGCCGAGTTTAAAGCCGCTTTTTCACCAGCAGTCAGCTCCAGAACCTGATCATAAAACTCAGGAATTGTGATATGGTTGTTCTCATCATGTAAAGAAGCAATCATCTGGCACAGGATCGTAATCGGATTGGCTACAGCGCCACCGTATATACCGGAGTGAAGATCTCTGTTGGGGCCTGTAACTTCAACTTCCAGATAAGCCAGACCACGCAGACCAGTATCAATAGAAGGGTTCTCCATGCTGATCATCGAGGTATCCGAAATCAACACCACATCCGCGGTTAAGCGTTCAAGGTTGGCCCTAACAAAGGCACCCAGATTAGCTGATCCCACTTCTTCCTCACCTTCAATCATGAATTTCACATTACAGGCAAGTGTATTGGTTTTCATCATCAGCTCAAAGGCTTTCACGTGCATATAGAACTGTCCTTTATCATCTGCAGAACCCCTTGCGTAGATTTTTCCATCACGGATAGTTGGCTCAAACGGAGGTGTGTGCCACAGTTCCAGCGGATCTGCAGGCTGCACATCATAATGACCGTACACCAAAACCGTTGGCAATGCTGCATCAATGATTTTCTCCCCATAAACAATCGGATAACCTGCAGTCGGGCAAACTTCTACCTTATCTGCACCGGCTTCCTTCAGCTTTTCAGCCACAAAATCAGCTGCCTGTAAAACATCAGCTTTGTATTTAGGGTCTGCACTCACCGAAGGAAAACGCAGCAGTTCGAATAACTCATCCAGAAAACGCTGTTTGTTTTCTTCTACATATTTTTTAATCTCTTGCATAACAATTGAATTTGGACAAATATATAGAATTGGAATTTTCTTATTTCACATAAACTTTTTAGATACAGATTTTTTAACCATATTTACTGTAGTAACCTGCTGCCTGTTAACTACTTAAATCAGGCGCCATGTTACCTCTCTTGAATAAACCAGCACCATCATATAGTATTATCAATCACGGTAAACACAGGAATTATGGAGGATCATATTTTAAAAACAAGAAAAGTACGGGAACCTGCATTTTCAGCAATTTATATCTGGATAGACCCGCACAATGAAGGTTTTGATTCATATATGAAGAAGCATATGCTGCGCAGCCTGGGCTGGGCCTGCAGTAATGAAGACTTAAAAGAACGCCTGCAAATAAATAACGGCAACACCGAACTGGTGATCAAACAACTGACACTGATTTTCAGGGAACAATTTGAAGGGAACATCAATTACCTGCAGGAGATTTTCAGCATTGAAACCGTTCAAACCATGGTGCAGCTTATAGAACTGTTTATCCGGGAATCTGTAAAGTTTTACGCCTGTCAATTTACCAACATGTTGCGATAAGAGCCGGAGTTTTCCTATTTTTGTAGCTTTAATAAAGCAAAACAGATTCAATTTGGATTACTTAGCAGGATTAAACCCTCAGCAACGTGCAGCAGTAGAAAACACCCAGGGACCAGCAATGATCGTTGCAGGTGCAGGATCCGGTAAAACCCGTGTAATTACTTACAGGGTGGCACATCTGATCGAGAAAGGTGTAGACGCATTTAATATACTGGTACTGACATTTACCAACAAAGCCTCCAAAGATATGCGCGAACGTATCTCCAAGGTAGTTGGTGCGGAAGCTAAAAACCTCTGGATGGGAACATTTCACTCCGTTTTTGCAAAAATCCTGCGGGTAGAGGCAGAAAAGATCGGCTATCCTTCCAACTTTACCATCTATGATACTGACGACAGTAAAAGCCTGATCAGGGCTATCCTGCGTGAGATGCAGCTGGATGATAAACTGTACAATGCCAATTTTGTTTACAACCGTATTTCTTCTGCCAAAAACAACCTGGTAAGTCATGTTGAATATATGCAAAGTGCAGAGATACAGGCGGAAGATGTCAGCAACAAACGTCCGATGCTGGGTGTAATCTATGAAACTTACACCAAACGCTGTTTCAAGGCGGGCGCAATGGATTTCGACGATCTGCTCTTTAAAACCAATGTGCTTTTAAAAAACCACCCCGATGTACTCAACAAATACCAGCACAAGTTTAAATACCTGATGGTGGATGAGTACCAGGATACCAACTTTTCCCAGTATACCATCGTAAAGAAACTTGCCGCAGCTTATCAGAATATCTGCGTTGTGGGTGACGATGCACAAAGTATCTATGGGTTCAGGGGTGCAAATATCCAGAACATCCTCAACTTTGAGAAGGATTACCCGGACCTGAAAGTATATAAACTGGAGCAGAATTACCGCTCTACCCAAAATATTGTAGAAGTAGCCAACAGCATTATTGCCAACAATAAAAACCAGCTGGAGAAAAACGTATTTTCTGAAAATGAATCTGGCGACAGGATCAAGGTTTCACGCGCTTTCACAGACAACGAGGAGGGTAAAATTGTAGCCGAAGCCATCGTTCAGGACAGAAGTACAAACGGTTTAAATTATAATGATTTTGCCATTCTGTACCGTACAAATGCACAATCCAGGGCAATGGAGGAGGCTTTAAGAAAGCTGAATGTTCCCTATAAGATATACGGAGGACTATCCTTCTACCAAAGAAAAGAGATCAAAGATCTGATCGCATATTTCCGCCTGACCTTCAACCCAAGCGATGAAGAAGCCATAAAAAGGGTAATCAATTACCCGCGAAGAGGGCTTGGAGATACGACGGTTGACAAGATCATTGTGGCGGCCGATCAGCATGATATCACCATGTGGGAAGTGATCCAGGAACCACAGAAATATATTGCAGGCCGTATTGCCAACCAGCTGAACGACTTTGCGATGCTGATCAAAAGTTTTCAGGCAGAATCAAAAAAACTGGATGCCTATGAAACAGCCTTATATATTTCGCAGCATTCGGGTATCCTGAAGGAACTGCACACAGATGACAGTATCGAAGGCCGCAGCAGGTACGAAAACATCCAGGAATTACTGAACGGTATCAAGGAATTCGCAGAGCGTGAAGACATTGAGGACCGCAGCCTGGCGATTTTCATGCAGGATATCGCCCTGTTAACGAATGATGACCGTGAGAACGACAAGTCGCAGGATACAGTATCAATGATGACCATTCACTCCGCAAAAGGACTGGAATTCAAGAACGTATTTGTGGTAGGACTGGAAGAAAACCTGTTCCCTTCACAAATGTCACTGAACTCAAGGACAGACCTGGAGGAGGAACGCAGACTATTCTATGTGGCCATCACACGTGCCGAGAAAAAGCTGACCCTCACCTACGCAACTTCAAGATACCGTTGGGGAACGCTTACAAACTGTGAACCAAGCCGTTTCATTAGCGAAATCAATGCGCGGTACCTGGAGCTGGAAACGGTAAAAGCACCAAAAACCAGTATCGGATCGGATAGTTTCGACGGCGAACGCAGGTCATGGTCGCAGCAAAGGGATTCTTTCAGCAAACCCAAACCTGCAACATCGGGAACAGCGACAACCTCAACTGCTGCTGCAAGGCCAAAAAACACGATGTTACCAACTGCCCACATCCCAACACCGGGATTTGCTCCCAATGCGGCGAACGAATTCCAGAATGGTATGGAAGTGGAACATGAAAAATTCGGCTTCGGAAAAATTATCAACCTGGAAGGATCTTTACCAGACGTAAAAGCAACGGTTTTTTTCCAGGGATTAGGAAACAAACAATTGTTATTAAAATTTGCTAAATTGCGAATTGTAAAATAAGGTTTATCTTTAACCAAAATATACTATAACAGGCCTTTAATACTATAATATCCCCCTTTAGTGATGGCCATTAGAAATAATATAGAATGAATTTCGACTATAATACCACAAGAAAAGAGTTAATTCTTGCAGAATACGGACGTAATGTACAGAACATGGTGAAGTACATTATCGAACTTCCGGACCTGGAAGAGCGCAATAAATATGCTCAGGCAGTGATCGATCTGATGGGTTTTCTAAATCCTCACCTCAGGGATGTTGCCGATTTTAAGCACAAACTTTGGGATCACCTTCACATTATCTCCGGATATAAGATCGACGTGGACAGCCCATACCCTAAACCAACACCGGAAGCTGCCCTGGTAAAGCCTGCACATATTGGGTATCCACAGCAAAAAATCAAGTACAAACATTATGGTAAAACGGTTGAGGTACTGATCGAAAGAGCCAAAGCAGTAGACGAGCCTGAGCGCAGGGCTGCCATGGTACAAGGCATTGCCAACTTCATGAAAATGGCTTATGTAACCTGGAATAAGGACAGCGTAGCCGATGAAACCATCTTCAAAAATCTCCGTGAACTGTCCGGAGGACAACTTGAACTCGAAGAAAACGTCAATCTGGCGAAAGTTGAATTCAGACCCCCTGTTAACCGTGCCGCCACAAATACCAACCGCGGAAGGAACAATAATAACAACAACAAGGGAAGACAGAACAACAACAATAATAACAACAACCGGCCCCGCAGCAACAATAACAACGCTAAGCAAAGACACTAAGGGCAGAATTACATATTTTATACGTTAAGCACACATGAACGCATTTGAAATTATAGGCGGGAAGAAATTAAAGGGTGAAATCCAGCCACAGGGCGCTAAAAATGAAGCGCTGCAGATTATTTCGGCCGTTCTATTGACGGAAGAGAAAATTACCATCAGCAATATCCCTGATATCAAAGATGTAAACAAACTGATAGAACTGCTTGGAGATCTGGGCGTTGCTGTAGAGCGTTTATCAAAAGATACTTATACTTTCGAAGCCAAAAATATTGATCTTGAATTCTTTAAATCTGATACCTTTAAATCTAAAGGGGGAAGTCTGAGGGGTTCAATTATGATTGTAGGCCCCCTGCTGGGTCGTTTCGGCAAAGCAGCCATCCCTAAACCAGGTGGTGATAAAATTGGCCGCAGGCGACTGGACACCCACTTCCTGGGTTTCGAGAAACTGGGTGCAAAATTTGTATACGATGCCAAAGAATCTTTCTTTAACGTTGATGCAACCAACCTTCAGGGTACCTATATTCTGCTGGACGAAGCTTCAGTAACAGGTACTGCAAACATTGTTATGACTGCCGTACTGGCAAAAGGCATTACGACCATATATAACGCAGCCTGTGAGCCATATTTACAGCAATTGTGTAAAATGCTGAACCGCATGGGTGCCAAAATATCAGGCATAGGATCCAACCTGCTGACCATTGAAGGCGTAACCAAATTGGGCGGTACTGAGCACAGAATGCTGCCTGACATGATTGAAATCGGTTCATTCATCGGCCTTGCTGCTATGACAGAGTCGGAGATCACCATCAAAAACGTATGTTACAATGAACTGGGTATGATCCCGGATGTATTCAGAAAACTGGGTATCAACTTTGAGCTGCGCGGCGACGATATCTATATCCCTTCTCAAAAGCATTACATCATTGATACATTTATCGACGGATCTATCCTGACCATCGCAGATTCACCATGGCCGGGCTTCACTCCTGACCTGCTGAGTATCGTTCTGGTTATCGCTACACAAGCAAAAGGCTCGGTACTGATCCACCAGAAGATGTTTGAAAGCCGTTTGTTTTTCGTTGATAAACTGATAGATATGGGAGCGCAGATCATCTTATGTGATCCGCACCGTGCTACCGTAAATGGTATCGACAAACAGTACAAACTGAGAGGAATAAGCATGACATCACCGGATATCCGTGCCGGAGTATCACTCCTGATCGCTGCATTATCTGCAGAAGGAACCTCTACAATCTACAACATCGAACAAATAGAGCGCGGATACCAGGATATCGATACACGTTTACGCGCCTTAGGTGCACAGATCAAACGTGTTGACGGTAATGGCCCAAGCCACTAACTGATAAGTTTTTTAAATAACAAAGCCGTTTAACATGATGTCAAACGGCTTTGTTATTTAAAGATATGGCCTGATTAAGCCGATATCGCGTTGATAATATCATACTGTGTGATGATCTCAAATTTCCCTTCTTCATCCTCTACAAGTACCGCACTGTTTTCCTTATTGATCATTCCCGAAATCTTATCAATTGAGGTATTCAAATCCACAAAAGGAAAAGAAGCAGACATAATTTCCTGCACGCGGGCAGACTTCAGGGCAGGGTTTTCCATGAGTGCTTTCAGGATATCTCCTTCGCCCAGCTTGCCGATAATCATTCCCTGCTGCGTTACCGGAATCTGCGAAATATTGAGTGTATTCATCGTATTGATCGCCTCAGCAATTGTTTTCTGACAATCAATCGTAAAGATCTCTGTCTGTTCCTTTTTAGAAATAATAGACTTTGCAGTGAGCTTCTCGTCTTTCAGGAAACCACGCTCTCTCAACCAGTCTTCATTGTACATTTTGCCCATGTAACGGCTGCCATGGTCATGAAAGATCACTACAACAACATCCTCAGGCTTTAACTTATCTTTCAGCTGCAGCAGTCCCGCAATGGCAGAACCGGCAGAGTTACCTACAAAGATCCCCTCTTTACGGGCAATATCCCTGGTCATCAGCGCCGCATCCTTATCCGTTACCTTTTCAAAAAGATCGATGATATCAAAGTTTACATTCTGGGGAAGGAAATCCTCTCCAATGCCCTCAGTGATATATGGATAGATCTCATTTTTATCCAGTATACCGGTTTCTTTATATTTTTTAAATACTGATCCGTAAGTATCAATTCCCCATATTTTGATATTCGGATTTTGCTCCTTCAGGTATTTACCTGTACCTGAGATCGTACCACCGGTACCTACCCCAACTACCAGATGCGTGATCTTACCTTCAGTTTGCGCCCATATTTCCGGACCAGTCTGCTCATAATGCGCCTGACTGTTAGAGAGGTTATCGTATTGATTTGGCTTCCATGAATTCGGGACTTCACGTTCCAGACGCGAAGAAACAGAATAGTAGGAACGTGGATCCTCAGGTTCAACATTGGTAGGACAGACAATCACTTCGGCTCCAAAAGCACGTAAAGCATCAACTTTCTCTTTACTTTGCTTATCAGTTGTCGTAAAGATACATTTGTATCCTTTGATAATTGCCGCCATGGCAAGGCCCATACCCGTATTTCCCGAAGTACCTTCGATGATTGTTCCGCCCGGTTTCAGCTTTCCGCTTTTCTCAGCATCTTCGATCATCTTCACAGCCATACGGTCTTTGATAGAGTTACCGGGGTTGGTAGTTTCTATTTTAGCCAGCACAGTTGCAGGAATTTCTTTGGTAATGGTGTTCAACCTTACCAGGGGAGTATTCCCAATCGTCTCTAATATATTGTTATACCACATGATACAAAAATACGACTTGATTTGTAGATTTTTATTTAAAATATACATTCGTAATCAAATTTCGAATTCGCCCGGCTAAAGAAATTTAATTCTGATAGCAGCAGGGAAACTGAGACACCGTACATTTATATATTGTATCAGCTCTTCCCTTAACTTCAGATTGCCTGGTAAACGTTCCCCGGAAGAGAGACAATCAGTCCTTTAATCTCCAGGTTCAGCAGGTGTATAGCCAGTTTACTCTGTTGGATCCCCGCCCTGACAGCCAGTTCATCAATTCTCAGTGCTGTGCCTTCCAGAACCTTCATTACCGCCGATTCATGGGCACTGAGCGCTATGGCCAATGTGGTTTGACGCACAGCCTGCGCAGTACTTTCAGCCTCCCAGCCCATGTAATAAGCCAGGTCACGCGGATGACTGATCAGCCCTGCCCTGTTTGTCTTGATCAGGAAATTACAACCCTCAGAATACTGATTTGTAGTCCTGCCGGGAAAAGCATATACATCCCGGTTATAGGAATTTGCTATTTCCGCAGTGATCAGCGCCCCGCCTTTTAAGGCAGCTTCAACCACGATCGTCACATCAGCAATACCTGCGATGATCCGGTTTCGCCGGGGAAAGTTCTCCTTATCAGGATTTGTATACAAAGGGAATTCAGTCAGCAGCCCGCCGTTTTTCAGCATATCAAGAGCCGTTTGCCGGTGTGCCGAAGGGTAAAGCCTGTCCAGTCCATGCCCAAGCACCCCAACTGTAGGAATACCCTTAAACAGGCTCTGTTTATGGATAGCTACATCTATTCCGTAGGCAAGTCCACTGACAACAAGCACATTATACGGTTTTAGCGTTTCCGCAAGCTGTTCGCATAACATCTGACCGTACGATGTGGCCATTCTGGTGCCTACGATACTAACGATGCGGGGATGATTCAGGTTGGCCGTGCCCCGGTAATACAACATAACAGGGGCATCGTAACAGTTTTTCAGTCGTTTCGGATACCGCACATCCGTATAAAAGAGCGGTTCGATCTGGTGTTTCAGGAGACAGTTCAGTTGTTTCTCCGCCAGGACAAGTGCATCTGTCTGGAGGATCTGGCCGGCTGTAACGCTGCCGACACCGTCAACCTGAAGCAGTTCCTGCCGGCTGGCAGAGAAAACGGCTTCGGGACTACCAAATCTGGCCAGCAGACTTTTTGCGGTCACGTGGCCAACGTTTTGAACTAATGTAAGGGCAATTTGATGGATTAAACTCATGGGCTAACTTAATACGGAAGCCCCTTTCGCTGGTAATTTATTTTAAAAAAAATTACTGCGGGATATAAACTACATACTTGGTTTCAAAAAAATCCTCCTCAAAGTATGCCGACAAAGGGTAAAGCTCCGCTTTCAGCCCGGATTCCTTAATCTCTTCTGCCAGTTCACCACCTTTGAGGTACAGGATACCATTCGCGATAGCGTGTTTAGACTCTTTACTGAACTTGCCTTTGATCCAAGGATAGAAGTCGGACAAGCGTGTTACCGCACGCGAAACCACGAAGTCATATTTATCAGTGACCTGTTCTGCACGTAAATGGGAAGCCTTCACATTGGTTAAACCCAATGCAGCTGCAACTTCTGTCACCACTTTAATTTTTTTACCGATAGAATCTACGAGGTGAAACTGCGTTTCCGGAAAAAGTATAGCCAGCGGAATACCCGGAAAACCTCCTCCTGTACCTACGTCAAGCACCCTGCTACCCGGTTTAAAAGCGCAGAATTTGGCAATGCCGAGCGAGTGGAGGATATGGCGTTCGTATAATTCTTCGATATCCTTTCTCGAAATCACATTGATCTGGGCATTCCAGAAACTGTATAAGTCATACAACTGATCAAACTTTGCGATCTGATCTTCACTGAGGTCTTTGAAATACTTTTGAATGAGGGCTGAGCTTATTTCCACTTTACTTTTTTAACAAATATAGACAGAATGCCATTAA
>NZ_JBEVDX010000191.1:0-28905 GCF_040513095.1 Pedobacter sp. | reverse complement strand
TGCAAATCACCCTAAAGTATGAGCGAAATCAGACAGCTTTAATCCAATTTTACGGCTGAACCTTTAAACAAAATTAGTATGAAAAAAAATGTACTCATCTACGGCTTGCTATCAGGTATTTGTGTGGCGATCTTCATGTCGTTCTCAGTTGGATACTGTTACTCTGAAAACTCTTTTGATGGAAGTATGCTCCTGGGTTATACAGCTATGCTGCTGTCTTTCTCACTTATATTTGTAGGTGTCAAAAATTACCGAGATAAGCATAATAATGGTATCATTAGCTTCGGTAAGGCTTTTTTAATGTCTTTATATATGGCACTTATAGCTTCAACTTTATATGTAATTGGATGGATGATTGCTTATTATAATTTTTTTCCTGATTTCATAGAAAAATTGGCAGCTTACCAATTGAGCCCGGCCAAAATCAGCCATATGACTCCCGCTCAGATTGCTGGCATTCGTGAGCAAATGGAAACCTTTAAAGACTGGTACGCTACACCTCTTGGGGTAGCAGGAGCTACATATATGGAAATTTTGCCTGTTGGACTTCTTGTCTCATTGATTACAGCTCTGATTTTGAAACGAAGGATTTCATCAACTTAATACTAAATATTAATCTAAAGCTGACATCAATACTGCAGTATATCTTAATTAAGGACTGACAAAGTTTATATCTTCGTGCGTTTAATTTCATTCTATATGGAGCCGAAGAATATTTTAAAAGCACATCTTGCCAAAACCATTACACTGACAGATGATCAATTCGATTATTTTTACTCACATTTCAAACCGCATTCTTTTAAAAAAGGACAAACGATAATCAGTGCAGGGGATAAAGTAGACAGCGAATATTTTGTGTTGGATGGCTGCCTGAAAACTTTTTATGTAAATGACGACCAGAAAATGTTCATCCTTCAGTTTGCCATGTCAACCTGGTGGGCGTCTGACTATAACGCTTTGTATGGTGGTGTTGATGCTACCGTTAACCTGGACTGTATTGCAGATGCGGAGGTCCTGTGCCTGGCTGGTGATGACCGCGAAAGACTGTGTAATGAAATTTCTGCGCTCCAATATTTCTTTCGCTGGCGCTCTAATAAAGGATATGTCGCTTCACAAAAAAGACTGTTATCCTTTATGAATAACAATGCAAAACACCGGTATGAGGAATTATTGAGCATGTATCCTTTATTGTATAATACTGTTCCTAAACATTTGATTGCAGCATACCTTGGGGTATCGCGCGAAACGCTGAGCCGTTTATATTAAAATACTTACTGAATAGTACAGCCACAGGTCATCCGGCTTGCTGATCTACCGTAATTCTGATGACGAAAAGGCTGCATCATATTCTATGGTACAGCCTTTCATGATCAAAAAAGAAATATTTAAGCCTCTAAAATGGCGATTACCTTTTGGGCAGTTCCACGTGCTGAGGCTGGATTTTGTCCTGTCACAAGGTTTCCATCGGCAATGCTGTTATCAGACCAAGCAGCTGCGGCCTGAAATATACCACCCTGATCAGTAAGAGCGCTTTCCAATAAAAATGGAACATCATCTTTGGCATAATGGTTTTCTTCATCATTGCTGAAAGCGGTGATGTTTTTGCCTTTAAGCAGGAAAGTTCCATCGCTAAGTTTTACATTGAGCAATGATACAGGTCCATGACATACTGCACTAACTACAGCTTTCCTTTCATAGGTTTCTGCAATTACTTTTTTCAGCACTGCATTTTCCGGCATATCTACCATAGGGGCTAAACCTCCGGGTATGAAAATAGCGTCGTATTTACTTGCATCTACGTCCTCAAGTTTAAGGTTGTTCTGCATTTTTGTCCATCCGCCTTCCTGCAGGAACCTTGCATTTGAAGCTTCATCTTTTGCTTCCATGTTATCCAGTGCCGGAACTTCGCCTGTAATACTTGCAAAATCCATTTGATAACCTGCATCATCAAATTCTACGTAAGGGTGGGCAACTTCATCAAGAAATACACCTGTTTTTCTGTTTTTTGGTCCAATTACTTTGCTGTTGGAAACGATAAATAAGATTCTTTTTGACATGATATTTTCTATTAAAAAAGTTGTTTTACAAGGGTTAATTCACGGATTTCAAGGTGGGGAATAATCTGTCCCAGTACTGTTTGCTGATAATGCTCAGAATTTTTATGCGCTTCCACTGCATCACTGTCTGCATAGCGTTCATGGAGGATGAGTTCATTTATATTATCAGCCGACTGATAGATGTGGTAAAAAATATTACCTTCTTCATTTCGTGTTTTTTCTACCAACTCCTGAAGGAGAATTAAAATCCGGGGAGTTTCTGTTTCCCTGATTTTCCATTTAACGATGAGTTCTTTTTCCATTTTATGATTATTAATTTGAATGCCTGATATAAATTTTGATTGGTATTGTTTGTTGACATTCCAAAAGTGGGGGGAATAATGAAGAATGGATGGTGATGTAGATCACATTAAGAATCACCGAGCATGAATGTGATGTACATCACAAATCACAGATAAGCAAAAACGGGAGACATCGAACCGATACCTCCCGTTTTACAAAGTATAAACCTTGTGTACTAGTTTTGCTTTTGATCCTTCAGATAGTCTACACTAGCCAGAATAGCCTCTTCTTTCGTGCGTGGATGCCATCCCAGCATGTCTTTCGCTTTCCTGTTAGAAATCGTAATCTTATCCGCCGGATTCCCGGCTTTCAGATCAGCAATATCCGAAGCAAGAGCACTCCGTTCCCTCTTTATCAGCGATGCGATATCGAAAAAGGTCATTACCCCATCAGCTGTAGCGATGAAACGTTCAGCATTTGCTATAGGGCTTTCCATCACCAGAAGATGCATTTCCGCTACGTCGCGCACATCCACCACACCAAAAGAGAATGCACGGTTTTCCTTTACGGTACCGTTCATGATATTGACGATAAGGTCTATAGAAGCCGAATACGCGCTGCCGACTGCTGGTCCAAAAATTCCAACAGGGTTAACGACGCTAAATTCCATGGTGGAACCACTGTCTTTTATATATTTCCAGGCCGCCTTTTCTGCGATTGTCTTTGATTTGATGTAGGGCTCTATAGGGGCATTCTCATCTGTCCAGTCAGATTCTGTGAAGACATGATTTTTGGGATCGGTACTGTAACCTATTGCCGCAAAAGACGAAGTCATTACCACACGTTTGACGCCTCCGTTATTTGCCGCTTTTAATATTCGTAATACTCCATCCCTTGCAGGGATAATGAGCTCATTCTCATCCTTTGGCTGTTTTGCCGGAAATGGCGAGGCAACATGGAGCACGTAAGTGCAGCCTGCTACAGCGTCCGCCCAATTTGTATCTGCTGTTAAATCCGCCTCAACGAAGCTTAATTTTTGCAAATCAGTTATGCCTGCAGTCCTTAAGTTAGCTAGGACTTCCTCCTTACGGTTCAGAGAACGAATAGTAGTTTTCACGGGGTATCCGTTTTTCAATAATTCGGCTATAGTATGTGTACCTAAAAATCCAGAGCCACCTGTTACCAATACCAGTTTTTTGTTTGTATCCATATGATTATTATTTAAAGCAAATTTCACTCTTACAGAGGATCGTTGTTTTTTTTGAGAGGTCCAATTTTGGATTAGGTCTATGCTATCACAAAACTAAATTATCATGCAGGTAAATTCAAGCCCGCAAACCCGGATGGCAGAAATTTGCTGAAATATGTCATAGTCTGTATACCTGCCCTGCGTTATTTTTGAGTGGAAAAGCATCATGCAGATGAGCTTTCAGTAATAGTCAGTTAGCGTAGGTTTATAGATTTTTTGGTTATGAAAGATATTCTGGAAAAATTAAGTGTTACTCCCCAAAATGACAGTGAAGTAGAAGCAGCCGCGATGGAACTAACCGGGCTTTCAGGCAGAAGAGAGTTTCAGCAGTTTATCCATTCAAGGCTTGCCGCAATGATACCTTATTCTGCCTGTTCATTTTTTCTTATCGATGAAAATGCCCGCAGGATGGAGAATTTTTTATCTGATCCTGTCATGACTGGGCTTGATCCAGCTGAAGTATTAAAGATCGAAGGCTCCAGCATTTTTCTCCGGATAAATTCAGGGAAGGAGCTCCTGGGATATTGCGTGGTAATTTTCCCGCCGGAAATTCCAAAAGAGGCTTACTTAAAACAACTTGAATACCTTCTGCCGCATTTTAGTTCGGCCATATCCCGGATAAAGATTATCGAGGGGGCTGAAGAGGTGAAGCGTAACTTTGAAATCCTGGAAATCATCAGCGCTGAGCTGGTCATGAATAAGGATAAGGACGAAGTTTTAAAAGCTTTGCGCCCACATTTAAAGACCTTTTTTAATTTCTCACACCATTTTGTGGCCGGAATAAATCCTGATCAACTCAGCCTTAGCCTGCTGTTGCAGGACCTGGATTCGGCGGCAAGATCGGATTCCCGGTATATGAATGCCATCGAAAGTCCTTTTGCAATCAGCGAAGGACTGGTCAATAAGGTTCTTTTTTCAAATGAACCAATCCTGTTTGATCTGGAGTACCTTGCCTCCAGAAAGGCCCTTCCGGAATTTATGGCCATCAACTATGAATATGGCATCAGTAAAATGGTAATGGTGAGCCTGCATATTGGTGGGGAACGAATAGGTATATGGACGATCTGTCTCTCAGGTAACGAAATGCTCAGCCCTAAGCAGCTTGCTTTTATCAAAGTGGTTTCGCGTCAGATTTCTATTGCTGCAAGGGATTTTCAGCTGGCTGAGGCCATCAGGGAAAAGAAGATGGAAAGCGATTTCCTGACGCAGGTGAGTGCCCATATTGCGATGTCAGACAACAAGAATGACCTGAAGCTTTTTTTAACTCAGGTACTGAGAAAGAAATTTGTGTTTGAAGACGTCGCCCTGTTAACCATTGATGAAAGCGGTACTTATCAACCCTTTCTTGAATCCTCCCCCGGCTACTCTGGATCGGATATTTTGATGTTGCCGCTTTGCCGTTCCCGGGATCTTTACATCTATGACATGGAGCAACTTGTGAAAGCGATTGATACTCCGCAATTTCTAAAAGACGAGTACCATCGGGGCATCCGTACAAAAGTTGGTTTTAAACTGCAGCACAAAGGAGCTGTTTCCGGAGCTTTGTTTTTCAATCTTAAAGATAATTCTTTTTCAGACAAGGATTTAGAACTCCTGAGCAGCATTGCCCTGCAGCTTTCCACCGCAATCTCAACTATCCTATCAAACCAGGCAGTGGACAGGTTGATGAATATAAGGTCACAACTGCTTCAGTTTGGAATGAACCTCAGGATGGCAAAGGATGAAGGAACACTCTCAACCATACTTGCTGAGCAATTAAAGACTCTTTTCCAGGCAGAGAACTTTTTGGTTACTGCACTGTCTGCTGATGGAAAATCCCATCGTGCCCTGTTCTTCGATCCGGAGTCAGAACTCGCCTCTTTTCCTGAAATGCATAGCTGGAGCAGAAATTTTGAAGAGATTGGGGATGGATTCTTCACTGAACTGCTCAGCGCTGAAGATGTCATTTTTGATAAGCCATCCTTGCTGGCCATAAGGAAGCTTCCAAGGTTTATTAAGTTCCTTGCTGTGGATGGGATGGATCTTGTAGGCTCTGTGATCAAACTCGCTGATGAACCTGTAGGTATGGTTTTCTTTCAGCAGCAGCATCCCTCAAAGCTGTCTTCCGATTCTGAATTGTTCTCCAGCATCCGTTCGCAAATTGCAATTGTGATCGTCAATCTGCTTTCGCAACAAAAAATTCAGTTACAGCTGAAAGAGATTGAGGGCTACAAGAACCAGCTTGAGGAAGAAAAAACTTACCTCAGCACAGAGCTGAAGACGGCAGGCAGCTACACTGAAATAGTGGGGCAAAGTCTGGCCTTGAAAGATTCTTTCCATCTGGTTTCGCAGGTGTCTGCCTCCGAAAGTACAGTTCTTATCCTTGGTGAAACAGGTACCGGAAAGGAATTGATCGCCAGGGCAATCCATAATAATTCGCCCCGGAAAAACAAACTTATGGTAAAGGTGAATTGTGCGGCCCTTCCGGCCAATCTGATCGAAAGTGAGCTCTTTGGGCACGAGCGTGGAAGTTTCACCGGAGCAACTGACAGACGGATAGGCAAGTTTGAACTTGCGCAGGGCGGCACGCTTTTCCTGGATGAAATTGGGGAAATGCCCCTCGACCTGCAGGTGAAGCTCTTAAGGGCGCTGCAGGAAAAAGAAGTTGAGCGCGTGGGGGGCAGAGGAACCATTAAGGTGGATGTGCGCATTATTGCTGCAACCAACCGCGACCTGCTCAAGGAAATGGACGAAGGAAGATTCAGGTCTGATCTCTATTACCGGCTGAACATCTTTCCTATTTGCCTGCCGCCATTACGGGAAAGAAAGGAGGATATCGAACTGCTGGTGTACCATTTTATCAAACATTACAGCAAAAAATGCGGAAAGGAAATTGACTCCGTCAGTTCCAAAGCCCTTCAGGACCTTCAGCGCTATAACTGGCCGGGCAACGTCCGCGAATTGGAACATCTCATAGAAAGGAGCGTGTTACTGGCCAGCGGCAATGTCATTAAGCAGGTGCTGCTTCCTGCATCCAGGGAGTTACAGGCAGAAGCCCAGAATGAAGAGCGTGACATCCTGAGAACCATCGACCAGAATGAAAAGGAACACATCTACAGGGTCCTTCAGTACAGTGCCGGAAGGATAGCCGGTAAAGGCGGGGCAGCTGAAATTCTCGGCGTTCCGCCTACAACATTGAACTCAAAAATCAAACGGCTCGGAATTAAACGCGGACACAGTATTTGAGTAATAACTATTCTTATCACGCAATTTCGCCAGGACTCGTCTTTTGACGAAATAAAGCGCCGTAAAAAACTATATAATATTATGTAAGTAATTGATTAGTAGGTTTTTGATTGAATGGCACGCCTCTTGTAAAACTGAGGGTTGTACACTTAAAATCAAAAACAATGGAAACACAAAATGTATCTCTTCAGGTGGAAAACGGGGCCAGGCCCTATGAGACCGATGAAAGACTTTCGGTAGCTACCAGAAAATTTTTAGGCTTGCTCAATGCACCGGATGCTGTGCCGCTGGAGTCGCTTTCCGTAACCGATGCCCGTAATGTACTGGTTGGCGCACAGGCATCAGTGGATGTGGATCTTTCCGGAATCGACGAATCTGAAAAAAACATCGAAGCGGATGGTTATTCCATCAAACTGAATATTGTGCGGCCTGCCGGAAGCAGCGAGCAGCTTCCTGTTTTCATATTCATTCATGGTGGCGGGTGGGTACTCGGAGATTATCCTACGCATAAACGTATGGTACGTGACCTTGTTGTGCTGACAGGTTATGCAGGAGTTTTTGTGAATTATACTCCAACGCCTGACAAGGCTTTTCCCACACAGATCAACGAAATCTATGCAGCGGTGAAATGGGTTGCCGGGCATGGTGCAGAAATCCTTGTTGATGGAAGCAATATGGCGGTAGTTGGCAACAGTGTTGGCGGAAATATGACTGCTGTTACCTGCCTGATGGCTAAGAAAAACCAGGGCCCGAAAATCAAACTGCAAATCATGATGTGGCCGATTGTTGATGCTGATTTCGAAACAGCTTCGTACAAAGCCTTTGGTGAACAGCGCTTCCTCACAACTACACTGATGAAATGGATGTATGATATGTACATTCCACAGGTTGCAAAAAGAAAAGACATCTTCGCATCACCGCTTCAGGCCAGCCCTGATGATTTAAAGGATTTACCGCCGGCCCTGATCCAGGTAGCAGAAAATGATATTCTTCGTGATGAGGGGGAGGCTTATGGAAGAAAGCTTGATGAGGCTGGTGTGCCCGTAACTACCATCAGGTATAATGGCGCTATTCATGACTTTGGCCTATTGAACGGACTGGCAGAAACGCCGCAGGTGAGGTCTCTGTTCCTGCACGCGGCAGCAGAACTTAAAAAATACCTGGGCTAACCATGACAAATGTAACCTACCAGAGGGTAGAAACCCTTTCAGGACGGTATGGCAGCTATAGTTACTATTCCCTCCGCTCATTGAATGATGCAGGATTCCCTGTTGAGTGCCTACCTTTTTCTGTCAGGATCTTACTGGAGAATGCCATCAGGAATTTTGATGGATTTGCAATTACCAATGAACATATTGCTTCCCTGATCAACTGGTCGCCCGGGGGTGGCAGCCGGGATATTCCCTTCAAACCTGCAAGGGTGCTGATGCAGGATTTTACCGGTGTGCCTGCCGTAGTAGATATCGCTTCGCTCAGGGCGGAAATGGCCAGAAAGGGAAAAGACCCGGATCTCATCAATCCGCTCATCCCGGTTGATCTGGTTATTGATCATTCGGTACAGGTTGATTATTTTGGTACCGACTATGCCTACGAACAAAATATTGCTGAGGAATACAGCAGAAATAAGGAACGGTATGAGTTTCTTAAATGGGCACAGGGTTCTTTCGATAATTTCAGCGTTGTGCCCCCGGGCATGGGTATTTGCCACCAGGTAAACCTGGAGTATCTGGCAAAAGGAATTGTAACCCGGAACCAGCTGGCTTTTCCTGATTCGCTGGTAGGTACTGACAGTCACACCCCGATGGTCAATGGCATTGGGGTGCTTGGCTGGGGCGTTGGAGGTATTGAAGCAGAAGCCGCATTATTGGGACAGCCCATCTATTTTCTTATGCCCCAGGTGGTTGGCCTGAAACTTAGCGGAAGGCTTTCTCCCGGGGTAAGTGGTACAGATCTGGTACTTACCATTACCAGGCTGCTTCGCGATCATGGGGTGATCGGAAAATTTGTAGAGGTATTTGGCTCAGGACTGGAATCTCTTTCAGTGCCGGACAGGGCCAGCATCGGCAATATGTCGCCTGAATTTGGCTGCACTGTAACGTATTTCCCTATCGACAGCAAAACCCTTGATTACATGAGGAGCACAGGAAGGACAGAAGAGCAGATTGAACTTACCGAAGATTATTGCAAAGCGAATATGCTCTGGCGCTCGGGGGAGGATAAGATTCTGTATTCCACACTGGTTGAACTCGATCTCGGTACTGTTAAGACTACTGTGTCGGGCCCTAAAAGACCACAGGATAAAATATTACTGAAAGATTTCCGGGCGCGGTTTATCAATATCCTGAAAGAGAGTTATGGACGTGAATATCTCCCGCCTGCAATGCTTGAAAGGTGGCAGGGCGAGGGGGGAAGCCAGCCAGCTTCGGCGGCACAGCCGGGCAATCAGGATATGACAATTGAAACCCTTAAAGGCAAGGACCAGAAACAGGTATGGCTGAACATGGGGCGGGAGAAATATATGCTGAACGACGGGAGTATAGTCATAGCAGCCATTACTTCCTGTACAAATACTTCTAATCCCTACCTGATGATTGCCGCTGGTCTGGTTGCAAGAAAGGCCCGGCAGAGAGGTGTTGGAACCAAACCCTGGGTCAAGACATCCCTCGCACCAGGTTCAAAAGTTGTAACTGATTATCTGTCAAGGGCAGGCTTGTTAGGGGATCTGCAGGCGCTCAACTTCCATACGGTCGGATACGGTTGCACCTCCTGTATAGGCAATTCGGGTCCGCTGCCGGAACACATTTCCATGGCTATCGAGGACAATGACCTGGTGGTGGCATCCGTACTTTCCGGAAACCGGAACTTTGAAGCGCGTATTCATCCGCAGGTGAAAATGAACTTTCTGATGTCCCCGATGCTGGTGGTAGCTTACGCAATCGCAGGAAGAGTGGATATCGATCTTGAAGCAGAGCCACTTGCATATGACCCTAACGGGAATGGGGTTTTCTACCACGACCTTATGCCCGACGGGAAGGAGGTATACCAGATGATGGAAACTGCGCTGAGCAAAAATGATTACTGGAAAAACTACGCTGAAATCTTTGCAGGTAACGCTACATGGCAAAACCTGAGGGTGCCCGAAGGACAGCTGTACAGCTGGGATGCTGAATCTACCTATATCAAAGAATCGCCTTTTTTCAAAGACCTTGCTGAAGAGGTTCCCGAAGTTAGGGCTGTCAGCAATGCCAGAGTCTTACTGATGCTGGGCGACAGCATTACTACTGACCATATCTCTCCAGCAGGATCCTTCAGGGAAGACAGTGCGGCAGGGCTTTATCTGTCAGGTCTTGGGATACAGAAGGCGAATTATAATTCCTATGGATCAAGAAGAGGTAATGATGAAGTGATGATCAGGGGCACATTTGCCAATGTACGGATCCGGAATGCCCTGTCTGACAGGGAAGGTGGCTACACGCGTTTTCATCCCACAGCTGAGCAAATGTCTGTGTTTGATGCCTCTGTCAGATACAGAGCAGCCAATACACCACTGATGGTTCTTGCCGGCAGGGAGTATGGCAGCGGCTCTTCGCGCGACTGGGCGGCTAAAGGTACGTTTCTGCTGGGTATAAGGTTGGTATTGGCGGAGAGCTATGAGCGTATTCACAGAAGCAATTTAGTGGGGATGGGGGTAATGCCAATCGAATACCTGCCTGGTGAATCTGCTGTTACTTTGGGTCTGGATGGGACAGAAAGCTTCAGCCTTGGCGGCTACGAAAACGGAATTACCCCTGGTATGGAGCTTGATTTGAAGGTGCTCAGTGCAAATGGTCTTGAAAAATCTTTCAGGGTGATTTGCAGGCTTGACTCAAATATAGAAATCGAGTACTATAAAAATGGCGGGATATTACAGTATGTGATGCGGCAGTTTCTCCATCGCTGATCTGCTGTGCATACTATGCATCGGCCGACAGGTGCAATCAAGATAAAAAACAAACTAATAAATAACATCATGAAAACGAAATCAATTTTTAGGTCGGTGCCGGCCCTGTTAATCAGCATTGTTTTAAGCTCTAATATCTTTGCCCAGGAGGTACTTGATCCGGCAAATGATCCCCATATTGAAAGCAATGTAAAAGCCTTTCTGAAGGTTCTTAATTCGGGTGGGGGCAAGCCAATTGAACAGCTCTCACCAAAGGAGGCGAGAGCTGTTCTCAGCGGCGCACAAGAGTCGGTAAAATTTGATTACAGCGACATCAGCGTTACGGAAAAAACAATTCCCTCTGAAGAAGGACAGGTGGTGCTCAACATCGTTAAACCAGCAAATGCAAGAGGCATTCTTCCTGTATTTATCTTTATCCATGGCGGTGGCTGGGTATTGGGTGATTTCCCGACCCACAAAAGACTGGTCAGGGATCTTGTAGTCAACTCGGGAGCTGCTGCCGTGTTTGTAAACTATACGCCATCTCCTGAAGCCCGCTATCCGGTAGCCATCAACCAGATTTATGCGGCTACAAAATGGGTAGCTGCCAATGGTACACAAATAGGAGTTGACGGAAAAAGACTTGCCGTTGTTGGAAATAGTGTAGGTGGCAATATGACTGCTGCCATTGCGCTGATGGCCAAAGACAAACAGGGTCCTGAAATCAAATTACAAGTGCTTTTGTGGCCGGTAACCAATGCCGCTTTCGATACTGAATCCTACGGTAAATTTGCTGAAGGCCGTTTCCTGACGAAAAACATGATGATCTGGTTCTGGGATAATTATGCTCCTGATGCAGCAGCACGAAAAGAGATTTATGCTTCTCCGTTACAGGCCTCTGTGGCTCAGTTAAAGGGCTTGCCAACTGCATTCGTTGGTGTTGCAGAGAATGATGTCCTGCGCGATGAAGGTGAGGCTTATGCCAGAAAACTGGATGAGGCCGGCGTTGTAGTAACTTCAGTACGTTATAATGGGATGATCCATGACTGGGGGCTGCTAAACCCATTGGCAAAAGTTCCGGGCACCAAATCCATCATGCTGCACGCAGCCAGTGAAATCAAGAAAGCACTGAAATAATTTGTACCACGAAATATCGCAAAGCAACAGCCGGGCAACGAAATATCGCCTGACTGTTGCTGTTGTTATGTAATCATGTATTTGATTATCAGTTATTTGAATAATGGCATAGTTTAGGTTTAACGCATTCAATAATCAATCAGTTATGAATCTATTACATCGTATCCCCGAAAAGAGATTTTGTATTTCTAAATTTTCCCCTGAACTGGAATTTTCGGGAAATCTGGATGAGAACAAAGACTTAACCAAAATTATATACATGGAGGAGGCTGGCTCCATCACAGTTGACTTTAAGAAATTCTACATTACAGGGGCCGGGATTTTTTTCATCAGGCCCGGTCAGTATGTCCGGCTCAGTACCGATAGCCGGGGAATTGTTATTTCTTATACCCGGCATCAATATTCAGCAGATATAGAGGATAAAGAACTTATATTCAGTGGTGTGCAGTTCAATGGTGCCGAAGAAATGCCGGGCCTCAGCCTGGATGCCTGTACTTCTGCATTGGTCAGTATGTTTTTGACACAACTCATGACCGAAACGGAATGTCCGGATAGTAACCAGGAATTCATGATCAGGTCCCTGATCAATCAGCTGATCGTCGTCTGTAACAGGGTATGGCGCAAACAATATGACCAGATGAAACTGCGTACCGATCCTGACCATGATTTCTATCATTACTTTGACAGACTCGTGGAACGGAATTTTATCAGGCACCATTCGGTTTCGGCCTACGCGCTGATGCTCAATATCAGTCCAAAAGCGCTGAACAAACGTGTGGCAAAATACAGCAGCCTGACGCCCAGCGATATAATTCATAAACGCATTATTCTGGAAGCAAAGCGCCTGTTGATCCACACGCCTATGAGCGTCAAGGAAATCGGTTTCCACCTTGGTTATGAAGACCCTTCGTATTTCATCCGGTTTTTTAGCAAGCAGGCAAATATGGCCCCGCAAAATTTCAGGAAGCGCTTTCAGTCCTCTCTTAATGCGGTGGCCTGAAACACATCCCGAGCCCGGTTAATTTCTGGTCAGGTAGCTGAACGTGTAAAACATGGACCAGGCAAGGAAACCAATTATAATCATCCATACCCAGGCCGGTATACTCTGCGGGGATTCTGCGCCTTCGATGAGAAAGGTTTTCTCATCTCCTTTACTGTAGGCATTAACCATTACCGGAACAACCCCATCCACCACGCCGTTTTGTGTGATACCTTCTACGATGATCGCAGGGCCGTTTCTCACCTCAAAATCAATGATCCTGATACCTTCCTTTCCTGCGGGGTCCTGACTGATAATCTTCAAAGTATGGGCGCCGTCAATGAGTTTGCTTGTATCCAGCTCAAAGTTGGCCGGTGCAGGGAGTTTTGTAAGCGGCGTTGTTTCATCGTCCAGAAAAATCATTACTGTACTGCTCTTTTCCATTTTAGCGGCCCTCCAGAATAAATCTTTTAATATGTCCTTCTGAGCGTTCTCCGGGTTTAATCAGGTAGCGTACTGAAAACCAGAGGCTCAGCAGTACGATTATGATGGCTATGCTGATAATGATATAATCCAGTCTGTCCTGCGGCCCTGTACCGTGGGTAATACCCTGCAGGACTTCCGGTTTCTGACGCTCACAAACAGGACATGCACCGGCTGCGATAGCAGCAAATAGAAGAACTGCTGCCAGGGTTGCTTTTTTTACTTTTGTTTTCATGTTTTCCCTACTTTTTGTTTTACTAGATCCATTATCTTTTTGATTTCTGCATCAGTTACCTTAGTCCCTTTATTGCCCCAGCTGGTCCGCTCATGATTGATGATTGCTGCAACCTCTTTTTCGGTAAATTTAGCATTGCTGCCTACCGCTGGCATTACCCCAAATTCCTCCCTTGCATCGTATCCGTTCATGATAATGTCAACATAAAGTTCAAGGTTGGCCCCCTCAACCACAGGGCTCCCTTTCAGGGGAGGAAATGCGCCGGGAAGGCCTTCTCCGGATGACTGATGGCATGGCTGGCAATTGGTTGTATAGAGGAGCTTGCCGTCCAGTCCGGCCGGCTTGCCTGCCTGTTCTTTTACGCCAGTTTTAGCATATAAAAAGGGCTGGGATGCTTCGGTGGCTATTTTTGTTTGTTTAAGTGAATTGAGGTAGGCGACAAGATCCAGCGCATCACCTGATGCGATGATATGTTTATTTCCGGAACCTGCAAATGCCGCGGGTACTTTTACTTCAACATCGCCCTTGGCTACATGCTGCTTTTCTATAAACAGCCACTTAAATGAAGGCATGATGGATTCTTTCACCACTGCACGGGGATTGTACAGGTGGAGCAGATTCCAGTCAACGCTGGGCTGTCTGTTGCCTATATTGGTAAGGTCCGGTCCGGTGCGCTCTGTTCCCATGAGTGTTGCTGTGTTCACCCAGGTACTGATCCGGTGGTTATCTGCATAATCTGCCGCCATACCCGGGCGCGATCCCCAGGTACGGTCCATATCTGCGCTGCGGACCTGCTGGGTATGGCAGGCCACACATCCATTGGATATAAACAGGTTTTTTCCCCTCACTGCAGCTTCGCTCATAGGTTCTGCATTTGACAGGGGTTTATTGTTTGCCTGGTTATTCAGCGCCGGCAATATGGCAACAAATAGGGTAAGGACCCAAAAGAGCAGGGTTGCCGATATGAATAATCTGCGGTGGCTGTTAAAAAATTCCATATAATTAGAGCTGCGATGAATGAATTAAACTTGTTTCTTTTTCGAGCTTTTCCCTGTTGATTTCGAAGACGGTCATCAGCTGTCTTTCGCTGAACATCTTGTACAGATTAAAGGCAAAGAACAGATGTGATAACCACATCAGACTGCCTCCGATTGCTCTCCATAACCAATAGGGAGCCATGAAGACCACACTGTCAATGAAGGGTTTACCGTCCATCCACATCAGGCCGCGGAAAGTACTGCCGTACATGAGCGAAACGGTGTAGAACATCAGTCCGATCAGCGCGAGCCAAAAGTGCGCCCCGATAGTAATCTGTGGTGCTTCACGGCCGGTCAGCCTGGGAACAATCGCATAAATACCGCCCCATAATAAAAAACTGATAATGCCATACATCGTGAGGTGCGAATGGGCAATGGTAAAATCTGTAAAGTGCCAGATGAGATTGGTATAGCGGAAGGCTTCTGCTACTCCCTGCAATGATCCTGTAAAATAAAAAATAATGCCCACAAGGAAAAAGGGCAGGCTGTAGCTGTATAGCAACTTACTCCAGGCCCCTTTAAAAGTCATCAGAAAATTTGTGGTACCTGCAACAACGGGAATCACCATTCCTACGCTTCCTACGATGGATACCGTTTGTAACCACCATGGGATGGCGCTGAATACAAAATGATGTGTGCCGATGGTGGTATAGAAAAGGATCTGCGTCCAGAAGGCAAGGATACCAAGGCTGTAGGAATAAATAGGGCGGTTGAGCTGTTGCGGAAGGAAATAATATACTATCCCCAGCGTAAAAAGCATGAACCACATGCCTACGCCCTGGTGCATATAATAGCCCTGTATTATAGTTTCACCTAAACCGTCCTGCCAGATTGGAACGTAGGCAGCAATCGTAATAGTGATGGCAAAGATAACGGCAGAAATAATGTACCAGCCAGATATGTAAATTTCTTTAGTAGTGCGCGATGCTACGGTTTGCAGGAAATTTGCCAGTGTAATGAGCAGCCCTATGCCGAACAACAGCTGCACAGGCCATATGTATTCCCTGTATTCTCCTCCGCCGTTATTGATACCGGACATCAGACAGAGGGTGCCCAGCACAACAGCTGCATTGATCAGTCCGAATGAAATCCAGCCCGCCCTGAGGCTGTGGAGTTTTGTATTTCCTATCCGGGGAATGATATAATGGCCCAATCCCAGCATGGCCAGTGATGCCCAGCCCCAGAATACAGCATTTGTATGTACGGGCCTGAGCCTGCCAAAGCTTAGCCAGCTTAACTGATCGGCCTCCGGGGCTACAAATTTAATCCCCAGGTACTCGCCTACGGAAGTGCCAAAGACGAGCCAGCAGGCGGCGGCACATAAGTACCAGCTGATCAGTTTGGAAAGTCCCGGATCTACATCCGGCCTCCTGATCACTTTTTTCTTTGTTGCCACAAAAGGCAGTGTGTGGAATTTATTGATCTCCAGAAGTCCGCGTTCATCCTTTGGCAGGACATCGCCCGACAGTTCATTTCCCCTGAGGGAGTAATTGAACTGTTTCTTCTTTTCATCCAGTAATGACACCAGTTCCTGTTTATCCAGCGATCTGATGAGGGAAAGGAATTCTTCACTTTCAGCATCGCTCAGTTTGTTACGGTAGTCATATAAAGCAGATCTTACCTTCACAATTAATAACACCAGCGCTGCTATGGCGGGTATGGCCAGCAATACGAGTGTAATAATAACTCCTGTCTGACTTAGCAATTGGGGCTTATCCTGCTGCAGTGCTGTCTGTGCGTTTGCGCACAAAGTTAACAGCGAAAAAAACAATGTAGCCAGTACTTTTATCAGTGGTCCTGCCGACTTCCCATTGCCCTCTTTTCCCCTGGCAGCATAACGTTCCACTTGTTCGGGATTGAGTTTGGACAGGTAGGATAAAAGTTTTTCCCGGTTGTACTTTCTGGCTCCGGTCTTTTCGTTTCGTACAATGCTGCGTGTTTTGATCCAGACACGGCAGGCCGAAATCAGCAGGGCCAGGAGTATTGAGGTTAACAGGAAGATGCCCAGTCCCTGTAAACTGATGGAAAAATCTGAAGGTACGCCATCCTGTTCTGTAATCGATGCGGTAACTTTTGTTGCGGTTTCCATAATGTAGGAGGTTTTAAATTGTTATATCCCGTCCAGGCCACCGGGGGCTGAATGGTATTAACAAATTTATTCCTCAAAAGAGTACGTAACAATGGACTTAACAGAACAATCATGGTACTTTTGGATACCTGTTCAGGATCTTGCTTTATGTTCTAAACTGAAATTGATCTGTATCCTGACTCCCTCACTGGCTGTGATCTTAAAACTTCCTCCCAGTTGTTTACTCAATGCCTTCATCATTTCCATTCCCAGAGAGGATGAGCCCTCGAGTGAAAAATCATCAGGAAGCCCACGGCCGTTGTCGGCAATAGTAAGGGATATTCTTTCGGCAGCTCCTCTGTGGAGCTCTATTTCTATTTGCCCTCCGTCGCTGCCGAATGCATATTTTATAGCGTTAGTAAGGGATTCATTAATGATTAATCCTATCGGAACTGCCTGCGATATATCTATGACTACAGGCGCGATAATCTGTACTATCTTAACTTTCCTTTTTTCAGCGCCATAAAAATTGGATAAATATGCGCAGAGATCGCTGATGTATTCAGCTGCTACGATTGCTGAATTGTTCTCCCTGCTGTAAAGCTTCTGATGGATAATCGAGATTGCCTGAACCCGGTTTTGTGTATCCCTGATTGCTTCGATCGCATCAGGGTTTTGCAGGTAGACAGACTGGGTATAAAGCAGGCTCATCACGATCTGAAGATTATTTTTGACCCGGTGATGAATTTCTTTCAATAACCACTCTTTTTCGGCAATAAGATCTGCCTGTTCTGCCAACAGGCTGTCCTTGTCTTCAAGAAGGCTCTCCTTTTCGTTAATCAGGGCCGATAATTTGTGGTTCTGGTCATTTATTTCTGTTTGTTTATGCCAGAGTTTTGTATTACTGCGCTGTTTGCCCCGGTAGGCCACAAACATGAGCACAGCAAACAGGACTGCAACTACAATTCCGGTTAAAGTTGCGTTGCGCTGAGTGTTGATCTTCGCGATTCTTTCTTTTTGAAGAAGCGACTGATTACTTAGATTTTGTATGGTTTTATCTTTCCTGACGGTTCTGTATTTTATTTCCATTTCACTCACTTCCCTGGCGGCGGCGGCCCTTGACAGTGAATCCTTTATAGCGGTAATTGTCTGAAACTTGATCAGTGCTGCAGCAAGGTTTCCGGATGCAGAATCTGCCTTATATGTAAATTCAAGCAATTTCTGCCGCGTACTGACAGGCAGTTTCGCTGTTGGTATTTTTTCCAGCTTCTTAACAATTGATGATAGTTTCTGCCAGTTTCCGGTCTGAATGTAATGGTTGGGAATGGTTTCATAATTATTGATAAAGTCGGTAATTGCGTAGAAATTTTCCGATTGCTGCACCTGAGCAAGAAGCTGGTCAAACAGTGGCATGAGTTTGTCAATCAATGCTGCTGAGCCCCGGTTATCCTGTAATGCAGTTCTGATCCTCAGTTCGGCGGACAATAGAACGGCTTTTTCAGAAATGGTCTTTGGGGGAAACACCTTCTTTCCCTCTTTTAAAATGGCTATCCCTGCCGAAGGTTGTTTGAGTGCTACCTGGCATTTTGTTGATGCATATAAACTATAATAGTAGTAGCGTCGTGATTTTGCCTGCAATGCCAGTTTCCTCATTCTGCTATAATAGATCTTTGCTTTGCCGTAATCCCTGTTCAAAAAATAAGCAGCTGCCAGATGTGCGGTGAACAATGCGCCGTTAAGTGTGGTTCCATTGGGATCGGCTTCGAAACTATTGAGGCATTGAATGCGGGCAATAATCTCTTTTTTTATATTGTTGCTGCGCAGGTAAATTTCTCCGAGTATGTAATAGGCGTAATAGATCCTGACGAATTTGAGTGCTTTATATTCCTGCAGTACATGGAGCATTTTCACTTCGGCACTGTCGTACCTTCCTGTGTTGAGGTCAATATCCGCCATCTTGCCCAGTGCATCGGCTGTTTTAAGCCTGTTGCCCAGTTTTTTGTAAATGGGATAACTTTTGTCATAACATTTGGCCCTGACAGGAATGTGAACCTGATCATCAGAGGCAAACTGGTCTGCATAGTATTCCCAAAGTGCAGCTTCTTTAGTTAGATTGGTCACATGAAAATAATCAGCTACCTGAGTGAAAATCTGGTCGGCAGTCTGATAATCTTTCCTTCTCAGTGCCAGCACAGCTTTACATGTAAGTGCATTATAATTAGACTCTCTGGATGGAAGGTTATTGCTCAGTGACATTGCATGGTCTATCAGAACTTCTGCGCTGTCGAGATCTGCAGCAGTGTAATCTTCTTTGAAAAGATGTCGGTCTGCGGCTTTGAGCAACTGCGAAATCTTTAAAGTATCTGCCTGCATGTTACACCGGTAAGAAACAATGGCGGCTATGCTTTTATTATTTAACATGATGCAGGTTAACATCAGGATTAAGAACGCGGTGGATCTGGAAAACATAACAGCACTTACAAGTCTTAAAAAAGGATTTAATTTCATGAATAGTAGTCTAACTGTCAAAATATTACCCTATAAGGATGCCATGTTATAAATCCTTCAGAATAGCCGATAATTATTTATCAGTTGATCCGGAAAATGATATTTCGCACGCAGCCGACGATATTTCGTTTTGGCAGCCATTACCATAAGCTCTTAGATCCTTGCTAACTGTCAGTATATTTGATGCCGAGCTTTTTCATTCTGGAATGAAGTGTGGTAGGAGGAAGTCCCATTACTGCGGCAGCACCCTCTGCCCCGCGAATCCTGCCCTTGCATTTTTCCAGTACCGCTATGATATAATCACGTTCATTTTCACTGATGGTTTTGGTTCTTTGTTCATCATCCGGATCAGTCTTTTGACTGTTTTTCAGGTTTTTAGGCAGAGAGATCTTTTCTACCAATGGTTCTTTTGCTATAAGTAAAGTCCTTTCTATAAAATGCTCCAGTTCGCGCACATTTCCCGGCCACCGGTAATCCAGCATTTCTTTATAAACCTGTCCGGAGAAGCGAATTGCTGGTTTGTTATATTTATCCGAAAGTTCTTGTATAAAGTGTTTGGCCAGTAAAAGAATGTCTTCGGGTCTTTCCCGCAGCGGGGGGATTAGAATTGGAAATACATACAGACGATAATACAGATCCAGACGAAATCTGCCCTCCTCCATTTCTATCTCCAGATTTCTGTTCGTGGCTGCAATGATGCGGACATTAATTTTAATCATTCCCTTTCCTCCAATCCGCTCGATTTCCTGTTCCTGGAGCACTCTTAAAAGCTTCACCTGAAGGTCGGGCGACATTTCGCCGATCTCATCAAGGAAGATTGTTCCACCGTTAGCAAGTTCAAATTTCCCGATTCTTCTTTCTGTAGCTCCTGTGAAAGCCCCTTTCTCGTGTCCAAATAATTCGGATTCAACAAGGTTTGCCGGCAGTGAAGCACAGTTGACAATAACCATAGGTTTATCCTTTCTGGACGACATCAGATGTATGCCCTTTGCGACTTTTTCTTTTCCTGTACCACTTTCTCCCAGTATTAAGACAGAAATGTCTAGTGGAGCTGCTGTAGCAATAAGGTCCATCACTGAAAGCATAGCTGGGCTTGCGGCAATGATCCCGGCTATTTTAGATTTATTAATTTCAGGTTTCTCCGGAATTTTATTCAGAGTACCTGTTCCGTTGTGTTGTGCAAAGTCAGTTTGGACATTAAATAAGCTGGAAAGGCGGGACTGGAGACGACTAAGCAAGGTAATGTGCTGATTCCTGTAAGTGATGCTTTTCCTGCTGTAAAAAGCCAAAGAAACCCTGCCATTGCTTTGGGGTATAGAAATAAACAATGCTGAATAGATGTTGTATAATTTTGCAAGGGTAGCAGCAATCGGATCCGTCTTTAAGTATTCCCGAAAATCATCCTCATTCAGAACTACAGCTTTTCCAGGAGGTGTAAAGTTTTCATATTGACGGGACACCTGTTCCTCATCTAACCGGTTCACCCGGATGAAAGTATACTTTTCGAAGGACTGATATTCATCAAAGCCTATTCTCAGGAAGCCGGTGCAGGCTGTCTGTTGCTGCTCTTCCTGAACTATAATATTTAAATAGTCAAAAGGGACATATGCCTGAAGCTCAATGGCGGCTTTGAGCATGCGGCCGTCCAGCGAAAATACTTCATCATTTACAGATTTCAACTTCTGCTCCAATTCACTTTCCTGCTGCCAAAGGTAATCCTGCATGTTCTGCATTCTGAAAAATGCTACATCAAGGGTAGTCAGCAAGTCGTCCTCACGGAAAGGTTTCACTATAAACCCATAGGGTAAGGTAGCCTTTGCTTCCTCCAGCAGCCGGCCCTGGAAATTAGCAGTCAGGTATACAAATGAGATACCCATTTTTGTGAGCTCCCTGGCAAGGTCTATTCCGTTGAGGCTCCCTTTAAGATTAATATCCAGCAACACCATGTTTGGGCGTTGTTCAGTGATGATCAGCCTCGCCTCTTCAACAGTATCTGCTATACCGCATACCCTGTAGCCCGCTGCTGTCAGAACAAGTTTGATGTGATGTGCTACCAGTGATTCGTCCTCGATGATCAGAATTTTTTTCATTGCCGATTGTTCAAAAAATGATTGATTAGCACGTGCTCTAATTTGTGAGGCGACCTCCGGCCTTAAAGGATTACTGTGATAATTATGGCGCATAAAATTCGATAATTAATTTTACCAATTCAAGAAAAATATTTACGAGCCGGGTATTTTTTTGTTTCAGGAAGCGCCTCTAAGGAGATAAATTTCTCCCGTTAACTATTGGGCTGCCGACGATATTTAAGCGTTGGCCAACCAGATTGGACGAGATTTCGTTGAATAATCCTCAAATAACCTGATTAGGCCTGCTTTTAGCCATGGCATGACTTTCGGTATTCTCTATTGTTCCTGAACATTTCGGGAAAAGCTTTTTAATTCAGCTCATCGTTTATAAAAAACAGTTATGAAAGGATCGGACCTCTTGCTTATCGCTGCGGAACTGCAGCGGACAAAATTTGAATTCGCCAGGTTGCACGAAATTGGCCGCTATATCAACAGCAACATGGATAACAGTGACTTCCTGACAGCTGTATCTGTTAAGTTGAAGTCCCTTTTTGATTTTGATGATCAGTTTCTTGCCGTTCCATCTGATGACAATCTTTATCTGAACATCCTTCGTTACCACCACCCATTCGATCCTCTGAGAAGATCAGGTGCAGGCGAACCCACGCTCCCTGTTAATGATGCGCTGATCAGTAAATCT
Source organism: Pedobacter sp. (assembly GCF_040513095.1). GTDB lineage: Bacteria > Bacteroidota > Bacteroidia > Sphingobacteriales > Sphingobacteriaceae > Pedobacter. The sequence continues at coordinate 6,957 of NZ_JBEVDX010000191.1, read as the reverse complement.
CTATTTTCTGAACAGCCTGTAATTACTGATCTGGATTTTCTTGTTTCAAGGAATTTATTGCCCGGATACCTGTTGCTCTATTATGGAAATGGCGTGAGAAAGACCGTAATGGTTAGTCTGCAGGTATCAGGCAGAATCCTGGGGCTCTGGGTTATCTGCTTTAAAGATGGTCAGCCGGTTGAAGGTCCTCAGCTACAATTTATCCGGACTGTGGCCAGTTATCTTGAATTTGCCCTTGCGCACCTGGAGTCTGAGAAACGGCGCAATTTTCAGTATACCAATTAGGAAAAGTGATGAGGAATCTAAATGTTGTCATTCTTGCCCTGCCGGGTAATATATTTTTGGATACTACGGCAATTGTAGCTGCCTTTGAAAATACCAATGCTCTTCTGGATCAGCAGCAGGCAGCATTATTTGCGAGGTATGAGGTGATTTTTGCGACAGCGGACCTGCAGCCCCAAGCCATTTCCTATGCGGGGCTGCAGATGATATGCCACCAATCAGTCTACCGGATAACGGGGCAGATCGACTCGCTTTATATCTGTGGTAACCCCAACGCAATGGGTGAGGCTGCCCTGGAAATGCTCCGGTTATGGCTGCTGACAAATCTCTACAGGTGCAGTCGTATCTGTGCAACAGGTGCCGCTGTGGAGATACTGGCTTTAGCCGGATTGCTTGATCATTCGCCCTTTGTTATCCATTGGTCGATGAAGGAGGAATTTAATCTCAAATTTCCGGCACTGGAGCCTTCTGCAGAACTGTTGTTTGTGCGGAACGGAAATATCCTCACAGGAGCGGGAATGGGAGCGACTACAGACCTCTGTCTGTCCCTGATAGAAGAAGACTTTGGCAAAGCTATAGCGATGGAGGTTGCACGCTATCTGGTGGTTTATCAGCGGAGAGCCGGGACAGATCTTCAGATCAGCAGTATGCTGGGACAGCAGTTGTCCGGTAAGAAACAGATTACGATGATAAAGACCTGGATTCAGGCCAATCTTAAGCATAACCTCAAAATCGTTGTTTTAGCTGACAGGGCTGCTATGAGCCCCCGTAATTTTGCAAGGGTATTCCAGGCACAGACGGGCTTAACTCCCGGAAGGTATATCGAAAACCTTCGTCTGGAATCTTCAAAGCGTTACCTGGAGGAAACAGACCTCAGTATAGACCAGGTGGCTGTTGAATGCGGATTTTCACATGCTGATTCCATGCGGAAGCTTTATCTTCGGACTTTGCTGATGACGCCTTTAAGTTACAGAAAGATGCAGGCCAGAAACAAGCCTTTGAATAAGCTTCCGCAGTGGCAGGAAATGTGATCGGCTGTATCAACTTTGAGCTTGCTGACTATCCAGCCAGTCATCGAAATAGGTCTTTCCAAGGTAAGCATCACCTGCAGGAACAATGCCATCTTTAGGAACTGCAATACCTGTATATTCAAATTTTCCGGTTTGAATAACTGTTTTGCCCGGCTCGGTCACATTCGCGTATTTCTCAATAAAATCACTTTGCGGTTTACGTTCGGGGCCGGCGATGTCTACTGTTCCGTTAATAGGCTTTCCTACAGCAAAGTACACTATAAATGCTGCTGCTTCCTCCACTGCTATGGGCTGGAAATCGGTTGCGGGTGCAAAAATTTCGTTGTCTTTTGTTGCTGCCATGGTGATGAAGGGAACGAATTCAAAGAATTGAGTACTGCGTACAATGGTGTACGGTATTCCTGAATTTTTAAGGATTTCTTCCTGCCTGACTTTAGCTTTCATATATCCAAAATCAGGGATTCTGTCGCAGCCAACTATAGAGATAGCAACTTGGTGTCTAACGCCTGCAACGCGTGCTGCAGTAGCTAAATTGCGACCTGTGTGATCAAAGAAATCAACTGCCGACTTTTCGTCAAACTCAGAAGAATTTGCCACGTCAATTACTACATCTGTACCTTTCATGGCTTCTTCCAGACCTTCCCCTGTGTAGGAGTTTATTCCGTTTTTTGGAGAACCTGCTATCACATCATGATCCAGTGCCCTAAGCTGACTTACTACTTTTGAACCGATGCTGCCGGTACCGCCGATTACTAAAATTTTCATGGGATTTAATTTTAATTGTTGTTATCATTTATTGCCGGAATATCCAATTGATGTGCCATTAGGTTAAGTGTTTGAAAATCAGCTATATGTTTTTGTTTATCAAGCCTTGTGGCCGCTTTATAAAGCTGAATTACTTCTTTGCGCCACTTTATTTCGCGATAGGAGTTGTGATTCCTTCCGCACGGGCCTCAGAATAACGCTTTTATATGGCGTCTTATTTAGACTGCTTAAAAATAATTTTGTAAACTCATAAATTTGCCTTTACTTTGCGGCCGAAAAAATTATTAATTAAACTTAATGAGCTGATGCAAAAACTACTACTTTCTTTCATTTTCCTTGTATTTATAAATACCCAGTTATTTGCCCAGGATTCGGGAAGGATCAGAGGACGGATTACTACTGCCGACGGCACCGTTGCAGAAGGAGTAAGCGTAAAACTAAAGGGTACCACTTATGGTGCTGTAACTACCGAAGATGGTACGTACACCATCCATAAAGTGCCAACTGGGGGGTACATCATTGTTGTTTCGGCTGTTGGTCTTTATCCTAAAGAAAAACAGGTGACGGTAAACAAAGGAACTGTGATAGCCGATTTCTCTCTGAATGAGAACCAATCGCAATTAAATGATGTGCAAATTTCTACCAGTAAAAAGAAATACAAGGTAGAAAACGTATCTCCTTCATTACGTCTGCAAACAAAATTATTAGAACTTCCTCAGAACATCAGGGTAGTTAGCAGCCAGGTGATGGCGGACCAAATGGTCTTTGACGTTGTTGACGGCGTAACGAGAAATGTGAGTGGCGCGGTTAGGGTTGGACACTGGGATGCACAATATGCAAACATCTTCATGCGTGGTTTCTCTATTCCGGCATTCCGTAACGGGATGAACCTGAAAACTCCATGGGGACCGCTGGCAGATGATGCAGCAACAGTAGACCGGATTGAATTTGTAAAAGGCCCTTCTGGCTTTATGATGGCGAATGGTGAGCCGGGCGGTATTTACAACATTGTTACAAAAAAACCTACAGGAGCAAATAAAAGTTCAGTGTCTATGAGCGCAGGTGGTTTCAATCTTGCACGTGCAGCAGTTGATCTGGATACTAAACTTTCAAAGGATGGCAAACTGCTATTCCGCTTAAACCTTGCAGCCCAAACCAAAGGCAGTTTCAACAAATACAATTACAATGACAAATATGTTATTGCTCCGGTAATCAGTTACCAGATTGACAGCAATACCAAGTTTACCGCTGAATATACACATCAGCATGTTGAAGCGCTGGCATTGGGAAATTATGGTTTTTCCCCAAAAGGATTTGGTGATACTGATCCAAGTTTCTTTCTGGGTGACCCGGCTGTGGACCCAAGTATCCTGAACGACCATAACGTTACACTTTATTTAAACCATAAATTGAATAAAGACTGGACATTTAATGCACAGGTAGCTTACCTGAACTATGGCTTAAAGGGCAGTTCCATATGGCTTACTTCTCTTGCGGCCAATGGCGATATGAAGAGAAACATGAACATCAGTGAAGAGCTGGCGATCAATAAAAATGCACAGTTTTATCTTCAGGGACAGGTAGTTACCGGTCCGGTAATACACAGAATTTTAGGTGGTCTGGATATGGGTAACCTGAAGACCTGGGGAGACTTTGGAAGTTCAGGAACAGCAGATCTTAAACTGGCCGGGACTACAGTATTTAATATTTACAATCCTGTATACGGTATTCCTTTTGCCAATCTTCCGCTATTGGACAGGTCAAGAAGTATTAAGGAACGTTCAGGCTCTAATACATATGCAACCAACACAACTTATACCGGTGCATACTTACAGGATGAACTGCGCTTTTTAGAAGAAAAACTGCGTTTAACTTTAGCAGGAAGGTTTACACATGCTACAACGGTAGGTAAAACAGCTGCTGCACAAATGTCTGACAATGCCTTTACTCCAAGAGTAGGTCTGAGTTACTCTATTACGAATACGTTTTCAGCATACTCTTTATACGATCAGGCCTTTATTCCTCAGTCCCAGGCTTCGAGATCTGCCACTAACCAAATCTTTAAACCTGTTACAGGAAATAACATTGAGCTGGGTTTGAAGAAAGACTGGTTTGATGGAAAATGGAATTCGACATTCGCTATTTACCAGATCACCAAGAAAAATATGCTGACTGCCGATCCGGCTTTCCCATTGGGTGATATCAACAATTACCAGGTGCAGTTAGGTGAAGTGAAATCAAAAGGTATTGAGTTTGACCTTGTAGGAGAGGTGGCTAAAGGTTTGGACCTGACGTTAAATTATGCCTACACAGATCCGAAAGTAACCAATGATGAGAATAAAAACCCTGCAACTAATCTCGAAGGAACTTATCTGGCAAATACTGCAAAGCACATCACTAACGGATGGTTGTCTTACAGGTTCAAAGATGAAAATTCTGTACTGAATGGATTTGGACTTTCAGGCGGATACCAGGTACAGGCAGACCGTTATGCCGGATCAGGACAAACTCAGTTGAAATTACCAGTTTATATCCGTTTTGATGCAGGTGTATCTTATGAAAAAGGTAAATTCAGTATTTCTGCTTTAATGAACAACATTCTTGACAGAAGACTGATTACTCAAGGTTCTTATACAAAACTGGCAGCTGAAACTTCAACATCAGTTTCTTATTATACCTACATTTATGAGGTGCCAAGAAACGTTAGGCTTACTGCCAAATACAATTTCTAAAGTATAAAAGTATTTTGAAGAAGGCCGGAAAACATACATGTTCTCCGGCCTTCTTTATTTTTGGCGTTCTGCATCAGACAGCCTTTCTAACAGGCTCTTCACCATATCGCTGAAAAATACCTGGTAAGTATCCTGGGTGACAAATCCAATATGAGGTGTTGCAAGGACATTAGGTAATGTTCTGAAAGGATGATCAGCATCAAGAGGCTCTTTATCAAACACATCAACAGCAGCTCCCGCGATCTTTTTTTCGGTTAGAACTTTAATCAATGCATGCTCATCAACAAGCGGCCCGCGCGAAGTATTGATGAGGTATGCTGTAGGTTTCATCCTTTCCAGGTCCTCTGCGCCAACAATTCCCTTGCTGCGTTCGCTGAGCACCATCTGTACTGTAAGATAATCAGACTCCTTGAAAAGTGTTTCCTTGTCTACATACTTTACACCGGCAGCTTCTGCTTTTTCAGGTGTGAGGTTCTGGCTCCAGGCAATCACATGCATCTTAAAAACATTCGCCACTTCGGCAACTTTTGAACCAAGATTACCCAGACCGAGTATACCAAGGGTTTTACCTTTCAGGTCGTTTCCAACCTGCTGCTGCCATCCTCCTGTTTTGAAGTTTGCATTCTCCTGCGGAATATGTTTGGCAATAGCCAATAACAGTGCCCAGGTGAGTTCCAGTGCTCCATGCGCCATATATCCTGTATTAACCACTTCAATGCCAAGTTTTGCAGCTGCTTCAGTAGCAATAGAGGCATTCCGGTGGCCTGTAGAAATGATGAGTTTCAAATTGGGAAGACTTTCAAGTAATTCCGCGGATAAAGGCGTACGTTCTCTCATTACACAGACGATATCAAAAGGTAGTAAGCGGTTTATAACATCCCCCTGGTTGTGAAGATGATCGGAAAAGACCTTCACATCTGCATATTCTTCTACCGGCGTCCAGTCGGCAAATGACCTGGCGACATCCTGGTAATCATCAAGTACGGCAATTTTATAGCGTTTCATAAAAATAGTTCTAATCATTAAATCTGCGAGGCCGCTGCGGAAATCAACAGCGTAGAAGTAATCAGGTTAATCAGCAGGTCATTGGAATTTTCAGGCAAACTGCTGATCTCTTTCCATTGTGCATCCTCCAGAAATGCTGACCATTTAGCATCTTTATCAGCAAGATCATTAAAGCTGACCATATACATGAGGTTTGGTCTATCGGGGCCAATGAGCGTTTCTCCCCAGAATACGGGATTGAACTCAAGGCGTTTGAAGATGTCGATTTCTCCCTGGTCATTAAACATTTCGATTTTCTTTTTTCCTGCGGCGTCAGTGGCACTTTGGTATTGCCGCAGCTCAAATATCAGATTCTGACCTGCAGAGGTTGCTAATGACGGGAAGTTTTTAAAAGCCTTCATTAATGAACTTTCAATCCTTTCATAGGCAGGACGCTCAGCGGGTGCATTCAAATATGCCGCTGCAGCATTTTGAAAGCTCTCATTATTTTCCAGTCCCGTATTTACCTCAGCAAAATGCGCAAGACTGTTGTAGGGGATAAGGACATATATTTTTCCCGGCCCCGAAGGTTCAAGCTCTTTGAATACGCCTACTTTTTCGACCCCCAACTGGTTAAAAACAGGTATGGCCAGCTTGTAAAAATCTTCGGTCAGCTTCTGCTGGTATTCATCTTTGAGGGTATATATTCTTAATTCGTAAAATGATTTTTTTTCCATTTTTGGGTATTGACTTATTGTCAGTGATATAATAGGCTAATTTCCTGAACATGGTGTTATAACCAACACTTGCAATAGTTGAATTTACTTTTTCCTGACTATTCCAGCTGCTACCCTAAGCTATTGTGATATCAAAGCTACCAACGCAACACGCGATGATCCTGAACATCCCAATTTTCAATTCAGGATGGAACCCAATTGAGCAAGGGCTTTGAGGATGACTTTTAAGTTTTAGGATCTGGTTGTGCGGATTGAAGGGAAGGCATTTCATCATTACGGGTGAAATGATTTTTTATATTTATCTCAATTTCAATGCCCACGTCATTTACAGGCATAATTTCTGGTACATTTAAATAATGTTTAAAACTGCTATGAAAAAACTCTGTATTTTATGTATTCTCACTGTTTTTTACGCTTCAAATCTGC
>NZ_JBEVDX010000190.1:0-74215 GCF_040513095.1 Pedobacter sp. | reverse complement strand
TAACCTCTTAGCTCAAGATATTGCATAAAACTATCAAATAAATTCCCCTCAGCTTTAGGAAGCCGAAGGGAATTTATTCTTTTAAAAAGACAGCGGGATTACTGCCCGCTACCTTCATTATCTGGGCTCCTACGGAGAGAAAAGCGATCAATATTGCCATCGTGCCTGCAGCGGCGACATGCCACCACTCTAGTGATATTCTATAGGAGAAGCTGTTCAACCAGTTTTTAGTAATAAGATAGGCAACTGGAAAGGCAATCCCAATTGCTGTAAAGATCTCTTCAATAAATAAGCTGATAACAAATAGAACATTCCTGACCTGTTACAGCCCAGCACTTTTCTTATTGCTATTTCTTTTGATCTTCTTTCCACAGTAAATGCCGCCAGTCCGAATATTGCTGCGCTAATTTAAGGCCGAAGAAGCTTATTAAGTTTAAGGTTCTGCTTCAAGCGGTTTAGCTTTTAAGCCCGGGCGAGGTGTTCATATTCAAACAACTTGCTGAACGATTCCCAACACTACACAAAACTATACTGTACTAACATTTGTATGTACAAAACCTGATATTTCACAGTGCTACATGTAATAGGATACATCCTGTACCCAGGTAATTAAATCCAATCGGAATTAATATTTATTTTTGCAGTATATCTGACCAATATAAATCATTCCAATTGAAATGAGGCTTTATCTGATACTATTTCTGATGGGTATGTCGTTGGCGGCATCCCCCCAAAACGCAGAAGGACCCGGAGATAAGATTATTCCTGATCTTTTATTTGACCGTTTTTCGAATAAGGAGGGTTTGCCTGAAAACCGGATACGTTCAATTTTCCAGGACAGCAGGGGATACCTGTGGGTAGGCACGATGAATGGTATTGGAAAATACGATGGCTACGGATTCAGGAAATATTACAACCAGAACAGCAGTTCCAGCATATCAGGCAACTGGGCTTTTGCCATTTGTGAAGATGCAGCAGGCAATATCTGGATAGGAACACTCAGTGGCCTGAACGTTTTTGACAGCAAAAAGGAAAAGTTTAAAAGCTATAAAAATACCCCCTCTGATAAAAGTTCTCTGTTTTCCAATAAAATCACCGCACTACATTTTGATCCCTCCGGTAAACTTTGGGTGGGTACACAGGATGGATTGGCGAGGTTTGACCCTGTAACAGGTAAGTTTCAGACTTTTAAGCAATCTCCCCTGAATACTTATATCAGTAAAATTATTAAGTCGGAAGGCGATCAGATCTGGATTGCCACAGCATCAGGTGTAGTTCAGTACAATACCAAAACCAACGTTTCGAATTTCTACCAGCTAAAAGTTAAGCCAGACCCTTACGGGAATTATTTCTGGTCGCTGATGGAAGATAAAGGAGACCTGTATATTGCAACGGCCACACAGGGGATGATCCGGCTGGGGTATGATGCCCAGACAGGAAGGTACCAGCAAAATAAGGACCTGAATATTTATCCTGACCAGGATCTTTCGCATACCGAGGTGTTTGACCTCTGCAAATCTCCATCTGGCGATTTGTGGCTCGCCACAGATCAGGGGCTGGCAAGAATTCAGAAACCAGGTACAACCGCTGCCAAACTGCATCTGTACAAAAATAATCCCCTAAACGGCCAGAGTTTAAGTCACAATACCGTTTACCAGGTATTTATTGACCGCACCAACAACCTTTGGTGCGGAACGGAGATGGGGCTGAATAAGTTAGACCTGAATGCCCTGTCTTTTCAGTATTTCACCTTCCAGGATCCCAGGGCAGAAGATCAGGTACGCAGTTTATATTCCATCAACGGAAGAGATATCTGGATGGGTACGGCCCGGAATGCCATTTACAAGTACAATCTGGTACAAAATACCACACAGACTTTCAGGCTCAATCACCTGTCGCCAGCCTTCAACTCGCATCGTTCCTTGTACGTTGATGAACATAACCAGGTATATCTGGGTACCCTGGGAGGTGCTTTGCAACTCAACCAGCAGCAACCCAACAGTTCAGTGAAAATCAGCGAAGGGGGAGCGGTTTTCGCATTTCTTAAAGATCGTAGAGGAAACCTGTGGCTGGGAAAAAATGACGGACTGCTGCAGATTAAAAAGGATGGTAGCCATGTGACTTACAAGCATGACCCAAAAGATATGCAAAGCCTGAGCTCCTCTTTTGTACGCTCTTTATTTGAAGACCACAACGGTAAAATCTGGATTGGCTTTGAAACTTCCGGGTTAAGCTACTTTGATCCGCTTACAGGTAAGTTCATTAGGGTTTCAGGAAACAAGGCAGGGGAGCACGTTTCAGGGAATATCATCTATTCAATCCTAGAACACCCAAAAAATGTGCTTTGGGCAGGTTCTGAATCGGGATTAAACAAACTGACCCTTCAGGGACAGCGCAAAGGGTTGTACCGGCTAAGAATCAGGAATTATTTTGAAAAAGATGGCCTTCCGGATAAATCCGTAAACGGGATACTGACCGAGAAAGGGAATTTTTTATGGATCAGTTCTATCAAAGGCTTAGCACGGATGGATATTGCCAGGGAACAGTTTGAGCCTTACCTGCCAACGCTGAATTTCAGTTTTAGCTGCGCCTATAAGTTTAGTCCCCATCAGTTGTTATTCGGCACTTCAGACGGCATACTGATTTTCGATCCTGATAAGATCTCCAAGAGTCACGTTTTGCCGGAAGTGATGATCTCTGAATTAAAGTTATTCAACGAGGAGGTAGCGATAGACAGCACATATAATGGTGAAATAATATTGGAACAGAGCCTGAACCACACCCGGGAAATTTCGCTTGGCTATAAAAACAATGTTTTTACACTGGGCTTCATCGGGCTTCATTTTTCAGATCCGGCGAATAATTCCTATGCCTATCAGATGGAAGGTTTTGATAAAGACTGGATTTACACTACGGCAAACGAACGCTCCATTACCTACACCAATCTTGATCCGGGAACCTATTACTTTAAAGTGAAAGCTGCCAATAACTATGGCAAATGGAACCAGCGGCCTGCCGTACTTAAAATTAATATTTTGCCCCCGCCATGGGAAACCTGGTGGGCAATCGTAGCCTACCTTATTATTTTGTCAGTACTGACTGTTTTGCTGACGAACTTTTTAACCAAAAAGTCCAAACAGCGGAATGCGCTTGAAACTGAGCGTCTGCTGCGTTTAAAAGATGTGGCAATACATCAGGAGCAACTCAGTTTCTTTACCAATATCACTCACGAGCTTCAGACTCCGCTAACCTTAATCAACGGCTCAATTGAACGTTTCTTTTACCGCAACAGCCGGATGGTAAACCAACCAAAAGAAGCCTATTTTTTGTCGGTTGTACATCAGCAGTCCTCCAGGCTCACGTACCTTGTCAACCAGTTACTGGATTTCAGAAAAGCAGAGGCCGGACATTTAAAAAGTCAGGAAAGTTACCTGGACGTTTCCAGCCTGCTGGCAAATATTGCCGAACTCTTTGTGCCGCTGTGTGACAAGAAGAACCTGGAGTACTCCATTGAAGTAGATCCCGGAATAGTAGGCTGGATGGACAAGGATAAGCTGGAGAAAATTATCTTCAACTTATTGTCCAACGCTTTCAAACATTCAGATCAGAATCAATCCATCATATTTGAAGTTAGCCGCGACCCTAATAAAGATATGCTGCAGATTGTAGTGAAGAACTCGGGATGCCAGCTTAGCCCGGTTCAGCTTTCAAAAATATTTGAACAGTTCTTTGTGGTGGATTCAGGGCAGAGTGATAAATACAGTAACGGTATAGGCCTGGCCTTTACACGTGAGCTCGTCAAATTGCTGAAGGGAACAATCAATGCCCTGAATGAGAACAACTGGATCATTTTTAAGGTGATACTTCCACTCCTTAACAAGGTAAAAGCGCAGGCAGAACCTGATGTTGTACAAAGTCCCCTTGCACATACGCCATCTTATCTGCTCCGCTCCATTACCGCCAATAACGATGACCATGAACAGCTGAGTACAAAAGAGAACAACAAACGGGCATTAATTGCCGGTCTGGAGCAAACAGAAAAGAAATCGATCCTGATTGTAGAAGATGAACCCGCGATCCGGTTCCTGCTCAAAGATCTGCTGGAGGAAAACTATATTTTATATGAGGCAGAGAATGGCCGGCAGGCGATAGAGCTGCTGATGATTGTTACACCAAACCTGATCATCAGTGATGTAATGATGCCTGAGGTCAATGGCCTTGAGTTGTGTTACAAAGTGAAAAACTCGCCTGACACCTGTCATATTCCGTTTATTTTATTGTCTGCACGAGGTTCTATTGAACAAAAAACAGAGGGATATGACGCTGGCGCGGATGCCTATATTCCGAAACCCTTTGATACCATGCACTTGCTGGTGAGGGTCAGGAAACTGCTGGAATACAGACAGCGTCTTCATGATATTTTTAAAACAGAAGGACCTTCAGTAGGGCTGGAAGAGAAAAACCTCGCGGATAATGACAAGCGGTTTTTAAATAACCTGGTACAGATTATACAAGAAAACCTGGAGGATACAGAGATGGATGCCGCCTTTTTGGAATCAAGGCTGGCCATCAGCAAAATGCAGTTGTACCGCAAGCTGAAATCGCTTTCTAACATGACCCCCGGAGAGTTTATCAAACACATCCGGTTACACCACACTGTACATTTGCTGCAATCCACACAGCTAACGGTATCCGAAATTTTTTACCGCTCCGGCTTCAATAACCAGAGCCATTTTTACCGGGAGTTTAAAAAACGCTTTCAATGTTCGCCAAGTGAATACCGTTCGCAGCAGCGGATCCATGTGTAAGCTGATGAATTGTACAGCAGAATGAAATTGTGATACATATTGCGGGATTGTGGTTTGCTAATTTTGCCTCATAAATCATTTCAAATGAATATTCCCTACAAAATTTATAGTCGTTTCATAGCAGGCCTGTTGCTTACCGCACTTGTTTTCCAAGCAAAGTCACAGGCTCCTGCCCCGGTTTTTAAAGCCGAAAAACTATCCCTGAATAAAGGCTGGCGGTTTCATGCAGGGGATATCCCCTTCCCGGAGATAATGGGACATGAGAAGAGTTATATGAATGCCAAGGCAGGGCAGGCTGGTGGTGCAGCCGCACCGGGTTATGATGACCGGCTCTGGACAGTGCTGACCTTACCGCACGACTGGGCTGCGGATAATCCGGTAGAGCAATCGGCAAACCTCTCCCAGGGATTCAGGAAAAGAGGATACGGCTGGTACAGAAGGCAGTTCAAACTGGACCGGGAAGACAGAGGCAAACACCTGGAAATACAGTTTGAAGGCATAGCTACATATGCTACGATTTGGGTCAACGGCTCCGTGGTACACAGAAACTGGTGCGGCTATACTTCTGCCTGCCTTGATATTACGGCATTTGCAAAATATGGAGACTCTTTGAATACAATCGCCCTGCGGGTGGATGCCGATGCACAGGAAGGCTGGTGGTATGAAGGAGCAGGAATATACAGGGATACCTGGTTGATGAAACGTCCCGCATTACACGTAATTACTGATGGAGTCTATGCGAATCCTGTAAAATTAACTGCTGAGAAATGGGTAATACCGGCATCCATAACGCTGGAAAATTCAGGAGAAAGATCTTTAAAGGCTGATGTAGAACTGAGTGTCTGGGATGCTTCAGGTAAAATGGTAGATAAGAAAAGTAATCAGGTTTTTATTCCTGCGCTGGATACTGGTTCTGTAGCTATCAGCCTGAAGGCAGATAAGCCCCGGCTTTGGTCTGTAGAGCAGCCTTCGCTATACCGGGTGAAGACCATCGTAAAAGTCAATGGTTTGCTGACAGATTCTTTATGGACAAACTGCGGCTTCCGCAGTATCAGGTTTGATGCAGATTCAGGATTTTATCTCAATGGGAAGCGCATGAAGATAAAAGGCGTTTGTAACCATCAGGATCATGCCGGAGTAGGCGTAGCCATGCCTTTGTCAATTGCAGCTTTCAGGCTGAAGAAGCTGAAAGAGATGGGGGTAAATGCGTACAGGTGTTCCCATAATCCGCCTTCGGCAGCATTTCTTGATCTGTGTGACCAGATGGGAATCCTGGTCATGGATGAGAACAGGAATTTTAATTCCTCACCAGAATATGTAAGGCAGCTGCAATGGATGGTAAGAAGGGACCGGAACCATCCAAGTATTATCTTATGGTCGGTATTCAATGAAGAACCAGTGCAGGCAACAGAACAGGGGTATGAGATGGTACGCAGAATGAACCATGAAGTGAAAAAGCTGGATCAGACCAGACCTGTAACAGCAGCAATGAATGGTGGATTTTTTAGTCCGCTCAATGTTTCAAAGGCAGTGGATGTAGTTGGTTTCAATTATCAGATCGGCTCCTATGACCGGTTTCACAAAGAGAACCCGGGTTTATGCATGACCAGTTCGGAGGATGTTTCGGCATTCATGACCCGTGGTGCTTATCAGACGGATTCCGCCAAACATATTTTGGATGCTTATGATACAAAATATGCTTCCTGGGGGACTTCACACCGTAATGCCTGGAAGCAGATCGCAGAACGTCCCTTTATGGCAGGTGCGTTTGTTTGGACGGGTTTTGACTACCATGGCGAACCGTCCCCCTTTGGCTGGCCATCGGCAAGTTCGTTTTTTGGCGCAATGGATATCTGCGGGTTTCCAAAAACTGCGTTTTATATCCATCAGGCACAGTGGGTAGATGACAAACCTGTTTTAAACCTGGTTCCACACTGGAACTGGCCTCCGGACAGCATTGGCAAACCTGTAAATGTAATGGCAATGAGCAATGCAGAGACTGTTAAACTATTTCTTAACGGGAAACTGGTAGGAGAACAGCCAGTGGATAAATATGAAATGAACACCTGGCAGCTGCCTTATCAGCCAGGGAAATTAATGGCCATAGGCTATGTTAAAAATAAAGAGGTTTCCCGATGTATAGTCGAAACCGCGGGCAAGCCTGTACAGCTGCAACTGATTCCCGACAGGCTGAGCTTAGCCGGCAATCGATTGGATGCGATGCCCATTACAGTACGATTGCTGGATGCAAAAGGACGGGCAGTCCCCGACGCACAGAATAATGTGAAATTTAAACTTACAGGTCCCGGTCGCATTATCGGCCTTGGCAATGGCGACCCAAATTCCCACGAGCCTGAAAAGGGCAGTTCCAGAAGTTTGTTCAATGGGCTCGCACAGCTGATTATTCAGTCTGATGAGATCCATACTGATAGCAGTATCACACTGATAGCTACTTCGGCAGGCATGAAACAGGCTAAAATTGTCATTACCATAAAAGCGGGATATTACTACCCTTCGGCCATGTAAAACAGGCAGTCGTTTTGGGTCTTTTGTCTGTGGTCTATGTGCCCACAGAGATAGGGTTAGCACGTTAAATCTTCTAATTTAGAAGAGATAACTAACTTATTACTAACCTTAGATATAAACGAGATGAAGGTGTTAATATCAATTTTAATGGCTGTCGGTATACTTACTTACCGGGCAAACGCACAAACTTATACAGTTGCCGGTTTACGCGCGCTGACTGTTCCGGATACCAGTGTGATTTATCAGACAACAGATTATGGCGGAGGAATATGGAATTATTCGGCAGCCGTGGCTGCCACTGACAATACAGGAACAATACTGCGAAATACTGCTACCGGGGGTACATACAAAAGGATATACAGCGGCCCACTGAATATCCGGTGGTTTGGCGCCAAAGGAGATGGTATTACCAATGACATTCCCGCCTGGGATCTTGCCAAAACGGCCCTGCCACCGGAAGGGGGGACTATATACTTTCCAAAGGGCAGGTACATGTCTGACGCCAATGGATGGAGAGTATACAGAAGCAATCTGTCTATGAAAGGCGACGGCATCAACGCAACCTATCTGGTCACACCAGAGCCAAGTAATGCCTTTGGTTTATTGCTGGCGCCCTATCGCGACGCAGGATGGAGTTTAAATCCGGCTACACTCTATACTTATACGGATACTGCCGCTGTTGGTCAGGGTTATATCAGGTTGAAAGCCGGACAGGATAAATCAGCCTTTAAAAAAAATACAGTCCTGTTTTTAAATGCAGGCGCAAACTACTATGATCAGTTTTACGGGGAATTCCAGGTGGTAGATACGCTGATCGGCGACAAATTGTTTTTTAAGTACAATTTCTCCAGGGATTATACCGCTGCCAAAAGCTCCTGGAACGGAGTTTTAACAGCAGCATTTACTCCTCCGGCAGTCAATGCAACTGCTGTTGCACAAATTAGTATGCCTCCTGTTATGAGTGCCAATGTGGCGATATCGCTGGGCAACGACCTCTACCAGGTAACTGCAGTTTCAGGGAATAATGTAACCCTCAGAAACCTGGGTAAAGGCAACGGTACAGATGTACTCCCAGCTGGTACAAAAGTATATAAAGCGAGAGCTATTTACCTGACTCCTTCCACTACTTATAATACTACCGTGGAGGACATGACTATAGACGGGCACAGGAATGGACTGGTGGTCTCAAATTCTGTCAAGTCTTATTTTAACCGCATCAGACTGGTATCACATAACGGTTTAACTTCTGCAGGTCTGTGGCTGGATGGTGACGGTGGCAGGGATATGATACTGAATAACAGTGAAGTCTATTCTGATGGCGTAAGAACCTCGCAAATGGCCCGCAGTTTTGGAGATATCAAATTCAAGACAACAAAGTTCTTTCAATCCACAATAGATTTTTCAGAATTCAACTATAATTTTGATGTGGAGGACTGCGATATACATCTGCATAAAATCAATAATGTAACGCTGAATTCAGCTATCAATGTGGGTATTTCTACCAGCAACGGACGGATAGTCAAAAACAGGATCTTTATTTCGGATGCCAGCACTGTGATTAACGCAAGTGATATCCTCGGTTTCAAAGCTTCATCCCGGGCAGCTATAGTTATCAGCCATAATATCATCTATGCAGACCGCTGTACGCTCGGAATATCTATTTACGGACCGGGAACGGTTTCGATAGAAGACAATACGATTATCGGAAACATCGTCAGTATTTTTGGTTATTCTGACGGACTGCCATACGGAGTAACCAATCAGGTAGATGTAAATTCCCGGTTTGTGTTCGGCAATGCCCTGACGGTAAAGAGGAATACATTTGTTGGGTATACAGAAACCTTCATGGCCCGGACAGACCCTATGAAT
The DNA here is from genome assembly GCF_040513095.1 of Pedobacter sp. Lineage (GTDB taxonomy): Bacteria > Bacteroidota > Bacteroidia > Sphingobacteriales > Sphingobacteriaceae > Pedobacter. The sequence goes on along the minus strand of NZ_JBEVDX010000190.1, from coordinate 65,012 downwards.
ATAGATGTGCAGGACAACTATGTAAACAGATTCGGGCCTGCCTGGTATCCGGATGGCAATGCGCCCGCGCTGGGCAACATTGTAAGGGGAAGTGTATCCAGTGTAACGCCAACGCTTAAAATCCCTGCCGAACGCATAATCGTTAAAAACAATATTTTCAAGGGATGGAATTATACCCAGTTCTCATTTAATCTGCAGCGGCCGCTAAGTGATCGTATAGACGTATCCAATAACCGTTTTATTGATCAGGCGGGCAGCTACCGTGCGGATAAGGATTTTGTAGTAAACACCCGGGATGCAAATGCAGTTGTTTTTGCAGATCTTAACTATATCCCATTGCAGAAAAATCCGGAGCTTGACTGGAAGGTATATACTGACCTGGTGAAGAATCTGGGAGGCAAGCTTAGCACTACTGATACTGTAGTGGGCAGGCAGCTGCTTACCGACTTGTATGTGGGTGGTTTTCGCAATAAAATAGAGATGATCAATCCTATGCTTGGCGACTCAGCTGCATCCAGGATACCTGTTTTGGGCTGGGAGAAATCTATGTATAAATATTTTGCCAGCAGGAGTTTTACCGGTGCTGATTTTACCAAAACTACCGGCTGGAAAGGCGATGGGACCAGCAAATATGGGGTAATCGGGCAGGTGAAGGATTTCGATTACAAAGATTTTGGAATTTTTGTAAACCTCACAGCAGAGGGTACATCTGCTCAGGCTGCTTATATTGGTGGTTATGGCGCTGACAATGCTGCTTACCTGATCCGCAAAAACGGAAATGTTTTAACAGGATTGGGAATGGCGATTATAGACACTACCTATACGGAGTTGCCCGGATTTATTTTTTCCGGTCAGACAAAAGGCCGCCAGCTCAATTATATTGATATGGCAACAAGACCAGCCCGGTTTAATCTGGTATTGCGAAACCAGCTGGTACCAGGCGGACAAATCAACCTGGCACTGCTGGCCCAGGGAGCTATGCGTTTAGCAGATACAAGAAATTTTTCCAATGCCACTGTAGGTTGTTATGGAATAACGAAGTATCTGAACCTGCTTGAAGTCCGGAGGCTTAATCAGGTCATCTATAAAGCAATGTTAGCTTTAGGACGCGGCGTACAGATTAATCCTGATAATATGCCGGATACAGCTAACCAAGGGAACACTTTCCGATAGGCGTTTTTTGGATAAACTGCTTATTTTAAAGGCGGTTCAAAAACTTCAAATGATGCAACAGGCACCGGTCCGTCACCAGCAGGAATGATTTCCAGGGTGTGCGGGCCGTTGCTGATACCCTGAAGTAAGGTGGTCTGGTACTCTTTGGACCTGTCGCTGCCGAGGCTTGCCCGGTATACAGGCTGGTAAAGTGGTATTGCCGACCACATTACTTCGAAGCCATTCGGGGTAGCAACCCTAAAAGTCTTTCTGATGCGTGTAAACATAATGTCGTCCGGCCGGATCACTACCCTTCCTGATCTGGATATAAAAAGTTCCGTACTGATACCATCCCCATCGGCACCGGTTACGGATCCGCTGACATGATATTTAAAGACCGTACTATCAGCACTGATCTCATAAACTTTCAGTTTCCAGTCTTCACTGATCAGCGGTTTAACATAACTCACCTGCCGGATTGCCGGCCACCAGGTACCGGCGCCTGTGCTGGGCCGGGTAAGTACAAAGACGGTGTTGCTGATTTGAACCGGCTTTCCATCCAGCAGTAATTTTATACTGCCGGCTGTTTTCAATTGTATAGGATGTCCCCAGTTGATATCAACCCTGTTGCCGGTAAAACGGAACTTTAAAGTGCTTTCTTTGGAAATGCTGACAATCGCTCCATTGTCTGTTCGCCAGTCTTTTCCGCTCAGCGTAATCGGATTTGGTAACCCTTGATCTAAAGCCGTCACTGCTTCATAACGCCGCACATTTTTGTACCAAACTGCAGGAAAAAGAGGGTTATAACAGATATGCCTGCATACCAGTCTTGCCAGCAGCCAGTTGCCGTTACGGTTTGGGTGTACACCATCCCGGAGCAGGTCTGTTGGTTTCAAGTGATTTTCAGACAGGTATTGCGGCCAATCACGGGCTATATCGGCCAGCTCGAGGTCATAGCGGCTTGCAATATACCTGAGGTAATTCGCCTGGTTCTCCTCAGATTTGGTTTGTGCAGCATTTATATGGTGGTTCATCAATAACACATCCGATGTGGTATACCGGCGTACATTGCTGAATATCTCTTCCAGCTCGCCTGTTCTTTCACCGCCATAGACATGGAAAATGATGAGGTCGGCATAGGCAGGATATAAATCATGCACGGCAGTACGTACCAGATGATCTGCTGTAAAACCGCCTATTGCCCGGTTTTCTATATGGATATCTGCCTCCGGAAATTTCTTGTTCAGGATTGTTTTGACTTCCTCATTAAAGCCCGAACTGGCAACGATGGATTGCCCGTAGATGAGAATGTTAACGCGGTTATGGCGTTCGCGGCTGCTGGTTTGAAGCAGTGTTGCACTGCGGCTAAGGTGTGCACCGAAAAGTGCTTCGTTTACTGCAGGAGAGGGCATACGCATTGAGTCCAGAGGTTTGTTGGCAGTCTCATATTTTTGCAGTGCCTGTTTTTCTGCATTTTCCTGAGAAAACTGGTTTAGATGTGAAAGGGGCTGTCTGGTAATAATAGTTGTATGTGCTGCTACCTTGCCTGTCTGATAGGGGTTTTCTACATGAATAGCAGTGTTGTTTTCAAAGATGGTTCCCAGAATACCGGGATATAACAGATTTGTATCCGTTTCAGAGCCATCATTAAAAAAGGCTTCACGATTGAGCAGGCTGCCTTTGGTTAAATTAGGTTCAAATGCCTGTAAGGCGTTATTTTTGATTTCCACACCCTGCGTTCCTGTACCAAATAAAGGTTCTGTTTTATTCTTGGCCAGCCATATGGCAATGTAAGCCTGTCTTTTCCCATCAGTATTGATTACCTTATTATTACTGATATACATATTGGAGGTCAGGTTGTACCTGTTTGTATTCAGCCGCTGGTCTGCACGGATATAGATTCCTTCAGAGTTAATCAGCTGATTGCCGCTGATGACCACATCGTCTCCGCCAGAATAGAACCAGATTCCACGGTTATTATCCTTCAATACGTTATCCAGGATCAACATATGCTGTGCCGACCATTGCGTAACTACATATTTACTGCCGCCATCAGGAATCACATCCCATGCTTTGGCAATCTGAATAGTAGTGTCGTTGTTGCCTGTAATCAGGCGCTGCTGCCCCGTACCTCTGCCGCTGACAATCGCTATGGTATAATTAGCGGGATGTACCGCATATTGCCAGTCGGTACTTATCCTGTCTGTCAGGTCCTGGAATTCTTTTCTAACATCAGTGATGCTGGATGGGCTTGCCCGGCTTACCAACCCTGCATTTTGCTGATGTGCGTTGCCGCCCTGGCTCAAAATGGTTTCGCCCTGGTTGGCATTTTTAACAGAAGCCCCGGTTACTTTAAAAGTATTGGCGGCAATAACTACCTGGCTGGTATAGTCGAGACTCAATCCGCCGGTTTCGCCCTGCGACTGATGATCGCCGTCACGGATGAATGTATTGTCTTTGAAAACAGCATGGTGACAACCATTTGCGCCAAACCTGCCGGCAGCATAAAAAATAGTATTATTACTGAAGGTCAGGTTATGGGAATTTTTTAAGTCCCAGGGCCATGTACGGGTAGGGGCATTGATATTTCTGACATCAAGGCTGCTGCTTTTAAAAACGCATCCGGTAAGGAGCAGCTGGTTTACATTTACCATTGCCATGCCCCAGCCACCGGACAGATCAAAATGACAGTTTTTGAAGGCCAGTCTGGAACCTCCTTCAGGCATATTTTTAATTGTGTGGAGGAAACTGCCGCTTTCATTTACATTTTTAAAGGTTAAATCCATGACTGCGCTGGTACTTATACCACCCGGCCAGACCATTCCCATGCCCTCGCTGCGGCTGTCAGGCCAGCCCAGTGTCCAGCCATATGCTGCTTTTACGCGTTCGGTGGAGAAGGGCATCCCGTAGCCGTAAAGAACTCTTGTATGCGCTGGCCCGTCGCCCCTCATCACCACGCGGGACCGCATAGTGAGGCCGCTGCCATTGGTATAAATCAATTTATAATTTCCTGCCGGAAGATAAACCACGCCACCACTTACTGCGGCCAGGTCGATAGCCTCCTGTAATGCCGCACGGTCATTGCTTTGCCCATCGCCTCTGGCTTTAATTTTCAAACGCGGGTCAGTTTTTACATTATATATGTTGTTACTGAAATCGAAAGCTGCGGCCCAGGGCACATTCAGCGCAAAGGGATCAGCAGCAGGTTTGATCACGGTAACTGAATCTTCCAGGACACCTTCGCCATATTTTCCACCAAATCCATTGTTCACACTGAGCTTATAAACCGCCCCCGGAACCAGGTTTTTGGGTGCGGTAACCTGGATTTCAAATTCAGATCCGGATGCCGGGGCAGACTGTGGGCCGAGGCAATGGTCATTGGGTATAAATGTAACCCTGGTATGACCGTTTTTGAAAGACAGGTTCCGGCCATAGATGCTGAATGTTGTTCCGGGCTGGATTTCATTAAATGCTGAAACCACAGGTCTCGCAGCGTTAATGAAAATGGGCTTGCTGAATAGGGTACCGTTTGAGATCTCCACCGCATACAGTCCCTGAGGCGTACCTGCCGGGAGCTTTACTGCAGCATAATTGATTGAAAACTGAGTAGGCACCAACCTGGTACCGGGATGCAGCGATGTACTATCAGCTGTGCCGGTTCCCTTTTTATCTGCCGTAACAATGTTCAGCCAGACTACCGGTGCAGGACCAAAATCGTGACCCTGTAAGCTAAAAGTTTCTCCGGGACGGATAGTTTCGCTGTGGTTAAAAATCACAGGCTGGGCATTGGTGGTTAAGGCAGCCTGCAGAAGTGCAGTGATGATTATAAGGATTGTTTTTGTCATTCTTCTGATCTGTATCTGGTTTAACCAAAATTAAATATTTGATTTTTTAAATGGATATACGGGTATTGCAAAGTCATATACTACAGCTGTAAAATCAGGGGTAGCGGGACGCTGAAAGCGGAACTGAGCGCTGCCGGCAAATATGGGACATTGGGCTCAAAACCCATGCTGGTGAGGATAGTATATAAGATTGTTACTACAGTATAAGAGAATAAATAGCCATCTGTATACATTTGACCTACTAACCAAATTAAAAATAAACTGTATGATTAACCCGCTCAAAAGAGTTTTGGGAACCATTTATCCCTTGTCCGGAAAATCGTTCCTGCAGGTGCCGGTGCTGCATAACACAGGCAGTTTTTTCAGACATCTTTCATTGTCAATTACGAGTTAATGTTTCACAGAGAGCAAGCAAATTGTATATGAAAGCAAAAAGTTACTTATCCGCCATAATGATCTTCTTACTTTGCACTGCTGGTCTGAAGGCATTTTCTGCAGTACCTCAGCTGGTGGTAAAAGGTATTGTCAAAGCAGATGACGGTACTCCTGTCTCTGGTGTTAATGTACGCCTCAAGGGTACCCAGAACGTAGTGGTGACAGATGCTGGCGGTAATTACAGGATTACCGTACCCAATGGCAATGGAATCCTGGTATTTACGCATATTGGCTACGAAAGTGCCGAAGTAGCCATCAATGCCAGGCCACTGATTAATATCTCCCTGAGAACTGTTCAGAGTGGACTGAATGAAGTTGTGGTCATCGGATACGGAAGTCAGGAGAAGAAAAATATTACCGGATCTATTTCCAGTGTAAAGGCAGAAGACATTGCTTTATATAATGTCAATACCTTTCAGTCTGCCCTGCAGGGGCGGATGGCGGGTGTGGAAATGTATGAGTCCAACGGAGTGCCCGGATCAGCCGTTAACGTCAGGATCCGCGGACTGAACACTATTAATGGCAGCGCCGGTCCGTTGTATGTGGTAGACGGGGTGCCGGTATTTACAGGCGGAGGGGTTGACGGGGATGCCCCGCTCAATAACGGATTTGATGCCGGCAGCAGCCAGACCAACGTCATGACTGATATCAACCCAAATGATATTGAATCTGTAGAAGTTTTAAAGGATGCTGCCGCAACTGCCATTTATGGCGCGAGGGGAAGTGGAGGGGTTATACTGATCACAACAAAACGCGGGAAAGCAGGAAAAACTTCATTCAATGTCAATTATATTACCGGTTACAGCAGGATGTCAAAAGTAAAAGAACTGCTGAACGGCCCTCAGTTATTGGAGATCCTTGACGAGTCCTACCGGAATACCTTTTACAGTACACCATCCAATATTAATCTGCCACTACCTGCAACGCCTATGCCGGCAATTACAAACTTTACACGCGGCAGGGCAGATACCACTGATATTGATCCTTTTGACAATGTACTGCAGACCGGTGTATTTCGTGAAGTTACCCTCTCGGCATCCAATGGCTCAGACAAAACCAAATATTACCTGAGCGGTACCTACCGGGAAAATGTGGCCACGATAAAAGGTACAGGGATGAAACAGTATAACTTTAAACTGAACTTAGACCACAATATAAGTAAATACATCAGGGTAGGTCTCAGTGTGACCCCCTCCTTCAACAAAGAGAAAAGACTGGGTTCCAGCAATACCATTAACCTGGGAGGATACGGAGCAGCACTCAGTACCAACCTCCCGATCTATCCGCTTTACAATGCTGATGGTACTTATTTCAATCCCTGGACAAACCCGATCGCATACCAGGACCGGAGCCTGTTTACAGGTGATAACAAACGTACCCGTATCTCTGAGTCTTTATACCTGGAGGCAGATATCACCAAAAATCTCAAATTCAAAACCATTTTCCAGCGCGAAGATTTTAACCAGCTGGCACCTACCTATATCGCAGGACTCCTGAGGGTGGCCAATGATGTAAGCATCAGTCCCTTTGCCAACGACCAGACCTCCCGGCTGCAGCAGCAGAACTCTTACGGGTACATCAATTCCATGGAGGACTACCTGACTTACAAAAAGGATTTTGGTAAAAAACATACCCTGGATGCGGTGCTGGGTATGCGCTTTTCATCCAACGCTACCTACTATGAAGCGATGTATGGTGATAATGTACCCAACTCCAACTTCATTTATCCTTCTCAGGCCGCAAGGCTTGACCCCAACATACAAACAGGTGTTCAGGGAGATATCAATGCAAACCTGGGTTACTTTTTACGTGCGCAATATGCCTATAAAAAGCGGTACCTGATGTCCCTTGTGGTTAACCGTGATGGCAATTCAAGGTTTGGGGAAAATAAACGGTATGGAACCTTCCCGGCAGTATCGGCAGGCTGGATAGCCTCAGATGAAAGCTTTCTGAAAGGGAATAAAGTAATCAGTTTTCTGAAGATCCGCGGAAGTTTCGGCTTAACAGGTAATGCCGGGGGCATCGGGAACAATTCATCGAAAACCACCTGGCAGAGCGGCAATCCCTTCATCGGCTATATGGGTAATATCGGTAACGTACCCTTGCAGCCTGCAAATGCAAATCTGCATTGGGAAAAGGGTATTAAATACGATGCCGGTATCGATATGCAGTTGCTGAACAGCCGTTTTTCAACGACAGTTGATTATTATAAGAACACAACCAAAGAGATGCTGCTCTCTATTCCGGCCCCGCTAACTTTCGGCTACAATTCAGCGGCGGGCGACCAGACCTTTCTGGAAAACCGCGGATCCCTATATAACGAAGGGATTGAACTTGCGCTGAACGCAACTATCCTCAAAGGCAAGTTCAGGTGGCAGACAAGTTTCAATATCTCTCATAATATTACCAGGATCACCAGTTTAGGAGGTATTGATCCGAATACTGTATCTGCAGCATCAGGAGATGTGCAGTTGTATGTAGGTAAAAATGCGCCCGTATATTTTCTTGTAGAATCTGCCGGGGTTGATCCTGCGACCGGGGGGGAACTGATCCATGATAAAGATGGTAATACTGTATTGGCCAGCACCCTTAATGCGCAGCAGTTGAATGCTGCCCGCAAACCACAGTATGATAAATCCCCGGCTCCCAAATATTATGGCGGACTGGGAAATAACTTTGATTACAAGGGTTTTAGCCTGAGTGTATTTTTCTCCTACCGCGTGGGGAACTATCTGCTGGATGCCGGCGAACGGGTGATGAGTTATGTAGGGAATATCAGTGTGGCAAATAATTCTACCGTACCCAATATCTTTTTAGGCAACCTGCCGGTATCTATTCTGGACAGGTGGACTACCCCCGGTCAGGTGACAGATATACCTAAGGTTTATTACAACGATCCGGTAAACAATATCCTGCGCAACAGGAATACTACACGCTTTCTTTCTGATGCTTCCTACATCAGGCTGAAGAACGTTCAGTTCAGTTATACGCTTCCGCCAAGCCTGTTGTCAAGACTGAAACTGAAAGCAGCCAGGGTAAATATCACCGGCCAGAACCTCTTCCTCTTAACCAGATTTAAAGGAATAGACCCCGAGTCTGTAACCATACAGACAAACTACCGTGAAAGAAATCTGGGATACGGGATCATCAGAAACGTAGTGCCGCAGTCGAAAACACTGACGGTAGGGCTAAACATTGGATTTTAAAATTTAAAAGAACTGACGATGAAAAAAATATTGTTCTTCATATTAGCGCTCCCCGCACTGACCTTCTGGGGCTGCGAAAAAAAACTCGATATCGTGCCCAACTTTGTGGCAGTAGAATCGGCGGCACTGTCATCCACTGAATCTATTGATGCCGGCCTCAGCTATGCATATTTCCTGTTGCACAGCAACATTGGTACCAATATGACGCTCTGGACAGAGCTGATGTCTGATGAGTTATTCTATAAAGGTACACTCAATAATTACCTGAATTTTTACAACCGCAACCTGAGTGCTGCGGCTGAAGAGCAGATCAGTGGTACCGATCCCAGGGGAGTCAACAATATAAAACAGCGCGAGATGTACAATTGCATCAATTTCGCCAGCCTGATTCTTCGCGCAGCGAAAAATGATGTAGCAGCAGGAGATCCAACGTTTGCTGCAAACAAAGACCGGATCATGGGTGAATGTTATTTCCTGCGTGGCGTGGCTAACTTTGAGCTGCTGAGGTTTTTTTCAAAACCCTGGGGCGCCACATCAGACAATTCACACCCGGGTATTATCATCAACCTGGAACCTGTAGATGACCGGGTGAGCCAGGTGAAGGCCCGGTCCAGGGTATCAGAAGTTTATGCCTTTATTCTGGATGACCTTGCCAAAGCAGAGAGCTTGCTGCCTGATCAGTATAATGCCGGTGTGCATCCCTCCGGATATAATGGAAGGGCATACAGGGATGCTGCCCGGGGTTACCTTGCAAAGGTTTATTTTCAGCAGCAGAATTATGCGGCTGCAAAGGGGGCGATCGACAGGCTTATGGGCGCAACACCAGGAGCAGTTTCAGGCCATGCCCTGGATGCAGATGTCCTGCAGACATTCTCTACCACGGGCCCTAACGATATCAGTCCCGAGATTATCTACCAGAGCACTGCATCCGTTACCGGTATAGGATTAAACTCTTTCTGGTTTAACGGGAATACTGCACTGTATTCCCGGCCAACTACTATCCCTACCAATGTTAATGGTTTGGCAAGTAATGCATTCAAGCTGAACGCCCGGTTCTTCGGGGCAGACCAGCGGAGGGCAAAATTATTTAGTGTGATGACCACGGGCGAGCTCATGCCGATCAAGTATTCATCAAAGGACAATATGAATATTCCTATTATCCGCTCTGCGGAAATGCTGCTCGACAGGGCGGAAATCTATGCTATGGACAACAGTGTGAGCAATGCTGTTAAAGATTGTAACCTGGTACGTGCCCGCGCATTTATCCCTGCCCTTTCAGAAGGCATAAGCCAGCCGGCACTCCTGGATTCCATCCGAATTGAACGAATCAGGGAACTGTGTTTCGAAGGTGACCGTTTCTGGAATTTAAAAAGGCTGAAACTGCCTATCCCGGCAGGGGACAGATCTGCCACAGCATTATTGCCATGGGATGGACTTGAAACCGTATTTAAGTATCTGCTGATTGAGCAGGACAAAAACCCATTATTGGTAAATAACTATTAAACGCTGATTATGAAATATCTATCATATATAGTATTGCTTTGGGGATCCTGCTGTTTCACAGCATGTAAAAAAGATGAGGTTGCAATTTCCGCAAAGGGCATTGAATTTAATCCCATCAGAGCCTACCAGGAAGCCTTACCGGGCTCCATCGCGACATTTAAGGTAAGGGTTAAAACTACTGAGCCGGTCACCAGATTCGGCCTCCGCTTTAAATTTCCAAATACTACAGATTACGTTGCCCTGCCGGCCTATCCGGATTTAAGCCAGCCAGCGGAATTTACACCGGGTTTCGGTGTATTTGAATATGCCCTTCCTCCGGCTGCTGCGGCGACTACTGCGGAAATGAAATTCAAGTTTACAGCTTCTACGGCGAGCCAGTCGTACGAAAGTGAGTATACCGTAAAGATGGTAAGCCTGGGAGAGCGCCGTGCGCGTTTGTACAATCCTGGGGCAGCTTCTTTTTTTAAGTTCAGCGGACTAGACCTGCTGAGCAGTACCGGTGTACCGGCTGCCGCTCCTGATGCAACAAAAGACCTGCTGGCAGCCACTTTTACGGTCACCAATAACATCACCAATCAGCGCTTTACCGTGCTGAGCGGTTTCACAAGCGGCAATGGTACAAAATTCAAACTGGCTACTTTGGCACAGTACAATGCTGTTGCCCAATATGCTGCTGCTTATGCCAGTATTGCAGCGGCCAATGAGTTTAACGGTGCTTCAACACTGGGGGGCGTGCCGGCAACCGGAACAGGACTCCTGGTTGCAGGTACTTTTTACATAGCTAAAATCAACCGCGGCGGGGTATTCAGTTATGCGGGGATATCCCTGAAGAAAATTCCCTCTGCAACATCTGCCGCTACTACTGCCAGTTCCATAGACATGAACAATGAATTCCTGGAAGCGGAGATAAAAAAATAAAGCATTAATGATAAAAATATTCCCATGATAAGAAAATTATTTAGTTTTTTAATCCTGACGGTGATCTCCCTGAATGCCTTCGCACAGGTAAAAAGCAAGATGGTACCGCTAAAGCAGCTTGGTATAACTGCCCTCAACAGGGATAGTCAGTTGGTGCAGACCGGTTATATAGCGCAGCCAAAAAGGCTGATCTCCGGTGCCATCAGTTCTGTATCCGGTACTCAGCTTAAAAACCTGATCGTTCCGAATGTGGAAAGTTCGCTGCAGGGACTCATACCCGGCCTCCATGTGATCCAGTCCAACGGCACACCAGGCAGCGAAACCATCATGCGGATCCGCGGAACCTCATCCATTTTTGCAGAAACTGAACCCCTGTATGTGCTTGATGGCATCCCTGTTTTTGCAGGGCCCCGTGAAGTGGCAGACCAGGGGCTGGCTGGCGGTTGGGGTGCACAGTACAACCCGCTCAGCGATTTCAATATTGCAGATATCCAGTCTGTAGATGTGTTGAAGGACGCTGCATCTACTGCAATGTATGGTGCGCGAGGTGCGAATGGTGTGATCCTGATTACCACCAAAAGAGGTCAGAAAGATAAAACTGATATCAACTTTGACTATTCCCAGGGCGTAACCAGCGTGACAAACCGGATCAACAGTCTCGACGGACCACGATACCTGTCCTTACTGGATGAAGCATGGCTAAACAGCGGGCAGACCGGACAGGGACCGCTGCCGGTAATAACTGGTTTAACCAGAAGCCTCGCCTCTGCAACCAATATCAATAATATGGATCAGATCCTGAACAGCGGGGCACTGAAACAGATGAATTTGTCATTGGCATCAGGAAGTGATAAAACCTATTTTTATCTGTCGGGTTCCTACCGCGATGAAGAAGGTGTGTTAAGGGGAAACAACCAAACGCGTTACACCGCCAGGATGAATGTAAGCAACCAGATCAGCAGGAGGCTCAGCCTTGGTGTCAATCTGGGAATCAATTACATCAACCACAGTGTAATGCCCGTTGGCTACAGTCTGGGGGGCGGGTTTAATGCTGCACAAAGCAACCTGCCAGTCATCCCGCTTTACAATGCCGATGGAACTTATTTCTATCCCAGAGATCCTGTAGCGTTCAATATACCCGGAAACAATGTTGCCTCTTATCAGAGTAAAAAAGAATATTACAACGAAGAGCACACGCGCAGGTTCTTCCTGGCAGCAAATTTCAACTATAAGATCAGTGAAATGCTCAGTTTTGTAACTGATGCGGCGCTGGAACAGTATTACCAGACCCGTGCCAACTACCTGTCTAAACGGCTGCGCAATGGTTCAGTCGGCTCTGGAACAGGAAGGGAAGGTTTTCCAACAGCCTACGCCGGATACGAGAAATATTCCAATAACCTAATTACAGGCCATAGTACTTTGAACTTTAAAAAGAATCAGGGCGATCACCGCATTACGGCGATTGCAGGTGCTGAATATATTTATAATGAAAATCCTGAGTTTTTTGGGGAAGGTGAAGGATATGCCAATGATTTTACCAGGGAACCCAGTGCTGCCGCCTATAAAAACCAAACTACAGGACTTGCCCTGGTAGCCAATACTTATGCCTTTCTTGGTTTTTTTGCGAATGTCAACTACGCATTTAAAAATAAATACCTATTGGGCGCCACCCTGCGGACTGATGGGTCATCACGCTTTGGGGCCGACAATAAATTTGTCACTTTCCCGGCGGTTTCTGCTGGATGGATCCTTTCTGATGAAACATTTTTAAAGCAGAATAAGACGATCAGCATGCTGAAAATCCGTGCCAGTTACGGACAAAGCGGAAACTCCGGAATTGGAAATTACTCTTCGGTTGAACGCTGGTCTCTCAACTCCAACTCCCGTTACCTGCTCCAGTCAGGCATACAAATGCAGAGTTTAGGCAGCCCTGCGCTAAAACCTGAGAAACAAACCCAGCTGGACATAGGACTGGACTACGGTTTGCTCAAAAACCGTATTTCGGGCACAGTAGATTTTTATGATAAAGTAACCAGAAACCTGATCTTAAGTTATGATGCACCCTTATCTGTAGGGGTAAGCCAGCAGGGTTTACTGCTCAATGCGGGTGCATTACGGAACAGAGGTGTTGAACTGAGCATTTCCAGTAAAAATATCACGGGAAGGATTATCCAGTGGAACAGCTCGCTGTCGGTCGCCCGCAATGCTAACAAGGTACTGAAACTTGGTGGCATCACTTCTGAACAACTGAGCTACAACAAAAATATAATTACGGTACAAGGCCGCCCTTTGGGGACGTTTTACCTTGCTGAATATGCAGGTGTGGATGCCGCTACAGGCAGGGAAATGATCTACGATTTAACCGGGAACAAAGTACCTGCCATAAGCGCTGCGCAAATTGATGCCGCCCGTAAACCTCAGTATGACAAACCTTCGGCACCAAAATTCTTTGGAGGATTAAATAATACGCTAAACTATAAAAATTTTGACCTGAGTGCTTTAGTGACATTTTCGTATGGAAATTATGTGCTGGATGAGGGGGAGCGTTACCTGAGTTACCTTAGAGGGAATAACAATTTACGGGAAACGGCCCTGAGCCGCTGGACGCCGCAGAACACAGCTGCAAGTTCTCCGCGTTTGGTTTATAATGATCCTGTTGCCACAAGCAATACCACCCGTTTCCTCCACGATGCCTCTTACCTGAGAATGAAGAATATCACCCTGGGTTATTCGTTTAGGAAATATATAAAAAAGATCAGATTTCTGAAGGATGCCAGGCTGTATGTTTCTGCCCAGAACCTTTTTACCATTACCGAATTCAAAGGATGGGATCCCGAAGTATCAGGCAATTACAGTACCAGCCTGGACCGCAACCTGAACCAGGGAATTACTTATATGGATGTACCCCAGCTGCGCACATTCGCCGCTGGGTTTAACCTCAGTTTTTAATCCTTAAGCGAAGAAAAATGAAACAGAATATCATATACATCCTGCTGATCACTGTGCTGCTTGCAGGATGTAAAAAACTGGATGGTCCTGATCATTCCACACTCACTACAGAAGCAGTGCTGAACACCAGCCGTGACCTGGATAATTTACTCTATGGTGCATATAGTGCTGTAGCGAACGACAATGCTTTGGCTGGATACTGGCGTATCTTCCCGGAAGTCCTTGCCGATCATGTGGACATCAATGTGATAGAAAACCTGCCGGCCGACCCCTATAAGCTGCTTTACGACCGCAATATGGCTCAGGCGCAGTATGCGCAGAGCTGGAAACTGGGTTATACAGCAATTCAGAATGCAAATCTGGTAATCTATGCCATAGAGAATAAGCTGGTGACCAAAGAAAAGGATCCGGAATTCTCTGATTTTAACAGAGACAGAATTGAAGGGGAGTCGCGTTTTATCCGTGCCCTGGCTTATTTTGAGATGGTCCGTTTTTACGGTCATCAGTATGGATACAATTCAGGTTCGACAAACAGTGGTATCGTTTTAAGGGTTAAACCTGCTATCAATGTCACCAATATAGACGAACTGAAAGACGAAGCACGTGCAACGGTTGAAGCAGTTTATCTCCAGATCATCACTGACCTGAAAGCTGCAGAAACGCTTATCCCTTCAGGAAACGATCTTTCACGGCGGGGAAGGGCAAGCAATTATGCTGCTGCGGCTATCCTGGCCCGTGTATATTTCCAGATGAATGACTACCAGAATGCAATGACAGAAATCAATAAGGTTATTGGTGCTGTGCCGGGAACTATACAGACCTATCCCTTGTCCCGCAGTCCGCTTACTGGTCCGATCAATGCTGCACAGGCTGCCGCAAATGTGCTTACTCCCTTTAATACTTCAAGTACCGGAACCACGCTCTCCACAGAAACGATTTTTGATTTTGTAAGCGTGGTTGCTGCCCCTGTAAATGGTGCCATCAGCAGGAAGTACCTCAGGACTGCAGTGGTAGAGCCCCATCTGTCAATCAGCAATGCTTTTCTGGCGGATGCTGTTTTTGGCGTCACGGATGCCCGGAAAGTTGGGCTGATCACTACTGTGGGTGTGAAGAGCTATTCCAGGAAATATGACAGGTTATTGGAGAATATACCGGTTATCCGTTCTGCCGAACTGATACTGGACAGGGCAGAAATCAATGCGATGAATGCTGTTGCAGATCCTGCGGCACATGCAGCTGCAGTAGCGGACCTGAATGTGCTGCGCGACCGGGCCATTCCGGCATATGTACCGGCTACTACCATAACGATCAATGCTGCTACGATCCTGGGCGAAGTGAAAAAAGAACGTATACGTGAGCTTGCTTTTGAGGGCGACCGGCTGCATAACCTGCGCCGCATGCGTGCAAACATTGGCCCTGGAAGCCGTGCCGGTGTTGCACCTGAAGCCTGGAACAGCAATAAACTGCTGTTTAAGATTCCGGATGCAGAGATCAGGTCGAGTCCAAATATTGTACAGAACCCGGATTAAATTATAAACCCAGCCTAAAGAGCTTATTCAATTTAAAAACCTACCTAATCTATATTAAAATGAAATGTTTGAAATTAGTTGCAGCTATTACTGCAATCACGAGTTGTATTTTTTCGGCAGCGGCCGAAGTCGTTCCCAACAGCCTCTTCAGCAGCCACGGGGTATTACAGCGAAACCAGGTGCTGCCGGTATGGGGCACAGCCAGGGATGGCGAAAAGGTGAGTGTTGATTTTGCCGGACAGAGGGCCGAGACTATAGCCAAAGGAGGCAAATGGATGGTGAAAATAAAGCCATTGAAAGCCGGCGGGCCATTTAACATGGTCATCAAAGGAGACAATACGGTTACGCTGACCGACATCCTGATAGGCGAAGTTTGGGTATGCGGCGGTCAGTCGAACATGGCCTACAGGCTCAGCCCTGCAATCTATAACGGCGCGGAGGAAATCAAAAATGCAAATTATCCTCAGATCCGCTTGTACTATGTGCCCAATAAAGTGGCGAGGGAGAATGTTGAGGACATCAAAAGTACCTGGCAGCCCTGTTCGCCGGAACTGATGAAGAACTTTACTGCAGTGGGGTATTTTTTTGCACGTGACCTCTACAAAGAATTGAATGTGCCAATAGGTGTGATTTCTTCTTCTGTAGGGGGAACGCCTGCAGAATACTGGCTGAGCCGTCCGGCGCTGGAGAGCAATCCTGCGCTGCAAAATATCCTGGGTACTTATGATAACCAGGTAGCTACATACCCTGCCAGACTTGAAAAATATAAACGGGAGGAGCCTGTGCTGCTGGAGAAATATACTACTGAGGCCGGAGCCGCAAAAAAAGAGAATAAGCCGGCTCCACGGAAACCAACACCACCACAGAACCCAAAAGAGTCCGGGAACGTAGGCGGACATTTTTACGGGATGATTGAACCTTTGCAGCCTTATGCCATCCGGGGTGTGATCTGGTACCAGGGCGAAGCCAACAGCTCCCGGGCAAAAGAATATCAGTCATTGTTCCCTGCACTGATTGCCGACTGGAGATCGGGATGGGGACAGGGCGATTTTCCCTTTCTCTTCGTGCAGATCGCGCCATTTAACGGTATAAGCCCCGAAATCCGTGAGGCACAGTTACTCACCTGGCAGAAAACACCAAATACTGCAATGGTGGTCACCACAGATTGCGGAAATGCGGAAGATATTCATCCAACTTTAAAACAGCCTGTAGGTGCAAGACTGGCACTGGCAGCAAGGGCACTGGCATACCGGGAAAAAATAGAATACTCTGGTCCGGTTTACCAATCCATGGTGGTTAGAGATGCTAAAGCTATTTTAACTTTCAGCCATCAGAAAAAGCTTGTTGCTAAAGGTGATGGATTAAAAGGATTTGTGATAGCAGGTGCCGATAAAAAATTTGTACCGGCAAAAGTTGAAATTCAGGGAAACAGATTGGTAGTGTACAGTCCTGATGTTGCTGCGCCTGTTGCAGTAAGATATGGCTGGGCCAATTCGCCGGATGTAAACCTGTACAATGAACATGACCTTCCGGCTTCACCGTTCAGGACTGATAGTCAGTAATCCAGAATCAACAGCTTTTGTTTTACATGCCGAAATCAATCTGCTCATGAAAATTATATTTATCCTGCTGCTTTTTGCCGCAAGCACTGCCTTCGGGCAGGATCCCTTTTTACCTTACCTGACCGGCAAGCCACCATTAATAGCGGAAGATTTGGGTACAGAAACGACAGCCGAAGGACTAAGGATTCACCGGCTGGTTTTTCAATCCAGGGTCATTCAGGGGCTTAATGGCCCGATGCCCGTGCTGGTGTACGCAGCGATCGTGCATCCTGCCGGAACGGGCCCGTATCCGGCAATAGTACGTTTGCATGGCGGGGGCGGCAATGCGGATATTCCGGCCGCAATCTCTTCTGCAAAAGAAGGCTACGTTTCACTGGTACTGGATATTCCGGCCATAGCCGGCAAAGGTAAAAACACCAGGAGCAACTTTCCCGACTCAAGAGCTAAGATTGCTGCAAAACCAGATGCAACTTACAGCGGGCTGTTTGATGCAGTATTGGCTGCAGTGCAGTCTTTTTACCTGCTCCGGGCACAGCCTGATGTAGATAAACGCAGGATCGCTATCGCCGGTTCGTCCTGGGGCGGCTATACGGCAACCATGACGGCAAGCCTGCTGGATAAGGATATAGCAGCTACGTATGCTGCATATGGCTCCGGCAATTTCCTGTTGGGGACATATGAAAAGCAGCATATTGAACGGCTTTCTGAAGCTGAAAGGACAGAATGGCTTAAATACCTTGATCCCGGAAAAAGGGCACGTCAGATCACCAAGCCTTATTTAATTGCAACAGCATCTAACGACAGGCACTGGTCCTGGATGGCTGTACAGGCTACCCTGGCCCTGATGAAAGGCCCTGTTCATCAATTTTATTCGCCCAATGACAATCACCAGATGAAATATCCGGGCAGTGCGCTGATGATTCCCTTTTTTAATCAGTACCTGAAGGGAGGCACTCCATTGCCGAAAGTAATCCCGGGAAAAATTGAAAGATTAACAGCTGGCGGAACCTGCATCAGTTACCGCGTAACTGGCACAGCCCATCTGCTGTCATCCAGGATCTATTATACCAATCCTGACGATCAGCCACTCTGGACAGAAAGAAAATGGTCGTTTATTGAAGCAGAACCCTCAGGAAAGGGTTTTCAGGGCATTATTCCTATGACAGGAAAACTCAACTGGTATGTGCTGATTACAGATAATAACCCAAAGCTTGGGAAAGATACAGTGTCTGTTTCGAGCCTGATCCGGGAAAATTAATAGATTGATAGAACTCAATGAATACGAAGATCAAATTGATAAGAAGCTTAATCCTCAAATCCGCTACAATGGCCGTCCTGGTATGGGTATGTTGTCTGCATGCCTTTGCACAATTTGCTGCAGCCAAATTTTCGCCCGTAATTTTTAACAGTAATGAAACTGCCGGACGGGCTGAAGTCTTTGGTGTTCAGGGGGCAGGTTTTGGTGCTGGTGCTGAATTGTGGTGCACAGTAGTCTCCGGAAAGGTAAAATTACTGAAACCTACAGTCAAATTGAAGGTCCTGAGCGCTTCGGAATATAATCTATCTGCCCTGATCCCGGATAAACCTGCTTTTAAAGCAGGCGTTTTAATTGCCGTTTGGGTAAAAAGAACAATGGGAGGAAGGGCCTGGAGCAAACCTGTGTTTTTAAACAGGGCGAGGGGGGTAACGATAGAGTACGATCAGATTATGCCCGGACAGGCATTCCGGATTTTTGGGCGCAACCTCAGATTGAAGGGTTTTATTCCAGTGGTACGATTTGTAGAGGTTAAAACCCGCGAATCATTTCCAGCAAGGGTTACTGGAGGTGATCCTTTTGTACTAAACGTGATTGCACCAGCTGCTATAATGCCGGGCAGTCGCTATCAGCTGGTGCTGAGCAACGGAAACGGAAGCGGCATTGCCGAGGCAGAGAGCACAGCAGAGGAGCTGATGACAGGAATGGCTGCTGCCGCCGATCCCTTTGGTTTAAAGGTACCCTGGGGAACAGAATTTACTTTCTATAAAAATATCTACAATGTAAGATCAGATCCCCGCCTGCAGCTCAAAGCCAAAGGCGATGGAGAGACAAACGACCGGCAGGCGATTCAGCAGGCAATTGACCTGGCCAGCAGGAACGGTGGCGGGGTCGTTTATTTTCCTGAAGGCAAATATAAACTTGATATCCCTTCAGGGAGCGGTTTAATCATGAGATCACGGGTAGTCTTAAAGGGAGAGGGGGATCAGAAAACTTTTATTCAATACGGTTTTGGAACTCCTCCGCCATATCCTGATCCTATAGGTAAGGATGGCTGGCCAAATGCCACTACAGAAGGAGTGGCTATTTTATGGCCGGTTAATACCACCCTAAGCGGTTTATATCAGCTCTGCCTGCAAAACGTAAACACGAGCGGGTTATGGCGGCACAGTTTAAAAACCATGCCGCCGCCGGTTAAAAAACCAGGCGGTTCCGGTTCCAGATTCTTTGCCGCAAACTGCCGTTTTGACTTTTCCGTCGCCTGGGGATTATCATGGGCTTATGTAGACCGTATGATTATTACTGATTGTGATTTCGATAGCAAAGCCCGTATCACATGGCCATGGCTGTGGCATTGTACAGGCTCTACAAACTTCGTAGTGCGCAATAACCGCCTGCGTTACGCGGCGGGGCGTTTTGGATTTAATGACAGTTTTAACGGGATCATTGAAAACAACCACATTACCCGGCTGGGCGACCTGATTAATCCTAAAGGTGAAACCGGTGGTTTTAACATAGATTTTGCACAGGATATAGTGGTGATGAACAACCGGCTTGATGTGGAAGGAAAAGCTATTCCCGATCTCAACCAGGGTGAAACCATACTCAGCCAGGGGGGTAACCCTGAACAAATGTTTGTTGGTAAAGTAAGTGCGGCAACCGCAAATACGCTCACAGACAGCAATCAGCAGTGGGGGCAGATCAAAACGCCTTCGTTGAGTTCATCAGACGCCGTGGCCATTGTATATGGCAGGGGAATGGGCCAGTGGCGACATTTCAAAAGCAACACTAAAAATACTTTACAGCTAACCCGCCATTGGGATGTAATACCTGACGCGACCAGCCGCTATGCTATCATGCACTGGTCTGCAGAAGACTGGCTGGTAAAAGACAATATACTTGAAAATAACAACAGAGGCATCTGGTTCTATTGTGGCAGTACCGATGTTGCTATTACAGGAAATCAACTGAATAACTCAGAAGGGATTTATATCCGCTCCGACCAGCGACTGATCATGGGGCGCTACAATCTAAGCTGGAATGTTTCTGTGACCGACAATCAGGTTATAAATACCAACGGTTTGCGCCCGGCATTTATATGTAATGTTCTGGCGCTTGGGACAAAACCAGATACGCTTTTCGGTGCCGGTAGTATAGGTGTTGAAATCAGAAGGAATCTTGTGCAGGCCCATCAGCCAAACAGTGGGAGCTTTGTGCGGGCTGAAGGTTATTTCAATGAGGTGCTCCCCAAAAATGCTGCAGATAGTATAAAGCCCGGAGTAACCGGAGTGATCGGCACCATATTCGAAAAAAATAAGGCAGTGAATACTGACATTGGTTACCGGCTGTATGGCCCTATTGGCCAAACGATCGTCAAAGATGCAGTTGTTAAAGATGTCCCAACACCCCTTACAAAAGCGGCAGGAACTGTATTTTTAAAAGAAGGTATAACTGAAAGTCCAACTATTGTGCTGAAAGATCATCTCGTCCATCCGGCATTTTCATGGCCGCTGAGTCTGCTGCAATATGAGCTGGATTTTGGGACTGAAGGGGCACTTCAACAGCCTCGGATGCTCATAGAAAAAAGTTCAGGCCGGCAGGTTCCTTTTCAGCTCAGTGAAACTGCAGGCTCCCGATCTGATCAGACAGGTAAAAAAGCAATATTAAGCTTTCTGTCTGATCTTCCTTCCGGAAGCACAAAGACATTTGAACTCCTTCCTGCAACGAAGAAAGTAAAGGCTGCAGGTGCTGTAGTACACGTCACTCAAACTGCTGATGTTTATCAGATCACTAACGGAAAGATCAGGATCGAGATTCCAGCTCATCCGGGAAAAAAAATGACGGCAGCCATCAGACGCTATGGCAATACTGTTAACTGGCTTGGTCATGGTGAAATCCCTGCATTGCCGGTAAAGGAAATTAAAGTGGACGCATTATCGGCCGGGCCGGTCCATGCAGTTTTCCGGATCAGCTACACTTTTGATGCTGACAGGCAGTATAATGTGCTGGTAAAACTAACTGCCGGAATGGAGTTTGCAGAACTGGAAGAAGAAATGAAGGGTTTTAACCCCGGTGAAGGGCTTTCCTGGAAGATGGTTTGGGATGGGATCAGACCAGAGGGTCGTTATGTTTCTACCCGTGTGGAGCAGCCTGGTAAAAAACAAATCCAGTCTGAAAGCATGATCTGGGAACCTATGGAAGGGCGGAAATTGAATGGGACTGCCCATCAGCATCCTGAATTTCCTTCTGATCAGCAGAATGGAAAAGAGGGATTGCTTCCTTTCCGGATATCTCCCTATGACAACTGGCTCTCCTGGTGGCGCATGCCTTCAGCAGCTTTCCGTAGCGAAAGGGAAAATACAACAATTGGCCTGTTCATTAAGGCCAATGAAAAATGGAATGACGGAAAGTATGCGCTCTGGGCTTCCAAAAAAGACCTTAGCATCAGTTTTCACTGGAATAACTCTATTTTGGATTATACCTTTCCAATGGTTACAGGTACACGTTCAACTGCATTGGCAGCGTATGGAAATGAGAGAGAGCAGAATCATGGCGGCAACCAGTCACTGGCGTACATAGATGAGCTCAGGCGCTGGTATGGCTGGATCCCGCTGGATAAAGTTAAAAACTGGATCCTGAATTATGATGCCCCCGAAACCGGATATCCCCGGTTCTTTAAACCTGAAAACGCTGCAAAGAATTTAACGGTGGCCTCACTTGAATCATCTTTGTCAGATCAACTGGGGATTATTCGCAGCGGTTCAGAAAGGATCAATGGTCCCAATCCGGTAAGTTCCCGGATATATTACGATCAGATTGTGCCGGCTTTTGACCTTAATGCGGGGAAAATGTCAGTGTCACAATACCAAAAGCTGAGGAGCTGGTATTTATTTGTGAGTTATCTCTATCGGGATGAGGCGCTGATGCCTGTGCGCAACCTGTTGAGCGGGCATCCAAACTTTTTATCAGATATCAAAGGCGTAACCGGCCTCGCAGCATTTCTCTTTCCGAAACATCCTGAAGCCGCTCAGATGGCAGATCATTTTGGAAAAGTAGTGCAGCTGAACTTCAATTACCATATCCGTCCTGATGTGCCTGCATGGGGATCTCTGGGAGGCAGGTGGACAGAAAATCTGGCGACATATACCTGGGCAGCATTAACTCCTGCAGCGCGTACAAATTATTTACTGCAGCACCATTTCGATGGCAAGAACAGGATGCTTCAGCCAGGCGTTTCTATGCTGGGCAACTGGCTGCTAAACGCAGTGAGTTCTCCCCTGACTAAGCTGGATAATAAAAGAGTGTATCCTCCTCAGGGCGCGCATGCACGTTCGGGGGAAGATGGACCACCAGATGTGCTGCGTGTACTGGGACAGGAACTGACCTATTATGATCCGCTGCTGAGTGAACACCTGCTTTGGTTCACAAGAGCCGGGGACAAACCCTTTGAAAGTACAAAGGAAAAGAATAAAGCATGGAGAGATCTGCTAAGCGGAGAATGGGAAAACAACAAAGGCAGCAATCCCAGACTGAAGTCTGCCAAGTTTACCGGGTATGGTTTTATACTGCGAAGTGCTTTTGGTACCAAAGATGAAATGTATGTGAACCTGCAGCAGATTGATGAAGGCCCGAATTACCGCTGGGGGAGGGCGGCAATGGGGGGCAATGGAGTGATTTATTATTATGCCGGGGGGAAGAGATACAGCCACAACGGTGCCGAAGATGTTGGCGACGGCCCCTTTGGAGATACCGAAAGGATCAGCAACTTTGGTGTAAAAAAACCGGGAGGCTACCGCTCTATAGGTGCCTACAGGAGTGTTGGCCGCAATGATCTTACTGAACCCCTGTATGATTTTGGCTTTGCGCAGTTCGCCAGTATCAGGGGCAATAAGGAGATTTCCGGAGCGTATCATTCACGGAGTGTTCTGCAGTCGGCCGCAGATTACATTGCTGTATTTGATGAAGTACCGGATGAAAAAACAGAGGGCAGGTTTTCCTGGTTTGTGGGTGCTAATGATGAATTCCCGTATATCCATCAGGTGACGCCAGGGGCCCCCGCCTCCGATGCAAACCTGCTGCCATCAAAAAGTAATTACCATACTGATCCAGCTGTAATGCCTACCAAAGGCAGGTATTATGATGGAAAAGGTAGTTTCTTAACTGTCGTTACGCACAAGCCGGAAATCAGGGTAAAAAAAACTGATTTTGGCTGCATTATCCTCAAGAATGAGGGTGAGACTGATCTGGTTTTCAGGGCTCTGAAAGCACTCCGCTTTGCAAATGATGGCCTGAGTTTTAAAGGAAAGGCAGGTATCATTCAGATGCGGAAAGGGATAACTTCTGCCGCTTTATTTGAGGGCTCTGAACTCAGTGTTCCCGGGCTTAAAATTGAGCTTGCCGCTGAAAACAAAGCCGGCATAAGTATGCAAAGCATGCTTTCCGGTTATACTGGTACCTTTCAGAGCCAGGCCCCAGAGAAGGTGGTTTTTACAGTTGGTAACCCAAAACTCAGCTTTTATCTTGATGGAGAGAAGCTGAGTGATGAGTCTCCGGGAACAAAGAGCCATGAAACGCGCAGAAGCTTTTCTTTTCCATCGGGAAAACATACCTGGACCTGGAGCAATGCCGGTGTAAGACCGGCAGCACCAGAAATCACAACTACCATCATTGGCAATCAGCAGGTGCTGCTGAAATGGAACCAGGTTGCCGGTGCAGATAGCTACCGAATGGAGCTGAGCAAAGACGGAGAACTAAACTGGGAAACTGTAGGGGATCAGCTTAAAGGGGTTACAGCATCAGTCGCTGATCTGAAAAACAACAGCAAGATCCATCTGCGTGTAATTGCACAGGGAAAGGGAGGGGACAGTGAGCCCTCTGATGCCTATCCTGCATATATTACCGGCCAGCCGCCTCACGCACCTGAAGGTCTGCTACTGGATCTGAACAGTTCACAGGTAAAACTCAGCTGGGGGAGCATTCTTGGTGCAGGATCTTACAGGTTATACCGCAGAACAAAGGCAGTTAAATCTGATTTTAATAAAATTTACGAAGGTGCAGACACATTTTTTGCAGATCAGAAACCGTCATCAGGACTGATATATGAGTATCGGGTTACCGCAATAAACGGTAATGGGGAAAGTAGTTACAGTCCCCTTGCCACAACTGACCCCAAAAGTTTTATCAACTGGGCGCCCAAAGGCGGAGAGGGTTTCAGGAGAGATACCGAGAACCATGAGAACGGATTTCCTGAATACAATCCTTTTAAAGAAGATGAAATGCCAGTCTTAATCTATCCTATAAACAAAAAATAACAGACATGATAACAATTTTAAAGCCGATAATAGCTTGTGGGCTCTTCAGCGTCTTATTCCAGCCATCATTTGCCCAGAAACCCAGGTCTATTGAAAACAAGAGCCCTCTTGAGATTGTGGTAACCGTCGCCAACAGAATCATCAGGGAAACCCCTTTCAAATTTCAGCTGGTGCTGGAACCAAATCATACGGCATTTGATTTTGTTCAGTATGTGGATTTTGGGAAGACATTTGGACTGGGCATTCCGGCTGTGGCTTATGCTTTAAGTGAGTTTGATAGTAAAGTGGATACTGCTTTCGTCATTCAGGTGAGCCACAACGACGCCCTCAAAATCTGGCTCAATGATGAAGTAGTCTATCAAAAGGAGGGTGCAAGGCCATTAAAGATAGCTGCGCTGGAAAGAGATATTGCCCTCGAGAACGAATTCCCTGTAAAACTCAAAAAGGGGCAGAACAGGATTTTGCTGAAGTCTGAAACCAGGGGGAAAGAATGGACCTTTTATATCCAGCCTAAAGGTGCGTTGATTGAAGAAAGGATTCCCTGGAGTCCTAAACTGAGCATAGCAAAACTACCTGGTATCACGGCGGAAATAGCCAGACTCAGCAACTGGCTGGTCGCCGGGCCTTTTATGATCTCCGGCCAATACCCCTCAGACACAGCCTACGGTCCTGAGAAAGGATTTGAAATTGGTAAGCTCTATACTGACGGCGTAAAAGATATCACCTGGACCATTCCAAAGATCCAGGTCTTTGCGGATGTGATCAATCCAAAACCATACTGGGGGACTTATTATAACTGGAATTATCATGCCGGTGGCCTGGCCTGGGCAATGTCTAATCTGGCTGAAGCCACCGGGATAAAGAAATATGATGATTATTCCAGGCGCTGGACAGATTTCATGCTGGAAAAAAAGCCTTTTATAGGTTACCAGGTAAATAAGATGAACGGCTTCCAGTCTACCCATCACCAGCTTTTTAACACTCCATTGCTGGATTTTACCGCCGCTCCGGCCATGCCTTTTATTTACCGCCTGGCCAGACATAAGAATTTTGACAACCGCAAACAGTACGAAGCATTTGTGAATGACGTTAAAGACTATGTGGTAAATCATCAGATCAGGTTGCCTGAAGGAAATTTCACCAGAGAAACCCCCGAGAAATATACCACCTGGGTAGACGACATGTTTATGGGCATACCCTTTCTGGTACAGGCTTCACTGGAAGCCGATGACCCGAAGGAAAAAACAGCTCTGTTGAATGATGCTGCCAGTCAGGTACTGGCCTTTAACAAACAACTGTTCAATCCTGCGGCAAATTTGTACCAGCATGCGCAATATTCCAGGCGGAAAGCCAGGCTGCCTTACTGGTCAAGAGCCAACGGATGGGGAATATGGGCTAGTACCGAAGTCCTGCTGCGGCTGCCTGAAAATCATCCCATGCGTAAACAGATAATGGATTACTACCAGCGTCATGTCAATGCACTGGTTAAATTACAGGACCAGAAGAGTGGCTGCTGGCATAATGTACTGGATCGTCCTGATTCCTATGAAGAACTTTCAGGAACGGCTATCATCGGTATGAACATCGCCCGTGGCATCAATCAGGGCTGGCTTTCTGGGCAAAAATATCTTCCATCTGTAAGAAAAGCCTGGAAATATATTGCTTCCTGCATTGAACCGGATGGAACTGTCAATAATATTTGTGTGGGCACAATGAGCAGCGAGAATGTAAGTGATTATATGAACAGACCCAAAACAGACAATGATTCGCATGGGCTGATCGGTCTGGTGTTTGCCGGGATTGAAATTGAAAGGCTATTTAAACAGACGAAAACTGATATCTTTAATACTATTCCTTAATATCATCAGCTTATGAGGTTTACAGATATGAAATACATCGCATTGCTGATCCTGAACTTGCTGATGAATGCTGCCGCAGTTCAATCGCAGTCACAAGCGCAAGAAACAACGACTAAAGCACCTGATCCACCTATTGCAATTCCATTTGAACTGAAAGAAGCGGGATATGTAACCCTGGTCATCGAAGATCATAATGGCGTACGTGTAAGGAATCTGGTTTCGGACACATGGTTCAAAGCCGGGAAAAATACCGCATGGTGGGATGGCCTGGACGATCTGGGACGTGATGTGGAAGCCACACATCACGGGCTATATCATATTCCAGCCAGGTTTGTTCTTCCGGGCAAATATAAAGTAAGAGGTCTGGTACATGCAAAAATCAATACCAGCTACGAATTTTCTGTATATACTACAGGTAATCCGCCATGGAGCACCAATGATCATACAGGTGGATGGCTTGCCAATCATACCCCTCCACAGGCTGCCCTATTTGTTCCTGCCCGTCAGAGTCCGACCGGCCAGCCACTGGTATATCTTGGAAACTACATTACAGAAGGTCCGGATGGTTTAGCCTGGGTTGATCTCAATGGTAAAAAACTGGGAGGGAAAAAATGGATAGGAGGAGCATGGACTGCAGCACCGTATTTGGCAAGAGACGCAGGGGAGAAGGCAGTGGCCGGAGTATGTGCGTACGTTGCTTCAGTCTGGGAAACGGCAAAAAAATCGGGAGAAGGAGAGTTGCGGATCAATGCTCTAACCAGCGGATCGGAGAAGAAAGTGCTTTTGCAAACTATTGGTCCGGTCTCCCCAAATGATGATAAAACCGCAGAAATAGGTGGATTGGCGGTCAATAATGCTGTAGCTGTGCTGAGCCTGACTTTAAAAAATCAGTTACTGGCAGCAGATCTGGTCACTGGGAAAATCATAGGTTCCCGATCTTTGAATGCACCACGTGGACTGGCATTTGATGTGCAGGGACGGCTCTATGTGCTATCAGGCAAGCAACTGCTGAGGTTCAATTCTTTAGCAGAGCTGACAGGTAGCGCTGCTCCTCAAACCATCATCTCCAGAGGGCTTGAAGCCCCAGTTGGCATAACACTGGATGCTGATGAAAACCTCTATATCAGTGATGGGGGAGACAGTCACCAGGTAAAGGTATTTAATCCAAGGGGCAGACTGCTCCGTTCAATTGGTAAACCGGGACTGCCGAAAGCAGGTACTTATGATGAACTCCATATGAATAATCCTGCGGGTATGACCATTGATGATCAGCAGCAGCTTTGGGTAACAGAAAATGATTATCTGCCAAAAAGAGTTAGTGTGTGGTCGCTCAGCGGGAAACTACTGAAAGCATTTTACGGCCCTGCCAAATATGGTGGAGGAGGTACAATAGACCCTGCAGATAAAAACAAATTTTACTATGCAGAAGAAACGCGGGGTGCTATGGAATTTCAGCTGGACTGGAATACAGGTACCTCCCGGCTAAAGCGTATACTTTATCGGGCCGGTGCAGGCACACTGCCGCTCGCATTCAGAAGTGGGGGCCCGGAAACCGCTTTGTACCATGATGGAAAACGTTACTTTACCAACTGCTACAATTCCAACCCAACCAGTGGCAATACTACAGCATTCATCTTTGCAGAACGCAATGGGATTGCTTACCCGGCAGCAGCAATGGGCAGGGCAGATAACTGGGATGTGTTAAAAGAAGAGCGCTTCAGAACTTTGCTCCCGGCGGGAGTAGATTTGAATGCAAAGGGAGACCGGTCGCTTGCATTCTTTATCTGGGTAGACCTGAATGCCGATGCGCAGGTACAGCCTGCAGAAGTAAATTTTGAAAAAGGGTTTGCGATGGGAGTAACTGTCATGAACGATTTATCTTTCTGTATTTCACAGCTGGATGGTAAAGCGCTGCAGTTCCCGGTGCAGAATTTTACTGCAGAGGGAATACCTGTATATAAATCAGCGCAAAGGAAAATCCTGGCTGAGGGTGTTCAGGCCTCTGCCTCATCAGGCGGAAACCAGGTGTTAAGCACTGGAACTGGCTGGACAGTAGCATTGCAGGGAATATTGCCCTTTCACCGCTACTCTGTTAGTGGTGCAAAAGATGGCAAGGCGATGTGGAGTTACCCCGATTTATGGCCCGGCCTGCACGCTTCTCATGAGGCGCCAATCCCTTCTTTCCCCGGCGAACTGATTGGAACAACCCATCTGCTGGGCGGTTTAATGGAAAATACAGGTGCTGAAGCTGAGGCCTTATGGGCTGTGAATTCTAACCACGGCATGGTATATATTTTTACAGCTGATGGCCTGTTTGTGACCACGCTGTTTGAACCTATGCGTACAGGAAGACGCTGGCAAATGCCTTCGGCAGATCGCGGAATGAGCCTTGATGGTTTAAGCCTCTCAGAAGAAAATTTCTGGCCCACGATGACAGTGTTGCCAGGAGCTGAAGTTTATCTGGTAGATGGAGGACGCAGCAGTATAGTGAAGGTAGATGGATTAGAAAGTATTCGCCAGCTGCCGGCAACAACGATCAGCGTAAGTAAGGAAGATCTTGATAAAAGCCGTCTTTTCCTGGCCAGGGCAGAAGCTGTACGCCAGGACAATCAGGGAAAAAAGATATTGCTTGTATCGCTCGGCGATCAGCCAATGCAGGTAGACGGAAAATTCGACGATTGGAGGGCTGCGGAATGGGCTGATATAGACAAACGTGGTGTAAAAGCCAATTTCAATTCAAATTCCAAACCTTACGCTATCAAAGGGGCGATTGCAATTGCGGGTGACAAACTTTATATGGCCTGGCAGACAGGTAATGCTGAACTGCTGAAGAACTCCGGGGAAATGCCTGTAGCCCCTTTTAAAACGGGAGGAGCATTGGATCTGATGATCAGTTCAGATCCGGCCGCAAAGCCTGGCAGGATAACAGCTGCAGCAGGGGATCAGCGCTTGCTGGTTACCATGATCAAAGGGAAGCCAAAGGCATTATTGTACCGTGCGGTGGTTACCGGCGCTAAGGAAGCAGATAAAGTTCCTTTTTCTTCACCCTGGAGGACTATAGTTTTTGATCAGGTAACGGACGTAAGCGACAAGATACAGTTTGCAGCCGGCAAAGATGGGGAATATGAAGTATCTGTTCCTTTGGCTGTACTGCAGTTAAAACCTGTCGCAGGGATGCATGTAAAGGGTGATATCGGAATCCTGAGGGGGGAAGAGGAACAGACAGTATCAAGGGTTTACTGGAGTAATAAAGCTACAGGAATAGTTTCGGATGTGCCGGCAGAAGCGGAGCTGATGCCGGGGCTCTGGGGAGATTTCGAATTTAAATAGTTAAATAGCCTGTCAATCAAAAAAGGACAGCCATGCTGTCCCTTTTTATATAAATCGTCTGTGCCACACATCGGTGCGGGATAAAATTCAGGCCTAATTCGCTGTTTCAGAATAACTCATAACAGGAGCAGTTGTGCCAGGTGCTTTTTTTGCACCCCCTCTGTTGGAACGCGCTGTTCTCGAATACACCGAGATTTCCCTGTTGAACAGGAACTGAAATAATAATCTGGTATAGGAAGTATGGTATCCCAGGCTTTCATAGTGATCATCAGCAATAGCCTTTAGTTGTGGCAGCTTATTCCAGGGTACGGAAGGAAAATCATGGTGTTCATTATGAAAACCTACATTCAGGTTAACCACATTTAACCTGCCGTAATAACTTTTGGTTTCCTGGTGATCTCCGTGAGTTAAGAAATGTTCCTGAACCCATCTTGCTCCCAGCGGGTGTAAACCTACAGAGAAGAAAAAGCTTAGCGTTAAATACAATAGGGCAGTCCAGCCGAACAGTGATACGATGGCCACTGCAAAAATCACCTGAACGGCAATATTGATCACTGTCCAGGTATCAAAAAGATTGATCTCCTTTAAGCGCATTGGTCTGAGTGCCTGAAAAATAGGATAAAACAACAGCCACACTGCTTTACCTGCAGTTGAATTGTTAATGAGTTTGGCTTCCCAGCGGTTTGGCATATCAGCATCCAGTTCTTCAACACCCTGGTAAGAGTGATGTTTCATATGGTATTTTGTGAAGGATACCGCACTTGGGAATATAAGCGGCAGATTGGCAAGTATACTGCTCACTACATTTGAGGTCTTATTTTTAAATACCAGGTTGTGTGAACATTCATGGATACAGATAAATAAGGTATGGCAGGCAAAAGCACCTATGAAATAAGCTGCAAGCGCACTCCACCACCAGGCCTGGTTTTGTAACACTCCTGCCAGGGCAATCTGCAGCCCTACACAAAAAAGGATAATCAGAAAGGTATAGGGATTTCGGCCAATCAGCGCCCTGATCTCCGGATGTTCTTTGATAATCGTCTTTGTGCGCAGTTTATGCGGTTCCACTTCATCCGACCAGTTAAAGCTTGTTTTTTTCATCATAGGTAGTAGTTTTGCTAGGAAAGAGTAAGATATGGTTTTAACATGACATACGACTATTTTCAGGTGCCAAATTTAGCTTAAATTAAGTAAATGTATTGGTATTCAAATAAAACGATTAAGCTTTAGCTTTTAAAAAATTGTTTTGATTTGCCTGATCTATGCCGGTAAATTTTTAAATGGAATCTATATATTTGCATTCATCATGAAAGTAAAATACCTATTACTGCTGCTGAGCGTAGCTGGATGCTTCGCCTCTTGTTCTAAAGATAGTTTTGATGCTGATGCACAGTTCAGAACCGATACTACGGCTATCCGTAAGTTTATTACAGATAACAAAATTCCTGCACTGAAAGATAAGTCGGGCGTATTTTATCAGATTATTGCGCCGGGTAGCGGTTCAGTAACCTATACTGCCAATACTTCAATTACCGCTGAGTATGAAGGAAAATTATTGGACGGTACTGTATTTGATGCTACTAAAGCTGGTGCACCCGTTACATTTGCATTGGGTGGCGTAATAACAGGATGGCAGATTGGAATACCATATATCCAGAGTGGGGGGAAGATCCGCATGATTATCCCATCAGGATACGCTTATGGAAATACCAATACCGGGGCAATCGCTGCAAATTCTATACTTGATTTCACAGTTTCGCTTTCAGCAGTTAAATAGATACAGTTTTCATCGGGGTTTGAAGATAGAGGTATATCTTTCTTCAAACCAAAGGATGGCTTCGTTTTTCTCCTGTGCGCGGTAGGCCAGTACAACCTCTGTGCTGATTGACAGGTGTGAAAGATCTATATACCTGATTTTTAAATCCGGAAACTGTTCTTTAATTGCCGATGGCAGGATAGAAACTCCCGCCCCATGCTGCACCATTCTCAGTATGGAATGCACGTTATTCGCTTCATGCGTAATTTCGGGTGAAAAGCCCATGCGCTGGCATATCTCAATTAATTTCTGGTAGTATACCGGGGCATAATCCCTGTTAAAAAAAATAAAAGGCTGCTGTGCCAGGTAGGTACTCCAGTCGCTGTTGTTTTTCAGTTCAGGAGCATCATAGGGAAGGGCTATAAGGAAAGGATCCTGAAAAAGTGAAACAACTGTTAGCTTTTCTGAATTGACAGGTGCCCGCATAATACCAATATCAAGCTTGCCTTCTTCAAGCGCTTTTACCTGTTTTACAGTAGGAATCTCGAACAGCTTTACAGTCAATAGTGGAAAAATACCGCGCATCTCTTTCAGTGTATCCATCAGTTGCTGATGATAAGTGGAACTGATATAACCTATCTTCAGCTCCCCGCTCATATTGTCATGCAGCTGCTTCACTACATTTTTGGTTTCTGCAAGCTGTGAGAAAATGCTCTCTACCTGTTTCCTGAGATATATCCCGGCCGGAGTGAGGGAAACTTTCTTATTGTTGCGCTCAAAAAGTCTTGCACCAAGTTCCTCTTCCAGTTCCCTGATTTGTCTGCTTAAGGGAGGCTGCGATATAAACAGTTTTAATGCCGCTTTTCTGAAATGCAGTTCTTCGGCAACAGTCTTAAAATAGAGGAGATGTCTGAGTTCCATGATACTTTGCTGATATCAATAATTGACAAAATTGATATTTTTCAAATATCATTAATATCTCTAAGTTTATAAAATATTCAAAGGGAAATTGAATAAATGTTGCTCAATAAATAATAATAAAATGGAACAGAACAACTTAAAGCCTAAATCTTCTGTAGAAGAGATACAAAAAAGATTTGACCAGGACGTAGAGCGTTTTTCAAACCTCGATACCGGACAGCAAACGACAATTGATGCTCCGCTCACGCTTGAACTCACTACAAGTGCAGCTGCCACAGTAACACCTGCAGCGGTAACTATGCTGGATATCGGCTGTGGAGCGGGGAATTATACGCTTAAAATGCTGGAAAAGATTCCCGGACTGGACTGCACCCTGATTGATCTGAGCATGCCCATGTTACAAAGGGCGCATGAACGTGTATCAGCCGTAACTACAGGGAATGTAGAAATTTTACAGGCAGATATTTTAGTGGCCGACTTACCGGAAAACCATTATGACATTGTGCTTGCAGCTGCTGTTTTGCATCATTTGAGAGCAGATAGCGACTGGGAAAGCGTCTTTAATAAGATTTACCGCTCACTGAAGCCGGGAGGCAGCTTCTGGATTTCTGATCTGATCAGTCATCAGCCCGGGGAGCTGAACCAGCTTTTTGAAGCAAGATATGCCAGTTACCTGGAGCAGCTTGGTGGCGCTGAATACCGCGATAAGGTGCTTGCCTATATCGATGCTGAAGATTCACCGCGTTCTGTATCCTACCAGCTGGACCTGATGAAAGCCGCCGGATTCAGATACACAGACATTTTACATAAAAATGCCTGTTTCGCTGCCTTTGGTGGAATTAAATAAGGATTTAACCTGAGCAAAATCAGGATACAAACAGTTCCCTGATTTTGCCGTAGGATAGATCTGAATAATTGTCGATATATAAGTTGCAGGGCGGAAGTTCTTCTATTGTATGGCTGCTCAGCACACCTACAACCCGCATACCTGCGTTTAAGGCTGCTGATACGCCCGAAAAGGAATCTTCAAATACCAGGCATTGTTCAGGAATTACTCCCAGATTAGCTGCAGACTTAAGGTAAACCTCAGGGTCTGGTTTGTGTTTTTTTACATCTTCGCTTGCCAGGATAGATCCGAAATGGGTACGGATGGGCACTTTGCCCAGTATCAGATCCAGGTTTGCACGCGGTGCAGAAGTCGCAACTCCAAGCTTAACGTCATTGCTTTTCAAATCCGTCATAAAGTTCACAATTCCGGCAATCGGTTCAATATGTGGTTCATAGATCTTGCGGAACAGTCCTTCTTTTTCTTCTTCCATCTGCAGGAACTCTTCTCCGGTTACTGGTCTTTTAAGAAAATGGCTGAGAATATAACTGTTACTCTTGCCAAACATATGTTCGGCAAACTCTTCGTTAGTTGGGGAGAGGTTTCTGGCAGAAAAAAATTCGCGGAAGGCAAGGGAATGATAAGGGTTGGTGTGGCAGATGACCCCATCCATATCAAAAATTACTGCAATTTCATTGTTCATGCCGCAATTTAGTATGTTTTGCCAAGGTCTTTATCAAAGTATTCACATTTAATCTATCCTTAACGACGCGAATATTTCTCTTTTTATCGTTGTATAATAAACCAGATATATGAGAAAACTTTTATCGGTTATCCTGACTATCATTGTGTTGGCCTTGCATTCAGCCACCTTTCTGGCCCTGCACGGAATGGAGTGGGGTGTAATCAGTGGGGGCGGGCATGTGATTGTGTACGGCATCGACTCCCTGATCGGATGGGAGGCCGGAGAAAACCAGATCTTTGTCCCTAAGAATACTTATACCGGTACTGCAGGCCTGTTCAGTATCATTAACCGGTTTGGCCCGAATGCCATTGCCACACTTGCACATCCCAAAACCAGGGATTACAATAACATTTCTGCCCTTTATGATCCGGCCGCTGATAGCGCCATTGTCGGCTCTGCTCTGGCAAGCGGATCAGCATTTTCCACTAATCTCAGTTATAACCCCGGGAAGTGGAACAGCACCAAAGGCAATGCTACCAGTAGTTCAGGAACATTGACTTTTAGTCATGATGCACTTGCCAATCCTGCCACGGGTTTTTATTATGGCGATATCACCGAAGCTGATGGCAGCCGTATTATTACTTCTCCGATCTGGTATACCAGGGCCATGTAAAACAGTGATTCACCGGTATTGGTGATTTCACAGTCTATATTTTTTGCCAAAATTTGCAGAATGTTTTCAAAAACGTCTGAAATATATGATGTGATCATCATCGGTGCCGGCCAGGCTGGTCTTTCTGCCGGGTACTTTCTGAACAAACATGGGCTCAGTTATGTGATCTTTGAGCGGGGCAGCATTGGTGAGTCCTGGCTGAACCAGCGCTGGGATTCCCTCAGACTGGATACCCCCGCATGGATGAACTGTTTGCCTGGCGATCTGCCTGAGGTTGGAAAAAGAGATCAGTTTATACCTTCACAGGATTTTCATGCAGGGCTGACAAAATATGTGGAAAATAACCGTATTCCCGTTAAGGAACACTACCGCGTGACTGCTCTGGACAAAGACGACAGCACAGGCTTCTTCAATGTGGAAACCGATCACAACGGAGAAATGGAGATCTGGCTTGCCAAAAAGGTAATTGTTGCCTCCGGCATGCTGAATGAGCCTAAAACACCGTCAATCAGCAAAACGCTGCCGGCAAATATCACACAGCTTCATTCTTTCCATTACAAGAATCCTGACCAGCTGCCTGCAGGAAATGTTCTGATCGTTGGGAGTGCAAAATCCGGTGCCCAGATTGCCGAAGAAATAGCTGCCACCGCACATAAAGTTTATCTTGCAACCAGTAAAGTCGGACGTTTACCGCGCCGGTACAGAGGGGCAGACATCACTGATTGGTTTGTAAGGTCAGGGAATTTCGAACTGAGAACTGATGAACTGGCGGATCCCTCAATAGCCCTCAATGATGTTCCATTTCTAGTCTCGGGCGATGGTCCGCTGGGACATACTTTAAGTTTACAGGGCCTTTACAGGGATGGGGTAACGCTCCTGGGAAGTCTGCTGCGCTGGGAAGAAGGGAAACTCTATTTTGACGACAGTACGAAAGCAAACATCCAATTTGGAGATCAGATATCTGCGAAGATAAAGCAAAGAGTAGATGAATATATTCAAAAGAATGGTATTGCGGCTTCTCCTGCAGATGTTGACGATGCCGATCTGCCAGATCCGGAGGGATTAAGTGTCACTACGGATACGCAGCTGGATATCGCCGAACATGGAATTACTACAGTGATTTGGGCTACAGGTTTACGCGGAAATTTCGGCTGGCTAAAACTTCCGGTATTTGATCAGCAGAGTAAACTTGTTCACGAGGAGGGAGTTTCTCCGATCAGGGGTTTATTCTTTCTGGGATTTCCCTGGCTCCGCACACGCAAATCCGGCACGATATATGGGTTGCAGGACGATGCTGCCTATATCACAGATCAGCTGGCCGCACAGTTATCCATTGATTAACTGTGTTGTACCTGCCTTCAATGCATATTTTGTAAAAAGATGAAGGCAGATTTTTAACGGATAGAGTTGCGTGTTCAGTTCCGGCAGGGATTTCTGCAAGCAGCTGATAGTAGTCTGCTTTGCCTTCTTTGATATTATTCTCCCTGCATACCCAGATTTTTACCTTATCAGCTTTATCCAGCGCTTTCCAGCAGATATCCAGGCTGCCCTGAATGTAATTCACAACTGGCTGGGCTACCGAAACGGGGCCTGTTAATGAAATCCCATCAATTTCCCTTTTTTGCGCTACAGGGATATCAATGTGCATATATGCTGCGATGCTTGGCATAATATCTACGATGCCGGGAAAGTAGTATTGCTGATAAGTATTCAGCTTAGCTGCATTGGTCACTATCCAGGTTGAACGCTGTCTTTCAGATTGTCCGCCATGGTTACGGCCGGTTTTTTCATCCCTTCCATGATCTGAGGTGATAAAGATCAGCCATTCCTCGTTAAAATTCTGTTCCCTGTACTGTATTGCATTCCAGATCCTGCCCACCTGCTGGTCCATCAATTCTACTGCATGGGTATACTGGGGACTGTCGCCATACATGTGTCCCATATCGTCTGTATATTCCAGGTATACCCATGAAAGATCAGGAGCTTTTGTTTTGATGCGTGAAACAGCCTCATCTATAACTTTTTCATCGATGCGGTGCATAAAATCACGCATTTTATCATGTTTGAAGTTTAGGGTATCCAGTTCATATCCATCTGCATGCTCGTCGACATGCAGCTGATTGGTAGCTGCCAGGCCATCACCTGCTAATTTTGTACGGTTATCCTGCCAGCTGGAAAAGATTGCAATTTTTTTATCAGTATACTGATCTTTAAATAACCTGAATATAGTTGGGTAGTTATAATTGGGCGCTTTGATATCATTGTCCCACACATTGTGTTTATTCACCCATGTACCTGTCAGTAAACTATTGTAACCGACAGCCGAAATAGTGGGAGTCTGTGAGTACGTATCTTTACCACCGCCAACATGCGCCCTCATGTATTTGCCTTTTTTGGCGATCAGGTTGAGGTTTGGTGTAGCAGTTCGCTCTATAACATCAGCAGATATTCCGTCGGCAATAATAAACAGGGTTTTCTGTACTTTCTTTTGCGCATGGCTGGATACGCTCAGAGATAATAAAAGGATAAACAGAGAACTGAACTTTATAGACTGTGTCATTTCTTAAGGAAATTATTTGAAACGAATTTAAGTGAAGAAAAAGAGGTGCAGGTTAAACTACTGTTATTTTTTAAAACAACATCAGCTACCGGTTGTTTACCAGAAAATTAGACACTTAAAAGTAATCGCTATGAAAAAGCTATTTGCAATGCTGCTACTTGCAGCCTTTTCTCTCAGCACATTTGCAGGGGTATCTCCTCAGCAAGACACTACTAAAAAAGTTCAAAAACACAAGATGAAGCCGAAATCCAAAATGAAAAAGAGCACCAGAACAGATACAATGCGGACTGACACGCTGAGAAAAACGAAGCCTTAATCTCTTCAAAATTAACGAAGCCCGGTTTGAACATTCAAACCGGGCTTTTTATTGTATTTCGTTGATAGGATTATTGTTACTGTTGCTGCTGGATCTGCTGCATCAGTTCGAGGTTCCGGCGGTAACTATTGCTTTGTCCAACCGGGATTTCAGGTTCAGGATCCAGAAGTTCCTCAACGGGATCAAGTGTTTCAGTCACTCCGTCATCATAACTCACAATCACCTGAACGGTCAACTTATGACTCGAAGGACCTTTGTAAACGCCTTTCACCGGTGAGCAGTCGGTAAAACTTCTGCCATAGGCAAGAATTACATAAGTTTCACTGGCAATACAGTTGTTGGTAGGATCAAGCCCAAGCCATCCGTAGGAAGGAATATAAGCTTCAACCCAGGCATGCGTAGCACCCTCTCCGCGCATACCATCCTTATTGGGGCAAATATATCCACTCACATATTTTGCAGGGATATTTACCATGCGCAGCATCTGTGAAAGGATGTGGGCGAAATCCTGGCATACACCGGCTTTCAACTGCCAGATCTCATCGAGTTTAGTCTGTACAGTAGTTACCCCCTGTATATAATTGAACTTTTCGTAAACAAAGGTGCAGTAGTTAAGGGCTGTCTGGTAAGGGGTGCCTATTTCCGGTATGCTATCACTGATCATTGACCTTAGTTCCGGTAAACCGTCAAAAGCTTCCCATTTAAGATAGTCTATGTAGGGCACCTGGTACCGCAGGCGCTGGATTTCATCCCATTCCATAGCACCAAACATAGTTTCCGCAGGAGGTTCCTTAGCTGTAGTTGTAACAGTCAGTTCAGAATAGATCTCCAGTTCCCTGTGGCGTTCACTATAAGTGAAAAAGCCAACTTTGTTCCCGTAATAATCAACAAATGTATCTACCCGGGGTTTTCCTGAAATTTTAAGGTCATGTTTCAGTACTTTCTGGTGCTCATCTTCTTTGGGATATAAAATGATATGGTTCACACTGTCCTTTACCAGGGATTCATAAGTGTATTTAGTGATATGTTTGATATTAAATTCCGGCATCTTTACAAATTTTAAGACAGTGAAAAACAAGTTTGGTTGAATGCATTTCCTATACCATAGAGCTCAGATTTGATCTCGGCCAGGAACAAGTGCAGGTCGTCCTGCTTCAGTCCTTTGAGCGCGCTGTACTTTACCTTACTTTGCAGTCTCCCTATCAGAAAACCCAGGTCACCCGGATTGATATGCCCGTCAACCTTTAAACGGTCAAAGTATTTGTTCAGCTGGTTCATTGAATAAATTACCGATCGCGGGAATTCATTGTTCAGGACCACCTGCGCCAGTACGTTCTCTGCTTCAATGCCCTGACGGTAAGTTTTTAAATACAATTCGTAACCGCCTATAGACAGCAACAGGTGTTTCCAGTAACTCGTATTGGTAAGGAGATCGGGATTATGATCTACCGATCCAAACTTGATATCCAAAACATCGACCGACTGTATACTGCGTTCAAGGTATTTGCCGATGCGCATAAAACTGCTGCATTCATTTCTGGGCATAGTTACCTCAGTAGTTCCATAAAACAGAGTACCCTGTTTGATCAGGATATCCAGTACCGAAATCGGATCATCCTTTTTCAGCATCAGCTTCAGCTTCGGATCTTTTACGGTATGGTAATATTCGTTTAAGCACTGCCATACATCCTTGGTAATGTGGTCTTGCACACTGCGGGCATTTTCCCTTACCTGTGTGATAATATTGATAATGGAATTTGGATTGTTCCTGTCCGTTACCATAAACTGCAAGACAGCGCGGCTGTTGAACTCAATTCCTTCAGCACCTTCAGGTTCCGGGCCACAAAATATGCGGATCACCGGGCTCCATGAAAATTCTGACACTGCATCCTGCGATGCAGCATAATTTATTTTAAGCATGCGCAACATACCATCCGTTCTCTCTACATAACGGCTCATCCAATATAAACTCTCTGCAACCCTGCTTAACATATTAATATGATCATTTAATTTATGAAAGTACCCATGTATCTTTACTGCCGCCGCCCTGCGAGCTGTTCACTACCAGTGAGCCTTCTTTTAAAGCTACACGTGTCAATCCGCCGGGAACAATGGTTATTCCACTGGGGCCGCATACGGCAAAAGGCCTGAAATCTACCCGCCGTGGCTGCATTACCCCATTCATATAACAAGGTGCAGAGGACAGGCTGATTGTTGGCTGGGCAATAAACTGCCGCGGATCTTTCATGATCTCGATCTTATACGCCTCAATTTCCTCAGGCGTAGCTGCATGCCCCATCAGCATGCCATAGCCGCCACTGCCGTTTGTTTGTTTTACGACCATGTTGTTGATATTCTCAAAAACGTGTGCCCGCTCATCTTTATTACCCAGCTGGTAGGTCGGTACGTTTTTCAGCAGGGGCTCCTCATTCAGGTAGTACCTGATCATGTCCGGTACATAGACATAAACAGCTTTATCATCGGCTACGCCATTACCAACTGCATTTACGATAGTGACATTGCCCCTGCGGTATGCATTCATCAGTCCGGCGACACCAAGCATACTGTTAGCATTGAAAACCAATGGATCCAGGTACTCATCATCTACCCGGCGGTAAATTACGTCCACTTGCTGCAGGCCTGCTGTTGTTTTCATATATACTTTATGATCTTCAACGATAAGGTCAGGTCCTTCAACCAGTTCAATTCCCATTAAGCGGGCGAGGGTAGTATGCTCAAAATAAGCTGAGTTGAAGCTACCTGGACTTAGTAATACAATCGTGGGATTATCAATCTGACGGGGCGACAGTTCCCTCAGGTTATTGTATAATACATTCGGATATTCTGTTACGCTCCTGACCTTGCACTGCGGTAGCAAATCGGGAAACAGTCTTTTCGTAATCTCGCGGTTCTCCAGCATGTAACTCACTCCCGAAGGTGTACGCACGTTGTCTTCCAGGATATAGTAGGTACCATCGTTATCCCTGATCAGGTCAATACCTGCGATATGGATATAGATATCATGAGGCACCTTTACATTACACATTTCCCTGAGAAAGTGGGGACATGAATAGATGATCTCGATGGGTACGATACCATCTTTGATAATAAACTGATCACTGTAAACATCTTTCAGGAACAGGTTTAAAGCTGTTACCCTTTGTTTAATGCCTTTTTCGATATATTCCCATTCATCAGAATTGATGATCCTCGGGATAATATCAAAGGGGAAGATCTTTTCGATGCCTTCTCCGCTGTTGTATACAGTGAACGTGATACCCTGGCTCATGAAGAGTACCTTGGAAAGCTCTTCTTTTTTATTCAGCTCTTCTGTAGATTCCAGTTCCAGGTAATCCATGACCACTTTGTATTCAGTCCTGACCTGTTTCAACTGATCAAACATTTCATCCCAGGTATTGCTGGGCATATTATACAATTCTGTATGCGTATTTTTAGTCATTTTAGCCGGATAATATAAATGCCTGGTAAATTATTTGAAATCTGTGTAGGGGTATTCAGTTTTATTTTGTTAAAATATGAATATTTGCCTGTTAAAAACAAGTTTATTATTCACATAACAACTCAAAATATTATTTATACTAATAAAATGATTTTTTTTTCGGAGTGATCGATATATTTAGCGCTATATTTAAAATGAAAGGTATATTATGACGTATTGTTTGGGAATAAAAGTTAAGGACGGATTAGTGGCAATTGCAGATACAAGGGTTACTTCAGGTACAGATACCACAGAAAAAAAGAAAATATATTTATATCAGAAAGACAAGTACTCACTCTTTATTATGACCAGCGGACTCCGCTCTGTGAGGGATAAGGCCGTATTGTATTTTAAGGAACGGATTGATGAGGGTATAGAGCATAATAAGCTTTACAAGGCGGTAAATGATTTCGGTGAGCAGGTGAAAAGGGTGGCAAGGGAAGACAAAGAGTCGCTGGAAGCGTCGGGCTTTAAATTTAACCTGAATACTATCATCGGCGGGCAGCTAAAGGACGATGAAGAACATAAACTATTTTTATTGTATCCTGAAGGGAACTGGGTAGAGCTGGGGCAGGGAGCACCATTTGTGATCGTAGGAAATTCGGGGCATGGCAAAGCGATACTGAACAGAACACTGACCAATGAATCGAGTATGCACCTCGCATTGAAAAGTGGCTTTCTTTCTTTTGATTCTACGCGTGTAAGCGCAAATGATGTTGACTTTCCCATCGATGTGGTCCTTTATCAGAACAACAGTTTTGAAATGATCGAACAAAGGTATACAAAAAAAGATCTTGAAAATATTTCAGAGCAATGGGCAGAAGAGCTGAAAACAGCGCTTACCAAAATTCCTGATGGATGGATGGACACAGCTTTCAGTAAAATGCACGTATCTAATGAAAACGAAATATGAAATTTGAGGTATCGGCAACCGTCGCCTACAAAGCTTTATCAGCTTCAACGCTGATCTTAAATATACAACCTTTCAGATCGGGAAACCAGGTGGTGCTGGAGGAAAGTTTTGAAACCAGTCCCTCACTGAAGATGAAAGAACTGAATTCCATTTCGGGGGAGAAGAGGTTCAAGATCATCGAAATACCAGAAACCGGGGATATCAATATAAGTTATAAGGCTACAGTGGAAAATCAGTTCAGGATCATTCCCGCTGAACAGCTTGACGATGTGCCAATCAGTTTAATGCCGGCATCTGCACTGAATTACCTCAATCCAAGCCGGTATTGCCAGTCGGACAGGTTATACAGATTTGCTTATCATCAGTTTGGGAGTAACCAGCACGCTTATCAAAAAGTAATGGCCATCCGCGACTGGATATATACCAATGTACAATATGGAGGATTTACCACAGCACAAACATCAGCATATGATACTATTACTGAACAGATAGGGGTATGCCGTGATTTTGCACATTTAGGCGTTGCACTTTGCAGGGCGCTGACCATCCCTGCGAGATATTTTACCGGATATGCTTACAACCTGACTCCGCCGGATTTTCATGCCTGCTTTGAAGCCTATCTTGGGGGCAATTGGGTGGTTATAGATGCTACAAAACTGGCTCCTCTGAATGGTCTTGTGAAAATAGCCACGGGTGTGGATGCCGTTGATACGGCATTTGCCAGTATATTTGGAAACCTCCAATTTTTGAATATGAATGTCAATACCGTTTCATTAAATGCTGAGTTTGAGAAACTCGACTTTGATTCGGCTTTGCAGGGATACTCTTATATTTAGTCAGGCTTCACGTCTGCCCCTTGGATGATCTTTTTCTTGAATGCCAAGATCTTTGAGACATCTGTCATATCCATCTTCGAAACCCTGCTTGAGTAATCTGCTATGCTCATCCGAATTAAGCTCACGCACCTTATTAAAATAATCTGAAGATATAGCATGCATCGGTATCATACGCACCTTAACAAGGTGCCTGTTTCTAAGTATTTTCATAGCTATAGGATCTGGTATAAATGTAATACGTAAAATTGATGTTCTTAGTTTGACGTTTTTTCTATTTTCTTAAATTAATTTAAAAGCTCACAATTATTTTTATTTGCGATAATGAATTTATAAAATATTATCAGGAAATACTCTTGGTTCTCGTAATTGTTTTACGGATATGTGTATTTGTCACAAAATAATAGAAGATGATATATATAATTAGAGGATCTTTGAAATTTTCGCCATAACAATGAAGGCCTGATCTTCAGGCCTTCAGTTGATTGAGCTGCATAAACAAACTCATTATTTTGCTTCCGAAATTATTGATGCGTCCCGGTGGTTTCCATATATCTGATAATACGGTAAAAGGTTTCGTTTACCGGGGTTGCAATCTTGTGTGTTTTACCCATTTCCATGACTGCGCCGGCAAATATTTCTACTTCGGTCTTCCGGTTTGCTTCGATATCCTGCAGCATGGAAGTTTTCCCATCCGGAGTAAGTGTTTCAATGATTTTGATGAATTCGGTGATATCGGCTTCGCTAAGCTCAACTCCATAATATTGCGAAAGCTGTAAAACTTCACGTGCTGCCATGAGCATCAGCTCTCTGGCTGGGGAAGGCTTTTGAAATTCGCCATATGGCGCTTTCAATATCGTAGAAGCCTGATTGATTCCAACATTCATCATAAACTTTGTCCACAATGCCCGTTCGATGTTTTCCGGCGTTAGAAAAGGAATCTTCGCCCGTTCAAAAAGATCCTTCAGCGCAAGTACCTTTACCGTACTGTTACCATTGCCTTTGTCACCAAATACAATCCTGCCCATATTTGAATACCGGAACACCATACCTTTACGCATAGCATCCATTCCAACAGCATAGGCGTGTAGCAGATGTTCAGTACCTACCACTGCTCCAATCAGCTCTTCGCTACCAATACCATTTAAAAGAGAAATGATGGTTGTAT
Source organism: Pedobacter sp. (assembly GCF_040513095.1). Taxonomy (GTDB): domain Bacteria; phylum Bacteroidota; class Bacteroidia; order Sphingobacteriales; family Sphingobacteriaceae; genus Pedobacter. The sequence continues at coordinate 21,008 of NZ_JBEVDX010000190.1, read as the reverse complement.
CCGGACCAACGAAAGACCTTATATCCTGTATGGCCTGGCTCAGCGCGTGAAATTTCACGGTCACAATGATTAGGTCGGCATAAGGTACAGGATCTCCCGGGGAAATATACTGGAAGCTACGCTGCTCAGCGTTAACGGTAAACCTGGATCTCCGGTATTTCTCCATCCGCTGTGGATCTGCGATAATCTTCACGCTATCCTGATCAAGGTCCTGAAGCTTTGAAGCGTACATTGCGCCCAACGCGCCGAGACCTACTATGTATATATTATTTAAAGCTTTGAAAGACATCCGGTAAAAGTATGAAACGCTTATTCAACAGTAATGATAAATGTATAATTTTACTACCAGGTTACTCTGCTATTTACCCCCATATAAGTACTAAATTGGGGATTTTTGCAGGTGGTTGTGATTAGCTAAACCGAATTGTTTCTTTTATTTTGAATTTTCGTACATTTAATTAGTCTGATTGCCAGATTTAAGTGTCTTTACCTTGAATCAGCCTGAATTTTATTAATTATAATATGAAAAGAAGAGAACTTGTTAAAAGTTTAGCAGCACTGCCATTGGCAGGAGGTATTATCGGCAGTGGATTATCTGCATTTGCTGCAGAGAAACCAGCAGCACCGACACGTGATTTTTTTAAGGAACTGGGCGTAACACCTGTTATTAATGCAGCTGCAACGATGACATTTTTATCAGGTTCACTAATGCTTCCGGAAGTGATGGAGGCCATCAACTCTACGAGTCACCATTTTGCAAACATGTATGAACTGCAGGACAAAGTGGGAGCGAAGATCGCTGAAATGCTTCATGTTGAAGCCGCAATGGTTACCTCTGGCGCAGCCTGTGCAATGTTACTGGGAACAGCTGCATGTATCACTGGTTTGGATGAGAAAAAAATCAAAATACTTCCAAACTTTGTTGGCGAACGCCCGGAGGTGATTATCCAGAAGTCGCACCGCTATTTATTTGACCAGGCAATTACCACTACCGGCGCAAAGTTTGTTGAAGTGGAAGGTGCGGAAGAAATGGATAAAGCTTTTAACGCAAATACAGTGATGGCTTTATTTTTCAATGCTGGTGAAGTAGGGAAAAACCCAATCAGTCATGAAAAATTTGTCGAGCTGGCAAAAAAACATAAAGTTCCTTCATTTATAGATGCAGCCGCAGATGTTCCTCCGGTAGAGAACCTGTTCCGTTTCCAGAAAATAGGTTTTGACCTGGTTACTTTTTCTGGCGGAAAAATGATGAGAGGACCTCAGAGTGCTGGTGTTTTGTTTGGCCGTAAAGATCTGATCGAAGCCGCAAGAGCAAACCATAGTCCTAACGAAGCACCTATCGGCAGACCGATGAAAGTAAATAAGGAGGAGATGTTCGGCATGTATGCTGCATTGAAATCTTATATAGAACGAGATCACAAAAAAGAATGGCAGGGATGGCTTGACCTGGCAGCACGTATGAATAAAGCATTTGAAACTGTTCCAACTGTAAAGTCTAAAACTGTAATCAGCCCGGGACCTGCAAACGCATTTCCCGGACTTGAGGTGACCTGGGACCAGTCAAAGATTAAAGTTACCGGTGAAGATGTTAAAACCGCTTTAAAGAACGGTACACCAAGTATTGTCATCAACGGTAATAAAAACGCACTGCATGTAGGTATTGTATTGCTGAAGCCTGAAGAGGTTGATATCGTAGTCAACCGCGTGAAGGAAGTGTTACTGAAGACTGTTTAAAATTAGCTAACCAAATTTTACTGTGAACAAATTTAATATCTACAAGCTGTCTTTGGGTTTAGCAGCCTTGTGTGTACTCACTGTTATAGTACTTCTATTTACAACTGGTCTTGCTCAGGCAGGACCAGTTGTAATTGCTTTCTTTATTTTGCTGGCTATCGGCTTCAGGGGCTATCCAACACTAAAAGGCTTTGCTTACACTGTCATCATTTTTGCTGCTGTCTCTACAGCACTTTATTACCCTTCTTATTTTGTGCAGTATGAAGGCTTTAAATTTGCCGTACTGATTACACCACTGATCCAGGTGATCATGTTTGGGATGGGTACATCTATGAGCCTTGATGATTTTGTGGGCGTGGTAAAAATGCCCAAAGGTGTTTTTATTGGTGTATTCAGCCATTTCCTGATTATGCCCCTGCTGGGATTTACCCTGGCTAATGTCAGTGGCTTTGAGCCGGAGATTGCGGCGGGTATTATCCTTATCGGCTGCTCGCCGAATGGGATGGCATCCAATGTGATATCTTATCTCGCGAAGGCGAATTTAGCACTTTCTATTACGATTACAGCAGTTTCTACGCTGCTGGCGCCACTGTTGACACCGCTTTTAATGAAGTTTTTTGCAGGCGCATTTATAAAGATCGACGTGATACATATGATGCTGGATATCCTGAAAATGGTAATCGTTCCTATCGCTGCCGGATTGGTAGTGAACAAGCTTTTAAAAGGGCGGGATAAATGGCTGGAAACTATCATGCCTTTGATATCGATGTCCGGAATTGCATTTATCATCGTGATCATTACCGCTGCCGGGCATGACAGCCTGCTGGATATAGGTTTCAAACTGATCCTGCTGGTATTGATTCATAACTTGTTGGGTTACACGTTGGGCTATTGGTCTGGCCGCTTATTCAAAATGAAGGAGCGCGACTGCCGGACAATGGCCATAGAGGTGGGTATGCAGAACGGGGGACTTGCCTCCGGACTAGCCAAAGAAATGGGTAAAATGGCTACTGTAGGACTTGCACCTGCAGTATTCGGGCCCTTGATGAACGTAACAGGATCTATCCTTGCTTCATACTGGCACCGCAAACCTATTACGGATGAAGTAATTCCTGAAGAAGAGATTGTTCCTGTAACGTAAATTGATTACTGAAGTATTAAACTTCAGGATCTCTCATAAAATGACTGTCATTAACGGTGTCCAGGGGGATATAGAGACGTTCCCACTGGTCGCCGTCAATGATTTCCCAGCTATGGCCGGGGCCTGTAACATCTTCGGCAATCAGAATAATGCCCGGTTCTACAATAAAGGTTGATCCGTCAGAAACTTTAAACCGGAGTTTTCCCTTAAGTGTAACCACATATTGCCTGCGCGGAGCAGGATGCGGAACCTTCTCATAGGCATCAACTTTGGTCTGGCCAAAGAAATAGCTGACATCAATTTTAATCTGGGTAGGTAAGGTGCCGGTTTCAAATGCACATTCCGTTTCGCTGGTATTGTAAAGTCTGATCGCTTTCAGTGCTGAATTATTGTTGTCTTCCATAAGCTGGAGGCAAATTACGGTTTTTGATAAACTTCTGCTTCAATAATATCCAGCGTACTTTTAGGATCTGATGCCGGCCGGTTAATTCCGTCATCCAGGTTCTTCCCGTTCATTTCCTTGCCAATAGCCGTGTTGCCCTCGCTTGCCCCGCTATCTGTTAATTGTATGGTTAAGGTTTTGCCTTTTGCTGGTTTGAGTATTGCGGTGAAGTATCCGAGGCTGGTGGTCGTAATTCCTTTAAAAACTTCCTGCTGATCGACAAGTATGCGGATAGGATATTTTTTTGTCCTGAAGCCATTCAGTTTCAGGGTTACTTCCGTTACTGTGCTTTCTTTTTCCAAATCATACCTGATCCATGCGCTGGAGATCTTTCCGTCATTCGTCCAGTCACTCAGTTCATTGTCATCGTAGCTGAGGACTGCTTTTTCAGTATTTGCTCCGGCGGTTGCGCCAACGATCTTAACTGCTTTACGGCTTACCGTAAAAGATGCACCCGCAGGTGTTGCACCTCTTTTGGTATAGGATTTTAAGCCATCCGAAGGAAAGGTCTTGGAAAGACCGTTTGTTACCTGTACCGGCAGGGATTCAAAAGTGATGGTCTGTGCTTTCAAACCGGCCGACTGTGCGCTGAGACTGATCTTTCCGGCGGTAGTAGTAGAACGGATCAGTACCCTGTTAACTCCACATTCTACAGGTAAATCTTTTGAGAGGATATAATTGTCTTTTCCCTGTGCAATACCTCCGCGCCATTCGGCAGGGCCCTTGACCGAGAAGTTTACCATGTTAAGTGCATCCGGGCAGCGGTTGCCATCTTTGTCAACAACTTCAACCTGTACCAGCGTCAGATCGGCACCGTCAGCCTTGAATCCAGCCGGGTTGCTGATTGGTGTTAAACGAAGTGCAGCTGGCATTCCCGATGTTTTCAATTGCGTTTGGGCCAGCTTCTTGCCTGCAGAATTGTATGATACAGCTTCCAGCATGCCCGCTTTCCATTCTATATTTTTAAATGTAAATAGAAAGGTATTGCTGCGCTTACCGAAACCGAGCGACTGGCGGTTGAGCAGCAGTTCTACTTTATCACCTGCGGAAACAACAGTAATATCTTTTTTTACACCTTTTTTGTAATTCCAGTGACCGATAAGGTGAATACCTGTTCGTTTAGGTTCCACCCAACCGTCCCACATCACCTGATGGGCAAAATAGCTGTCTTTGGGAATGCGCATGGCATCTACCTCACCGCTGCGGCGGTAGTTTTCTTCTCCGCGGTGATGGGTGTTGGAATCAGAGAAAATGATATTTACACCACCAGAGCTTACACGGCTGCCTGTTCCCGGGCGCTCTGCATAATATTCATTCCAACGCATCACGTCTTCTATAGCCTGAGAATCCTGGTTGCGGTTGTAGTCACTCGCATTCGCTCCTTTGTATAAAGGGCCATCGCCGTTTTTATGATAAGGCGTGGTGTATTCATCCCAGTATTTCCTGAGTGCTTCGTCCCTGGAATATTCCATCGACCAAAGTGGTTTGCCTGCACTCTTATTGATATACAACATTTCCCCGCCATATTCTGCCTGGTCAATATCCAGCATCTCGCGGGAGCCGATTGCCCTGCCGCCATGCGCATCATACAGGTTGCGGATATCTCTCATCTGCTGCATATGGGCAGCGCTGATGGATTCATTGCCGCTTTCATAAAACAGGATGCTTGGATTGTTGCGGTTGTAGATGATGGCATCCTGCATGACAGTTTTCCGCTGATCCCATCTGATGCCTTCTACGTCTTTTTCTGAATCGCCGGCAGGCATTGCCTGGATAAGGCCGGAGCGGTCGCAGGATTCAATATCCTGCTTCCAGGGAGTGATATGCATCCACCGTACAAGGTTGGCATTGCTTTCTACCATCAGCTGATTGCTGTAATCGCTCAGCCAGGCTGGTACAGATAGACCCACTGCAGGCCACTCGTTACTTGTCCGCTGTGCATAGCCTTTCATCATCAGCACACGGTCGTTCAGGTATACCATTCCCCCTTTAAATTCTGCTTTTCTGAACCCCGTTTTTGTCGTCAGGGCATCTATCGTAATGCCTCCGCTGATTAATTTTGTAGTAACTGAATACAGGTATCCGTAGCCCCAGCTCCAGAAATTTAGATTCCCTACCAGTGCCTCTGCGCTGAAAGTCTTAGTCTCAGCAGGCTGTATGTTTTGGTCTGCGCCGGCAAAAGTGCTGACGATATTATTATCAGCATCCCTGATTTCTACCTCAAAACGGATCACTTTTGCCTCCGCATCTTCATTTTTCACTTCTGATGAAGCCACTATAGTCGCAGAGCGACCTTTGATATCAAAGTTTTTTCCATAGATATAACTTCCCGTCGTGTTTAGCGAAGAGTAGAGCGGGAGGGTCTGATAAGTTTTTCCTGTTACATATAGTTTTACGTTTTTGGAGATGCCACCATAGTTTGCGTTGAAGTTCTTATCATTCCATTGATAACCTGAGCCCGAAGTTTTCTCTTTATAATCCCAGGCATTATCAATCCTGACTGCGATGATATTATCCTGATCATTCAGCAGATCAGTGATATCGAAACCAAAAGCCATCACTCCATTTTCATGACGGCCAATGAATTTGCCGTTCAGGTAAAACTCGCCGGCCTGGCGTATTCCCTCAAATTCCAGAAAGATCTTTTTACCGTGGCTGTCAGCAAGGTGAAAGTGCTTTCTGTACCAGCAGATTCCGGTGGAAAGGTCTTCTATTGATTTTCTAAAAGCTTCATCCTCATTCCAGGCATGTGGAAGGGTCACTGATTTCCAGGAGCTGTCGTCAAATGCGCTGGCTTCTGCTTTTGCAATATCACCAGGTGCTAACTTCCAGCCCGGGTTAAAGTTATATGTGCTGCGTGCAGGAGGATCTGAGGGTGTTTTTGTGTTTGACCATGAGTCGGTGACGGTTGTCAGGATGGAAAACAGGATGATGAAAGATGTTCTGATAACACTCATTGGGATCAGGATAAAGGGGAATGATTTGGTTAGACTCTTATCTTTTACAATGGATACAAGTTTCACATGATTCTCCGGTTTGGCAACCTGTGCCATCCTGATTTCAAGAAGCTACTGTTTTTCCAGGATGCTTTTTAAGGTAATGAGACTTGCTTCTAGATCATTGCCCAGCATCTTGTCGATAAACAGATTGGTAAAATTGAGGGGATAGGGACTGGTTCCCTTCATTTCCCATTTGACACGGGTTTGGTCGGCCGCAACAAAATAGGTAGTGATGGGCGTATAGGCTATGCTTTCGAAGGGTCTGATAAACCGCACTTCCACATCAATGCCTTCTCCTTCGTTAATTTTGATAATTTGCTGGGCACCCTTTCCGGCAGCTTTATTTCCGTCCCAGGCATAGGTGAAACCTACAGTGCCATCGGTCCCCATTAGATTTTTTTTCATATGAGGGTCCAACATTACCCATTTGCTGTAGTATTCCTGGTTTTTGAGGAACCTGATATAGTCAAATACGGACTGCCTGTCTTTGTTGATCGTTATCTCTCTTTCTACATGGTATTCTTTTTTGATGAATACGGCGAGGATAAGCGGAATGGCAATAATCACTACCAGTACAATCAGTATTTTAACAATGATATTCATATATTCAGGTTTTATATCCGGCAACTTTATACAAACATATTATCTGATGTATTCAAAGTTAGGGTGCGAACAAGTCAATCTTTGTGGTGGTTCGCGACATTGTTCGGTTCCTGTTTGTCGCGTTTGCCCCCTTAAGTTGACTGATGCAGCAATCCTGTTAGAGAAACTGTCAGCTTATCTTAGCTGTACTTAAACTAACCAAAATCCTAAAGTTATGACACAAATTATCGCATACCTCACATTTGACGGCAACTGTGCCGAAGCCATGAACTTCTATAAAGACTGTACCGGCGGAGAACTGATGATCAGTCATGTTGAAGATACACCTGTCGAGGGAGCCTGCGGACAGGCAGCCCCTGGAGCAGTGATGCATGCCCATCTAAGCAAAGGCAGTCTGCAACTGATGGCCTCAGACATGATGATGGGTGGAGAACTTATCCGCGGCAATGCTGTGGCACTTTCTTTAAATTGCAGCAGCGAGGAAGAGATCAGAAGTTATTTCGACAAGCTTTCCGCCGGCGGGACCGATATTCATCCTTTGAAACTTGAATTCTGGGGAGCACTTTTTGGCATGTTTACCGATAAATTCGGGCTGAGATGGCTGCTGAACTTTGATAAGAACTAAAAGCAACAATTGTAGTAGAACTACAGGAATGTAATTCTTTCGGTAAGTTTTATTGTCATGGTAATATTATCCATTTATTTTAAGGGTTTATCCATTTGAATAGATGATTTGGCTGATTAGGTTTAACAAACTTAAACCAAATATAAATACTATGCATTTTTTTACTTACCGGCGGATAAAGTTATTCGGTTTTTTTCTGCTATCGGCGGCATTTTTCTTCAGCCTGGATGTATATTCCCAGGAACCATTGCAGGTGACAGGTCAGGTACGGTCTTCAGATAACGGTTCTCCGATGCCCGGAGTGTCCGTTACGGTTAAAGGGACCCAGAGGGGTGTGAGTACCAATAGTGATGGTAAATTTATACTTACAGCTCCGTCTGGAGCTGTACTTTTATTTACGGCTATCGGTTACGAAAGTCAGTCCCTACCGGCAAGAAGCATGGTCAATGTAGCATTGAGGCCTGTGGCAAGTGATCTTCAGGAGGTTACAGTCGTCGGGGTAACCATCAGAAAAAAGGACCTGACCGGATCGGTAGCGGGAATTACAGAAAGTACAATAAAGGAACTTCCTGTAACAGATATCAATCAGGCTATTCAGGGCCGTATTCCGGGGGTGCTTATTCAGAATAATAATCCCCGCCCGGGAGGCAGCGCCACGATCAAAGTAAGGGGGAATAATTCCATTCAGTATGGTTCAAACCCCATCTACGTAGTAGACGGACTTGTGATCGAAGACGGTTTTAATACCATCAATCCCGATGATATTGCCAGTGTGGATGTATTGAAAGATGCTTCTGCGACTGCTTTATATGGTGCCCGCGGAGCAAACGGAGTGGTATTGATTACCACCAGGAGGGGAAAGAATGGTGAAGGCAGAGTGGAATACAATGCCTGGACCGGCGTAAAATCATTTGCCCGAAACATAGACTACCTCAATGCACAACAGATCGCCGACCTGAGGATAGATGCCTATGCGAATACTTATATGGATAATAATCCAACGGCAAACAGGCAGGATTACATCAATACACTCATTGGTGCGAATTCTCCTGCATTCAGTGCTGCTGAACTGGCCGTTAACAGATCAGGGCAGTCCTATAACTGGCTTGATGAGATTACCAGAAAAGGCATACAGCAGAATCATACAGCTACCTTTTCCAAGGGAACAGATGACGGTTCTATTTACGTCAGTTTCAATTATACCAATCAATCCGGCTTACTCGAACAATCCAATTACAGAAGATATGGCGGGCAGATCAATTTGGAACAGAAGATTAAGCCATGGCTGAAACTAGGCACAAACACAGGTTTTTCGCGCACAAATGAATCTTATATCGATGGAGGCGTTTTTGGCATCGCTGCAAATGCAAACCCCTTATTGGCTATTGATGAGAACCTGCTCTATCTGAGCTGGAGAGGAATTACCAATACCGATCTCTACAATCCTATACGCAGTTTAAAAATAGACAGTAAAGGAAACCAAAGCCGGTTGCTGACTAGCAATTATCTGGTAGCTACCCTTATCCCCGGTTTAAATATCAGGACTGGTGTTTCACTTGATGCGAGGAGCCAGGATTACTTCAACTATGTGCCTAAGAGCCTTGGCCAGTCTATTCGTAATTCTACCAGCGGAAGCGCTACACAGAGAAAAGAAAGCTGGATGAACTGGCAATGGGACAGTTCTCTTTCCTATGATAAATCTTCTGGAAAAAATAACTTTTCCGGCCTCCTCAGCTTCGGGTTGACCCAAAATAATTACAATTATAACCAGGTGGACGCAAGAGGTTTTGCTACTGATGAGTTTTCATATAAATACCTGGGCGGGGCCTACCTGAAAGATCAATTTCAGCTTGCCTCTGATTTTTCTACCAATTCACTGATCAGTTATATTGCCAGGTTTAACTACAACTATGACCAAAAGTATTTTGCTACACTGACAGGTAGGTATGATGGCTCATCAAGATTTGGCAACGGCAACAAATGGGGACTGTTTCCGTCCCTGGCACTGGCATGGGACATAGCAAAAGAGGATTTTTTTAAGGGCTTGAATATGGACGCTCTTAAACTCCGTGCAGGTTATGGGATAGCGGGGAATCAGAATATTCCAAATTTCGCCTATAATTCCCTGTACCGCCCTGTTTTTACAAATGGATCGGTTACTTATGTATCTGACGGCCGTATGGGAAATCCAAACCTGAAATGGGAGAAACAAAAGCAATTGAACCTGGGGCTGGACGTAGGAGTGTTGAAGAACAGGTTATCATTCAGTGCGGATTACTTTATCATTCATAACAATGATCTGCTTATGCCCAGGACATTATCCACAACAACAGGATTCAGCAATACCATTGAGAATGTGGGTTCCCTGTTGAATAAAGGGGTTGAGTTTAATGTGAACGGAAAGATCATTGCCAAAGAGGATTTTCAATGGAACGTGAGCGCCAACATCTCTTCCTATAAGAATAAGATTACCAAGCTATTTGGCAGCGTAGACGCAATATACGCTTATGGAGGATTTACCGGCGTCGAGATACAGAGAACGGGCAACCTGTTTCTGAACCAGCCGCTAAATTCTATTTACACCTACAAGTTTGATAAGATTGCGCAGGAATCAGATATGGACCGCATCAAAAATATTGATTATGGAGGACGTACCATACATCCGGGGGATATTATTCCGGTAGATGTGAATGGTGATAGCAAGATTGATGATGCCGACAGAGTGGTAGTAGGTAAACTTGATCCGAAGTTTTATGGTGGGTTTTCTTCAAATTTCAGCTACAAAAATCTGTCTCTCAATGCTGTTTTTAATTACAGCTATGGCGGTAAAGCCATCAGCGGACTGTATGAGGGATTGCTGACAGGTACAGGTGAATATGCTGGTATTTCTGATGAGCTGGACCGCTGGACACCTGAGCATACCGATACAGATATACTCAGGGCTTACCGTGGTACAGGGCGCTTTGGTGTGGGAGAGACAGATTATGCGGTTCAGAATTCTTCCTTCCTCAGGATGTCAGCCTTAACCCTGTCCTATAATTTTGCGGATAGTTTCCTGACGAAGGCAAAGATGAGCAATCTGCGGCTGTATGTAACTGCAAACAACTTGCTGACCGTTACGAAATACAAGGGATATGATCCTGAGGGGGGTGATGTTTATCCTACTTCCAAAATGTTCGTTGCCGGTATAAATGTTGGATTTTAATAGCAATCAAAATGAAACAGAAATATAGTTTAATCATTCTGGTATGTGTAATCATACTGTATGGTTCATGCAAGAAATTTATTGTGGAAGACCCGCAAACGGCTCTGACGGAAGAACAGATCTTTAGAAGCCTGGACAATACGGAGCCATTTGTTCTGGGCTTATACACCAGCTGGAGGAATACTAAGAAAGACCGTGGTGGTTTTATGTTTATCCTGGGTACAGATGAAGCACAACAGGGGGCATTTCAGGTACAGACTGACGATCGCCAGGCGAGTTTGGATAAGTACAGTGGTTTTCTCACCGCAAGTAATACTGCCCTGGCAGAACAATGGAACAGCCGCTGGCCTGTTATTTCCGGAGCAGCTAAAGTAATATATGGGATGAGCCAGAATACCGAAAACAATCAGGCAAGAAGGGAAATGCTGCTTGGTGAGGCCAGTTTTATCCGTGCGGCGTTAACTTTCGAAATGGCGCAGTATTGGGGGCCAGTACCAATTCTCGATCAGGAAAAAGCAAAAGAGTACGGTTTGAAACGGCAGCCTCTTTCATTAGTTTACAGCACCATTATAGCCGACCTGCAAAATGCGGTTAAGTTTCTGCCCGTTACGCAGTCTGACAAAAGGAGGGCCACCAGGGGGGCTGCCCAGGCGCTGCTTGGTAAAGTTTACCTTTATGCCCCGCAGGAATCCGGGCTAAGGGATTATACAAAATCAAGAGACACCTTTAAACAGCTGGTAGAAAGTGGTACCTACAGCCTGCTGGCAAATTATGCCAATCTCTGGAACCCCTCTTTTCCTAACAGTACCGAATCTATTTATGAATTTCAGTTCAATAATGTCTACCCTGATAACAATCAGACGCAATGGCAAATGGGCTCAAGGTCGCTGGCAGACATTGATCAGTATGCTTATTTTGGCGGATATGATTTACTGGTGCCAACTCAGTATTGCTACAGTAATGTGACCAATGGAGGGTTATGGGAAGAGGGTGATCTGCGGAAAGCAGAAAGTATCCGTTATGATTTTACTTATAAAGGAACGGTTCCTAAACTTAACCCCGCGTTTGGTGGCGACGAACTTGATCCGCATGTCAGGAAATACGAAGATACCCGGACCGATGGTAAACTGAGCTTCTGGTATTCGGGAAAAAATATTTTCTATCTCCGTTACGCTGATGTCCTCTTGTGTTATGCAGAAACACTTAATGAAACTGGCAATACAGCCCAGGCAGCAGAACTGGTCAACAATACCGTGAGAACAAGAGCATGGAACGGAACGCTGCCTGCAGCCCAGAGATGGAACCCGGGGATGTCTCAGGAAGAATTCAGAACCAGGATAATGGATGAAAGAATGCGCGAATTGTGTTTTGAAGGCTGGAGGCGGATGGACCTGATCCGCACAGGTAAACTGGTGGAACTGGCTAAACTCAGAAATAAGTGGACAAAAGCATCAGGAACGATACAGGCATATCACAACAGGTACCCTATCCCACTGCAGGAAATCAAGCAGAATGAGGATATCAGCGAATCAGACCAGAACCCGGGGTATTCTAACCAGTAGCTTACTTCTTGTGCCGCTTTTTATACTGTGAGGGGGATGAGCCGGTGATACTTTTAAATAATCTCGAGAAATAGTACTGGTCATCAAAGCCAAGTTCCTTACAGATTTCTTTGATACTCCTGTCAGTAAAATATAGATACTGACAGGATTTTTGAATCTTAAGCTGGTTGAAGTAATTAATGGGAGATGAGCCGGTCTTTTGTTTAAAGGATCTGGAATAATGGGAAACAGAGAGGTGCTGCTGGGCCGCCAGGTCCTCAATTCCAAATTTTCCATTCAGGTGCTGTTTCATATAGAGAATAGAATTGCTGATTGAATCTGTATTGTAAATTGAAGGGTTGGCCTCTTTGTAGTAGATAAGCGAAGAAATGAAATGCAGCATATTGAAATTCATGATCTCCATTTCTTTTTCATTCAGGCCATGTTCTACAATAGAATAAATCTGCTCAAAGAGTTTGATCCTGTTTTCATCATAAGGAATAGGATGGACGCTTGGTTCGGCATTTTCAAGAGAACGCCCGTATATGCTCTCAGAAAGATCTCCCATAAAATGTACCCAGTAAATGCTCCAGGGGTTACTTTCATTACTGTGGTATCTGTGAGGTGTGTTTTTAGGAATGATGAAATAGCTGTTTGGGTACAATTCATAGGGAATGCCATTGAGATAAATGACACCTCCCCCCTCTGTACAATAGATAAGTATATATTGTGCGCTGCCGGATTTCCGTTCCCTTTCATGGTAGAAAGCCCTTGGATAATATCCTATAGCAGTAAGGTAAAAGTTCTTTGTAAGGGGCGTCCCGGAGATCTTGCGTTTAATATTTGGAGGAAGAACGATCATCTGCTGCCCTACGAAACCTTCTTTCACACTTTTTTTATTATCCGGCGTTCGATTCTCCAATTTTGTGTGAGTTAAGTTAATATTTGATTTAATGCTAATTTAATAATTTTAAAAATAATACCGTAATTAATTAAGTGTTGCCGGAGTTGTATTGTCCATCCTTTTTTAAAATTTATCCATTTTAAAATGTACGGTCTTGCAATAAGTTTACAGTACCAACTATAAACCATGAAACTTAAAATCATCCTCAGCGGTATCCTTCTTTTTCTTGCAGGGTTGACTCATTTGCAGGCGAAAGATTATCTGGTCAAATCTCCGGACGAACAACTGAAAATAAGGGTGAGGGTGAAGGACAGCATTACTTACGCAGTACTTTTCAACAATACTGAAATAGTTGCACCATCTTTAATTTCAATGTCGCTGGAGAACCGCGTGCTGGGCCGGGGAGCTAAAATTAAAGACGCCAGGTCATACCAGATCAGGCTGGAGCTCAAACCGGTTTATGGAAAAACAGCATCGCTCAGTAATAACTATAATGAGATAGTAATCGATTTCTCAGATCAGTATTCTATCATCTTCAGGGCTTATGACAAAGGGGTTGCTTACAGGTTTGTTACCCGTATCACTGACAGTATAAACGTAATAAGCGAACAGGCAGGATTCAATCTGAGCGGAAATCCTCAAGTGATTTTTCCTGAGACCGATACTTTTACATCCTGGGAAGTGCCGTATAAAACTTATCCATCAATAGGGCAGATCCCGGACGGTAAAAAGGCATTGACACCAACGCTGTTTTGCAATCAGCAATCAGGAGTAAAGGTAGCAGTTGCAGAATCTGATGTTTTTGATTATCCGGGAATGTACCTTGAAAAACACCAGGGAAAGATCATGGGCAAATGGGCAAATTATCCATCGCGTACGGAACTGGGAAGTTGGGGCAACTTTGTTTCTGTGGTAAAGGAAAGGGAAGGCTTTATTGCCCGCACTAACGGAAACAGAAGTTTCCCCTGGAGGGTAATCATTGTAGCAGCTGAGGATAAAGACTTGCTGAACAATCAGCTCGTCTATCAGCTTGCGGCCCCTTCCAGGATCGCTAATACCTCCTGGATCAGACCAGGCAAAGCTGCATGGGAGTGGTGGCATGATGCGCTCCTGCCGGGTTCGCCGCTTCCTTCTGGAATGAACAACAGAAACACTGCTTTATATGATTATTATATAGATTTCGCTGCTGCCAGCCATCTGGAATACCTGATGATTGATGCAGGCTGGTCTGATAATTATGATCTCAGGAAAGTAAAACCCTATGTAGATATCCGGGAAATCATCAACCGGGGAAAAACTAAAAATGTGGGCGTATTCCTGTGGTGCGTGGCTACAACTTTGATGAAAGACCTGGAAGGCAATCTCGATTTTTTACAGTCCATAGGGGCAGCCGGAATTAAGGTTGATTTCTTTGACCGGGATGACCAGCTGGCCCTGCAGTGGATGGAAAAAATTGCAGGTGCTGCAGCAGAGCGGAAACTGATGATTGACTTTCATGGCTGTACTAAACCTACAGGCCTGCAGAAGACCTATCCGAATATTGTGAATTATGAGGCTGTGCGTGGAGCAGAATGTTCTAAATGGGACTATACCGCTAATCCTGACCAGCACTTGCTGGTCCCTTTTATCCGCATGCTGGCGGGACCACTTGACTACACACCAGGATCTATGCGAAACAGGACGAAAGCAAGCTTTAAGCCAGTAGATCCCGGATTACCCTCCACCCAGGGGACACGCTGTCATGAACTGGCGATGTATGTGGTTTTTGATCAGCCCTTCGCAATGTTATGTGATTCGCCCACGGAATACCTCAAATATCCGGACATTATGAGATTTCTTTCTTCCGTACCCACTGTTTTTGATGACAGCAAAGTCCTAAATGCTAAAGCCGGGAGCTATGCAGTGATGGCAAAAAGAAAAAATAATAAATGGTTTATAGGGGCCATGACAAACTGGGATGCACGATCGTTAACTGTTGATCTTTCTTTTTTACCTGATCACAAAACCTACATAGCAGAGCTATATACGGATGCTGCCGATGCGAATCAAAATGCAGAACAGTATGTTTTCAAAATGGTAAAAGTGACAAAACAATCAAAGATTGATCTGTCTTTAGCGAATGGTGGAGGGGCAGTTGCTGTGCTGCGGCCGCTGGATTAGATCAAATTAACAAAATTCATCTTTTAACAACCAAATATACAATGACCAACAATCCCATAGCTTTTAACACCAGGTATATTCTCGGCATTTCTTTCATATCGGCCCTGGGTGGCTATCTTTTTGGTTTCGACTTTGCAGTGATTTCCGGGGCCCTGCCTTTTTTAAGGCTGCAGTTCATGCTTGATCCATGGTGGGAGGGTTTTTTAACAGGTTCGCTGGCACTGGGCTGTATTGCAGGGTGTTTGCTTGCAGGAAAACTTGCCGACCGGTATGGTAGAAGACCCGGGCTTATGCTGGCGGCGGTTATTTTTGCGGGATCATCTGTTGGTATTGCGCTATCATCAGGACTTACTTTTTTTGTGATCATGCGTTTTGCTGCGGGCATAGGAGTTGGAATGGCTTCAATGTTATGCCCTATGTATATTGCCGAAATTTCACCGGCGAAAGTGAGGGGTCGCAATGTGGCGATCAACCAGTTGACAGTAGTGATTGGGATTCTGGTGACCAATGTGGTAAACTATTTTCTGGCAGATCATGGGGCAGACTCCTGGAGGTGGATGTTTGGCCTTGGTGTGGTTCCGTCTTTAATTTTCCTCCTGGGGGTGATGTGGCTGCCCGAAAGCCCGCGCTGGCTGTTTAAAGCTGGACAGGAAGAGAAAGCTTCCGCGGTTTTAAATAAGATCGGCTCTGCAGTGTTTGCAGAAGAAACTGTTGCTGCCATCAGCAAATCGCTGGCGGGAAATCAAAAACATTCCTACCGCGCAGTGTTTGAAAAAAGTGTACGTCCTGCTGTCTTTGTAGGAATTGTGCTGGCCGTATTTCAGCAATTCTGCGGCATCAATGTCGTATTCAATTATACTTCTACCATATTTGAGTCGGTTGGTGCAAATCTGGACCGGCAGCTTTTTGAAACCGTGGCCATTGGCCTGGTTAACCTTGTTTTTACATTACTTGCCATGTGGCAGGTAGATAAACTTGGACGAAGGCCGCTGATGCTGGCCGGTTCGCTGGGTTTATCTGTTGTTTACCTGGTTCTGGCTTTTTTGCTGCAGCATCACTATCCGGCAGGAATGGTATCCATATTTGTGCTGCTGGCAATAAGCATGTACGCCATCTCACTGGCACCGGTTACCTGGGTGCTCATTTCTGAGATATTTCCCAATAAGATCAGGGGCATGGCCTCATCTGTAGCCATTGTCTCTTTGTGGGGAGCCTATTTTATACTCGTATTTACCTTTCCCGTGATGGCAAAAAAACTGGGTACTTACGGACCTTTCTATCTGTATGCAGGTATCTGCTTTCTGGGTTTTCTGTTTGTGATCAGAAAGGTTAAGGAAACAAAAGGGCAAACACTGGAGGAACTGGAAGAACAATTAATCAGACATTAATATGAATAGAAATAAAAGATAAAAATGGAAGAGTTTTATGTAAACGTTTGGGAAGAGACTGTCACCATTCCTACCTATGGGGTGGGGAAACCGGATAAGAACCCCATGTTCTTTGAAAAACGTATTTACCAGGGCAGCAGTGGCGCGGTTTATCCGAATGCAATTATCGAGAAGATCTTCGATGAAAAAGAAAACCGGGACTATAAAGGACTGTTTCTTGAGAATAAATATCTAAAGCTCATGATCCTTCCAGAGCTGGGCGGAAGAATCCATATGGCCTATGACAAAATCAGGAACAGGCATTTCATCTATTATAATCAGGTGATCAAGCCTGCTTTAGTAGGTTTGACAGGCCCCTGGATATCAGGTGGTATAGAATTTAACTGGCCTCAGCACCACCGTCCGAGCACGTTTGAACCTGTTGATTACCTGATCCGGGAAAATGAAGATGGCAGTAAAACGATTATGGTCAATGAAGTTGAGCGGATGTTCCATACAAAAGGGCTTGCTTCCTTTACCTTATATCCTGAAAAGGCGTATATCGAGATCAGTGCCAAACTGATCAACAGATCAGCTCTGCCGCAGACCTTCCTTTGGTGGGCAAACCCGGCAGTGAAAGTGAACGATCATTACCAGTCGGTTTTCCCGCCGGATGTCAACGCGGTATTTGACCATGGCAAACGCGATGTCTCTGCCTTTCCAATTGCTACGGGCACTTACTACAAGGTAGATTATTCGCCGGGGACAGATATTTCGAGATATAAGAATATCCCTGTACCCACTTCGTATATGGCAATCAATTCGGAGTATGATTTTATGGGAGGATATGAGCACGATACAAGGGCCGGCCTGCTGCATGTCGCCAATCATCATGTTTCTCCGGGAAAGAAACAATGGACCTGGGGCCACAGTGATTTTGGACAGGCATGGGACCGCAACCTCACCGATGAGGACGGCCCTTACATTGAACTGATGACAGGGATGTTTACCGATAACCAGCCCGATTTTACATGGCTGATGCCCAATGAGGAAAAATCATTCAGACAATATTTTCTGCCCTACAGTGAACTGGGAATGGTAAAAAATGCAACCAAAGATATTCTCATTGCTGTAGATACACAGGAAGATCTTGTTATAGTGAAAATCTATGTCACTGCTGTTCAGAAAGGGATACATATCCGGTTGAGTTATAAGGACAAGCTGATTGCTGAAGCAGTAGCTGACATTGATCCTGCAAACATATACAGCGGTGAGTTTAATGTTGCGGGGCCAATAGAAGAGGAACAATTACTGCTGATCCTTTATTCTGTTGCAGGAAAGGAACTGATAAAATATGCGCCTGCGCTGAATAAGAAGAATAAGCTTCCTGAACCGGCTAAAGCAGCCAGCGATGCCGGCGACCTCGAAAATACAGAGCAGCTTTTCCTAACAGGACAGCATCTTGAACAATACCGGCACGCCACCTACAGTCCGGTACCTTATTACCAAAAAGCACTCGCTATTGATCCCGGGGATATCAGAAACAACAATGCATTAGGGCTATGGTATCTCAGGAGGGGGCAGTTTGCGAAAAGTGAAGCCTTTTTCAAAAGGGCAATAACTACCCTTACTTTGCGGAATCCCAATCCCTGCGATACAGAGCCCTACTATAATCTGGGTTTGTGTAAGAAATACCTTGGCCATGAAGATCAGGCTTATGATGCTTTTTATAAATCAACCTGGGGAAATGGATGGAAAGCTAGCGGGTATTTTGCAGTGGCACAGATTGACATTAATCGCGGAGATGCGGAGCTTGCTATCGAGCACCTCAGCCTGTCGCTTGCCAACAATGCCAACAACGGAAAGGCTTATGTATTAAAGTCGGCCGCTTACCGGAAACTGGGGCAGTATGATGCGGCAGAAGCTGTCGCGGGGTACGCCTTAGAAAGAGATCCTTTTAACCTCGGTGCTTTCTATGAGTTGTCCGAAGCCCAGCGTACTTTACAGGCCGGTAAGGATGCGATAAAAGAGCTGCTGCTGGTTGCAAGGGGATATGACCAAAGTTTTATCACTTATGCACTGGATTATGCTGCTGCAGGATTATATCCCGAAGCGGCAGGTCTGCTCAGCAATGCTATTAACCCTGCAGGCACGAGCCCTATGGTCTACTATCATCTGGCTTTTTTCTACCATAAAATGAAGGATGCGGTACGAGCCATATCGCTGCTGGAGAAAGCATCTGCAGCAGATCCTTATTTATGCTTTCCAAACCGGCTGGAAGAGATTCATGTACTGAGACTGGCATCAGAACTCAACACAGCCGATGCCAAAGCTCCTTATTACCTGGGAAACCTGTTTTATGACAAACGCCAGTACGAGGATGCAATCTCATGCTGGGAATTATCTGCCAGACTGGACAGCAGTTTCCCCACTGTACTCAGAAACCTTGGTATCGCCAGTTTCAATAAACGACATGACCGGGAAGGGGCACTCCGCTATTTTGAGAACGCCTTCGGACTTGACAGTACTGATGCACGTGTGCTGATGGAACTTGATCAGTTATACAAAAGATTGAACAGAAAGCCGGAGGATCGTTTACAGTTTCTGGAAGATCAGATCAAAACCGCAAACCTGCGAGATGATGTTTATCTGGAACGAATTGTACTGCTTAATTTTGCGGGACAACATGAAATAGCCCTCGAACTCATCATGGGCAGGCAGTTTCATCCATGGGAAGGTGGAGAGGGAAAAGTTTCGGGACAGTATGTGCACACGCTGACTGAACTTGCAAAGAAGGAAATCAGGTTAGGGAATTTCGGTGAAGCAATTGATTTATTGGAACGCGCACAACTTTATCCGCATCAGCTGGGAGAAGGTAAACTTTTTGGTACACAGGAAAATGATATCTTTTACTGGCTGGGGCTCAGTTATGAGGGAATTGGCAACCGGGAGCAGGCAGTTTCCTTTTTCCGCAGAGCTACAGTAGGACTGCACGTACCTTCGGCCGCAGTGTTTTACAATGACCAGCAGCCGGATAAGATCTTCTATCAGGGACTTGCCTGGCGTAAACTGGGCAAACTGGAAAAAGCTACTGAGATATTTGACAGACTGGTGGTGTACGGTAAAGCGCATCAGAATGATCATGTCCAGATCGATTATTTTGCAGTATCTCTTCCTAACCTGCTGATCTTTGAAGATGATATGGATCTGAGGAACCGGACGCATTGTCTTTTTATGCAGGGCTTAGGTTATCTCGGATTGAAGCGGGGGGAAGAAGCAAAAGCGGCCTTCTCAGCGGTCCTCACTTTGGATGCTGCCCATTTAGGTGCAAAAAGCTATTTGGATGAATATGCTCATCTATCTGAAAATTAGCCTGCAGATTTTTAGTAAAATGATTATATTTCTTTACCTAGAACTCTTTCGATATGAAGCAATTAAAGCCAGTGCCCAATACTACGTTTTGGTTTGTATGTTTAATTTTCCTGAGCGCCCCGGTATTCGCCCAGTCGGTGATTATACCGGTTGAAACAGAAAACAACGCAATGGTGCTGTCTGTGGGCGCCAAAAAAGAAGTGAATATGATCTTCTTCGGCAAAAAGCTGGGCAATCCGGCTGAGTATGGTCTTATTCCCGGAGCATATAAACAGCATGAAGACGTAAGCGATGAACTCAGTTCAGCCTATACACCCTCAGGTTCGCGCAGCTTGCTCGAACCTGCAATTACGGTGACACATTCCGATGGAAATAACTCCCTTAATCTGCGGTACCAGAGCCACAAAGTGATAAAGCTTGCCGAAGATGTCAATTTGCTGAGCGTGCTTTTGAAAGACCCTGTTTACAATTTTGAAGTAACGCTGTTCTATAAATCTTACTTTAAGGAGGATGTGATAGAGCAATGGAGCGAAATCAGGCACAAAGAAAAAGGACTGGTTGCGCTGCATAAATATGCTTCAGCTAACTTGTATCTTAAGGCAGATAACTACTGGCTGAAGCAGTACCACGGTAACTGGGCGAGGGAAATGCAGCCTGAGGAATCTAAACTCACTCATGGAATAAAAACCCTGGACAGTAAGCTGGGCACCAGGGCTAATCTGTTCCAGCCTTCTGTATTTATGGTTTCCCTGAATAAGCCCGCCGGCGAAGATGAAGGCAGTGTATTGTACGGTGCCATGGAGTGGAGCGGTAATTTCCGCATCGACCTGGAACTGGATTATCAGGATAACCTGCGCATCATCGCCGGAATGAACAATTATGCATCTCCCTACCCGCTGAAAGCGGGTGAAACCT
>NZ_JBEVDX010000189.1:0-4921 GCF_040513095.1 Pedobacter sp. | reverse complement strand
TGGCTACCGTCCATTTCTTCGGTATTAGCCTCATCTGAAAAGTTGTCGGCTTCGCCGTTCAGGTCATTGTCAAATTCTTCTTCATGGCTTTCCTCGCCCTGTTCAAGTGCAGGATTTTCTTCCAGTTCTTCTTTAATGCGGGTATCCAGCGAAACAGTGGGTACCTGTAATAATTTAATGAACTGAATTTGCTGAGGTGATAATTTTTGAAGTAACTTTTGTTGTAAATGTTGTTTAAGCATGTTGTGTAGAAAAGGTATTTTGACCCGTTTCAAAAATAAGCATTTGGTTTAGATATAAACTATACACTCAAGTCTATTATTGTAATTGACGCTATTTTTTCGATATTATAGCCATTTTTATGATAAAGTTTATATTTTTATTAATAAAGGTGCCAGATAAATAGTTTGATAATTTCTGACAAATGTATAAAATCTGTTTTATAGCTTTTGAGAATGAAAGGGCTCAGATAAAATATCTTTATGTAAGTTTATAGTTATAAGTGATATTGAACACAAAATAAATTTTTCATTATGAGTTTCGTTAAAGAATTTAAGGAGTTTGCCGTAAAAGGCAATGTAATAGACCTTGCTGTCGGGGTAATTATCGGGGGAGCATTTGGAAAGATCGTGACCTCTATGGTGAATGATCTGATTATGCCTCCTATAAGTTTATTGATTGGTGATAAGGGCTTTGCTAATTTTTATATTCCGCTGAATGCGAAAGTTAGCGAGTTCGTTGCTGCTAATCCGAATGCTTCTCTGGAAGATGCTAAAAAAGCAGGACCTGTATTTGCCTGGGGTAACTTTGCTACCGAGGTGATCAACTTTATCATTCTGGCCTTCATCATATTTTTGATGGTAAAAGCTATTAATTCAATGAAACGCAAAGAAGAAGAAGCGCCTAAAGCTCCACCTGCACCAACCAAAGAAGAATCTTTACTGACTGAGATCAGGGATTTACTGAAAACCAGAACAGTATAAATGCTGTTTTCGGCACTGCCTGCTGCTGACCGGCCACGGGCAGCGCCGAAAATAAAAAGTATTTCTTACGGTTTTGCCTGACTAATCACGATCACATAATCGGCAATACCTGCATACTTTGCAGTATCTTTAGCATCAGCGCTCTCCGCCGAAAAACAGGATATATTTGCTACAGATAAATTAGGTGCATACTTTTTAAGCTGTGCAACTATTCCCAACCTTTCATCGCTGTGGAACCTTCCGTTCAGCTGCAGAATCTTTCTGCCCGGATTTAACTTTGCGTATTTTGCTACAGACCAGGCCATAGATGCGTCCCAGAGGTTTTGTGTCTGATAAATCTTCATGCTGCCCATATCGTGTCCTCCCAGCGTCTCTATAAATTTGTCATGGTACCTTCCGGCGGCAGTATCAACAGGAAGAGGCGGAAGGAAAGATTTTGAGGCCGCCGGGAAATCCTTCAGTTTGTCCAATCCTGCCATACTTACAGCATTGCTGTAACGCGTTGCCGCATTTGCCCCGATCACATCGGTATGGGCAGTCTTTGCCAGTTCAATCAGGGGTTTGTAGTCTTTATAATTATTCCATGCCTTCGCTTCTTTGATAAAGTTCTTCTCAGAGATCAGCGCTAACAGATATTCATTAATTACCGGCTGAACATCCGTACTGAACATCTCGAGGGACAATGCCGTGGACGGGTAGGACCGGATCATCTTTCCAAGAATTTCAGCTTCCAGCAAATGGCCCGTAGAATCATTGTGTTCTTCGCCAAATACCAGTACATCCACTTTCTTCAGTGCTTTTACCAGTTCATCTGTGCTGATTGTTTTGCCTGTTTTAGTGTCAAAAATCTCATAGGCAGGAGTAGCCTGACCAGTTTGCTGTGCCCAGATGGCTATGGGGCAAAGCAGAAAGAAAGGGAGCAAAATAAAGATTATGGGAATGCGCTTTTTCATATCGGATGTGGATTAATATAACACGGCGAAGTTAAGGAAATATTTTACCGGCAGAAAAAGGGTGTTTACCGGTTTTTTGCTGCTGTATGGGATTGCGGCTATTTAGAAAACTGCATTTATACCCTAGTTTAGATGAAAAATTAAGGTAATGGACACTGATAAAAAAACAAACAGCAACTCTAACAGACTTGGCGCCGGACTCATACTTTTAGTTCTGGGTCTGATATTTTTCTTAAGAAACTTTGGTATAGGTGTACCTCACTGGGTATTCAGCTGGCATACGATTTTACTGGCTATAGGATTGCTCATCGGTAGCAGACGCAATTTCACAGGGGGCGGCTGGCTGGTTATGGTAGTGATTGGTGGAATCTTTACCCTGGAGGATATGGCAGGACTGGACATGTCCGACTACTATGTTGCGGCCGCATTCATCATGCTGGGATTGTATATGATACTTAAGCCAGCGGGCGCCTTTAAATATAAAGGAAAAAAAAAACCGCTGGATTTCAATTTAGAGGATAACCCTGATGGTACTCCAGGTGGTTCCCCGGACGCAAGCGGAACTGGCAGTCCTGCTCCCGGCTCGGCCGGAGATCCTGAGCATGATTATGTCGACTCAGTAAATATATTCGGGGGCAGCAAACATCAGGTTTTTTCCAAGAACTTTAAAGGCGGAGATGTGGTGAGTGTATTCGGGGGTTGTGACCTGATCTTTAGTCAGGCCGATTTTGAAGGAACCGTAACTTTAGACGTCATAGCAATATTTGGTGGCGTAAAAATCGTGATCCCGCCAACATGGATTGTAAAAACGGAGCTGACTCCCATATTTGGAAGTGTAGATGACAAAAGATCTCTTGTTCCGGCAGCCGGCGGACCAGAAAAAATAATCAGAATAACGGGCGTAGCGATAATGGGCGGGGTAGATATCAGAAACTATTAAACAGAAAATCGTGGCCAATAACCCCTTATTAAGCAAAAGTGTACAAAAAGCAGGAGTGATGCTCTTTATCGCATGGATTGTGGCGTTCGTCCTGCTTTTCTACTATACGCTCAATTTCAACTGGTACGCTTCGGTAGCTGACAGTTTGATCACCAATATATTGCTTGCCATGTCCTGTCTTGTGGTGGGCACTATTCTCCGTTTTTACCAACCCAAACAGGAAATTGTGCTGTTCGTTATTATGCTGGCAGTTGTTTTAGCAACGGCTGTCTCCTTTGTCAGCACCTATGTGCTCAGCACATTATTTGTCCGCTACCTGAGCTATGTAAGCTTCCTGGATGTTTCTATGCCTTTCAGAACGATTGTATTGTTTGTGTTTCTTGCCTGGTGCGCTTTTGCGAATGTGCTGTGGTACAAACTGGAAGAACAGTCCGAAACACAGGAGCGGTTGCATACTGCACAGAACCTGGCCAAAGAAGCTGAGTTAAATAAACTGAGACACCAGCTGCAGCCCCACTTTTTATTCAACAGCCTCAATTCTGTATATGCTCTGACCATCGTTAATCCCAAAGAAGCGGGCACAATGATTACCAAGCTGGCCTCCTTTTTACGGGGTACGCTGAAGAGGGACGATGAAGTTTGGGTAAGTGTAGAGGAAGAGATGGAATATATCCAGCTGTACCTGGATATTGAAAAAGTGCGGTTTAGTCACCGCCTGAACCTGGATATAAGGATTGATGAAGATACCCTGGGGCTTTGTCTGCCCGGAACACTGCTGCAGCCCATTGTTGAGAATGCCATCAAGTTCGGGCTCTACAATACCTCTGCGGCGATACTGATCTCCGTGCATGTGAAGGTTGAGCATAACCTGCTGCAGATTAGTGTGAAGAATCCTTTCGATCCGGAGATGAAAGCTACCGGGGGCACCGGATTTGGTTTGACTGCTATCAGAAGAAGATTATATTTGCTCTTCGCAGACAGCAGTTTACTGCAGACTGCGGCACTGGAAGATAACATCTATTTAACGACCCTTAAAATACCACAGAAATATGATCAGAACGATACTCATTGATGATGAACCTTTAGCAAGAGATGTGGTTAAACATTATCTGAAGAATTTTCCTGATGTAGAGGTCCTGGCTGAGTGCAGTGATGGTTTTGAGGGCTTAAAAGCTATCACCCAGTTCAAGCCTGACTTTATCTTCCTGGATATCCAGATGCCTAAGATCAACGGATTTGAGATGCTGGAACTGGTGGAAAATCCGCCTGCAGTGATATTTACCACGGCATTTGATGAATATGCTATTAAAGCTTTTGAGGTAAATGCCGCGGATTACCTGCTTAAACCAATAGAGCAGGATCGTTTTGATCAGGCCATGCGTAAGCTGCCTGCACGTTTAAAACAGGCAGAGCCGACAGAAGAACTGCTGGAGAGCGCAGGAATGAGTCCTTCACAACAGCATAGGGTAGTGGTCAAAACAAACGGGGTGATCAAGATCATACCTGTAAGCGATATCCATTACTTTGAAGCGGATGACGACCATGTGAAACTGAGCACTACCGAGGGGAATTTTTTTAAGAACAAGACCATGAGTTTTTTTGAAAAAACGCTTGACAGCGAACAGTTTATCCGCATCCACCGTTCGTACCTCATCAACCTTGCACAGGTGAATAAAATTGAATTGAAAGAAAAGGATAGTTATATAGTGCTTTTAAAGTCAGATATTTGGCTCCCGGTCAGTAAAACCGGTTATATAAAGCTTAAAGCCGCGCTGGGATTATAATGCGGCGGCGGCAGCAAATAAAGAATGGAGAAAAAGCGAAACTTTGCTGAATCTATTTGCAATTAAGAAAAAATCGCGCTATATTTGCACCTCTTATTTAAAAAAATAATAGTTAAGATATCATACAGTTATGAAAAGAACATTCCAACCTTCGCAAAGAAAGAGAAGAAACAAACACGGCTTCCGCGAAAGAATGGCTACAGCAAACGGTAGAAGAGTATTAGCTTCTCGTCGTGCAAAAGGAAGAAGAAAATTATCAGT
>NZ_JBEVDX010000188.1:0-8869 GCF_040513095.1 Pedobacter sp. | reverse complement strand
CAGACTTTGCTGAATGGTACTGGTATAGATTGCTGGAAGTCATCCGTTTTTTGTCCATACCGATCAGTTTGAGTCCGGCAGCATTCAGGTAAATGGTATTACCATTGATATCACAGTAGTTGCAGAAATCTTCACTGATATCTACGATCATGGCCAGTCGCTGTAATTCCGCCTTGGCTTTGATCTCAGGACGCAGGTCACGCAGGGTAGCACCACGTCCTATAACTTCGCCCGTTTCATTATTTTTGATGAGGATGTAATTGACATGGCATGGGATTTCTTCTCCCGTAACGCGGTTTGTTAAACGGATGGTTCCTTGCCAGCCTGCATGTTCTGTAATCTGGTGAATAATTGTCTCCTGCACGCGCCTGAGCTCTGCAGCTGTGTAAAAGTCATTTGCGCTCAGTGTAGTAACGTCGGTTTCTGCATCTACACCCAGTAATTTTCTTGCTGCGGCATTCATATAGATGAGATTGCCCTCCATATCGGCTACAGACATATGGTCTGCATTGTGGTCTACCAGGCATAACAACTGCTGCTCCCGCGCCCTTACCTTGACTTCCTCGGTGATATCGCTAACGGTATGTAACAGGCCGGCAGCTTTGCCCTCCGGATTGTTCAGTATTTTTATGGTGTGGCTGAAATAGAATGACTGCCGGCTTCCATCTGGCAGGTGCAGCATCCGGTCTTCTTCATGATGATAGGTAATTCCGGTATTGAATACCTGTTCTGCAGCAGTTACAAAATGTCGAAACACTGCTTCGGGCAGGGCATCCCTTAGTGACCAGCCAATAAGGGATGCATCTTTATCCCAAAACTTAAGCATGCCCTGATTGGCCGCCTTAATGATGATATCTTCTCCTATATAAACTGCGCTGGGTATCGGATAGGCCTCAACCAGCGACTTAAAAAGTTCCTGCTCTGAATTTAAGCTTGTCATAGATATCTCATGGAGCTACTAAGATATACTTTTTGTTAAGGTTTAGAAATATTTATGCCTTAACAAGTTTTTTTAACAACCTTCAAACGCAGTTTTAAAATCATTCAGGATATCTTTCTGGTCTTCAATCCCTATAGAAAGCCTGACCATTGAATCTGGGATACCCATTTCCGCACGTCTTTCTGCACCAAGTTCAAAAAATATTGTATGTGCTACCGGTATAGCTAAGGTCCTGGTATCACCCAGGTTACTTGATTTGATTACCAGTTTAAGCCTGTTAAGGAAAGCAAAACAATCTATGCCATCATTGAGTGCAAAACTCATCAGCCCGCCGTAACCTTTGAAAAGGCCTGTGGCAAGTTCGTGTTGCGGATGGCTCTTTAAGCCCGGGTAATAAACTTTGCTTACCAATGGATGTGCCTCCAGATATTGAGCCAGGGCAAGGGCATTGGCGCTTGCTCTTTCCAGTCTGAGCGCGATAGTTTCTGAACCTACTGATATGGTATGCGCTGCTTCTGGAGCCAGGGTTCCTCCGCTGTCACGCAGGCCTCTTTTTCTGATCTGGGTAATACCCAGCATCTCCGGACGGATCTGCTCACGCAAAACCTCTGCAATATTAGGGAAGTTTACCCAGTTGTATAAACCTGTATCCGTTACGCTGCCCCCCAGTGCATCTGCATGGCCGCCGATATATTTGGTAAGCGAATTGATCACAAGACTGGCTTTTACCGTAACGGGACGGAAGATATATGGAGAGGTCATGGTATTATCCACCATATATATTATAGCTTTTTCTTCGCAAAAATCACCGATTGGCCCCAGGGCTGCAACCTGTGTGGCCGGGTTGGCAATCGTTTCTACAAACACCATCCGGGTATTTTCCTGATAAGCATTTTTGACCTCTTCTATGGAAGTGGCATCAACAAATGTAATTGCCAGGCCCATATCCATATAGGTCTGCATCACACTGCGTGTATTGCCAAATAGATAAGAACTGGCAATGATATGATCGCCCGCCTTAAGCAGGGCTAATATAGTTCCGGAAATGGCGGCCATCCCTGTAGAGAAAGCTACCGTTGCCATTCCATCTTCCATCTGTGTCACTTTATGCTCCAGGGCGGTAACTGTCGGATTTCCCTGACGGGAGTAGGCATACCCTTTGGCTTTATTCTGGAATACGTTGACCAGTCCCTGCACATCTTCGAAGCCCCAGGTCACAGCAGTATGGATAGGCTGGTGCAATGCACCAAATTCTGGTTTCAGGAGGCGGTCTGAGTGTAATATCGTGGTAGTAAATCCTTTTTTATCGTTCATTTCTTTTCATTTTAACGGAGTAGGCAAACTTGCGGCTTTTATTTGAAAAAAAAAACCTGTAAATGAGCGGATTTATTTTATTTGGAATTTCATTCTGTACTTTAGCTTTCAGAATTGTGATGATTAAACCCACATGAGAAAAATCATGAACTAAAATGATGAAGAAAAACCTTTTACTGATTACACTTTGCACGGCACTGGTATCCTCCGCTTATGCGCAAACAAAACCGGCAGCAGGCAGCTACCAGCCATCCGGAATATTCTCGCCCAACTTTTATACCCAGCGGGGCGATGAGTACCGCACGGCGGAAGGCAGGCCTGGTCCCAAATACTGGCAGAACCATGCGGATTACCAGATTAATGCTGCAATTGATACGGTCGAGAATACGCTGACAGCTACAGAAAATATTACATATACCAATAACAGCCCTAATGTACTGAGTTCACTATGGCTGCAGATAGACCAGCAGATCTACAAAAAAGACGCGCGCTCAAAATTTACAGGTGCGGGATACAGTTTTGATGACAGCACTGAAGGGAACCAGTTTAAATCGGTACAGATTGTGCTGAACGGCAAGAAACAGCCTGCCAGTTATGTGATTACCGATACAAGAATGCAGATCCGCCTGCCTGAAGCTTTAGGAGCAGGGGGTGCAAAAATCAATATATTGATCGAGTATACGTATACCGTTCCTGGAGCTTTTGGTAACCGTACCGATTTCACTGCAACGAAAAACGGGAAGATCTTTGAAATTGCGCAGTGGTACCCGAGAATGTGTGTATACGATGATTCGAGAGGCTGGGACACGCTGCCCTTTTTAGGCAGTGGCGAGTTTTATCTCGAATACGGGGATTTCGATTACAAGATTACTGTACCCTGGGATATGATCGTTGCCGGTTCGGGTGAACTGCAAAACCCTAAAGAGGTGCTTACTGCCCTGCAGAACAAAAGGATGGATGCCGCAAAGAACAGCGACAAGACAGTAATGATAAGGACAGCGGCAGAATTGAAAGATCCTGCCAGCAGACCTGTACAGAAGGGAAACCTTACCTGGCACTTTATCATGAAAAATACACGTGATGTGGCATTTGGCGCATCAAAGGCCTACATCTGGGATGCCGCAAGGATCAACCTGCCGGAAGGAAAAAAATCACTGTCCATGTCGGTTTATCCGATAGAAAGTGCGGGTAATGACAGATGGGGGCGTTCAACAGAATACCTGAAAGCTTCAATAGAACATTTCTCGTCGAAATGGTATCCTTACCCTTATCCAGTAGCGGTAAACGAAGCCGGTGTAGCGGGAGGAATGGAGTACCCGGGCATACTATTCGACGGGATCAACGATAAAGGAAAAGAACTGTTCTGGGTGACAGCGCATGAAATCGGTCATAACTGGTTCCCGATGATCGTTGGTTCAGACGAACGCCGCTATCCATGGATGGATGAAGGTTTCAACACTTTCATAGATGTATATGCCTCTGACGCGTTCAATAAAGGTGAGTATGCACCAAAAAGGGATAGTGAATATGCTGAAAACCAGGGAAACCCTGCCGATGAGATCATTCCTTTTATTACTGACCCCGATGCACCGGTAATCATGACTGCTGCCGATGCGATCGCAGAAAAATACAGACATGCATTTGCTTATTTCAAACCCGCTTTTGGAATGATCCTGCTGCGCGAGCAGATTTTAGGGCCTGAAAGATTTGATTATGCTTTCAAACAGTACATTGCCGACTGGGCCTATAAACACCCAACGCCCAGTGATTTCTTTCATGCGATGGAAAATGGTGCCGGTGAAGACCTTTCCTGGTATTGGAAGGGCTGGTTCTACAATAACTGGAAACTGGACCAGTCTGTACTGGATGTTACTTACAGTGGTACAGGAGACAAAAAATTTGTACAGGTAAAACTGGCCAATCTGGAGAAAATGGTGATGCCGGTGAAGCTATTGGTGACTTTTACGGATGGTACTGTTTACAACCAGGTCTTGCCGGTAGAGACCTGGCTGATCAATAAGACGTATGTACTGAAAATTGCTTCAGGCAAAAAGGTGAAAACTGCAGAGCTGGATCCTGAGCATAAACTGCCTGATGTGAACCGTAAAAATAATGTATGGCAGCTGAATTAAATTGAGCTGCTGTGTTGGGCGCTGCTCAGCTGAATTCAACGGGGGCGGGGAGTGTAAAGAAAAATGTACTTCCCTGCCCTTTGATACTTTCAACCCAGATCTTACCGCCATGGTCAGTGATGATCTTTGAACAGATAAACAAGCCCATACCAAGGCCATTGAATAATGTGGTGATATCCTGTACGCGGTAAAACTTCTCAAATACTTTGTGCAGATCCTCTTCTGACATGCCAATACCCTGATCCCTTACAGAGATGAGCAAATCGCCATTGTCAAGGAATCTGGTATCCAGCATAATCTGTTCGCCACTGGGCGAATATTTGGCGGCGTTGCCTACGATGTTCATAAAAACCTGCTCGATCCTCAGTTTATCAATATTCACCATCCGGCTTTCATCCATCGTAATGAGCAGTTCATGTGAAGGTACCAGCAGACGGATCAGGTCGGCCATATCATTCAGGTATCCGTTGAAATCTACAAGCTCGATATTGTAATCAGCAATTCCCTTTTCAATCCTGGATATATCCAGCAGCTGCAGGATCATGGTCTGTAGTTTTAAGGCCTGGGTATCTACTTTTTTGATGTGTGCGAGGGTTGCCGGGCTGCATTCCGAACGTAATGCCATCTGGGTATAAGCCCTCAGGATGGTCAGCGGAGTTTTAAGTTCATGCCCTGCAACAGAAAGGAATTCGTTTTTTTGCTCGTTCAGATATTCTGCCTGCCTCAATGCAGTTTCTGACTGCTCGTTGATCTGGAATAATAAGGTGTTCCGCTGCCTTAGTTCTTCGTAGGGGGTATTGGGCTCAACAAGTTCGAAATAACTTTTGATAGCCTTCATTTTTTCGTTGCTGAGTTTTGCTGAACGCGGGATGTTCAGTTTGAGCTCAATTTTGCCCCTTGAGTTGATAATGGAATGATTGAAAACCGGCACCAGCTTTTTTGCATGTTGCAGGCCTTCCCTCAGGTTATCTACGCCCTCAGTTTCAAGGTAAGTAATCACAGCGGCCAGATCATGGCGGTCGTTACTGCCCTGGATCTCTATGCTGAGCGAACCCTCGTGGGTTTTATCAATAATCTCGCGGCATACTTCTGAAACGGCGGTAGCAAATGCCGTTTGTGTAGAAATGGATAATCCTATAAGTGCCGCTGCCTTATTTGACTTCTTGTACGCAAGCGTGAGGTCCATTTCATTTTCGAGTGCTACCTGAACAAGA
Source organism: Pedobacter sp. (assembly GCF_040513095.1). Taxonomy (GTDB): domain Bacteria; phylum Bacteroidota; class Bacteroidia; order Sphingobacteriales; family Sphingobacteriaceae; genus Pedobacter. The sequence goes on along the minus strand of NZ_JBEVDX010000188.1, from coordinate 3,269 downwards.
TGTATCATCTGATATTAATTTTTGCCATCACGACAGACATATCATCTGTTTGCCGTGCAAATTCTTTATATATTGCCGCTGCCTGGATACTGAGGTCACATCGGTTAATACCTATCAGTTTGTTTGTCTCCCAGCGTGAGATCATGCCGTCAGAACACAATGTAACCTGATGGTACTTCTCGGCCGTTAATTCCTGATCGTTAATGGTATTAGGGATGTTGAGGCCGATAATCCCATTGTGCGACATAAGCATTTTGTTATCCAGAAAGTTGGACATCCTCGTGCTTATATTGCCAACACCAGCTATCTTCCATTTTCTGGTACCGAAGTCGAAAACAACGACTGTACCCACCATTCCGCGGGTGCCACGAATAAATTGATGTATATGTCTGATGATCTCGGCAGGAGAGTGGAAGGGGCATGCCCTAAAGGCCTGTACTGCTTCATTTACTGCATGATTAGCTTCTTCGCCATGACCGAGGCCGTCTGCTACCAGGAGTTTAAAGTGTTGGTCTGTAGTTTTGTAATAGAACCCGTCACCACTTTTAATCTGTCCGGGCATAGTGACAATAACGGGGCGGATATCAATCACAGGATTTACTGCCTGTTGTTTTCTGGTACTGTTTTTATAGATGCGGCTGAGAATCAATGTTCCCCAGTCTTTCATTGAATAAATATCAAACTTATCGGAAAGCCTTTTAATGCTCCCAAGGCCCATTCCCAAAGTTTTACCTGTAGAAATACCATCTTCCAGCATTTTCTGCGGAAAAGCCATGCCAGGGCCATTATCAATACAAATCAGTTCGATGTACTGGTTATCACCTTCCTTAAAAAGCCCGGCCAATATTTCCCCGCCTACAGCATATTTGTGCAGGTTGGAAATCATTTCAGAAACTACAAGATCCAGGTCTCCAAGCCGCTTGTCTGTGAATCCAGCTCTTTCTGCCTTTAAACGTATATCCTTTTTGATAATGGAAAAATAACTCCTGTCGTTTGCTTCGAAACGGGTATGTGTAGCATCAACCATTGGCCCATTTAATAATGGTCACAGTAGTTCCTACACCCGGGCCACTTTTAATGTCAAACTCGTTAACCAGCCTTTTTGTGCCTGGTAAACCCAGACCCAGGCTTTTCCCCGTAGAGAACCCATCCTGCATGGCCTGAGGTATATTCTCGATGCCGGGGCCCTTATCGGCAAAGGTAACCCTTACACCTTTATTAATACCTCTTGTGACTATCTCAATTACCGTCACTCCACCGTTTCCATACTTGAGCATATTCCTAACCATTTCGCTGGCCGCGGTAATCAGTTTGGTCTGATTGATCAGTCCCATTTTAATTCTTTCTGCATGCAGCTTTACGTTGTTCCTGAAGGGGACCACGTCCTGGTCATTAGCCACCACCAGTGTATCCCTACTCAAAGGAGTAATCTCCATCGTCCTGGGGGGATATACTGATATCCATTTTGGATTTCAATAAGTTCATGCCTTTTTCCATGTTTAATGCAGTGTAAACACCGTTTAATTGTAACCCGAGTTCGACAAGTGTGATTGCTACTGCGGGCTGCATACCTACGACAACAGTTTGCGCATCCAGTAACCTGGACATGCTTGCTATATTTCCCAGGATCCTTCCCATAAAAGAGTCAACGATACTCACCGCTGAAATATCAATTAAAACACCCTTCGACGATGTTGTCTCAACCATTTTCACCAGATCTTCCTCCAGATTTAATGCCAGGCGGTCATACAGGTCAATCTGTATCGTCACCAGAAGGAACGGCCCCATTTTAAGAATAGGAATTCTCTCCATTTATTTATTGATTAAGTAATCCCGGGGCTGCCAGAGATGTTTTTTTTACTTCCAGGCGTAGTAATTTAAATGCATATTGTAAAGCACTGGCCAGTGTGGCTTTAGTGATCACCTGCGAAAGATCTATACCAAGATGAACGATAGTCTGTGCGATTTCTGGTCTGATGCCGCTGATAATACAGTCGGCACCCATCAAGCGGGTTGCGCTAACTGCTTTCAGCAAGTATTGTGCAACAAGTGAATCTACTGTAGGGACACCGGAGATATCAAGGATTGCAATCCCGCTGCCTGTTTTTACGATCTCCTGCAACAAATTTTCCATCACAACCTGTGTCCTGGCGCTGTCAAGTGTTCCAATTATAGGAAGTGCAAGAATGCCATCCCATACTTTAATTACCGGGGTTGATATATCTGTGATTTCATCTGTTTGACGCATAATCAGTTCTTCGCGCCCTTTGATAAAGGTTTCGAAAGTGAGGATCGTAAAGTTATCCAGCAGTCGGCTGAGCTTTAAGCTTTCCTGGTAAACTTCGTTTATATCAGTAATTTCTTTTTTCAGTATTTCAAGCAGGGCCTCTTTCAGACTCAAGATGAATGAGCCCGTTTCTCTCGGGCTGAAACCCTGACGTGCTCGTAATATAGAGATTCCGCCCAGCAGTTCAGTTAACTGATCGAAATCGGGCGACTGACTATCGTTGATACTATTTTCATTGAGGTTATTTACCAGGGCATTGACCAGTTCTTCTGATTGTTTTCTCAGTTCCTGGTGGCTGATGAGGTCTTCAGTAAGGACCGAGTCTGCCAGCTGGTTTTTCATCCATAACTCGAGGATTTCTCCCTTGTTGCTTTTTAGTGTTTTGATAATGTTTTCAAACATTGGGAAAATTTATAAGATGTAATGATAGGCATAAAACACCGCTATATTCTATGTTTGTATGTTTATATTTTATTGTAAGTCAAAAGGGTTCAATTGTTAATTCAATTGATATGATTTATGATTGAATGTGGGATTGTTTTGCCAGATCACAGTGTGAGGTTTATACTTTGATACCTGCAGAGGCTTTCTATTCATATACCGTTTAGTATATTTGTGGGATGAAATTTCAACCGAGATCTGAAAGTACAAGGCAGTTTATTATCGAAACTTCGGCAAACCTCTTCAACCGGAAGGGTTATGCCGGCACTGCGATGTCTGATATTACCGAAGCGACCAGGCTAACGAAGGGCAGTATTTATGGAAATTTTGAAAATAAGGAAGAGGTAGCCCTGGCCACTTTTGAATACATCGCAGAACTGCGCCGTGACAAAATAAATGCTTTTGTAAGCGAAGGAAAGGATTATCCTGAGAAATTATACCGCCATGCGCTCGTGATCACCAAGAGCAAAGAACTGGCCTTTACAGAAGGTGGCTGCCCCCTGTTAAATGCCGGAATGGAGGCTGATGACACCAATGAAGC
>NZ_JBEVDX010000187.1:0-4085 GCF_040513095.1 Pedobacter sp. | reverse complement strand
CCTGGGAAAGATTGCCTATTACCATTATTTACTGGCAAGGCAAAAGGGAGATTACCAAAATTTCAGCTTTCACGTAATTAACCTTAATGAGCCGGAACGAAGCAGGCGTATTAACCCATGGAAGTCAATCTATTTGCAGACACTTGCGGATGCATCGGAGACGGCGGAAGGTTTGGTTGAAGCTTTAAAGAAAGGAGATAAGTCCGGAGGATCGGATCAATTTTTTACGCAGTCAGCAATCAACTTTCTGGCAGCCTGCATATATTTTTTCAGCAAACATGATGGAGGCAAGTACTCTAGCCTTCCTCACGTGCTGGCCTTCTTAAATTGTTCCTATGAAGACATCTTTAGTACACTATTCTCTAATAAGGAACTTAGCTCATTGCTTTCCCCATTTATGACTGCTTACAAAGCAAAAGCTTTTGAGCAGCTGGAGGGCCAGGTTGGCACCTTGAAAATTTTCATCAGCCGTATTGCCACCAAGGAAACTTATTGGGTGTTCTCAGGTGACGATTTTGATCTAAAGATCAACAACCCGGTTTCTCCTAGCCTATTGATACTGGCTAACGATCCTCTTACCCAAAGTACCAATGCAGCTTGTTATTCAGTAGTATTGAACCGTATTACCAAGCTGATCAATACAAAAGGCAATCTGCCCGTAGGATTGATCATAGATGAGGCTGCATCACTGATGGTAAACCGCCTGGATCTGCTTTTGGCCCAGGCACGTTCCAATAAAGTGGCGACACTTTTGGGTTTCCAGTCAATGCAGCAGATCCAGCAGCAATATGGCAAAGAAACAGCAGCTACAATCACATCTATTGTTGGTAACGTTTTATCTGGCTCGGTTCAAAATAAAGATACCCTAGACTGGCTAGAGCGCATATTCGGAAAGGTAAAGCAGCTTAGTGAGAGTGTTTCTATTGATCGCAGTAAAGTGTCGTTATCATTGAGTGAAAAGCTGGAGCCGCTGATCCCGGCGGGAAAGATTGCTGCATTGAAGGCGGGGGAGATGGTAGGCTTACTCGCTTCGGACGCAGTAGAAGCGTATACGGGTAGCTTTGAGCCGTCCACGGTTCATTGCAGAGTGAACCTGGATCTGAATGCCATTAAAAAGGAAGAAGCGGCATACAGGGAATTACCACTCTTCTACAATTTCAAAGGACACAGGGACGAAATCCTGCTTCAAAATTTTAACCGGATTACCGTGGAGGTACAGGAGTTGGTTAAACAGTTTAAACCGGCCGCCAGGCCGGCACAAGTTCCTCCGTCAATGAAAGGCTCAATGATGCCAGGGACAGGTAAATAAATCTCACTAATCTAATAATATATGGACGATCTATTAGGTATGCCAGTCATGGTGCATCCCCAGCTTACTCAAGATCCCTTTATGATGCGGGGCCAGGCAGGCACAGTTATCGGAGCAGATTTGCATAGCGATACCATTTTTGTAGCATTTGCGAATAAAGGTGCGGGACGATATCAGAGTGATGCATTATTGGTTTTAAAACCGCACAATGAATTGTATAAGAGGCTTCTAGTCAAGGTAAAGCAACTAGAGGTGGCTGACTTTAAGAACTTGCTCAGATTGAGCATGTACCAGAGTACCGGCAGTCCGCGGCAGGTAATGGAATCCATGGCGGCTTTGAAAGATAGTCCGCAGGCCCTGGAGTTTGCGACGCGACCTCTTTCGGAAATGTTGGAGCTGGACTATGGTGCTGACCTACAGCAGGGCAATAGCATTGGATTGGGCAGGTAATGAAACGGCTTTGTAATCGCCGGAAAACTGTCAGTCTGTTTTTGATGCTCTTACTTTCCCCGTTTTATTTAATGGCTCAGTTTTGCCTTCCATTAAACTCCATGAATTTAACTTCCGGATTTGGCTGGCGTAAGCATCCTGTTACTGGAACCAAAGATTTTCATAGCGGGGTGGACTTGTCTGCCAGATTTGAGCCGGTCTTTGCCATTGTGAATGGCAGGATCACCGCTCAAGGATTTCATCCTATTTTAGGCAAGTTTATTCGTTTGGAAAGTAATGGACTGGAGATAGTTTATGGCCATTTATCAGTTACCGTAGTTGCTGATGGACAGGATGTACGGTCTGGAGATTATTTGGGACTGAGTGGTCAGACGGGAAGGGTTACCGGGCCACACCTTCATTTAAGCACCAAATTTCGTGGCTATCCTATAAATCCATTACGATTTCTTATAGGCTTAGCATGTAAACAATAATCTTATTATTAATTCTTATTTCATGAACAATCCTTATGAACCTGGTGACTGGTATTATAACCGCTCGCTGGAAAGGAAGCTCCAGCTTCTTGCTGAAGGAGATCAGATGGAGCTAACACCAGAAGAGGCAGCCATTTACGGTGCCGATTATGCGGACGAGTTTCCTGAAGACGAAATTTTACAGGAGGATCAGGATGAGTACTAAAACGGAACCGCCTAAAGCCCTGCACGTACAGGTGGCGGAAAAGCTGATTGAACAGCTTAAGGCAGGAACAGCACCCTGGCAAAAGCCATGGTTGGCAGCAGGTAGTCCAGCCTTTCAGCTTCCTTATAACGTGATTTCCAGAAACCGATATAAGGGAATCAACACTTTCTCTTTGTTGCTTGCAGGATATGACGACCCGAGGTGGATGACTTATAACCAGGCCGCCTCCAAAGATTGGCAGGTTAAAAAGGGGGAACACGGTACAACCATCCAGTATGTACGCTTTTATGATGAACAAACCAAGCGTGATCAGCACGGCAAGCCGATTTTAGATGCAGATGGAAAGCCAGAAAAGGAATTCATCAAGTTGGAAAAGCCGATCATCAACAGCGCAAAAGTCTTTAATGCAAGGCAGGTAGCGGGAATTCCAGAGCTGAAAATCACCGGTCCGGCCGAGCTTGGCTGGGATCCATTAGAGCGTGCAGAACAGTTGATCAAAAGTACTGGTGCCGATATTGTCTATCAGGCGGGTAACCGTGCATACTACAGCCTACTCGCCGATCAGATCACAGTTCCGTTAAAAGCTCAGTTCGACAGCCCCGGAAAATTTTATGCGACGGTACTGCATGAGGCAGGACACTGGAGCGGACACCCCTCAAGATTAGACCGAAGCCTGATGAGTAAATTCGGGTCTGAGGGGTATGCCAGGGAAGAATTAAGGGCAGAAATTGCATCCTTATTGATTGGGCAAGAACTTCAGATCGGTCATGATCCGGGGCAACACATTGCTTACGTTAAGGATTGGGTTAAAATTCTTACGGATACCCCTTTTGAAATTCACGCAGCTGCCGCTGATGCTGAAAAAATCTTTAACTATTTGATGGACTTTGAGCTAACGCGCGTCCAGAAGCAAGATCAGCAGGAGGGGCTTAAAGTCGCTGAAGTGGAAAAAAGACCCGCCAAAAATCTCCAGATGGGAGACCAAATCGGTTATGATAATACCGTTTACCGGGTGATCAGTCTCCCTAAACAAAGCCGCTTTCGGATGGAAAACTTGGGGAATGGAGCTCAGTTTACGCTATCTAAATCCGACGGCTTGTATGCTTCTTTAGTTGAGGCTAAAGCCACACAGGTCAGCAGACCTATCCCTGATGTTACTGCTACAATGGAAAAACAATTTGATCAGGAACCGGAGATCTCTGCGGCGTATGGACTAAAACGTTAACCTTAATTTTTAATTTATGAAACCTTTATTTTTGGAAAATGAACTGCCAGTAGATGACCTGGTCAGAATTGGGCTTTGGAAAGAGGGCAAAGCCGCACTATCTCCAGATGACCTTCGTGCCATGCTTGCAGGACGCCGTACAGGGCTCGTCACCCTGGAAAATGTCCAAGCAGATGGCTTTTTGATAAAGCAATTGGATGTTAAACTTTCCCTCAACAGGTCTGATTCTGGTTGGATCAGTTTGCAGGCGCATCCTATTCATCATGAGATTCAGTCCCATCCCTTATTAACAGAAAAAGACAAGAAGCTGTTGACCGAAGGAAAGGTTGCCAGCATTGGAAAGACATTGGAAGATCCAAATGGTAGGGCTCAGCACCTGATTTTTGAATATGATGCCGAGACAAAAGAGTTTATTTCCTATAT
>NZ_JBEVDX010000186.1:0-8684 GCF_040513095.1 Pedobacter sp. | reverse complement strand
TATATTTCATGCGGTATCGATAAGTGATTTATAAGCGGTAAGTAAGCTGTTTCCAAGCCATTATTGCTTATCAAAAGCTTACCAACCCCTTACCAATGGCTTATCAAAACCTTATCAACACTAAATTGATTATAAATTTAGTATCAATCTTTTATTCGTTGTTTTAAATCGAGGTACAATCCATTCAAGAGCATTTATACTTTCTCATAGACGTTAATGAGGTTAATCAGGAGACAAGAGCCGCAGCAGAAAGGATAATTTTAATTTCGCTTTGATATCATAGCCCGAAACAATAGCTTTGAACACTTACTCCAACCTTATCATGCTGCAATACAGAGACGCAAAACTGTCAGACCTCAATAAAATAGTTGAAATCTATAATTCTACTGTGGCCTCAAGAATGGTGACAGCTGATACAGAACCGGTTACTACCGAAAGCAAAATGAAATGGTTTGAGGACCATACACCTGACAAACGCCCGCTATGGGTGATAGAAGATGAGAACAACATGATCATCGGATGGCTGAGCTTCCAGTCCTTCTACGGTAGACCAGCATACAACTCTACAGTAGAAATGAGCGTTTACCTGGACGAGCAGCAAAGAGGCAAAGGTTACGGAAAAACAGTACTGGCTTACGCTATTGAGAAAGCCCCTGAAATCGGTATCAAAACGCTGTTGGGTTTCATTTTCGCCCACAATGAACCAAGTATAAAATTGTTCAGGCATTTTGGATTTGAAGATTGGGCAACATTGCCGGATATAGCTGTCCTTGACGGGCAGGAAAGAAGCCTCAAGATTCTTGGTAAGCGTATTGCTTAAACTGATTGACCTGGCGGGATACGCCCATTTCGTTAAAAGAGTGGATGCCCGCTTATTTGCGCAACCGTTATGGTCAGCCCAATGCGATAGCAGATGCAGCCTGGGAAGTACTGAATAAGACGGTTTTTAATGGTAAAGTTATTCGTGATGGCGCCGAGTCGATTATAGCCGGCCGCCTTACTTTAGATTCTGCTACGGTATGGACAAAGATACGTTTAAATTATAATCCGAAAGATCTGCTGCCGGCCTGGAAGTTGATGGTTGAAGCAAGTGATGCGATGAAAAATAGCTGTTTCTTTATAAGCTTCTGATAATGTTCATTTTAATAATGGTACCTGCATTGCAGTACTACGACCGAGTCTCCATCAATTTTATAAACAAGACGATGTTCAGGATTGATCCTTCGTGACCAGCAGTTTGTAAGATTATATTTCAATGGTTCAGGCTTGCCGGTACCTTCGAAAGGAGTCCTTACAATTTCTTTTAACAAGCCGTTGATTTTATTCAAAATTGATCTGTCAGTTTTCTGCCAGTACAAATAATCCTCCCAGGCCTGACCGGGAAAAATCAACTTCATTCCTCAATCAGTGTTCTTTCTACCCCTTTACCTTTTTCATAATCACTCAATGCATCCAGCAATCTGGCAGCATTCTTAGGGCTTTTTATTAAATAAAACGTTTCCTGCATACTGTCATAATCTGCCTTTGACATCACGACCACATCCTCGCCATTTGTCCGGGTTACGAATAATGGTGAGCGGTTCAACAGAACTTTATCCAGAAATGACTTCAGGTGTTGCCTAAAGGCCGTGTAGGTTGTAATTTCCATGGTTAAACTATTTCCCATAAAGATAAAATTAAGAGTTAACATGTACAAGTTCCTGTACATAATATTTTTGTTAATTACACGAATGTAGCATTAATAAACATAAATAAAATTTATTTTTCTTTATGGTAAATAATAAATCCGTTATAGTTACTTGTTTATGTCCGATATCCACCGGTTTTGAACTCCCAGCTCAGCAGGTGCATCTGATGCAGTAATCACCAGCTCCCCGCCTCTCATAATCTCCTCATGAGTGATCCATGTTCTGTCCAGTATTTTACCATTCAGCATTACCTTTGCTATATACGGATGCTGATCACTGTAGTTTTCGGTACTGATCTTAAATGATTTTCCTTTCGGCCACTGAAATGCAACCTGCGGGAACAAGGGTACATTGAGGTAATACACCGGCGAACCTACACATGCTGGTGAAAAACCACATGCAGCAAATACAAACCAGGCAGAATTGGCTCCTGCGTCATCGTCCATCGTGCGGATATATGCGTCAGGCTGGTTTTTGTAAATCCTGTCCACAAAAGGATCTATCCCCCTGCTGTTATCATTGAAGTAATACTGAACTACGGTATCTACAGCCAGTTTGTGTACCAGAGCCTGCGATTTGAAAGGCTTGGTAGAAGCATTGTACATATATGGCGCCTGGATATCCGGTTCATTTGCATGATTGTACTGATCGTTGTCAAAGAAGTGATCAAGCTGTTTGATGTACGCTGCATCGCCGCCCATCAGTTCAATTAACCCTTTCAGGTCAAATGGGGCAAACCAGCGGTATTGCAGGATTGTACCCTGGTATAAACCCCTGGCAGAAACCTGGTCGACATCCCTTTTGGTCAAGTCTTCAAAGTCCTTCTTCCAGTAGGTTTTGTATTCCGCAGCCTTTCCCAGGTATTTTGCACTCAGGTCATCTTTCTTCAGAACTTTCAGGATTTGGGACAAGGCCCAGGCATCATAACTTGATTCCAGTGCTTTATCCGGATGGCTGTAGTCTAAACGATCTACGTCTTTCAGCAGCGAATCACAGATACCTGAGAAATCCACCTTGTATCCTTTCCGGTAAGCATCAAGTAAAACTACAATCGCATGTTCAGTTCTTACTGTATTTGATGGCTCATGCTGCGTAGCATAATCCTTTTTCCCAGAGGCGTACAGGTTTGCAATGGAAGTGGTAATTCCTTTATACTTTTCCGGCACCGCAAGAGCCAGTAAAGGCAGCTGTGTACGGTAATTATCCCAGATTGCCCAGCCATTATACATTGTCTCTTTTGAATGCTTCAAGCTGCCGTTTGTTGCGCGGTAACTTCCATCTTTCTCAGAGATTACATAAGGTGATTGCATCGTGCGGTACAGCAATGAATAAAACAGCTTTTCGCGTTCCGGATCGCCTTTAACGCTGATTCGTCCCAGAACATCATCCCAGCCGTTGGTACTGGCTGTTTTCATTTGTGCAAAGGCTATTTCATCCAATGCAGATTTTGCATGAGCCACATCAACCGATGAAAAAGAAACTCTGATTTCCGCATTGCTGTCTGCTGCATTTAGTGTAGCCGTTAATTTATGGTTTGCACTATCTGCCCATTTTACAGGCTTGTCAATAGAGATATAATAGTAGATCTTATAGGTTCCCACATTGCAGGTAGTCTTTGCTTCCACGAAACCACTAAGGGTTTGTCCCTTTACCTCATGCTGTTCGCTCACAAACTGGTTGGCCAGCGTATGGCTCAGGTCAAAATAAAAGCCCTTTGCCCCTGCCGGGAAATCATAATGCTCCAGTCCCTGTTTTTCCACTACAGTAAAAGCGGCCTTGATCTTATTGGTAAACGCGACTTCATAACTACCCGGAGCTGCAGCCTCAGAAGTTTTTATCAGGACAGATGCCGAAGGGTTTTCTCCCAGATAAGGTTTGATCAGGATATTTCCGCCACTGCCCTGGCAGCCTACGCCTTCAAACCTGTTGTGGGTAAAACCGAGAAATAGCTTTGCCTTATTTTCATACCCTGCGTGTAGTTTAGGATAAGTTTGCGGACCAATACTTAGCATACTGAATGGGTAGGAAGCAGCCGGTGTCATTTGTCCGTGATCTCCCGAAGAGCCCAAAAATACATTGACCTGTCCGGAAGGTGACTGAGCAGATGAAAAAAAGGGCAGAAAGAACAGCGCAAGAAATAAATACTTCATGATGTGGGAAATAATGGGAATTTTGGACGAAAATTAAAAAATAAAAGGAGAAGAACACTGGTTTCTTCTCCTTTTTAAATTGCCTGGTGGGATTAGTAGCCAGGATTCTGATACATTCTTGCAGGATCTAATTTATATTCATCTAGAGGTATAGGGAAATACCTGTCCTTGGTACTGAAGTTAGCCAGTTTAGCATTTCCGAAAGTTGACTGTGGTTTGGCTTTGAAATAGGCTACCAGTTCAGTTGTGGTAAAAGTTCTGATCAGGTCAAACCAGCGGATATGTTCAAATGCAAGCTCTACCCTGCGCTCATGCAGGATCGCCAGTTTTAGCGTAGGGAATTTAGCACGGTAAGCGGGATCTGCACTTGCTACAGCATACAAAGGTACACCTGCTCTTGCACGTACCATATCAAGATACTGGATAGCAGCAGCTGTATTTCCCTGATTTAGGTTACACTCCGCCAACAACAAGATAATATCTGCATAACGCATTATCGGGGTGTTGTTTCCACCATAACCATTTGTGGTTGCTTCTGCACTTGCATCACGGTATTTGGTTACGAAATAGTCCAGAACAGATGGAGCAGCAGCATACTTCACAGAAAACGTTTTACGTGGATCTGTAGTTTCATACTCGTCAACCAGGTCACGGGTTACGTTTCCACCTACACCCTGACCAGTTTTAAGAGAGTTGATTGTTTCTCCCAACGCCTGGTTGTTAGCAGCAATACTTGAGCTATAAGTTAAATTACCCCGGATATTAACGATTTCGAAGATCGCTTCTGTAGTGGCATTGGTTTTCTTGGTTACATCGAATACATCTGCATATGGAATAGTGGACAGTGTAGTGAATGGACGCATGTTATAGCAGGCTGTCAGGTAGGTATTGGCATTAGTAAGGTTCTCAGCTTTACCATCAGTTAAGTTAGAAGCCATAGTTAAATAAACCTGTCCAAGCAATCCATTAATAGCAGCTTTACCCACACGGCCGGCATTACCTCCCGTTTGTAAGTTTGGAAGATCACTGGTTAGTCCGTCTTTCAAATCGGCCACAATCTGTGCATAAACAGCAGCCTCAGATTGTCTGTAAGTAGCTGCCGTAACTTCTTCAGTAGTGTTCAGCACGCTTGTAACGATTGGCACCGGCCCCCATTTTCTAACCAGCTGAAAGTACATCAGGGCTCTGATGAATTTAGCCTGAGCAAGATATTGCCCTTTCGTAGATGCATTCGCAAAAGTCACTTTATCAATGTAGGTGGTAACCGTATTACATCTGGTAATTGCCTGATAAAGGTTCAGCCAGTGGGTTTTCAAAAACGTATTACCCGGTAGGATGCTAAAGTCTCCAAACTGGAAGGGCTCACCTGCATTTGCCTGGGCCTCATTTCTACCGGTATCGTCAGAACGTTCATCAGTATATAAGCCACTGTTTTCACCGATATTATCTCCTGACCTTAAAGCCTGATATGCGCCATTTACTGCCAGCAGCACATCAGTTTCTGTTTTAAACGATTCTGAAAGTGGAGCCGCATTCGGGTCAGTTTGTTCAATAAAACTTTTCTTGCAGGAAGTGAACGACACTAATGCAACAAGAAATATAATTGTATATTTTTTCATCTCAATATATTTTATAGGTTTTTGAATTAGAAAGTTACTTTAATACCTAAACTGAAAGTTCTTGCTAAAGGATAATTTCCATAATCAACACCAGGTGCTAAGTTTGCGGTACTTGTATTTGTAGTGGTGTTAGTTGCATTAATATTGTAATCTACATCAGGATTGTATCCTTTGTATTTTGTAAGTGTGAATGCATTGTCCACTGAACCATATACCCTGATATTCTGAACTTTCAAACGGTCACTCAGGCTTTTAGGAATGTTGTAACCTAAGGTAGCATTAGTCATTCGCAGATAAGAGCCATCCTGCAGATAGAAAGAAGAAAGCCTTGTACTGTTACTTTGCGTTCCTCCGCGTGAAGGACGGTAGTTTAAACCGCTTCCCGGTTGGGCAGCAGAAACATATCTGTCGGCAACTTCTGCATATTGGTTACCTGAACCCTCAAAGTTATACAGGTAATAATCCTGTCCGTCTAGCACTTTGTTACCGTATGAACCATTGAAGGAAGTACGTAAATCAAATGATTTATAAGTGAATGACAGTGCAAATCCATATGTAAATTTAGCATACGGGCTGCCAATGACCTGTTTATCCGCCTCGTTTACCACACCATCTTTATTTACATCTTCAAAATAAAGATCACCAACTTTCGCAGGATTGGTAGATGCCGATGATTGGGCTACTTTGCCTACATTGTCTTCAGTTAACCTTCCCAGTACTTTGTAACCATAGAACATACCGATCGGCTGTCCCTGAGCAGTGACGTGTGTTAAGTATGAACGTTCAGCACCTGTAGTGTAGATTGTGCTTGCACCACCTAAGTCGAGCACCCTATTTTTATTGAATGAAATATTACCGCTTGCACCAAAAGTGAAGTCCCTGCCTTTGATGACTGTTCCGTCGATCTGGAAATCAAGACCTTTGTTCTGCACTTTACTGTCGCTCAGGTTAGTCAGGATACTTGGGTAACCTGAAATCGCGGAGATTGGCTGCAGGAACAGCAGGTTATAAGAACGGCTCAGGTAATAGTTAACCGAGAATGATAAACGGTTTTTCAATACCGAAATGTCTGTACCAAGGTTATACTGTGAAGTGGATTCCCATCCGATATTCGGATCTTTGATTGTATTCGGAGAAACTCCTGAGGAAACCGTTCCTGAACCAAATACTACACCTGTCGCTGATCCCTGTGTTTGTATTGAGTTGTAGTTTCCAATGTTATTGTTTCCGCTTAGTCCCCAGGATGCCCTGATTTTAACAGATGACTGCTGACCCAGGAAATCATTATACCAGTCTTCCTGCGACAAAGTCCAGCCGGCAGCTACTGAAGGGAATGTACCCCATTTGTTTAAAGAACCGAACCTTGATGAACCGTCTGTACGTAATGAACCTGTCAGGAAATACTTGCTGTTGTAGTTGTAACTGAAACGTCCAAAGTAAGAAAGCAAAGTATATTTTGATTTGTAAGCCTGGGTCAGAGTTAAGAATGCAGGATCGGCACCTTTACCAGTGATTTCAGTAACGTTATCATTTGTAAAACCTTTTGCGGTTAACCAGGTAAAATCGCTGCTGTTTTCCTGTGCAGAATAACCAGCTAGTACATCAAAGTGGTGTTTCCCTATTGTTTTATCATAGTTTAAAGTGAACTCAGCCAGTTTATCTGTCTGGGTAAGGTTTTTCGCCTGGGCATTTGCATTGGCAATAGACTGTGCTGAATACGGTGGATTGCTTCCGCCGGCACTTAAGCTGGTTGGCAGGTAATAATCGTATTTCTCAGTATAAACCTGTGTACCTAAGTTAGCTTTGAAAGTTAAACCTTCCAGAATATCATATGTTGCATAGGCATTATAGGTATTCTTGTATCCTAATCTTGTGATTTTTGTTTGTTCTGCCTGTGCGATAGGGTTTTCGATTCCCTGGTAACCAAACTGGTTAGCCAGCGCATTCTGGGCATACTGGATAGGAACACCATTAGCATCGCGGGCAGCAAAATAAGGGAGATAAAGTAAGGCTGACATCATCGGGCTGAAACGTCCCTCTTCAACTTCACGTCCGTTGGTTTGTGTGTAGGAGATGTTTGCACCAACTTTCATGCGTTTATTCACATTCGCTTCGATATTAGACCTGAAGTTAACAGTCTTCATCGAAGTTGCTGTAACAATACCATCCTGATCCTGGTAACCACCACTCACAAAATATTTAATGTCTTTAGCACCACCTGAGAACGACAGATTGTGACGCTGAAAGAATGCATTTCTGTACAATTCGTCCTGCCAGTCTGTATTGGTAGTTGGCGTAATCAGCGACTGTGTAGCAAAATTATAAAGTGCAGGGTCAATACTTACAGAAGCACTGTTTCCTACAAGGGCAACCCTGGTGGCATTGGCATCAGAATACATGGCATCAGTCCATGTTTTTCCCGAGTTCACTACCAGATCTTTGTAAGAGTTGTTATGGGAATTGATAGTCAGTTCAGCAAACTGTGTAGCATTTAATAATTTGATCTTTTTGGCAAGCTGGGAAACACCCATCTGAACATCATATTCAAATTTGCCTTTACCGTCTTTTCCTTTTTTGGTGGTGATAAGTACTACACCGCCCGCAGCTCTTGATCCGTAGATCGCAGCTGAGGCCGCATCTTTCAGGATGTCAATGGTTTCAATATCTTCAGGGTTCACAAATACGTTGTTACCTGCAGGATATCCATCGATCACATATAAAGGATCTGAACTTGCGTTCAGTGATCCAATTCCACGGACGCGTATTTTTGTGCTTGCATATGGAGCACCACTGGTTTGAGAAACCTGTACACCAGCGACTTTACCTACCAGCGCCTGACCAACAGTTGGGGCAGACAAATTCAGTTCTGAAGCTTTTACGCTGCTGATTGCACCGGTAACGTCAGCCCTTCTTACTTTCTGGTAACCGATAGCTACAACTTCCTGAAGATTATTGCTTGATTCCTTCATCTTCACGTTGACAACCTTCTGGTCATTTATCAGCACTTCTGCTCTGTCATAACCAACATAGTTGAAACTCAGCTTTGATCCTGAGGTGGCGTTGATCGCATACTTACCGTTGACATCTGTCCCTGCTTTTCTACCGGAGGCGACATCAATTACCGTAACACCCGGAAGCGGTACGCCGCTCATATCTGTCACTGCACCTGTTACAGGAACGTCTACTGCTTTGGTGCTTTTTACTGGAGCTGCAACAGGGGACTGGAT
>NZ_JBEVDX010000185.1:0-42432 GCF_040513095.1 Pedobacter sp. | reverse complement strand
AACTCACCAGTGAGAAATCACATTCTGAAGGAATCTCCGCAGCAAACCATATTCCTGCTGGGACCAAGAATGAAAGCGTTCCATCTGGCCCGTCAGATAATTCCTGTTTACTATAATTTCCGTAATTGTCAATCATGTGTATAAGCAGTGGAACACCCTTGTGAAAGTACCAGACTTCATCTGAAGCCAGACGGTGAAAACCTGAATAGTCGTGGCCTTCCAGTAAATAATAGATTGAAGTAAAAGCATTGTAAATGTTAACCAGTGTAGACGATACTCTGGCAACTTCAAGTTTGGAACGGTATAGTTCATTATAGTAACCACCTTCTGGATGAGGCTGCAAATTCAACTTATTGATCCATTGAGCAGCGGTTTGCGAGTTTTCTACAGACATATTAAAATGTTAACGTTTTTATAAATTAAAGATATATTTATGCTAATTCAAACGTAATTCCGGTAATGATCGTATTTACAATCCAGTATTGTCATATTTGCTGTCAGGATAACTAAATTCAATGAATATTTTCCCTACACAATATTCCCTTCTTTCTGCTGCGGCGCTCCAGGATGTTCTGCAGGAACTTTATGGTTTCGAAGAGATGACATGCCGCTTATTGATCCATAATGTAAGCGATACCTATGTTCTGGAAAATGAAACAGAGCATTATATCTTTAAAATTTACAGAGAAGCACACCGCAGCCTTGAAGAGATCAGGGCTGAAGCAGAACTGCTGATTATACTTCGGGACCAGGGCGCCAGCGTTTCCAGTCCAGTGGAAGATCTAAAAGGAAATGTGATCCAGTCTTTTAATGCTGCTGAAGGAATACGCTATGGAATCTTGTTTACATATGCTAAAGGTAAAGTCTGTCAGTTGATGAATGACCAGCAGCTGGAAACTCTTGGGCTTGAGATGGCGAAACTTCATCAAATCACTTCAACACTCGAGCTGAATCATCAACGAAAGGAGTATAATGTGAATTCGTTGCTGATTGCTCCGCTGGAGAAGGTAAGCCCGGCTTTTGCAGATCTGCCCGAAGAATATGCCTATCTTCAGCAAACCAATCAGAAAGTACTTAGCCGGCTTTCAGAGCTGGATACCACAGGCTTTGGTTACGGTTACTGCCATTATGATTTTTTACCAAAGAACTTTCATTTTGAAGATGACCTCAAACTTACCTTTTTCGATTTTGACTTCGCCGGAAAGGGCTTCCTGGTTAATGATCTGGCATCGTTCTATGCGCATTTCTTTTTACAGGTTTTGTCCAATGTGCTATCGCAGCAAGAGGCAGACCGCCAATTCAAAGTGTTTTTAGAGAGTTATCAAAAAATAAAACACATCAAACAGGAAGAAATAGATTCAATCCCATATTTCGGTTATGCCTGGTGGATCTTTTACATGGGTTTTCATTATGAAAACTTTGAAGACTGGTCTAACTTTTTCTTTGGTCCCAGGTTTTTGAAAGAGCGTGTTGGCTGGATAAAGAAATGGGTTCAGTGGTATATTGAAGAAGAAGAACTATACTGAAAGATGTTCAAGCAATTCAAAGCGGTTGCCAAAAGGATCACGAAAAAAACAGCGCTGCCGGCCGTCAATCTCTGAAGAATAAGTAATCGCAACATTTTTACCTTGCAAAAATGCCTTCGCTGCATCAAGACTCTCCACCTCAAAGGCAGAATGTCTGTCTGAGGGCAGACTTGCAGGTTCCTGTCTCACATGCAATTCAATATCGCCAATTGAAAACCACATAGCCCCACGGGGATGTTCACCAGGGATTTCTTCTAACTCAAGAATGTCTTTATAAAATGTTCGTGCCTGGGGCTGCATTCCTTCCGGAACAGTAATCATGACATGATCAATTCTCTTAATGGTAAGCGCTCCTGTATCCATCTAGAATTCCTCCTCAAGATAAATGTCATGTACCAGGAACTTCACTGTAGGCAGTAATTCCAAAAGCTCTGTGATATCCTCAGACTCGATAGGGTAGATCGTTTCTTCAGAATCAGGAATTTCAGAATCCGGGATAAGTTCAAAAAACTTGATCTTCAGATCGGTATCCAGTTCCACAAGTTTAATATATTTTACACCGTTGGCCTTCCAGTTTTCAAGGATCTCTGCATTAAACTGAGTATACGGGTTCTTGCTTTCGTTTTCCATGTGGTAAATCTAGTGATTTATATTAGAAGGTCTTCTATTAGGGTTAAGCCTGGTTTTCCTTTGCCATGTTGAATCCAAAGTGCGACAAGAGGCTGAGCTGAGTGTGAGATTGAGATGCAAAACTCGCACTCAGCTCACAGTCTTTACATTTTTGTAATTCATCCATCCAAAGTAAACTTTAGTGAAGACCCAAGCAGCCGCGGTTTAGTCCCTTACTATTGCTAAATTTACCTGGAGAACAATGCGCAACGACAGACTGCCATTAAAGATGCAGATCAAAATATTTAAAAAAATTGAAATAGATTAAAATGTTTCTGTCTCACAGTCGTCTTCCTATTATAAACAGCGCATATTTTGAAAGCCGCATACATGCCCAAAGACCAGAACAGTTACATTATAGAAACCATTAAAGCATATGGCAAAAGCTTGATGGGTTTTATACGTAAACAGGTAAAAACTGATGCGGACGCTGAAGATATATTGCAGGATGTCTGGTACCAGTTCAGTAATGTTATCAATGCTCAGCCGATTGAACAAACCAGCGCATGGTTGTACCGCGTAGCAAAAAACAGGATACTGGACAAACACAAGAAACATGGTGAAAGCCTGCTTGAAGATCTGTATAAAGTAGAACATGACGATGATACTACCGAGCTCATCAGTATGCTGATGATCGAAGTTGGGACACCTGAAACGGAATATTTGCGTAGTCTTTTTTGGGAGCAGCTTGCGGTAGCTTTGGATGAATTACCGGATGAACAGAAGCAGGTCTTCATCTGGCAGGAACTCGAGGATCTGTCATTCGAGGAAATCTCCGAAAGGACAGGCGTTAAATTTAATACCCTGGTTTCACGCAAGCGCTATGCTGTACTCCACCTTCGCAAGCGCTTGAAGCAACTTTATCAGGAGATTACTGAATATTAATCACACACAAAAATGAAAACTACATTCAATAGAAACAGAAAAAAGTTTTTTCTAATTCCTTTTGGTATTGCCGCGCTGCTTGCTATTATCAGCTCTGTAGTAATGCTTTTATGGAACAATCTGCTACCTGAAATCCTTCATGTCAGTACAATTACGTTCTGGCAGGCTATGGGCATCTTTATCTTAAGCAAGATTCTTTTCGGATTTGGCAAAGGCGGCGGGGGCGGACCATGGGGACGCCATAAGGTGGTAGAGCGTTTCAAAAGCATGAGCCCGGAAGAGAGACGGGAATTTAAGGAACAAATGAAGGAAAAGATGTGCGGATGGAAAAAACCGAATTCAGAGAATAGTTAAAAAAGAAAGATGCATCTGATTATTTTTAAAACCAGTGTAAGCACACAAAAGCAGGCACTGAAATTACAACCATTACTAAATGAACTTCCGCTGGTCCTGGAGCATAATTTCGATCTGGAAGACTATGACCATATTCTGAGGATTGTAAGCACAGACTTACAGCCTCAGGTTATTTGTGAATTGTTACACACTGCAGGTTTTAATTGCGAGACAATGGAATCTTTTATATATGCCGTATGACATTTCCATCATAACGCCCGGGTACGGAAACATAACCCATACTTTTATATCCGATCTCTGATGTAAAATACCCCAGTAATGTAAGTTGTTTGATCATGGCAAACCAGGAGGGGACAGGTGGAGTTTTTTTAAGATAGTTTGGCTTGCCACCGGCCTGAGCAGATTTTTGACGTTCTGCTTCTTTCTGCTGTAGTAAATCATTCTTTTTCTTGTCCTCCTTCAGTTTTGCATCCAGGCTGATCAATAGTTTAGTTCTTTCTTCAGCACTGCATTTTAAAAATCCTTTGCCGAACATATCTTTAGCAGCTACCTCCAGTTTACCGAGGCCACTAACAAATATTTGCTGTTCTTCGGGAGAATAACAGTCGCGCAGCATAGTTTTCATAAACGAACCTGCATTTGCTGCTTTTGCGCCGGCTGAGGCGGCAGTCTGTGGCAGGATTGTTTCTGCTACTTCGTTTAAATAACTGATTTGAGATTCGTTAAGTACCGTTTGAACTGTTGCACTGTGTTCGCTCTTACAACCGCTTATAAATAAATCGCCGCCAATGATGGTGCCGCCCAACAGGAGGGCTACCCTGGAGATTGCTGTTCTTCTGTCCATAATTAAAGATTTCCTTTTTTGAGTTCGTTGAAAGCAAAGTCACATGCCCTTGCAGTTAGTGCCATGTAAGTAAGTGAAGGATTCACACAGGCGGAAGATGTCATACATGCACCATCGGTTACAAATACATTTAAGGCATCCCATACCTGGTTATGCTTGTTGAGCACAGAAGTTTTTGGATCAAGCCCCATCCGTGCTGTACCCATCTCATGGATGCCATGACCCATAGCGTGACCGCTGTCCCAGGTGCGTATGTTTTTTACACCAGCAACATCCAGCATATTCGCCGCTTCCATCGTAATAGCAGTACGCATTTTCTTTTCGTTATCTTTTAGTTCTGCATCCATAGCCAATACCGGCAATCCCCATTTATCTTTTCTTTTGGCATCCAGCGTAATTTTATTTTCATGATAGGGCAGGATCTCTCCGAAACCTGTCATGCCAATATTCCAGCTGCCAGGCTGGCTCAGTGCGTCTTTAAATTCTCCTCCAATATTCAGCTCTGCGATTTCCCTGCTCCAGGAATCGCGGCTGGCACCGCCCTGGTATCCAAAACCACGGGTAAAATTTCGTTTATCACCATATAGATTAGTGAATCTTGGTATATAGAAGCCTGTAGGTCTCCGTCCATAAATGAAATGCTCATCATACCCTTCAACACTGCCAGAAGCACCCAGGTTATAATGATGGTCCATAATGTTATGTCCCAGCTCGCCACTGCTGCTACCTAAACCCCCTTGCCATATATCTGTTGCAGAGTTCATCAATACCCATGCAGAATTTAATGAAGAGGCATTGAGAAAGATAATTTTTGCATGATACTCATAAGTCTGGTTGGTTTGCGCATCCAGAATTTCAACCCCTGTGGCTTTCTTTGTATCTTTATTATATATGATACGTGTGACGATGCTCCATGGCCTGACAGTCAGGTTACCCGTATCCATCGCCGCCGGCAGGGTGGAAGACTGCGTACTGAAGTATCCCCCAAAAGGACAACCTTCCCAGCACCTGTCCCTGAACTGGCATCTGGTTCGGCCGGGAATGGCCTCTGTTAAATTGGCTACACGTCCATTGATGAGGTGCCGTTGGTCTTTATAGTATTTTTTCAATCGGACAGCCATATCCTTCTCGACAATATTGAGGTTTACTGGTGGCAGGAAATGACCGTCCGGCAGATGAGCAAGCCCATCCCTGGCTCCGCTGATACCCGCAAATTTCTCTACATAATCATACCATGATGAAATATCATTGTACCGGATGGGCCAGTCGACCGCCCAGCCTTCTTTTGCATTGGCCTCAAAGTCAAAATCACTCCAGCGGTAACTTTGCCTGCCCCATAGGGTTGAGCGTCCACCCAACTGATAGCTTCTCCACCAGGTGAAAGGTTTTACTTCTGTATAAGGACTATCCTGTTCGTTGGTCCAGCAGTCCATCACAGCTTCATTTGCAGCCCAGCCGCGGTGGATCACAGGATAATTTTTCTGCTGTTCTTTGGTAGTACTGCCCCGGTGCTCAAATTCCCAGGGCTGGCGGATACCGTATTTATAGTCCTTGATGTGTTCGTAGTTTCTGCCCCTTTCGAGCATGAGTGTTTTTAAACCTTTGCCGGTTAGTTCCTTCGCTGCCCAGCCTCCGCTGATACCTGATCCTATAACAATTGCGTCATACGTGTTTTCTGCCATGGACTATATTTGGTTGATAATGAATTACTATACTGAATAGCTAATATATCGTTTTAGGTTTAAAAAGGCAATAGCTTTCGAAAGCCAGTTAAAAACATTGTCGGCGTTTTAGTGTTCTCCAATAAACCGAAATATGCCCGAAGGACCTTCCATTGTCATCTTAAAGGAGAAAATTTCCTATCTTAAAAACAAGATTATTTCTGAAGCTTCTGGTTATGCAGAAATTGATATGGAAGCTTTATCCCACAAAAAGATTCTGGATTTCAAATCCTGGGGCAAACACTTTTTTATATGTTTTAACGACTTCAGCATAAGAATCCATTTTGGGTTATTTGGCAGTTATCAGTTCCATGAGCCCAAAAAGGTTAACCCCAAATTAGCCCTGCATTTTAATAACGATGACGTATACTTTTATGTTTGTAAGATCGAGCGGCTCGATGGTCCGCTGGAGGAAAAGTATGATTTTACTGCCGATGTAATGAGTGAAGATTGGGATGCTGCAAAAGCACTTAAAAAGCTTAAACACTTTCCTGATAGCCAGATTGCTGATGTATTACTCGATCAGCAGATATTTAGTGGCGTGGGAAATATTATCAAGAACGAAGTCTTGTACCGTGCTGAAGTACATCCTGAAAGTCTTGTAGGAAAAATTCCATCAGCGCGGCTCAAAACCATTGTTGAAGAAGCCAGGGAGTATAGCTTTGATTTTTTGAAATGGAAGAAGGCAGATCAGCTGAAGAAAAACTTTGAGATCTACACCAGAAAGGCGACACGTTCTACAGGCAAGCCGGTAATCAAAAAAGATACAGGAAAAAGTAAGCGCAGCAGCTACTTTAGCGTCGCTGAACAAAAATTGTATAAATAACCAGTTTTTTTAGCAAGGTCTTGATTCACTAAAGATATTAGCATATTTTTGTTTGCCGTTAACTACTGCGGCTTAATTCTATGGTTTTGAGAAATTATTTCGGGGAAACGGAGTGGCATCGTGACTGGAAAGCTGCATTTCCGCCGGCATTCAGGGAAGTGAGTTTTTCTGACCTTGCACTTGGAGAGCTTCACCGTGCAGATGTACATACCCCATGCGGTACAACGCTTGAATTTCAGAATTCACCCATCTGCCTGGAAGAACTGAGAAGCAGGGAAAATTTTTATCCGAAACTGATCTGGATCCTGAACGGGAAAAAGTTCAAAGGGTTCCGCGTTCTCAAAAATCTTCCTGATGTGGATGATCCCAGGATTGTTAATTATGATTTCTGCCATACTGACCACCTTTCGATGATCAGAAAATCTGATTTTCTGCAGGGGAGTCCGAAAGTATTGAATTTTCATCATCCGGAGCTCAGGAAACTACCTATGACTTCCTACTATTATTCGTTCTGCTGGAAACATCCGCACAGGGTTTGGTATCAGGCCAAACATCCAATTATTGTTGATCTGGGCGGACATTTTATTTATCAGCTTAAGCAGCGCAGACAGTTATCAGGTGATTATCCTTATCTGCATATCATGACGAGGAAATCTTTTATTGATCAGTACACAGGTTAATTTATCACCAGTGCCGCCGCTTTCTGCACAAGTATTTTGAATTTAATAAAAAAAATAAAGCCTGTTTATGTTCTATAAACAGGCTTATCAATTTAGGGCTTGTATTGCGTGACCCCGCTGAGGTTCGAACTCAGGACCCATACATTAAGAGTGTATTGCTCTACCAGCTGAGCTACAGAGTCATCAATCGATTAACAATACTAATATACGATAAAATTATATTTCTCAAATAGTAATATCACCTTCAATTGAATCATCAAGCGTTTTGCCTACTGCTGCACCAATTAAGGTTTTAATCCCGGCAATTACATTACCATGTTTGTTGTCCCAGTAATACCCGGTTTCAGGTGATACTTTAATAAGTGCAATGCGCGGATCATCTTCGCCTTCGGTAAACCAGGTTTTCATGATCGGATTCCACAATTCCTTAATCCTCACTTTATCTGCTGAAAGCACTGCTGTTCCTTCCAGAAATAGGAAATCGGAGTGGGGAGAACCCTGGAAATATAATTTCACATGTGAATCAGCACTGATATCCTGATAGGTATGACTGTCATTTGCTACCATAAACCATAAGGTACCTTGTTGGTCTACTTCCTGCACATTCATTGGCCGGGTGCCGTTTGATTCACCTGCTGACGGTTGTGTGGAAAGAAAACAGGTCTTGGCGATATCAACCAAATCCTTGATTTTGCCAATGGCATCTGCGCTGTTCAGGTTTTCGTGATTTTTTTCTTCTTGGTTTTGATTAATGCTGTCCATAGGTATATTTGTTATAAAAGCATTACAACCAAGTTGAAATATTTGTTTTGATCTTGTGTTTTTATTTGATAAATGCAGTGCGCTATAAGTTTGCACTGCATCTAGTATTGAGGGTACTATTATTTCAACGCTACCGGCTCGCTGTAAATAAAATCGTCCATAACAACGATATCTTTACTGCCTCCATCAACAGCTCCGGCTGCAATAGCAGTATTTCCAGAGATCACTTTCACCCTGGTGATTCTGCGTTTTGTTGTGGTCAACCCAACAAAAGAGAATTTTTTATCTGAAGCTGTAGCTTTCACTTCAGCAAACAGATCATCTCCTTCATAGATTTTCACTACTGTGGCATTTGCATCATCCACATCCGAAAAGATAATTCCGAATGAAGTTACATAAGCATCCTGATTTGTTCCGGGAACCTGGAATTTAAAGTCAGTTACATTCGTTCCGGCAGAACTAAACAATTTGGCCTTGCTGAAAGGTTTGAATTCATTGGCATAGGAAACATCAACGTCAGCAAAGTTATTATCACTTACTCTTAAAGCGGCAGTTCCAGGTATATACAGAAGACCTCTTTTTCTTCCTTCAGCTATCGCCGGATCGGTAGGATTGAAAAAGTCAACCGGAAAGGTATTTACATTTGTTAAGCTGGCAGGTACGCCGTCCCAGTTGATTTTTCTGCGACCGCCTTTTGCATTTAAAGTGGTATTCAGTTGTGCACCCGCGGTTTGGCGGAAGGTACCTATCTTTGCACCAATTGCGGTGCTGTCACCTTCTGCACGGGTCACTTCAACCTGATCCGGATTTTCTGGACTATAGTCCTTGTCATCATCACTGCAGCTGCTGAATCCTAACGCTATCGATGCTATCACTGCTGTCTGTAGAAATAATTTTTTCATGTATCTAATTTTTATGTTTCTACAAACATCAAGTTAATCCGGCCGGGCTACAATAACCGATACCGGGTAATGTTATCACCAGTTTTCCGAATTGAACAGAAGACCTGAATAAAACGTCTGAACAATCCGTTAATGGTATAAATGTGTCTTTTTGAATCGCCAATACTTAGTTGAAAATATTATATTTAAGCAAATTATAGCATATGAATAAATCAGTTTACCTGTGGTTCACTTTAATAATATTAAGTGCATGGAATCCTTTGAACGCCCAACAACGGACTTACGTTGATGTGGCTGGAATAGACCAGTCAATAAAACCTGGTGATAATTTTTTTAGATACGTTAACGGACGCTGGTCTGATACAGTAAAGATCGCAAACGACCAGTCAGGTGTGGGATCTTATAGTTTCATGAATATTCCGCAAAAACAACTGCTTCAAAATATTCTTGACAGTGTTTCCAGAACCAAAAATAAATCAGGAAGCATAGAGCAGAAAGTAGGGGATTTCTACGCTTCCGGCATGGATATGTCAACAATTAATAAACGTGGATATCAGCCTGTTAAACCTATACTAGCTCGTATTGACGCCATTAACGACATACCATCACTGCTTAAATTCGTTGAGTCAGAGGTTAAATCAGGCAATATTTCACTGATACGCCTTGGGATCTCACCCGACAAAAAGAACAGTATAGTTAATATCGCTCATCTATACCAGGCAGGAACTAATTTACCTGAAAGAGATTATTATTTTAAAACCGACTCCGCTACAATACAAATTCAACAAGCATATAAAGCATTCATATCTACTTTATTTCAGTTAACAGGGAGCAATCCTGCAACGGGAATTAAGAATGCCAATATTGCATATAATATTGAAAAGCAACTTGCAGAATCACATAAAACAAATATTCAGCTCAGAGATGTCAAAGCTAATTACAACAAGCTGGCGGTAAGCACGCTAAATCAATCGCAAGCTAAGATAGGCTGGGCTACTTTACTTGTAAATCTGGGCGCAAAAACCGATTCTGTGGATATTGCTCAACCTGCCTATTATGAAAAATTGAACATAATGTTGAAAGCTGTTCCTCTCAGCGAATGGAAAATATACTTAAAGGCCGCCACATTGGGTAATTATGCCGAAACGTTGAGCAAACCATTTGTAGATGCTGCTTTCGGATTTGCTAAAGTGCTTTCCGGACAAGCTCAGCAGAAATCGCGGAGACAGGTGATGACTGAGAACGTAGACAACTATTTGGGGCAGGCTTTGGGGCAGCTCTATGTTAAGAGATATTTCAATGAGGACTCGAAAAAACGGGTGCTGATACTCGTAAACAATCTGCAAAAGTCGTTTGAAAACAGGATAAATCATCTGGAATGGATGAGTGACAGTACCAAACTAAAGGCAAAGGACAAATTATATGCAATTACAAAAAAGATTGGGTATCCGGATAAGTGGAAAAATTATGATAATGTGCAGATTAGCAGCAGTCAATACTTCGAAAATATACTTTCTGTAAACCAAAATGATTACCTCGTTGAGCTTGCAAAGTTAAACAACCCGGTTGACAGAACAGAATGGCATACGACCCCGGCAACAGTTACTGCTTATTATAATCCACCGCTGAATGAGATCGTTTTTCCGGCGGGGATCCTGCAATATCCCTACTTTGATTTCGCTGCGGATGATGCGATTAACTATGGAGGTATAGGCATGGTGATAGGTCATGAAATGACGCATGCATTTGATGACCAGGGCGCGCAGTATGATAAAGATGGCAACGTAAAAAACTGGTGGACCAAAGAAGATTATCAGAAATTCAGAGAAAAAACGCAACAATTGTCCAGCCTGTACAGCACATTCACAGTCCTGGACACGGTTCATATAAAAGGAGCACTGGCATTGGGCGAAAATACTGCCGATAACGGTGGTGTAGCGATAGCGTATGACGCATTCAAAATGACGCAGCAGGGCAAAGATTCAGTAAAAATTGATGGATTTACACCAGATCAACGCTTCTTTTTATCAATTGCCAGAATATGGAGGGTAAAAACGAGAGATGCATTCCTGAGAACTTATGTGAATACCAATCCGCATTCTCCTGCAATGTGGAGAGTGAATGGCCCTCTGATGAATTTTGAACCCTTTTATAAAGCTTTCAACATCCAGCCAGGTGAAAAAAATTATAAGTCCGAAGATCAGCGGGTGAGAATATGGTAAGCTAAATGCAAAAAACCCCTGCAAATAATATTTGCAGGGGTTTTAACGTTTTGATGATGTATCTGGTGATCCCGCTGGGATTCGAACCCAGGACCACTACATTAAAAGTGTAATGCTCTACCAGCTGAGCTACGGAATCATCATTCTTTTCAGAACTACTCTAAGCGTTTCCTTTTAAAGTGATGCAAATATAGGCGTACAATCTATATACTGCAAATAAAAATGCGGCGTAACTTATAGTACCCTGATCCTAAGCCAGATTAATTACTTTCTGGGTTAAATAACCGTTAATTTGAGGCAAAAAAGGGCATTTTTGAGGGTTAAAGATTCATTGTCAATATCGGGTTTTATCAATAAAATGATATTGAGCGGGATATTTTTTTGAATTATTCACTCCAGACTTACGCTGCATTAAATTATATTTTGATATTTGAAGCAAATACGAAATAATGAACAAAGCCATATTTTTAGACCGTGATGGGGTGCTGAACCACGAGATTTACGATTATATCACTAAACTGGAAGATTTTGAAGTACTGGAATACCAGATTCCTCCTTTGAAAAAATTCTTTGATGAAGGTTACCTGCTGGTAGTAATTACAAACCAGGGAGGGATCGCATTAAAACGCTATACAGAAGAAACACTTGCAGAAATGCACGAAGTACTGTTTAACAAATTTGAAGAGCAGGGAGCTGAGATTATACACGCTTATTATTGCCCGCACCATCCTACAGTCTCGGGAGAGTGCGCATGCAGAAAACCCAAATCCGGAATGTTACTGGAAGCTATAGCTGAATATGATATTGACCCTGCCTTGTCAGTAATGATTGGTGACAAACCCAGAGACGTAGAAGCTGCAAAGGGGGCAGGAGTGAAGGGTATCCTGATCGAACCTGACGAGCAGATAGATTATGAGAAAGTAAAAGCCGTACTGGCGGGATAATGTGTACAAAAAAAAACGGCCCTGAATATTCAGGGCCGTTTCTGTAAAGTCAATCCTTGAAGAGGATCGAATATATTAAGCTTTAACTGCTGCTTCTGCTGCTTTTTTATGGTCAGCAAGGAATGTAGCAAGACCGCTGTCAGTTAAAGGGTGTTTTAACAAACCTAAAATTGCTGTTAAAGGGCCAGTCATAACATCTGCACCTAATTTAGCGCAGCTAATGATATGCAATGGTCCCCGGATTGATGCAGCAAGAATTTCAGTAGGGTAGCCGTAGTTATCAAAGATCAAACGGATATCTTCGATCAAAGTTAAACCTTCAGAACCTATATCATCTAAACGACCAAGGAAAGGTGATACGTAAGTTGCACCTGCTTTAGCAGCCAATAATGCCTGACCTGCTGAAAAAATCAGTGTACAGTTTGTTCTGATACCTTTAGAAGTGAAATATTTGATCGCTTTAACACCGTCTTTAATCATTGGAACTTTCACAACAATCTTAGCATCAAGTGCAGCTAAAGCTTCACCTTCTTTAATAATTTCTTCGTAAGTAGTAGAGATCACTTCAGCACTTACTTTATCATCAACGATTGCACAAATTGCTTTGTAATGGTTGATTACATTTTGTTCGCCGGTGATACCTTCTTTAGCCATAAGGCTGGGATTAGTAGTTACACCATCTAAAATACCAAGATCCTGCGCCTCTTTGATTTGATCAAGGTTAGCCGTGTCAATGAAAAATTTCATGATTATATAATTTAAGGAAAAATAAACTGCGGAATAAATCGGCGTATACTTTGAACGGAAGATTGTGCAATGAAAGCATAGTCAATCTGAAAAAATAAAAAATGGGCAAGCAACCTTTATCGCACCGCTACAACCTTCTACCCTTGCTTCGTTCCCGCCCTGGGGGAGTTCAAAGGGAGCTGATCGTAAAGGACTTGCCCACTGCAAATGTAGCAAAAGAGTTCGGTCTGCAAAACTCTAAACAACAATTTTTAGCTATTTTTTGTACTTTTTGTGATAATGGATTGAGATTTAGCGGATTGTATTTTAATAAAAATTAATAATTGGGTGTTTCACCATGTTTCTACCATAAATTAGCTTTTCAGCCTCCTAAGGCAGTTTTCCAATAAAATTCAGTAGCTTTATTTTATATATACTACTGCAGAGTACAACTACCTTCACAAATCGGGGGGGTACATGTCACTAATTAAAAATCAATCTAAATAACGGCCTTATGTAATTGATAATTTTGGTAGTCATATATTATCAATTTGTTAAAGCTAACACCTGTTCTTTACATAATTCTTTATTTTTCATAAAAAAATTGTGAATTTAACAATTTCAATACATTTTGATTATCTTAGTGTTTCGAATACATTAAGATATGGAACAAATAGAAGAGAATCAAGGCTTATACAATTCGAGCTTTGAACACGATGCCTGCGGTATTGGTTTTGTTGCTCACGTGAAAGGAAGAAAATCCCAGCAAATTATTTCTGATGCCATTACTATTTTAGAGAAACTTGACCACCGGGGTGCTGTTGGTGCTGAGATTAATACAGGCGATGGTGCAGGTATTATGATCCAGGTTCCACACGAATTTTTATATGATGAGTGCCTTAAAATAGGTTTTAGCCTAAATCAGTCGGGTGACTATGGAGTAGGAATGCTGTTCCTTCCAAAGGACGTCAGAGCAAGAGAGGAGTGCAGAGAGATTGTTTACCGCGTGGCTGAAAAGCTGAGCCTGGAAGTACTAGGTTTTAGAAAGGTAAACACCAACCCGACAGACATTGGTAATATGGCGCTCTCAGTAGAGCCCGAAATGGAACAGGTATTTATTGGCCGTCCGGACAATATTGCTGCAGGTGCTGATTTTGAACGGAAGTTATACGTTCTTAAAAATTATCTTACTAAAACGATTCTTAACACCGTAAAGGGCATAAAGGGTGATTTTTACATCGCATCTTTCTCTTCACGTACTATAGTATATAAAGGTCAGCTGACCTCAATGCAGGTTCGTACCTACTTTACTGAACTCAGTGATAAAAGGGTAGTATCAGCTTTTGGTCTTGTTCACTCAAGGTTTGCAACCAACACTTTCCCTTCATGGAGACTGGCGCAACCGTTCCGCTATATCGCACACAACGGTGAGATCAACACACTTCAGGGTAACCTGAACTGGTTCCGTGCAAGTGTAAGATCTTTTGCTTCGAGTTATTTTACTACCGAAGAATTAAATATGCTGTTACCGTTTATCGATGAAACCCAGTCGGATTCCGGCTGTCTCGATAACGTAGTAGAATTACTGATGCACTCCGGCCGTTCATTGCCACATGTAATGATGATGCTGATCCCTGAAGCATGGGACGGTAACGACGACATGGATGAACTGAAATCTGCATTCTATAAATACCATGCTACTTTAATGGAGCCATGGGATGGACCGGCGGCAATCGCATTTACTGATGGGAATATCATCGGCGGTACACTCGACAGAAACGGATTACGTCCTGCCCGTTATGCTATCACCAAAGATGACCGTGTTATTATGGCTTCGGAATCTGGTGTATTGGCGCTGGATCAAAGCCAGATCATTGAGAAAGGAAGATTAACACCTGGAAAAATGTTCGTGGTGGATATGGAAGAAGGCCGTATCATCAGTGATGTAGAAATCAAAAACAGGGTTTGCAGCAGTCGTCCTTATGGCGACTGGATCAACCAGTACCAGATCCGTCTGGAAGAACTGTCAGATCCAAGAGTTGTGTTTACAGGCTTATCTCAGGAATCAATCTTCAAGTACCACCAGGTATTTGGTTACACCAGAGAAGATATTGACCTGGTATTAAAACCAATGGCGCTGGAAGCGAAGGAAGCAATCGGCTCAATGGGTACAGATATTCCTCTTGCTATCTTATCACAGAAACCTCAGCACTTGTCTTCATACTTCAAGCAGCTTTTTGCACAGGTAACCAACCCGCCGATTGACCCGATCAGGGAAAAAGTGGTGATGAGCCTTGCAGGCTTTATGGGTAACAACGGAAACCTGCTCGAAGAAAATGCAATGCACTGCCATTGTGTGGGCATCAAACATCCTATATTAACTAACCTCGAACTTGAAAAAGTACGCAGTATCGATACTGGTGTATTCCAGTCGAAAACGCTGCAGACTTATTTCCGTGCAGATGGTAAACCAGGATCACTGGCTAAAGGCCTGGATCGTTTATGCCGTTACGCAGTAGATGCTGTAGAAGATGGTTTCCAGGTTATAGTCCTGTCAGACCGGGCACTGGATTCTGAACATGCTGCTATACCGTCATTACTCGCAGTATCTGCGGTACACCACCATTTGATCCGTAAGGGATACCGTGGTGCGGTAGGACTGGTAGTAGAGGCAGGTGACGTTTGGGAAGTACACCACTTCGCAACGCTGATCGGTTTCGGTGCTACAGCAGTTAACCCGTACCTGGCCCTTGAAACAATCATGGGAATGGATAAGGAATCGGGTGTTTCAGCAGATAAATTAATTCAGAACTATATCTATGCAATCAACAGTGGTTTGCTGAAGATCTTCTCTAAAATGGGAATTTCTACGCTGCAGTCTTACCATGGTGCACAGATCTTTGAAATATTGGGTATCCACAAAAATGTGGTAGACAATTACTTTACAGGTGCAGTTTCACGTATTGGTGGTTTAGGCCTCGATGAGATCGCCCGTGAAACCCTGATCAAGCACAACCGTGTATTTGGTGCGCATACGCGTCCGGACGCAATCCTGCCGACAGGTGGTAATTATAAATGGAGAAGAAAAGGGGAGCAGCATTTGTTCAACCCGCAAACTATCCACTTATTACAGAATGCAACACGCAAAAACGACTACAATATCTTTAAACAATACAGTAAACTGGTAAATGAGCAGGGTAAACAAGCCTTCACCATCCGGGGTTTATTTGAGTTCAGCTATAACCGTCCTTCTGTTCCTTTACAGGAAGTGGAATCATCTGAAGCTATTTTAAAACGTTTTGCTACAGGAGCGATGTCCTTCGGATCAATCTCTCATGAAGCTCACTCTACACTGGCAATCGCAATGAACCGCATCGGCGGAAAAAGCAATACAGGTGAAGGTGGTGAAGACGAGCTGAGGTTCGAGACAATGGAAAACGGTGATTCAATGCGTTCAGCGATCAAGCAGATTGCTTCGGCACGTTTCGGCGTAACGAGCAACTACCTGACCAACGCTGATGAGCTGCAGATCAAAATGGCACAGGGTGCAAAACCAGGTGAAGGCGGACAGCTACCAGGACATAAAGTTGACGACTGGATCGCTAAAACGCGTCACGCAACTCCGGGAGTAGGTTTGATTTCTCCACCACCACACCATGATATTTACTCTATCGAGGATCTGGCACAGCTGATTTTCGACCTGAAAAATGCAAACCGCGCAGCCCGTATCAACGTGAAGCTGGTTTCTAAAGCAGGAGTTGGAACGATCGCAGCAGGTGTGGCGAAAGCACATGCTGATGTGATCCTGATTTCCGGCTTTGACGGAGGTACGGGAGCTTCTCCTTTAACCTCAGTACAACACGCCGGACTACCATGGGAGCTTGGATTGGCAGAAGCACACCAGACCCTGGTAAAAAACCGTCTGCGCAGCAGGGTTGTATTGCAGGGTGACGGACAGCTTAAAACTGGCAGGGATATCGCTATCGCGGCTTTGTTAGGTGCTGAAGAATGGGGTGTGGCAACAGCAGCATTGGTAACAGCAGGTTGTATTATGATGCGCAAATGCCATCTGAACACTTGTCCGGTTGGTGTAGCAACTCAGGATCCTGAATTGAGAAAACTATTTACAGGTGATCCTGACCATGTAGTGAACCTGTTCCGTTTCCTGGCGGAAGAGTTACGTGAGATCATGGCTGAGTTAGGTTTCAGAACTATTGAAGAGATGGTTGGCCAGTCGGATGCGCTGCAAATGCGCTCAATTGCTGAAGAGCACTGGAAGCTGAAAAACATCGATCTTTCTGCAATCCTGTATAAAGCACCTGATACCGGCGTAAGCTTGTACAATACAGAATCACAGGACCACGGTATAGACAACGTACTGGATCATCAGCTTATCGCTGCTGCACAACCAGCATTATTGAATAAAGAACCTGTATTCCAGACATTTGAAGTGAAAAACACAGACCGTGCAATCGGTACCATGTTATCAAACGAAGTGTCTAAAATTTACAAAGGTGTAGGTTTGCCGGCTGACACCATCAACTTTAAATTCCATGGTTCTGCGGGACAAAGCTTCGGTGGTTTTGCCGCCAGAGGAATCTCCCTGGAACTGGAAGGTGAAGGAAACGATTATGTTGGTAAAGGTTTATCAGGAGCAAGAATCTCAATCTATCCTTTCAGAGAGGTGAGCTATGTACCTGAGCAAAACATTATCCTTGGTAATGTTGCCCTATACGGAGCTACTTCGGGCGAACTTTTTGCCAGAGGCCTGGCAGGGGAACGTTTCGCAGTAAGGAACTCTGGTGCAACAGCAGTAATTGAAGGATTGGGTGATCACGGTTGTGAGTACATGACTGGCGGTGAAGTACTGGTACTGGGAAATACAGGTAGCAACTTTGCTGCAGGTATGAGTGGTGGTATTGCCTGGATCTACGATGTGAATGGCGACTTCCCTAACAAGTGCAACAAGGAGATGGTAGACCTGGATCCTTTAAATGAAGAAGATGAATTACGTATCAACAGCTTATTAAGAAAACATATTCAGTTAACGAAAAGCAAGTTAGCTGAGTTTATCTTAAGCGACTGGGCAACTCAGTCAGCACATTTCATCAAAGTATTCCCTAAAGAATACAAAGCAGTTTTATTAAAAAGAAGCAATAAAGTTAAAACATCATAATAATGGGAAAAGTAACCGGATTTTTAGAATATGAGAGAACTTCTCCTGCAAAACAAGATCCTGCAGCCCGTTTAAAACACTACAATGAATTCGTAGTTGCTTTTGAGCAGGAGCAGATCAAACAGGAAGGTGCACGTTGTATGGATTGTGGTGTTCCATTTTGCCAGTCGGGCTGCCCGCTGGGAAATGTTATACCAGAATTTAACGAAGCCGTATATAAAGGAGAATGGGAGCTGGCCTCAAGTTTATTACTGAGCACCAACAACTTCCCTGAATTTACAGGCAGGATTTGTCCGGCACCATGTGAGTCGGCCTGCGTACTGGGTATCAATAAATCACCAGTTTCAATTGAGGAAATTGAAAAACATATCATAGAAATTGCTTTTGCAAAAGGATTTATCAAAGCAGAACCACCATTGATCCGTACTGGTAAAAAGGTAGCTGTAATTGGTTCCGGACCTGCAGGACTGGCAGCAGCAGCACAGCTGAACAAAGCTGGTCATGAAGTAACCGTTTATGAGCGCGATGACAGACCAGGTGGTCTGCTAAATTATGGTATTCCTGATTTCAAACTACAGAAAGATGTGGTAAGCAGAAGGATTGCCCTGATGGAAAAAGAAGGTATTGAGTTCAAATGTAACTCCAACGTTGGAGTAAATGTAGAATTGAATACTTTGCTGAGAGACTTTCAGTCGATCGTGCTGGCTGGTGGTTCAACCATTCCACGTGATCTTCCTGCCAAAGGACGTGAAGCTAAAGGTGTCCACTTTGCAATGGATTTCCTGAAACAACAAAATAAACGTGTAGCTAACATTAGCTTTGATCACGAAGCGATCCTGGCAACAGGAAAGGACGTCATCGTAATCGGCGGTGGTGATACAGGATCAGATTGTGTGGGTACATCCAACCGTCAGGGTGCACGCTCTGTGATGCAGTTTGAGATCATGCCTAAACCAGGTACAGCACGTACACCTAACATGCCATGGCCATCTTTCCCAACTTTGCTTAAAGTAACAACTTCTCACGAAGAAGGATGTGAAAGAGCATGGGGCGTAAACACCAAAGAGTTTATTAAAGATGCAGAAGGAAACCTGAAAGGTATATTGGTTGTAGACGTAGAATGGGAAATTGATCCTTCAGGCAGACCATTAAACTTTAAAGAAGTTGCAGGAACTGAGCGTGAATTGCCTTGTCAACTGATATTACTGGCGATGGGCTTTTTACATCCGCAGAAAGAAGGACTGATCGAGAAATTAGGTGTGGAACTGGATGCCCGCGGAAACGTGAAGGCAGAAGAAGGAAAATACCAGACAAATATCGCTAAGATCTTTGCAGCCGGTGATATGAGAAGAGGCCAGTCCCTTGTGGTTTGGGCAATCTCTGAAGGACGTGAAACAGCCAGAAAAGTTGATGAATACCTGATGGGTTCAAGCAGGCTGGCAACTAAAGATGGCATTCCTTATGCATAATATATAGTATTACCTTTTACAATGAGTACTAATCAAAAAAGCACCGGGATAATCCTGGTGCTTTTTTTTAAATCATTAAAAATAAGTGTTCTATATAAAGATGTCTTTATTATAATCTTAGTTTTGCATAAAAATCCCAGAGCACAATGCCTGCCGAGATGACGATATTGAAAGAGTGTTTAGTGCCAAACTGGGGGATCTCAATACACTTATCGATTTCAGCCATCACTTCATCACTTACACCATTTACTTCATTCCCAAAGATCAATGCATACTTTTTATCCGTATCTGGTTTAAAAGTATTCAGCATAATACTATCTACAGCTTGCTCAATGGCGATGATCTCATAACCGTCATTTCTAAGCTGCCTGATGGCTTCCAGTGTTTCATCATAATGTTCCCAGGCTACAGACTGTGTAGCTCCGATCGCTGTTTTTTCAATTTCACGGTGCGGAGGCAGTGCTGTAATTCCGCAAAGGATGATTTTTTCAATTGCAAAACCATCTGCAGTCCTGAAAGCCGATCCTACATTGTTCATACTCCTGACATTGTCCAGGATCACAACTACCGGTAGTTTATCCTGCTCCCTGAATTCTTCTATACCTACGCGGTTTAAATCAGTTGTCTTTAATTTTTGCATAGCGCAAAAATAGAATTAAATTGTGGTTGCTCCGTTACCAATTTTACTTACATATACTTCACAGGCATAACCAATGCGTTCCTGATAGTATTTAGTGAGCTTGTCTGTGAAATCTTCCACAGCGTCTTTCTTCAGAATCGCGATAGCACATCCTCCAAATCCGGCACCCGTCATACGTGCTCCGGTAACGTCAGGATATCCAGTACAGAAATCAACTACAGTATCAAGTTCCTGGCCACTCACCTCGTATAAGTCTTTCAATGACTGATGGGAAGCATACATTAACCCGCCGAATTCTTCAAGTTTTCCTTCGCTCAATGCCTTCGCAGCGAGGCTTACCCGTTCATTTTCATGAATTACGTGGGTAGCACGTTTTAGGATTGTATCGTCTGTAATCAAGTGACTGTGGAGCGCAAATTTCGCTGGCGTCAGCTCACAAAGATTATTGAGTTCCAGCTCAGTGTTCAGTGCTGCGAGTGCGGCCTGGCATTCGGAGACTCTTTCGTTATATTTTGATTCTGCCAGACCTCTTGGTTTTTTGGTATTGATAATGGTCAGGACATGATCTCCAAGCTCACAGTCTACGATCTGATAATCAAGTGTATCACAATTCAGCACTATGGCTTTATCTTTTTCGCCAAAAGCTACAGCAAACTGATCCATAATCCCGCTGTTGAGACCTATAAATTCATTTTCAACCTTTTTTGAAAGTTTAACCAGCGCCAGACGGTCCAGATCAAGTTCAAGGTAGGAAGTCAGGGCATAAGCAGTAACCACTTCGATAGAGGCTGAAGAGGAGAGACCTGACCCGATAGGTATATTACCGGAATATAACAGATCAAATCCTACAGGAATCTGAAAGTTTTTGAGGATCTCATTGAACACCCCAAGAGGATAGTTATACCAGCCGCTGCCATCTTTCTTAAAGCTTGGTAGTAAGGCAATTTCCGCCTCTTCGGCAAAGTTCAGGCTCTTGAAACGGATAATGCGGTCGTTATTGGGCGCAAGGCAAAGCCATGTACCAAGGGTGATTGCGCATGGAAATACCAATCCTCCGTTATAGTCAATATGTTCCCCAATCAGGTTTACGCGGCCCGGGGTAAAATAAGTTTCTGCAGGTTCGTGGCCGTAAGTCTCAAAGAATTTCTTGGATAATTCGTCTTTCATAAATGATTGTGCTGGATAATAATATTTAAGAATGTTTCTGCAGGTTAAAGCCCGATTAAATTTTTACGGTAGCTAACATATTGCCTGTATTATTTGTAGTATTGTTCAGTATTAAAGTGGACCAATATACGTTTTATGAGAGAAAATCAAATTAGTACAGGAAAATTTATTGATGGAAAAGAAGTTTTCGCTGTAGAGCTGACCAACAGCCGCGGCAGCAAAGTGAAAATATATAACTATGGTGCTATCCTAAGCAGTTTTATAGTGAAGAATGCACAGGGTGAAAGTCAGGATATTGTCCTTGGATTTGACGATATTGAGGGCTATCTCAATGAAGATTACCTGTCAAATTACCCGTACATGGGCGCAGTGATCGGGAGATATGCAAATCGTATAAAGAATGGCAATTTTAGCATTGAAGGACAGGAATATCAGCTATCTGCCAGTCTGCATGGTGGCGAAAATGGATTTGATAAAAAGGTATGGGATATCCTGCCAACCATTGATCCGAGTTTAACTTTACAATACATCAGTCCCGCGGGTGAAGAGAATTTCCCGGGTAACTTAACAGTACAACTTACTTTTAAGCTGTCAGATGAAGATGAGCTTATCCTGGATTATCACGCAGTAAGTGATGCGGCCACGGCTGTCAATCTAACCCATCACGCTTACTTCAATCTTTCAAAAGATGGTAGTAATGTAGGCAATCATCACCACAGGATTCCTGCAAGCCATTATCTGGAACAGGATGAAGAATATATAGTGACAGGGAATGTTTTGCCGGTTGAAGATACGATCCATGATTTCCTTGCTGGTAAACCGATAGGGCAGGACTGGGATCCCGAAGAAGGATACGATCAAACATATCTGCTTGATAAAGCATACGGACAGATGGGACTGGCTTCAGAAACGACCGAATCCAGTTCAGGCCTGAAACTGGAAGTATACACTACTGAACCCGTTGCACATTTCTATACTGCTAAATATCTGGATGTAGCCAATGCAAAAGGCGGAAGGGATTATCACAAGTTTGAGGCAT
The DNA here is from genome assembly GCF_040513095.1 of Pedobacter sp. Classification (GTDB taxonomy): domain Bacteria; phylum Bacteroidota; class Bacteroidia; order Sphingobacteriales; family Sphingobacteriaceae; genus Pedobacter. The sequence goes on along the minus strand of NZ_JBEVDX010000185.1, from coordinate 19,880 downwards.
TTTGCATAGAAACACAGCATGCACCAAACAGCATCAATGTTCCTGCATTCCCAAAAACAATTTTTGGACCTGGTGAAACTTATCTGCAAACTACTATCTTTAAAGTGACAAGTTAAGTGCTGATCCCATTGAGTATTTAAACATTTAACCGATCTGCTTGTTTAAACTTATAATTAGCTGCCGATCTCAGTTTGTCACCTGCGGTAAAAAATCATACTGACTGACAAGTTGGTAAACTGATAAAATCGATTAAGCAAGAAGCAAATCAAAATTTAAATCACATGAAAGTAGATATTTGGTCAGATATAAGGTGCCCCTTTTGTTATATCGGAAAGAGAAAGTTTGAACTGGCGCTGGAGAAGTTCCCTCACAAAGACAGGATTGTTATAGAATGGCATAGCTTTGAGCTGGATCCTGATGCAGAAACACTACCGGACATGGATCCTGCGGAATACCTTGCACAGAAAAAAGGACAAACAAGAGACTGGGCTGTTCAAATGAATGCGCATGTAAGCAAGGTAGCTGCTGAAGTTGGACTTCAGTTCAATATAGCAAATACTGTTGTAGCAAACTCATTTAACGCACACCGGCTCATACAGCTGGCTAAATCAATGGGCCTGGATAATGAAATGGAAGAACTATTATTTACTGCCTACTTTATCGACGGCAAAAATATAGATGATTCGCAGGTGCTCACAGCGCTTGGCCTTGCTGCCGGTTTGGAAAGGCTGGCAATAGAAAGTATGCTGAATGGTTTCGATTTCAGCAATGAAGTGCGCGCAGATGAGCATATTGCACAGCAAATAGGGATTAGCGGTGTGCCATTTTTTGTATTTGATCAAAAACTGGCAGTTTCCGGAGCACAATCCCCGGAAACCTTCCTGGGAGCAATGGAAGAAGCGTGGTCAAAAGCCGGTATAGTTCTGTAATCATGGGTTCTGCTACAAAAGTCATTTTAAAATATCGTCTCGCATTGCAGATAGGCTTAATATCTGCAATGCCTTTTTACTCACGGGCACAGGATAGTACCAGTTTAAAAAAGGGCGTTGAATTCAGGGAAAGCAAGGGATTACAACGGCTGGATGACCGCATTATGATTGATCTTTCTGAACACCGTAGCCCTGAAAAAACAAATTTCTTTATGTTTCTCTCCAGGTACAATAATCTGGTGAACGTAGCAGTACCGGCAGGTGTGTTTGCAGATGGCGTCATATCAAATGATAAAGGAACCCGTCAGAATGCTTTATATATTGCCAGCAGTTCGGCCGTAAACTTACTGGTCACTACCCTGATTAAAAGAATTGTTCGACGCCCGAGACCGTTTAACGGGCGTGTGAAAATTAATGCCGTTTATCATCCTGGCAGCACATCCTTCCCCTCAGGGCATTCCTCATCATCATTTACGACGGCAACCGCTTTATCACAAGTCTATCGCAAATGGTACGTGGTTGCGCCGGCTTATTTGTGGGCAGGCTCAGTGAGTTATTCAAGAATGTACCTGGGTGTTCATTACCCTACTGACGTCGCTACAGGGGCTATTTTGGGAACTTCTACAGCACTTTCTATGAAGTTCATACAGCCCGGACATTAGGCACAGTAAATTTTGCTGTGATGATCTGGCTTAGGAATTCCTATCTTCGCAGCAATTTATCTAATATGAAGAAAGTTTTACCTGTCATGGTAGCATTCATGTTGTCTGCCGGATATGCAGCTGCACAAAGTGATACCACAAATAATTTAAATGAAGTGCTTGTGCGCGAAAACCGCCTGAAGCTTCCATTTTCCAAACAAAACCGCAATATCTGGATCATAGATAACCAGCAGATTAAAAATCTGCCTTCAAGATCAATCAGTGAATTACTGAGTTACGCAACAGGAGTAGATGTCCGCCAACGCGGTCCGGGTGGCGTACAGGCAGATATCAGCATAGATGGTGGTACTTTTGATCAGACGCTGGTATTGCTCAATGGGGTGAAAGTTACTGACCCGCAAACAGGGCATAATATGATGAACCTGCCGATATCTGTAGATGATATTGATCATATCGAGGTACTTAGAGGTTCGGCTTCACGAATATATGGTATCAATGCACTGAACGGAGCAATCAATATAGTTACCAAATCTGTAATATCTACCGGAATTTCTGCGAACGTTTTTACCGGCAGTAGTTTCAAGAAAAATGAGAGTGGCGACCTTTATGGTAATTATGGTGTACGCGCGACCGGAACACTGGCAATGAAAGAATCCAGCCATATGTTTTCTGTGGGGCAGGAAGCCGGCAATGGCTATCGTCATAATACTGCATTTGATAATCAAAAAGTATATTACCAGGGAAAGGTTAACGTCGGTGAATCTGATCAGCTTGATATCAGTGGTGGTTACATTCATAATAATTATGGCGCTAACGGTTACTATTCAGCTCCTGGCGATATTGAATCCGAAGAGACCGTTAAGACTGCATTGGCTGCTGTTGCTTACAAGACAAAACTGACTTCCTTTTGGACTTTACTACCAAGACTGAGCTACAGAAATAATGTGGATGACTATCTATACATCAAGCAAACGCCGGATAAATTTCATAATCACCATGTTACACAAGTGCTTAGTGCAGAACTTAACAATGTTTTTGACACGTCTTTGGGTGAGTTCGGACTTGGAATAGAAGGCCGGAAAGAAAAGATCAACAGTACCAACCTGGGTAAAAGAAACAGGGATAACCTGGGAATATACGGAGAGTACAAGTTCGACAAAGTTGAAAATCTGATTGTCAACCTGGGTACTTATGTGAACTACAATTCTGATTTCGACTGGCAGGTAATGCCGGGTCTTGATGCTGGTTATACCTTTCTGGGCAATTGGAAAATATTTGTAAATGTGGGTACCGGAGAGCGTCTGCCAACCTTCACCGATCTTTACTATAAAGGGCCAACCAATATAGGGAATGACCAGCTGCGTCCGGAGAAATCGAGATATGCCGAAGGAGGATTGAAATATAACTCTAGTCACTTTGTACTTAATGCCAGTGTTTTTAAACGCAGAATAAATGATTTTATCGACTGGGTAAAGGCTGTTCAGACCGATCCATGGCAACCAAAGAATTTTGCACAGTTAAACAGTACAGGTTATACGCTGAGTGCTGATTACAATACCGGAGCATTAAACAACTCGCAGCTATTCAATAGCATGAGATTCGGACTTGCATATACGCATCTGGATCCAAAAGTTAAAACGATCATTCCTATGGCCAATTTCTCAAGATATGCGATAGAAACTCTTAAAAATCAAGTTACGGCGACTGCCAATGCCGATTTCGTAAAAGTTCTCTCGCTGACATTGACGGCGAGGTATTGCGAAAGGATATCCTATAAAGACTACACAATTATGGATGCAAGGTTGTCATACAAGCTAAAGAAAAGCAGTATTTATGCGGATGCATCGAATATATTTGATGTGAAATATATACAGGCAGGTGCGGTTCCAATGCCGGGAGTATGGGCTACCCTGGGATATAAATTCGCATTATAAACATAGATTTCTTATTCTATGATAAGACGCCTGAGGAAACGATACTGTAAATTTGCTTTAGAACATAAACACTAATACAAATGGCACAAACAGTATTACATACGGCAGCATCACGCGGGCTCGCAGATCACGGTTGGTTAAAAAGTCACCATACATTTAGCTTTTCAGGTTATTTTAATCCTGAACGTGTGCAGTTTGGTGCGCTGAGGGTATTGAACGATGATGAAGTAGAAGGTGGCAGAGGCTTTGGTGAGCATCCGCACGATAATATGGAGATCATCTCCATAGCATTGGAAGGAGCCTTGCAGCACAAAGATAGCATGGGCAACGTGGCCACCATCAATACCGGAGAAATACAGGTGATGAGCGCCGGAACAGGCATGTACCACACAGAATATAATAAAAATGCAGGCGAGGCGGTTAAATTTCTTCAGATCTGGGTTTTCCCAAACAAGAGAAATGTTGAGCCCAGGTATGACCAGGTTAAAATAGAAAGTCCTGCCCAACCTAACCAGCTGGTACAGATTCTGTCACCAAATAAAGACGATGCAGGTGTATGGATCTACCAGGATGCCTGGTTCAATCTTGGAAAACTTGAAAAAGGCAGTAAGGTTGACTATACAATTCACAAAAAGAATAACGGGGCCTATATCTTTGTCCTTAGGGGGAAACTGGAAGTAAATGGCGAGATACTGGATACGCGTGACGGATATGGCATCTGGGATACAGAAGGATTAACAATCAATGCGATCACGGATGCTGAAGTATTGATTATGGATGTACCAATGGAATTTTAATTATGGAATCAAAACTTGAAATCCTGGTTATTGGCACAAACGTGAAAATCCTGGAAACAGTGCTCAGATTATTGAACACGAAGGAGAACTGGATAGCAACCGGTGTGCTGAGTCCTGATGAAGCACTGAGAATGTGCAGGGAATCTAATTATCAGGTCTTCCTGATCGGTGCAGGATTAAGCGATGTTGAAGAGGCGGCATTGAGTGCACAGATCAAGGAGATTCAACCTGGTATTCATATCATACCGCATTACGGAGGAGGAAGCGGATTGCTTTTCGCAGAGATTTACCTGGCTTTGGGAACTACAAACCAAGCCCAGTAAATCAGCACAAATTGTAAAGGAAGCCTTATTAATGCAAGCAGGGTAGAACCCACTGCCGGATGTTCCCTGAATACGTCATATAAATGAAAGGGAAGAAAAAATATCATTAGCAGAATTGTCCCTATTGCAGCCCAAGGTCTCGTTCCAGTGAAAACTAACCCTCCACCTAACGTGATTTCTACCAATGCTGTAAAATAATTAGTAGCATTAAGCGGCAGCCATGCTGGTATAAGAGAGGCATACGCCGCAGGATTGATAACATGATTGATGCCTGCACCAATAAGTAAAATAGCAAAAAGGTAGGTAAATATTAACCTTAGTTTTTCCATTGATGATCTATGCTGGGGTTGCTAACAGGAGATAAAAAAAGCAGAATATAAATTCTGCTTTTTTTATTAAATGTATGTTAACTGATCAGTTATGCGTTTTCAACATCTGTTTTGATGTCATCCGCCAGATCTTCAGCACGGTTAAATTTAGATTTTACACTTTCTACAGCGATATCTTTCATGTCGGAAAGTTCATCTACGCCATCCTGTATTTTGCTGCTGTAAGTTTGATATTTATCTTTTGCCGTATCAGATAACTGATCTGCGCCTGTTTTAATCTTTTCTTTGTAGGTCTGCAGTTTATCTTTAGCGCTATCTGCAAGATCCTTGGATTTATCGGCGATCAAATCCCTTGTTTCCGTTCCGCTGGCTGGTGCAAATAACACCCCCAGGGCAGCACCAACTGCTAGTCCAGCCAGTAAAGCAACAACAACAGGAGTTTTATCTGTATGCCTATCCAGCTGATCATTCAATAATTTCTTGTAATTCATGGCAATTAGTTTTAAATAAATAATGTTTTGTCATTTTTAGTTCAAAAACCAGTCCATATTTGTTTGATTATCAAAAAATAATTGAAATAAAAGTATTTTTATTCTATTGATGTCTGCCGCTCATGTTCAATTGACAAAACACCATCGCCTTCCACCAAAAAGCAGATCAGCGCAAGCGCCACAATGCAGGAGAACCAGAATTCCGAATACGGTCTGAAAATCTGGCTGGGTAAGTTCACATAAAACACAGCAACCAGCAGAATCGGAAGGTTGAGCATACAAAACATCCGCGTATGCGTACCAAGGGCAATCATCAAACCACCAATTAAGTGCATCGCGATGATGAGATGAGCAATTAAACTGATGGATACAGCGAATCCTAATCCGGCACTTTCCATGAGCGTAGTGAAAGCATGTAAATTGAAAGCGAATTCAATTCCTTTCCACATAAGAGTTAAACCTAAGGCCATCCTAACATAGTCCAGCCATTTTGGATGATGGCAATCGCCCCATTCCTGAATTTTCGTTAATACTTTCATGATCTATACTTGGTTTTAATGTTACCTGAATTTACGAAATTATTATTTGATAATCCAAAAATTTTGATAATACTGCGTTGCAGCTGAGACATAATCATCTATTCCTTTTTAGCTGCAAATCGTTTTGGCACGCATTTTCGTAGATCAGATTATGCTCACTAAACTTTTCCTGCCGCTATTCTTTCTATACCTGTCTGCACAGTCTGTTCAAGCTCAGCACACAGATACAATCCACAAAAGTGATACAGTTAGATTACGGGATCAGGGAAAGCTTAAATTATATGCATTTATCCCTGCTACGGCGGCAGTGGCGTATGGTTTTGCGGCATTGAATGCTGATTTCCTGCGTGACGCAGATAACCGGATTTACAAATCAATCAAACATGATAACAGGAATTTTTATACCAGCGCAGATGACTACCTGCGTTATGTTCCTTCATTGGCAGTGTACGGACTGGATTTATTTGGTGTCAAGGGTAAAAACAACTTCCGGGATAAAACTTCCATCTTGTTTATATCCAGTGCCTTTACCGGCGTAACCGTTAAAGTACTCAAAATGAGCAGCAACAGAATGAGGCCTAACGGGCTCAACGACTATTCTTTTCCTTCAGGACATGCAGCCACAGCATTTGCCTCTGCAGAGTTTCTGCGTCAGGAATACGGCGAGATATCTCCATGGTATACTGCGGCAGGGTACAGTGTTGCCACATTGACATCAGTACTAAGGCTATACAAAAGTTATCACTGGTTCAGCGATGTGGTAGCGGGTGCCGGTATTGGTATATTGTCCACAAAATTTGCTTACCTGGTATATCCGTCAGTAAAACGTGTGGTGTGGGGAAAGAAAAAAACAAATACCGTCATGATGCCATCTTATCAGAATGGGGTACCAGGATTGTTGATTTCTGGCAAGTTTTAGCCCTAAACCAATAAAGTTCGCTCAACATTCCTTATTATTGGAGTATGAACTCCAGTAGTGAACTCAATCCGGAACAGCAGCGTATCCAAAGCAATTATGCAGGTAAAACCAATTGGCTGAAATGGGGACCTTATCTGACTGACCGTCAATGGGGAACAGTTAGAGAAGACTACAGCAGCAACGGAAATGTCTGGAACCATGTGACGCACGACATGGCCAGAAGTAAAACATACCGCTGGGGAGAAGAGGGGCTGGGGGGCTTCAGTGACGATAAACAGTTCCTATGTGTTGCCCTTGCCCTCTGGAACGGAAAAGATCCTATCCTTAAGGAAAGATTATTCGGACTGACCAATGAACAGGGCAATCATGGCGAAGATGTGAAGGAAATCTATTATCATTTAGATAGCAGCCCCACCCATAGCTACATGAAAATGCTGTACAAGTATCCTTTACAGGAATTCCCGTACCAGGAACTTGTCGAAGAAAATGCATTGCGGAATAAAAAACAGCCTGAATATGAGCTGATAGATACCGGCTTATTTGACCAGGATAACTATGCCGATGTTTTTATTGAATTTGCGAAAAATGACGAAGAAGATCTCCTGATCAGATATACTGTATGGAACAGGGGCGCTGAGGCAGCATCAATTGCCGTAATCCCGCAAATCTGGTTTAGAAATACCTGGTTCAACGGCTCCGCCAAGCCAGAAATACTGAATCATGGGCACAACACGCTTTTATTAAGGTCCGCTGATATTGGTGACTACCACTGTTGTGCAGATGGGAACCCAAAATTGCTGTTTACAGAAAACGAAAGCAATAACAAACGTTTATACAATTTCGCAAATGCTTCACCTTATGTGAAGGATGGCATTAATGACGCAATTGTAAACGGCCGTCACTCAGCCGTTAATCCGAATCAGAGTGGCACAAAAGCCGGTCTGTGGTACCAGCTCCAGATTCCTGCCGGCGAAAGCAGGGAAGTAAGGCTCAGGCTGTCCAAAAATAAACAGCTGGAGCCCTTCGAAGATTTCAACAGGATCTTTAAACAGCGTATCTCCGAGACGGATGAATTTTACAGCAGCAGCCAGATGCCTGCAGCAGATGCAGAAGAAAAAAGTATGCAGCGCCAGGCCTGGGCAGGCATGTTCTGGAATAAACAGTTTTATAGCTACGATATCAACCGCTGGCTGAAGGGTGATGCCGGACAGCCCCGGCCGGATGAACAAAGAAAGAAGGGACGGAACTCACACTGGAAACATTTTGTAGCCAATGATATCCTCTCGATGCCCGATAAATGGGAATACCCCTGGTTTGCGGCCTGGGACCTTGCCTTTCACTGCATCAGCTTCGCTGCAGTAGACCCTGATTTTGCGAAAGAGCAGTTACGCCTGATGGTGAGCGCAAACTATATGCATCCCAGCGGACAATTGCCTGCTTATGAGTGGGATTTTGGCGATGTAAACCCACCGGTACATGCTATGGCTACCTGGCATGTTTATCAGATTGATAAAAAAGCTAAAGGCAAAGGAGACGTCACTTTTCTGATCGACCTGTTCAATAAGCTGCTCCTCAATTTCACCTGGTGGGTAAACCAGAAAGACAGTGAAGGCAACAATATATTTGAAGGCGGTTTCCTTGGCCTGGATAACATCGGGGTCTTTAACCGCAGTCAGCCCGTGCCCGGGGGAGGTTTCCTGGAGCAGGCAGATGGCACCAGCTGGATGGCAATGTATGCTTTAAACATGCTGGAGATTAGTCTGGAACTGGCTTCACACCATCGTGTATTTGAAGCCATGGCCATCAAATTCTTTGAGCACTTTCTGTATATCGCCGGATCTATTTCTGCGATGGGCGAAGATTCTGCCGGACTTTGGGATGAACAGGACGGATTTTATTATGACATGCTGAGGAAGCCTGACGGAACATCCGATCGCCTGCGCCTGCGGAGCCTTGTGGGCTTAATCCCTATGTTTGCACAGGTGGTTTTCGAGGAAGCAAAATGGGATAAACTGCCCAAACTGAAGGAGCAGATGGGCTTGTTCATGGAAAAACGTCCTGATCTGGTAAGGCTTGTGAGCCACTGGACAGATACAAAGGGCAATAACCAGCATTTACTGTCTCTGTTACGCGGGCATAGAATGAAACTGCTCCTGAAAAGAATGCTGGATACCAACGAATTTCTGTCGGATCATGGCATACGATCTGTATCGAAAGCATACTGTGCAAACCCATTCAAATATCAGCTGGATGGTTCTGGTTATACCGTAACTTATCTCCCTGCAGAAAGCGATTCCAATATGTTTGGCGGCAACAGCAACTGGCGCGGACCAATCTGGATGCCGGTGAATTACCTGATCATTGAGTCGCTAAAGAACTTCCAGGATTATTATACCGATGATTTTAAAGTGGAATATCCTACCGGCTCGGGTGAATACTTCAGTCTTGCGGAGATCGCTGCCCTGTTAAGTAAACGGCTGAAAACACTGTTTCTCAAGGATGCGGCGGGCGAACGACCCGTTTCGGGTGGTCATCCCAAACTGAACCACGATCCGTATTTTAAAGACTACATACAGTTTTATGAATATTTTAACGGAGATAACGGTAAAGGACTGGGAGCAGGCCACCAGACGGGCTGGACAGGATTAATTGCCCTCCTGTAGCAATTGAAACACATTTTAATATTCTTACTTTTAGCATATGATGGCCGCTGCCTATAAAAGAATTGTCGTAAAGATAGGTTCTAACGTACTTACCCAATCAAATGGTTTCCCGGATCTGGCCAGGATCGAACACCTGGTGGACCAGATTGTAACACTTAAAAAACAGGGAAAAACTGTTGTGGTTATCTCTTCCGGTGCCGTAGCCTCGGGCAGGAGCATGATCAGTATTTCTGAAAAACATGATGCCGTTGCCGCGAGACAATTGCTTGCATCCATAGGTCAGATCAAACTGATCAATACTTACCTTTCACTGTTTGAAAAACAGCAGATGTTGTGTTCACAGGTACTGGTCACCAAAGAGGATTTCCGCGACAGGAAACATTATCTCAACATCAAAAGCTGTCTTTCCATCCTTTTAAAACACCAGGTAATTCCCATTGTCAACGAAAATGACGTGGTTTCTGTAACGGAACTGATGTTTACCGATAATGATGAGCTGGCCGGTTTGGTAGCCTCGATGCTGGACGCCGATGCGCTGATCATCCTTTCCAACGTTGACGGGATCTACAATGGAAACCCGAAATCTCCTGATGCTACAGTGATCAGGGAGATCAAGCGCGACAATGATACTGTAAGTTCCTATATCAGTACTGCCAAATCCGGATCAGGTCGCGGTGGGATGGTCACTAAACTTGGAATGGCACAGAAAGTAGCCCGACTGGGCATCCCTGTTCACATTGCGAACGGTACACGGAACAATGTGCTCACAGATCTGGTAGAAGGAAATGTTGTGAATACCTTTTTCGTTCCCGAAAAAAATACCTCCGGCAAGAAAAAGTGGATAGCGCATTCCGAAGATTCTGCAACTGGTGTGGTTAAACTAAATGAAGGAGCTGCCAGGGCACTGATTTCGGGGCAGGCGAGGAGCCTGTTGCCGGTGGGATTGCTCGAAATATCAGCTGATTTTAAAAAAGGTGATATTATTCGGCTGGTAGACGAGAATGAGGTGCTTATTGGCTTGGGAATTGCTGAATACGGATCAGATAAAGCCAGGGAAAGGGTAGGGCAAAAAGGAGAAAAACCTTTGGTCCATTACAATTATTTTTATGCGGTAGGCTAATAGAAATGGAAAAAGATTATAGTTTATATTTTAAGAATGCAGTAAAAGCAAGCCGTACCATACACCGTTTGGCCAAAGAAACAGTAAATACAGTTTTGCTTGAAGTAGCTGATGCAGTAGTAGCCGATTCAGCAGCTATACTGGAAGCCAATCAGAAGGACCTCATCAGGATGTCTGCCGATGATCCAAAATACGATCGCCTGCAGCTGAGTAACGAACGGCTGGCTGATATGGCTCAGGAAATGAGAAACGTAGCAGCACTGGAAAGTCCGCTTGGAGAACTGATTTCAGCGGACACTCTGCCAAATGGATTGCAATTAAGTAAAATCCGTGTTCCCCTGGGAGTGATAGGCGTTATTTACGAAGCCAGGCCAAATGTTACACTGGATGTATTTTCGCTCTGTTTTAAAACAGGCAATATCGCTGTGCTTAAAGGCGGCAGTGACGCAGAGTTTTCAAATATCGCTCTCGCCAGAGTAATTCACAGGATTTTAGAAGCGCATGATATAGATATAAATGTAGCTACCTTACTTCCGGCAGAACGTGAAGCAACAGCAGCTTTGCTCAATGCTGTAGGTTTTGTGGATGTGCTGATTCCGCGGGGAAGCCAGTCGCTGATAACCTATGTACGCAGGAATAGCAAAATCCCTGTGATCGAAACCGGTGCCGGTATTGTACATACTTATTTTGATCTCTCAGGAGATACCGTGAAAGGCACAGGGATCATCTTTAATTCAAAAACAAGGAGAGTAAGCGTATGTAATTCGCTCGATTGCCTCCTGATCCATAATGACCGGCTATCTGACCTTGCCGCACTTATCATGCCGCTGGCAGAAAAGTCAGTACAGATTTTTGCCGACGAGCTAGCCTATGCTGCAGTAGCAAATCTATATCCCGGGGAATTGTTACACCCTGCCAGTGCTGACGATTTTGGGACAGAGTTTCTGGATTATAAGATGGCTATTAAAACTGTCGGTGGATTGGATGCTGCATTGGCACATATCTCTGATCACAGTTCCCGTCACAGCGAAGCTATAATTGCAGAAGATGAGGAGATCATAAATATCTTTCTCAGTGCTGTAGATGCCGCCGCCGTTTATGCAAATGCCTCTACCGCATTTACAGATGGAGGACAGTTTGGCCTGGGTGCAGAAATAGGCATAAGCACGCAGAAACTGCATGCCAGGGGCCCAATGGGGCTGGTTGAACTGACCAGTTACAAATGGGTAGTAAGAGGAAATGGACAGATAAGATAAATTTTCGTCCTTTCAGCAAAAATCTTCAAAATATGACGCATAAAATAGAAATTAAAGGCCTAACTATGCGTCATTATATTAATTTTGTGGCCGATATACAAGAATAAACTATCTACCCTTCATGACCAGTAAAAATATTGATTCAAATAAAGTAGTTGATGTGGTGTTAATTGGCGCAGGCATTATGAGTGCGACCCTGGGCGTACTCTTAAAGGAGCTTGCACCGGAATTGAGCATAGAAATCTTTGAACGGCTGGATGTAGCCGCCGCAGAGAGCTCGGATGCATGGAATAACGCCGGCACAGGACACTCAGCTTTTTGTGAGTTAAATTATACGCCGCAGTTAGCAGACGGATCTGTGGAAACAGTAAAAGCTGTAGCCATCGCAGAATCATTTGAAATATCAAAGCAGTTCTGGTCGTTTCTGGTACAGAAGAAACTTGTGGATTCTCCGGAGACTTTCATCAAAAGTATACCTCATATGAGTTTTGTATGGGGAAAAGACAATGTAGACTTTCTGAAAAAACGTTACGCAAAATTACAGGAGTGTGAGCTCTTTAAGGGAATGACCTTTTCTGAGGATACCAAACAACTGGCTGAATGGATGCCGCTGGTTATGACAGGAAGAGATCCGAATGAAAAAGTAGCTGCAACAAGAATGTTGCTGGGTACTGATGTCAACTTTGGTGCATTAACGAGGATGATGCTGAATACTTTGATGACCAAACCTGATGTGGATATGGAATTCAACAAGGAGGTACGCAAGCTGAAGCAGAAAAATGGTATCTGGGAAGTAAAGATAAAGGATCAGGAAACTGGTGACACCAGAACGGTAAAGGCAAAGTTTGTATTTATTGGTGCGGGTGGTGGTTCTCTGCCCTTGCTTGAGAAATCAGATATTCCTGAAGGTAAAGGATTTGGCGGTTTCCCGGTAAGCGGTCAGTGGCTCAAATGTGTGAATCCTGAAGTAATCGAACGCCACAATGCAAAAGTATATGGTAAAGCATCTGTAGGTGCACCTCCAATGTCTGTTCCTCACCTGGATACCAGGATGATCGACGGAAAAAAAGCTTTGTTATTTGGTCCGTATGCTGGATTCTCTACGCGTTTCCTGAAAAACGGTTCACTGCTGGATCTTCCAATGTCTATAAAAGTTAATAATATCAGACCGATGATTGCTGCAGGTCTGGACAATATACCACTGACAAAATACCTGATCGACCAGGTAAGACAGTCGCCCGAAGACCGTTTGGATGCATTAAAAGAGTACCTTCCTGATGCAGTGATGGCAGACTGGGAACTGGAAACTGCTGGTCAGCGTGTTCAGGTAATTAAAAAAAGTGCTGAACACGGGGGTATACTGGAATTTGGTACTGAGGTCGTAACTGCTGCCGATGGCTCTATCGCTGCCTTATTGGGTGCTTCTCCTGGTGCGTCTACTGCAGTATCTATCATGGTAACCCTGATGGAACGCTGCTTTAAAGACAAAATGAAAACCCCGGAATGGGAGGCTAAACTGAAAGAAATGATCCCATCTTACGGAAAGACTTTAAGTGACGACGCAGCACTGGCATCAACGATAAGAAACCATACTACCAGTGTACTGAACCTTCAGGTTACTGAGTAGGCTGGTGTTTCCATCTTTTATGGCTCCACAACCAGTATTCCGGTTTTTCCCGAATGATATTTTCAAGCAGCCGGGTGTGGAGAGCTGTAATTTCCTGCTGCGTACTTGCAGCAGGATCCAGACAAAGCGGGATACATTCCACCTCGTAATATCCTTTTTTCAGCACGGATAATTTTAAATAAAATACCGGCCTGTTGGTTTTTATCGCAATCTTCTCCATTCCTTGTTGAAATGAAGTCTCCTGATTAAGAAAGGTCATCCACTGATGCGATTCTTCTTTGGGCGGCGCCTGATCATTGCCAAAAAGGAACATTGTAGGAGTATTCCTGCTTTCCGCTATCGCCCTGTAAGTTTGGCGCATCGCTATCAGCTTGTTGCCAAAACGGGTCCGGATATGATTAAACCACTGGTCAAATGCTTTATTGGACAGCGGCCTGTAAATAGGATAATTATCACCTTTATAGCTGATTCCAATAGCTAACGTTCCCCATTCCCAATTTCCATAATGTCCGGAACAGGCGAGTACGCTGATCCCATTTTCGGCGTATTGATTGAGCTGCTCTAAGTTTTTGAAGGTAAAACGACGCTGTAGTTCTGCCTTTGAAATGGTAGACATTTTGATAATCTCAAAGATCAGTGCTGCAAGAAATTTAAAATAACGTTTTTCAATCAGCTGTATTTCTGAGTTGCTTTTTTCAGGAAACGAATTTTTGAGATTTGCTGTAACAACAGCCCTGCGGTATCCAAAAACGTAATACAGCATCCAGTAAAGCACTGTAGCAAAAAGATAGAGTACCCGAAGTGGCAGGAGGGAAAGTGCATAGATAAAAAACAAGCCAGCGTAGGAGGGCACCCTTTTCAACATTTTTAAGAATTAAGATGCAAACTTAGTTGTTTTTAATGGTTATGAAGCGATCATCACTATGTTTATTAAAACTTTGGCCAGGCTTAATTGTGTTCAAATGCGAATTTATCTTTGATAAAGCGATTGAAATACCTGCCTTTGGAGCCTGCAATGTTTAAGGAACGGTAAATCTTTTGTGGCACATCTTTATAATGATAGACGTTTCCTGATACAAACGTAATTGTCAGGGTTGATGTAGCTGAATCGTAATAAAAATTCTGTATAACCGTAGATGGCATAATCATAAGTTTATCTGATTTAAACCTGGCGTGGAGAAAATTGTTTGGGCAATACTACCCCGAAAGCTGAGAGGCATGTCCTTCGGGGTTGTATCTTTAGTTTGCCGGATTAAAAATGATAGCCCTTATCGGGAATAATTTCTTCCAGTAACATTTTAGTTTTCACTACTGTCACATGAGGAATGCTCGCGATTCTGTCTTTGATACGGTTGAATGCTCTTGTATTTTCAGCAGCAATTTTTACCTCGAGACTAGTCGTTCCAGTGATACTGATACAGCTGCATATACCCTTTATCAGATCAAGTTGCGTCTTCAACTCTTGCATCGTAGTATCGGATTGCCGCTCAACACTCAGTTCAACAAAACCGATAGCGTCAATGTTCAGAAACGCAGGATTAAGCTGCGCTTTGATACTATCCAACGCCCCCATTTTTTCAAGTTTTTTTCGACGATTACAGACCGTTGCTTCTGATTTATTCACCTTCCTTGCCATCTGTCTGTTAGTTAAGGATGCATTGTCTTGATAATGGCGTAAAAGCTCCATGTCTAATCCATTCAATTCTTCTTTCATTTCTTTTATACTTAATATGTTAATTTTTGAAATACTAAATTACATTAATAATTAATTAAATGACGATAATTTACTATTTACACACACATATATTGTTTAATTAAAATAATATTAAGCAAATGCGGAATCTTTTAAATTTTCTTTCGAATTAAAGCTAGTGCTTTCAATATTAATTACTAAAGCAAATATTTGTGCAACTATTATTTAGATGAGAGAATTAAAACTACTTCCGTCCATCACCGAAAGGGATGCAGATTCAATTAGCCGATACCTCGCTGAGATAGCCAGAATCCCGTTGCTTAGTGTGGAGGAAGAGGTGGGGCTGGCAAAAAAAGTGAAGGAGGGGGATCAGGCAGCGCTCGAACGTTTAGTAAACGCAAATCTGAGATTTGTTGTGTCAGTCGCGAAGAATTACCAGCACAGAGGGCTGGGATTAGGTGACCTGATCAACGAAGGCAACCTGGGCCTGATCAAGGCAGCAACCAGGTTTGACCATACCAAAGGCTTTAAATTCATTTCCTTTGCAGTATGGTGGATCAGGCAAACTATCATACTGGCAATTGCTGATCAGACCCGGGTCATCCGTTTACCGCTCAATCTTGTCAATTCGATATCTGCCATCAACAAAACTTCCTCGATATTGGAACAGCAGCTGGAACGCCTCCCCACGCAGGAAGAAATTGCTGCAGAAATTAATCTTACAGATCTTAAAGTAAAAGATTACCTCCACCGAGCCGACAAACATATCTACCTGGAAACCACATTAAACAGCGATACTCAAACGACTGTTCTCCATACTATTGCTGACCATTATGCAAGCCCTGATCTGCAGTTCAATTACTCCGATAAAGTCTATGAAGTGCAGAGAATGCTAAGCATGTTATCCGCGAGGGAAGGGATGATTATCCGGCTGCACTATGGGTTATCAGGAATGACGCCAATGTCTCTGGACGATATAGCCAGTCAATTTAATCTCAGCAAGGAAAGGATCAGACAACTCAGGGACGGGGGCATAAAAAAGCTGAGATTGAAAATTAACAGAAGAACAGATTAATCATATGATATCAATTAAAAAAACCAACCATGCTTTATTATGATTAATGAAACAACCATGCTTTATAATGAATTGGCCAAAAGTTTAACTGAGCTGGACAAGCTCAGTCATATGATTAAGAAATTGGAAACGACGGGTGCTCCGGTTTGGGAACTACTGAATGGCACTTTTTTAAAAGATGAGATGTGCAGGATCAAAGCCCGCGCTACAGTAGACATTCTTATATTCGAAAGATATGCACACGTTTATTTCGACTATAACAATAGTGAAATTAGGCGGTTGATTATTAGAGTAAATCATTTGAGGATCTATCTACTAGGGTTGTGTTTTATGGAAGAAAAGGAAAAAGACCTGTATGAAATTTGTCTGTTCATGACAGAAGAATTGTCAGAACTGGCGGTTTTCTTTTATAACCTTCACAAGGACTACTCTGATCGCAACACTTACCCCGGAGAAGATTAGTGTAAAAAAAAGAGTAGTGCTTTTTACAGCTTCTAAAAGAAGTTTTGTACTGATGCACTACTCTTATATTAATTAATAAATCTGCAACAATTTTATACAAAGGCAGGTGTAGGACTTGTGGGATCATTGCCCTGGATCTGGTTTCTACGTATCTGGGAAACCTCAGTAGGTTGTTGCGGATATGTTTCTTTAATCCCGCTGACGGCATCATAAATCAAAAACACACCCAGTAAGGTCTCCTGTATACTCGTCACCGGATGTTTGGTTACACTCCTGATCCCTCTCTGGAATATGTAGGCACCAGCAACAATTGACAACAGTCGTTTTGCAGTGCTCAATGTCTCCTTTTTATTTGTATCCAGCAATTTCCTTGCTGCTGAAATAGTTAGATTGTGTGATAGTTTGCTGAACATATGTATAAAAGTTTGAACTTTAATTGTTATGAAACCTGCATAAGTTTTTAATTACTCTTTTTCAAATGTAATCTTATCCAGATTTCATTGCATCTTTAAATTGAACATCTGCCCGCTTTTTTTGTTTGGTGTTTTTTAGAAATGACTAAACTTTTTAATGGCCATTTCGTTATAAATGCTAAGCTACCTAATTTACGAAAGAACTAAAATTATTTGAATGACAGCAGCAGCTCCGGACCGTACCCTCCAATTTTACGATAAAGCTTTTAACTGGATTATTGACAAAGGTCCGAACATCATTATCGGTATAGCGATCCTCCTGATCGGACTCTGGCTGATCAAACTCTTCTCTGGATGGATGCAGAAGGGACTGCATAAAAAGAATGTAGACGCATCCATTAAGCCTTTCTTTATCAGTCTCTCTGTGGTAGTGCTGCGCATATTGCTTGTTTTTACCGTAATGCAGTTTATTGGTATCCAGATGACCATTTTTGCCGCACTGATTGGGGCACTGGGTGTGGCAGCAGGTCTGGCGCTCTCAGGAACACTGCAGAATTTTGCCAGCGGGGTCCTGATCCTGATGCTTAAACCATTCAAAGTGGGCGACAACATAATCGCGCAAGGCCAGGAAGGGACGGTTACCAAGATCGAAATCTTCTATACCACAGTTACCACATTTGACAACAGGCTGGTAATCGTACCGAATGGAAAACTGTCAAATGAGGTCATTATTAATATCAGTACACAAGGAAGCCGCCGGCTCGACATTGAAATGAAGTTCAGCTTCGGTATACCCTACGAAGAGGTCCAAAAGCTCACAGAGGAAACCATAAGAGAGTCGCAGGATATCCTTAAAACTCCCGAGCACCGCATAGGTATTTCGGTACTGGAGGAAAGCGGATATAAGGTAATGACCAGCGTATGGCTAAATTCACACGGCTTTAATGATGCAAGGCTGCTCTTTCAGGAAAAGCTGATGAAGGCATTCAAAGATGGTGGTATTGCGCTGCCCGGGATGCCTGCAAAGCAATAACAGCCAAATTAATGAAAAGCGACAGCACCGTCTTTACCGGCTTCTACTTTAGTTTTAATTGTTTTCCTTCCAAAATACAGAATCGCTAAAGCCAGTAGTGATGTAGAAGCCATGATAGCAACAAGGGGAAGGGATGATCGTGTATCAAACATACTCACACCGATCGAAGCCAGCGTACCTAGCCCCATTTGTATAGCACCCATTAGCGCAGAAGCACTTCCTGCATTTTTCGTGAAAGGCGCCAGCGATAAAGCAGAGGTATTTGGACTCGCAATTCCCAGGCAGCTCAAAAAGACAAACAGCAAAAATATCGTTTCAGGCAGGCCCCACCATCCATTGAAACTTCCGGCAAGAAAAACTATTCCTGTGATGCCCTGGCAGATCAGCGCTGCAAAAATGAGCTGTTCACTGCTGTATTTCCTGAGCAAAATGGTGTTTACCTGACTGGAACCAATCAGTCCAATAGACAAAAACGCGAAGATCCACCCGTAAGTTTCTTCCTTCACAGCAAAAATATCCATGAACAGAAGTGGGGAGCCTGCCACATAAGCAAACAGACCAGAAAAGGCAACTGCCCCGGTTAAAGCGTAGGTATAAAATTGTGGCTCAGTGAGCACTTCCAAAAAGTTCTTAAGGATTGGCCTGGGTTTCAGGGAAATACTTTTGTCCGGCTGATAACTGTCCGGCAGACCAAAAATGCTGGCCAGCAGGTTAATTACGCCCAGCAGCATCAGTACAATAAATACAGAGTGCCATCCGAATGCAGTCGTCACATACCCGCCGACCGTAGGGGCAATCATTGGCGAAACGCCCACCACAAGCATCAATAAGGCAAAAACCTTGGCATTTTCTGAAACAGGGAACAAATCTCTCACCATTGCAATTGATGCTACCGCAGCTGCGCAACTGCCTATAGCCTGGATGCATCTGAGGATAATCAGCATATTGATCGTGGATGCATAAGCACAGCCTATAGAAGCAAGTATATAGACAGTCAGTCCGATATAGAGTGGTTTCTTCCTGCCAAAACGATCAAGTAACGGCCCATACAAAAGCTGCCCGGCCGAAATTCCAATAAAAAATCCGGAAAGGGAGAGCGAAACTTTGGCCACTGTGGTATGAAGGTCTGCCGCTATTGCAGGAAAACCAGGAAGATACATATCAATAGAAAATGGGCCTAAAGCCGTAAGTGAACCTAAAAGCAGAATCAGGAAAAAGTGTCTTTTCTTCGTCATTGAGGGAGATGTCATATTAAGCCTGCAAATGTAGGGCAATTTTAAGTGGTACCAAGATATTTTGATTCAATTCCGGCCTGCTTTTCAATTCGTTGCAATACTTTGTTCAATTGTGATTTCCTGACTTCAAAAACAATACTGCAGTCATTATCAAACTGCTGTTCCAGTACATTCAGCTGCTCTTCCTTAATCAGGCGCATCACGTCGTTCATAATGAGGTAATCAAACCTGATTGCATACCTCTCGTTTACGGTTTTTTCGATTATCTCTGCAAGGCCAAGCGCTTCGGCGGCGGCAGATTTATAGGCATTGATCAATCCGGGAACTCCAAGAAGGGTTCCGCCAAAATACCGTACCACAACAATAAGGATATTAGTTAC
>NZ_JBEVDX010000184.1:0-36190 GCF_040513095.1 Pedobacter sp. | reverse complement strand
AGCTGATGCAGACCCTGCAGATGAGCCACTGGATCCGCGGGTTGTCTCCCATGGGTTTTTAGTTTTACCCCCAAACCACACGTCGCCCATGGCCAGCTCGCCCAAAGAGGTTTTTGCCACCAGGATTGCTCCTGCTGCTTCCAGTTTGGTAATCACCGCTGCATCAATTGTGAATTGCTGGTCTTTGTATGGGGGAGCACCAAATGTAGTTTTATACTCTTTTTTTGCAAGCAGGTCTTTTGCACCAAAAGGGATACCATGAAGTATGCCTTTATACTGGCCGGCTTTAATTTCAGCATCAGCCTCAGCAGCTTTTCTTAAGGCATGCTCTTCTGTAAAAGTGATTACGTTAAGCAACTTTCCATTGTATTTTTTCAGTCTTGCAATGAAGAATTTCGTAAGCTCTACAGCACTGATCTGCTTGGTACGGATCAGTTCAGCAAGTTGTGTAACTGTATAAAAAGCAAGTTCATCACGATTAGCAGGCAGGCTTACTTTAACTGCTTTGGATGGCTTAAATCCATTCTGCTGATCAGGATTAACAAAACCTACCGGTACGGGATTAAAGGTCAATGCAGGCACCACACTATTTGGGACATTGAGCTTGCGCAGTTTTTCATAGGAACTCCTGTATCCGTTCAGGTTATTGAGCATAGAATCTGCCTGTGCATCAGAAAACTGCAGGCCTATAATCTTTTGCGCCTGCTTTACAATGTCGGCAGTAAGAGGCGCTGTTTGAAGTTCTACGGTGACAAAGGAGCCAAGCGTGAAAGCCATAATGCAGGTTCCCGCCACTGTAAGATTTTTTTTGGAGAGGATTTTCATGTGACGCCTTGCTGGGATTAGAAAGTTGTTGTAATTTTTACAGCGTATTATAATATTCGATTAATTTAGCAAAGCCAACATCGGATTTTACATTAAGCTTATTTTCTTTGATATAAGCCTCAAGTTCAGTTTGTTTGCTACCTAGCGCAGCGAGGATTGATTTCTTATCTTTTTTTACTAAAGTACCTTTGCCATCAGCATAAATATAATATTTAGTGATGTCTTCAAATGACTTTGTTGCAGTGGCAGAATTGTATTCTTTGTTTACCTGAACAATCTTTGTAGCCTTTTTTAATAACTGTGTTTTTCCATCAGCAAGCACTTCAAAAAAATAAGAATTGGTAGTATTAGGTATATTGCTGTATCCGCTTTTATAAAATCTTACATCCATACCACCGGACACTGGTACATTAAGCTTGAATTCTTTGACTGGTTCCAGAAGTCTGATCAAATCATCATCACCCCCTTTGACATACATCATATCCTTTACTAAATCGTATTTGATTTTCATATCGCTATAGGATTTTCCGTTAGCTAATGTAAAGCTGCCAGTGACCCAATCAGGACTTAAATATGGGGATCCAGTAACGTCAACATATTCATTTCTGGCCGTAACCTGGCCTTTTGCATCATAAACCATAAAATAAGCCGCCTGTGAAAAAGCGGTAGCGGAGGACAGGCTTAAAAAGGCCAAGACAAGTAGTGTAAGAGATCTTTTCATAAAATTAATTAGATTTTGGAAAATACTGAAATTTCCGCGTTAATCAAAAGGGTAAGAACAATAAAGGCCTCCTGTCAGGGAAGCCTCTATTCTACTGTTATTCGTTATGCGTTAATAACCACTATTTTGTACAACGGTACCACCTGAGTTAAGTACTTCAGATTGTGGTATAGGAAATAGGTTACGGAAAGTTTGTGTAATACCAGTTTGATTGTAGCGACGTAAGTCAAAGAAACGCTGACCTTCGTGAGCAAGTTCTAACCTGCGTTCTTTTCTGATAGCCGTTAATAAATCAGCCTGATTAGCAGCTACGGAAGCAGCTAATCCTGCACGCAAACGGATAACGTTTAAATCAGCAAGTGCGCCTGTGAAATTATTCTGCATAGCTCTTGATTCCGCACGTGTCAGGTAAATCTCTGACAAACGGAACATCATCACGTCGTCAATACCCGGGTTAACTTGTGAGTATTTCAGTTGTTTAGACGCCGGAGCAGTGCTGAAGTTAACATTTTTTCTTAAGTCACCAGTTTCAAATGCATCACGCAGATTGGTTGATGAAGATATTTCATTTCTACCCCCCGCTGAAGTTGGATAATAGTAGAATGCAATGTTATTTGCATCAGTCGCATTGTACTGAAGTTCCCAAATTGATTCAGTGGTGTTTTTTCCAGTATAAATCGTACCATATGAAGCGCCGGATACTAATGTGTAAGCAGGTGCTGTGCTGCTGATAATAGTAGTAGCCAATGTTTCAGCGTCTGCCCAGGCAGCTCTGTACAATTGTACCCTTGACTTTAAAGCGATTGCTACGTTTTTGTTTACCCTACCGACAGAGTTGGTAGCCGGTAATCTTGTGATGGCATCTTCTAAATCTTTCAGAATTTGAGTAAAAACTTCTGCTTCTGATGATCTTGCAACTCTGGCATTCGCGGTAGTAGTAGTGATTGTTGGCTCTAATCTCAATGGAACTCCAACACCACCTGGCTGGTTATACCCTGTTGGACCACCCCCAAACATTCTGATCAGGTCGAAATAAGCCATTGCTCTGATTGCCTCGCACTCACCTATTGCACGGTCTTTCAGAAACGCAGGATCCGATATCGCTGGCGCTGCTGCAATAATATTATTTGCTCTGTTGATCGTATTATAGATATTATTCCAGATAGTGTTGATATCTGTGTTATCTGCTAAGATAGTTTTATTAAATACTTGCGACCATGTAGGAAATGTACCTGTCCAGGTTAAATTGTCAGCATACAGATCAGGGAAAATCAGAAAGTTGACTGTCATGTAGCCTGTTTGCTGAATACCATCGTACACACCAGATATGCCTGCTTCTACACCTTGTCTGGTAGTATATGCGGTAGTGGCATCCAATGAAGCCTGAGGCTGCTGATCAAGCGTTTTTTTGCAGGAAGTACTTAACAGTAATGCCGGCAAGATTATATATATTAGTTTTTTCATGTATTTTAAAATTAGAATCCAACGTTTACACCAAATGTGAATGTCTTAGCCTGGGGAGCTGTTAAGAAATCGGTACCTGCAGATGACGGAGTACTGTTGAAAGTACTTACTTCCGGATCAAAACCTTTGTAATCTGTAATTGTGACAAGGTTTTGAGCTGCTGCAAAGATCCTTAGTTTTCTTAGGTGAAGCTTTGCAGCCAGTTCAGCCGGCAAGCTGTATCCAAGGCTCAGATTTTTCAAACGGGCGTATGATCCGTTCTCGATAAACCTGTCAGAAACACGGGTATTCGAGTTAGGGTCGCCTATAACCGCTCTTGGCATGTCAGTATCAGTATTGGTAGGTGTCCAGCGATCTAGTGTTGTTGCAAACTGGCCATAAATAGTATTCATACCTTCTGCAAATGAACGTGTATAGTTCAACACTTTATTACCGTAGCTAAACTGCCATAACATTGACAAATCAATGCTTTTGTATTGGAAATTGTTATTAAAACCACCTGTGAATGTAGGTTGTGCTGATCCTAAGATCTTTTGGTCAGCTGAAGTAATTACTCCGTCTCCATTTAAATCTGCAAACCTGATATCACCAGGAGATGTTAAAGCTACCTGATATAGTGCGGTACTGCTTCCTGTTCTAGTTTTAGCAGCAGCATTTAACGCATCAATTTCTGCCTGATTTTGAAAAATACCATCTACCTGATATCCGCGGAATGAACCTATGGATTCTCCCACCTGCAACCAGCTACCAAAGCCTGCAGCAACCGGAGTGTTGTTGTTAGCTAATGATAACATTTTGTTTTTGTTGAATGAGATATTGAAATTGGTTGTCCATTTGAAATCTCTTCCTTTGATATTGACAGTTTGTAAATCCAACTCTAAGCCTTTGTTCTCCATTGAACCAACATTTGTAGTATATGTTGTAAAACCAGTAGAACCTGCTAATGGTAAAGCAGACAATAGATCATTGGTTTTTCTGTAATAGACATCTGCACTTAAAGTAATTCTGTCATTCAGGAAACCGAAGTCCAAAGCAATGTCAGTGGATGTAGTTTTTTCCCAGGTTAAATTTGCATCACCTAAGATAGATGGAGCTAAACCAGCAACCTGATTATAGTTTGTTCCTGAACCGATAAGCGTTCTTGAAACGAAATCACCGATAAAATTATTACCAGTCTTACCCCAGCTGCTACGCAATTTTAAAGTAGATAACCAGTTGAGGTTCTTCATAAACGATTCATCACTGATGATCCATGCACCAGACACAGCAGGGAAATATCCATAGCGGTGTCCGTCAGCAAATCTTGATGATGCATCACTACGTAACGTAGCCGAGAAGATATAACGTTTTTTGAAATCGTAATTTGCTCTTCCGAAGAAACTCACTAATGTTGAGCTTGAACCTGACGAAGAAGCGTCAGTTTTTACAGCAGCTGCAGATAATCTTTTGATATCATTACCAGGGAAGTTTGTTCCCGAAGCAAATAAGGTTTCGTAACTGTCTTTTTGCCATGACTGACCAGCCAAAACATTAAATGAGTGATCACCTATAGTTTTGTTAAACGTTAAGGTATTCTCATTTAACAGATTAAGATCTGAATAAGTAGCTTCAATAGCTGACCCGTTAGTCGGCGCAGCACCTGCGTTTAGCGTTGAAGGTACAAATCTGCGCTCATGATAGATTTGGTAATCAGCAGCAAAGTTTGTTTTAAATGTTAATGATGGTAACAATTTATACTCACCATACATATTAGATAACAAACGTCCGGTAGTTGTTAGGTTCAAAGGCTCTTTGTAAGCAGCAATTGGGTTTTCAACTGAACTATAAACGTCACGTCCGTAAGTACCATCCGCATTATAAGCACTTATCGCTGGGCTTAAAAGAATAGCTGAACTTAATACACCGTAAATGTTATTGTCATTGTTGATACGGCTTGAAACACTGCGGTTAAAGCTAGTGCTTGTACCAACCTTAAATTTATCATTGATCGTATGGTCCAGGTTCAAACGCATATTGAAACGGTTGTAGCTAGAACCTTTTAATATACCATCCTGATCAAGAAATCCTGAAGTAATATTAAATCGTGTTTTCTCGTTTCCACCATTGATCGACAGATTGTAATTGCTGATCGGGGCATTACGGAACACCTGATCCTGCCAGTTAGTGGTCGGATAAGAAGCTGGGTCATTAGCCAAAAGAGGTCTTCCCAGGGTAGTTGCAATATACTGGCGAACTGTCGTATTAGCGGCCGCTATTTGAGTTGCATAACGATTTGCAGCAGCATCCTGATACAGTTGAACATACTGTGGACCAGTTAATGCATCAATTGTTGTAGTTGCTTTTTGAAAACCAGTATTATAATCCAGATCGATATTGGTTTTTCCTGATTTCCCTCTTTTAGTAGTTACAATTACAACACCATTTGAAGCCCGCGAACCGTAAATTGCAGCAGCAGCAGCATCTTTCAATACGTCAATCGATTCGATATCGTTTGGATTGATATCATTTAATGCATTCGTTTGACCGTTACCGAATCCAATTTGTGAATTGCTACCAGTTTGAATTGGCGTTCCGTCAACAACATATAAGGGTTGTGAACCAGCATTGATTGTAGATACGCCACGTACCCTTACGGTTACGGCACCACCAGGAGTACCTGATGCAGAAGTCACCTGAACCCCCGCTACAAGACCTTGTAAAGCCTGATCCAAACCAGTGACCGGACGGTCTTTGATGTCCGCAGCCTTAAGACCTGACGTTGCTCCCGTAGAAGTTCTTTTAGAAGTACTACCATATCCAATTACAACAACATCATTCAAGGTTTTCTGATCAGAAACCAATTTGATGTTATAAGTATTCGCATTGCCAATGGTAAGTGTTTGTGGTAAGTACCCAATAAATGAGAACACAACTGTGTTACTTCCAGCAGGAACATTTAATGTATAAGATCCGTCAGCGTCCGTCTGAACGCCGTTTTTTTCACCGGAAACTTTAATTGAAACGCCAGGAAGTGGCAGGCCATCATCAGAAGAGGTTACCCTACCCCCGATTTTTTTGTTTTGTGCATAAACACTATTTAGTGCAAACGCGCATACAGCAAGAAAAATTAGTAAAATTTTCTTCATTCGTGAATGATTTAAGGTGAGTTAATAATTAATAGTGCTGAAATATATATCAGTAATTTTACATTCCAATCATTTATTTGAACTTTAACATCTTTTTTTTGAAATTATTAATATAAAAAACTAAAAATCAATAATAAAAACAGACAATTAAACGTTTGCTTGGACTTATCAGCACTTTTACCTGTTTTATCAGCAGTAAAAAAAATAATATTCTAAAAAAGAGTGTAATTCATAATTTATTTTGGATTAACTAGTTAACAGATAGATAATGTATCCTCCTACAAATTAAGATTTCAAGGGAAAACCATGAAAAAACTTTAGACAAAATACCTTGATATGTAACTTCTGACACCAGCTAA
Organism: Pedobacter sp.; assembly: GCF_040513095.1. Lineage (GTDB taxonomy): Bacteria > Bacteroidota > Bacteroidia > Sphingobacteriales > Sphingobacteriaceae > Pedobacter. The sequence goes on along the minus strand of NZ_JBEVDX010000184.1, from coordinate 29,696 downwards.
AGAATTGATCTATAGATTCACATCATCACAAACAACTCTTCTCTGGAATATCTCAGTTTCCTATCCTCTGACGCTCTTCCTTTGCCCCGCTTTCTGATCGCCTTTGGCTACTCACACCATTAGAACCGAATGCTCTGGAATAAGAAAGCCTGAAAATGGGGAACCTGCTCGTTTCACTGCTATATTTCAGAGAAGCATTGGTATCAAAAGCATCCCGGGTCAGGGTTCCGATATAACTTCTGTAGGTGAGGGAGCTAAAAACATCGGTTACAGACAACTGAACACTCCCCTTGTTTTTACTGAATTCTTTTTTCATCCCTATATTCAAAGAACCCATTCCCCGGATTTCCTGCGCGCCGTAATAAGACACTGAGTTATAAAAACCGGAAAGTTCGAGCGAAAAAAGCCTGGGAAGGAGAAAGGACTGATTATAATTCAGCGTATAGTTATAGTATGCCTTTTTAACAGGTATCAAAGTATAATCCAGCCTGAACTTTCTCCAGCCTCCGGTAAAACTATAGTTCATTTTCCACCAGTCGGTAATTCTAAAAGGCAGATTAGCCTGCAGCATCAGATTTTTTTGCCAGGACATATTCTGCGGGGCAATATAAACCAACTGTTTTACCGGGCCGGCGACAACCTGCCCCTGCACAATCGGATCATCATCAATGCTGGCAAGAATAGAAAAGGAGTAACTGCGGAAATTGTAACCAAATTTCAAAGTGCTGGTTAGAGTAGGTTTTAAAGCCGGGTTACCGGTAAAAACAGATACAGGATCGTTATAGGTAATATAAGAGGCGAGATCATTATATGAAGGTCTGCTGATCCGCCGTGTAAAGGAAAGTTGCAATTCAGAAACAGCATTCACTTTTCTGCTCAATACAATATTGGGGAACAGTTTGGAAAGACTGCGGTTAAATACCCTTGTATGGCCGACATCATTTTCCGCGCGGTTATTTGAATGTTCATACCGGGCGCCAATAACCAGACTGGTCAGGGTATCCGGCTGAAAAGCCAATGAGATATAAACGGCAGTTATGGTTTCCCGGATCATCAGTGTACCGGAAGAAGGCAAAGGATTTATCCATTGGCCATCCTTGAGATTTTCAATTCCGGATATGCCCTTGTTACTGGTATATGTGCCTTTTGCACCTGTTTCCAGTTTCCATTTCCGGCCAAGCACTTTGGAATAATCCAGCTTAGCCACTTTTACACTGATATTTGTTGTTGCAAAATTCTCCTGAACTGGCGCATACAAACTATCTGTTGTACCTGCCGGATTGCCATAGTTATCTATAAAAGAACTTTGTACAGCAGTACTGCTGTTACTATTATAAGTAATATAGTCAAAGCCCAATCCGATCTTTTCGCCGGCATTGATTGCCTTCTCGATACTAAGACTGCTGGTTGTATTCTCACCACTGCTCCTTCCATTGATCACTGAATTGAATAACAACACCGAATCCGGCTTCATCCTGTATGATCCACGATTATAGTTATAACGGTTGTTACGGCTGTTTGTATAATTGACACTACCCATCAAAGTAACTGCTGGAGAAAGCGTAGCTTCAAATCCCGCAACTGCATTATGATAGTTTGCTATTGGTTTACCCGTTCCAAGATATCGGAATGTTGTTTGTCCGCCAACAGCAAGTACATTTTCTGTTCCCTGGGCCAGCATTTCCCCAAAGGTTTTATCGTGGGTATAGGCATAAGAACCATACAGGTTAATTTTGCGGCTGTTATGGTTTACACTCAGGCTTAGCCCAGCCTTTTCTCCCCTGCCATATCCACCATTTAAACTCAATGAGCCGCTGGTACCCAGTTGTTTGTTTTTCCTGGTGACAATATTGATCAGTCCCGCATTCCCATCCGCATCGTAATTTGCCGGAGGAGTAGAAAGCAGTTCTATTTTATCAATGTTATCCGCATTCATATCATTGAGCAAAGCTACCACCTGCGCAATGGAAAGCCTGATCAGCTTACCATCCAGCATTACCATCACACCTGTTTTTCCATTTAATGCGATGGTGTTGTTGCGTGGATCTATTACTACTCCCGGCAAACGCTCCAGCACCTGAAGCACTGAGCTTCCTTTTGTAAGCAGGCTGCCCTGAACATTCACCACGATCCCCCCTGCCCGCTGCTGAAACAGGGGCTTATTACCGCGAACTACCACTTCGCCTAACTGCCGTGCGGCAGGCAGACTGTCGTTCCCGGTATTTGTTCCTGATGCCTGCCCGTAAACATCCTGAAATGAACAATATAAAAAGATTAAGAAAGTAACGAAGGTTTTCATAGCAGCGGCTTTGTACCAAAAGAATACAATAAGCATTACCAGCAGAAATCAGATTGACCACAGGAACAGTTCAAATGACCAATTACAACAAGTTGGAATTAGCGCCGGTCTGAGCGCCAGAAAAGGACTGCATTTACCCGTTATCCTCCGGCACAAGCATTTCGTCAGTTATTTATGTCAGTTGATAAACATGTCATAAAAAACTTATACAATTAGCCGTACCTTTAAGTATGTACACTGCATTGAACCGGAACTGGCTGATCAGAAACAAATTGTACCATATCCCCTTTTGGTGCATCTACCATTTCACATGGTGGTCAATTGCCATAGGCGGCCCGCTTAAAGCTGCCGGTGTTCTGCTTTTTTCAGCATCTATCATTAAGTTCAGCTTCTATGTCGTTTTCCAGGCTATAGCCGTGTACTTCAATTTATACTTTCTCATTCCGCGTTACCTGGAAAAGAGCAGGTTTGCCCTGTACATTACCTTTCTTATCCTAACGATAGCAGGAACTTCTCTGATGATCACTCCGGGTTATTATTTGAGTGCTTCATTTTTTGATCAAACCTTTAGCCAGACCTACGGCAGCTTTTACAATTGCCTTGGCGAAGCCATTCCCTCTACCATAGCGAGTATAACCCTCGCAATGAGCATCAAACTGACAAAAAACTGGCTGCAAACCGAAAGCAGAAAGCAACTGCTGGAAAAAGAGAAACTGGAGACAGAACTGAAATTCCTGAAACACCAGTTCAATCCGCATTTTCTGTTCAACAGCATCAACTCTATTTTCTTCCTGATCCATAAAAACCCGGATATGGCATCGGCTTCCCTGGCTAAATTTTCTGAACTGCTGCGCCACCAGCTTTATGAGTGCAACGATCAGCAGATCCCGCTGCACAAGGAGATCAGCTACCTGGAAAACTTTATTGAACTGGAGAAACTGCGGCATGATACAATTGTAGAAACAGCTATCAGTCTGGAAACCTTTTACGCTGATCAGATGGGCATTGCTCCCTTTATCCTGATGACCTTTGTTGAAAATGCATTCAAGCATGTATCATCCCATACCGACCGGCCAAACCGGATCACTATAGAACTAACCCAGGATCAGCAGCAATTAACCCTTGTCGTTGCGAACAGCACTACGGAACAGACAGGAAACCAAATAACGCATTACGGAGGGATCGGTTTAAACAACGTAAAACGAAGGCTGGATCTGATCTATCCGGGAGCATATCATCTGGATATTCAAAACGAAAACCAGCAGTTTATCGTCACAGTGCAGCTTACCCTTTCAGTGCTGCAATATTCACAGGAAACACAAATGACCGCCATATGAACGACAAAATTAGCTGTGTAATTGTTGATGATGAACCACTGGCCCGGGAAGGAATCTCCAATTATGTGAGGGAAGTAGATTTTCTGAAGCTGACAGCTACATGCGAAAATCCGCTTCAGTTGCTGGATTTACTCGATCATAGTCCCATTGACCTGATTTTCCTGGATATCCAGATGCCTAAAATGAACGGCCTCGACTTCCTGAAAATAGCACAAAATATACCAATGGTGATCATCACAACAGCCTTCCCAAGTTATGCACTGGAAGGCTTCCAGCTGGATGTACTGGATTACCTGCTCAAACCCATCACTTTTGAACGCTTTTTTAAGGCAGCCAGAAAAGCGAAAGATTACCACCAGCTCCTGAGCAGGCCCGGAGCCGCAGATCCTGCAATGACAGGAAAAGAAGACTATTTTTTTATCAAATGCGGCAGTAAATATGAAAAAATCCCCCTGGAAGATATTTTATACGTAGAAGGGATGCAGAACTATGTAAATATCTATACCGCAAAAGGGAAATACCTAACCATCCTCTCCTTAAAAAGCCTGGAAGAAAACCTTGCAGAACAGTCCTTTATAAGGGTTCACAAATCTTTCATTGTTGCGGTCAGTAAAATAGATAGTATCGAAGGAAACGAGATCTGTATCCGCAACAGTAAAATACCCATCAGCCGGAATTACAGGGAAAAGGTAATCAGCCAGGTGATCACCTCCAGGCTTTGGGACAAAAAATAATTGCTAAACCTGGCTTCACTTATCCGTGTATGGCCTCCCTGTTACCAAAACTCTGGATCAGCTCTCCTTCAAAATCAAGCCATTCCTTCCATCTTTTATCCACATCGATATCAATGGTATATTTCCGGGCAAAGTTCAAAAAGGTAGTGTAATGGCCCGCCTCGGATACCATAAGTTCATGGTAAAACTGTGCAAGCTCTGTATCTTTGATGTTCTGCGATAAAACGCGGAAGCGCTCACAGCTTCTTGCCTCTATCATGGCCGCAAACAACAGGCGGTCAACAAAAGCAGAGTTCCTGCTGCCATCACGGCGGTTGAACTTAACAAGACGCCCCACATAATCATCCTTACGTTCGCGCCCTAGCGTATATCCGCGTTTTTTGATGATCTCTACAACCATTTGAAAATGCTGCATCTCTTCGATCGCGATAGCGGTTAATTCTTCAACCAGGTCCATATGCTCAGAATTCTGCGTGATCAACGTAATCGCATTCGTTGCCGCCTTCTGCTCACACCAGGCATGATCCGTGAGGATCTCCTCCAGGTTAGATTCTGCAATATTTGCCCAGCGGGGGTCTGTCAATAGTTTTAATCCAAGCATGAGTATCTGAATAATTCTTCCTTCACAAAATTAGTAATAATTTAGACGAATGAACAACAAGAGACTCCTCATCATTGGACTGGTATGGCCCGAGCCCGGCTCATCTGCCGCCGGCACAAGAATAATCCAGCTGGCAGAGTTGTTCATTGCCGGTTCATATGAAGTGTTTTTCGCTTCTGCAGCTATTAAAGGGGAGTTCAGCTATCCCCTGCAGCAAATCGGCGTAAAGGAAAAAGAGATCGTATTAAATGATAAGAGTTTTAATACTTTTCTGAAGGAACTGTCTCCTGATACAGTCCTCTTTGACCGATTTGTGATGGAAGAGCAATACGGATGGCGGGTACAGCAGGAATGCCCCCATGCCATGAGGATTCTGGACACAGAAGACCTTCATTTTTTAAGGCATGCCCGGCAGGAGGTGCTGAAGACAGGCCAGCCACTCAATCTGTTCAGTGATACCGCTAAACGCGAGGTCGCCTCGGTTTTACGCTGTGACCTTTCACTGATCATCTCTGAAGTTGAGATGGATATCCTCCGGGAACAGTTTCATATAGATAGATCTTTACTCTGCTATCTCCCCTTTTTAGAAGAAAAACTAACAGAAGAGATTGTTGGCAAATGGAAAGCCTTTGAGGAGCGCGAAGGTTTTGTATTCATCGGCAATTTTCTACATGAGCCCAACTGGAATACCCTGCAAGTGCTAAAAACCAAGATCTGGCCGGAATTAAGAAAGCGACTGCCCACATCAATTCTGCATATCTATGGAGCTTACCCTTCACAAAAGGTGATGCAGTTAAACAATGTCAAAGAAAATTTCCGTGTGCATGGCCGTGCTGCTGATGCCAGACAGACAATTGCAGCACATAAAGTACTACTGGCGCCAATCCAGTTTGGTGCCGGGGTAAAAGGCAAATTTATAGATGCAATGCAAGGGGGCACACCTGCTGTAACCACATCTGCAGGTGCAGAAGCGATGCGGGGAAACCTGGAATGGAATGGTGCAATAGCGGATGATCAGGAAGCCTTTATCGATCAGGCTGTCAGCTTATACAATGATAAAAACCGCTGGTCAGCAGCGCAGCAAAATGGAATCAGGATCATCAATGAGCGGTACGAAAAATCAAAATTTGCAACCGCCTTCCTGGATGTAATCTGCTCTTTAACTGTCAATTTACAGGCACACCGCAGGCAGAATTTCATCGGACAAATATTGCTGTATCATACTGTAAACAGCTCCAAATATATGTCGTTATGGATTGAAGAAAAAAATAAAAAAAAGTAGATTATAGTACCCTAATAATGACCTCTATAGTAATCTAGAGCACATTTCGTTTACAAAACAGACCATGATATTAAAATATCTTTGTATCATTGCGCCCTTGTATAAAGATATATTGATATGAAGATTATAGCTGTTATAAACCATAAAGGCGGCACAGGAAAAACAACTTCCGCACTAAATATTGGCGCCGGATTAGCACGATTAAACAAAAAAACGTTGCTGGTTGATATCGACCCGCAATCCAACTTAACTGAGGGACTGGGGCTCAGAGACGTAGAGACATCCATCTATGACAGCATAAAAAATGACACTCCCCTTCCGGTAGAAACTATTTCCGAATATCTGGATATTATTCCTTCATCACTGGACCTCCTGGGTGCAGAAATCGAACTGGTTTCGAGACTGGGAAGAGAGACCATACTGAAGAGACTGTTAAAACCACTGGCAGGACAATATGATTATGTGCTCATTGACTGTGCCCCTGCTTTAGGAATGCTGACTGTGAATGCACTGGTAGCAGCTGATACAGTTATGATCCCCCTGGAAGCTGAATATTTTGCCTACAGAGGAATAGACCGCCTGGTATCGATTATTTCTGATGTGAGAACACACTACAATGAAGACCTGACCATTGGTGGTGTCTTCATTACCAAAATCAACCCGAGAAGGGTAATTACCGAGCAGATCACAGGCAGTATCAAAAAGTATTTTGATGATAAACTGTTTGATACTTCCATCAGAATCAATGTAGCACTTGTAGAAGCACAGCTGAAAGGAACAGACGTTTTCCAATATGCACCGGCATCCAATGGCGCAGTAGATTATTCAAATCTTGTAGATGAAATTTTAGTTAAAATATAGAATTATGGCAAAGAAAAACTTAGGTGATATTGAGGACAACAACAAGAATTTAGGAGGAGTATCTGCCCTGTTCAATTCTCCCTTGAAGGAGACGGCAAAAAAGGAAACAAAACCCGCTCCTGCAGTGGATGAAGAAATTGTCACCTATCCGTTACGCCTCAAAAAAAGCGCTTTAAAAGCATTAAAGATATTGGGAGCACAAAAAGGTATTACTGTAAAAGACCTGATCATGTCAGTAATCGAAAAGGAATACGATCTGTAAACCGGTAAGGCTGCCGGTCCGGGTTTTTCAGGAATTAAAAAAACCAATTTCCGGCTCATAAGAGTGCCGGAAATTGGTTTTTTTAGACCCGGAAAGGGCGTTATTACTTAACAGTCAGTGTTTTCTTCTCCGTAGTATTCACACTGAAATACCCAAGCGCATTGTTACTGATATTTGATGGCGGATTCCCGGGTGTAACACCGCCGCCCGGTCCATTCTGGGTTTGCTGGCTCAGCGTATACCAATAGGTAAACACATCTTTATCTATACATTGCATCTCCACTTCAGCAACATCCCCCGCTTTTAGTTCTTCATTGGTATCATCATCATAAAACAGCGTTTCTATTACCTCATTGCCATTAGTGAGGCGGTCATTATCCGCAAATACAGCTTTAATTTGTACCCCGTTCACTTTCAATACAAAGCGGTACTGGTTTACCTGGTCGGCAGGGTCTTTAAAATGTGCTTCCACAATTTTCAGGTCATCCCCACCAAAAGTAATGACCTTGGTACTCAATGAATCAATTTTTACCAGTGAAGGCATCGTTGAAGAAGCTGTATAGGTGTTGTTTTTAGCCAGTACGTTCAGGGTATATTTATGACCAGTTTCAGCCTTCAAAGAGGAGAAAGTATAGGTTCCAGGTTTAGTCTCGGTAAAAGTCCAGGAATGGTTTGCATCATCAGTTACTACTACCTGGGCACCAGTTACAGCAGGATATTGATTGGTATTGGTATAGGGTACAGACTCACTGATACTGATCGTTTGCACACCGAGCTGATCAGTGATTGCTCCTTCGATAACTATCTGACTGGCAGAAGTATTCAGCTTAACGTCAATTACCTTTTCGCAGGATGTAAAGCTGATAAGTATGACCATTGAAAGGAGGGAATAAATGATATATTTTGATAAAATATTAGATTTCAGCATGGTATTAAAATTTAAAATTATAAGTAACAGAAGGTATAATGCCAAACAGGCTTGTCTGTACCGCTTCTGTTCTGGTAGGATCATTTTTCACATCTCTGAACTGAACAGAGTATGGATTTTTACGGTTGAGCGCGTTGTAGACACCAAAGCTCCAGCTCGACTGGTATTTTTTAGTTTCCTTAGCTTTTAAAGTAGCACTCAGGTCTAATCTTGCGGTGTAGGGCATCCGGTTTGCATTCCGTTCTGTATAGTAGTAGGTGGTCAGTCCTCCAACATTGTATTTTCCTGCCGGATAGGTTACCGCATTACCGGTACTGTAAACGTAGTTGGCAGAGAAAGTCCAGCGCGGGTTAAAGTTGTAGATCCCTACCAAAGCAAGGTCGTGCGTCCTGTCCTGTTTTGCATTGTAATAGTTCCCGTCATTGATTCCTTCAATCTTGCGCTCAGTTTTTGATAAGGTGTAGCTGATCCAGCCGGTCAGTTTTCCCTTTGTCTTTTTCGCATACAGCTCAAGTCCATAGGCACGCCCTGTACCATACAGCAGTTCTGATTCTACGGTGGCATTGGCAATGAGTTCAGCCCCGTCTTTATAGTCGATCTGGTTCTGAAGCCATTTGTAATACACCTCGCCCGAGAACTGGAAAGAGTTGTCCTTACTGTTCCTGAAATATCCCATAGCCACCTGATCGGCAAGTTCCGGTTTGATATTGTTGCTGCTCATTACATACTGATCTGTGGGCGATCCGGTATTTGCATTCGTAAGAATATGAATGTTCTGCGTATTACGGTTATAGGATGCCTTGATAGACGTTTCGTCTGTCAGGCTGTAACTTGCAGAGAAACGGGGTTCTGGGTAAATATAGGTTTTCACAATGTCTCCCTTCCCGCTGGTAGATGCAGAGGAGATCACACCCTCACTGTCATAAGTATTAAACGTACCCGGCCCCAGTAAAGAGAAAGCACTGAGGCGTACGCCATACAGGATATTAAATTTGTCCGTCAGTGCCCACTCATCTGAAACATAACCTGCAAGTTCTACTCCATACCTGTTTTCTACCGCCAGAGGATTGAAACTGGAATTGCCTGTAGTTGTAATATCTGATGGTGCTATGCGGTGATGTATACCCTGTACACCAAACCTGATCACATGTTTATTGCTGTAATACTGCAGGTCTTCCTTCACGTTGTAATCCCTGATCATCGAGGTCACACGGGCATTGTTATCCGCATCCAGCAACTCTACTGCATAATGATATTTGTTATAGATCAGTGAGGTGTTCGAAAACAATTTGTCGTTAAATACATGGTTTAATCGTACTGTTGCCGTGGTATTCCCCCAGTCGTTCGCAAACAGATCCTTGATCCCGATGTTATCCTGACCAAAATAACCGGATACAAAAAGGGTATTCTTATCATCAAACTTATAGTTTAATTTGGCATTGATATCATAAAAGTTCAGGGTATTGCCGTTCAGCGAAGAATCAGGCGAAGCCTTTAATAAAAGGTCGATATAAGTTCTTCTGGCACTCAGCATAAATGATCCTTTGTCTTTTACGATCGGGCCTTCTATTTTGATACGGGAAGCAATCAGTCCTATACCACCTTCAGCGGCAAACTCCTTATTGTTACCATCCTGCATTTTCACATCCAGTACCGATGACAGGCGACCGCCATACTGAGCTGGCATCCCTCCCTTGTACAGACTTACATCTTTGATGGCATCACCATTAAATGTAGAGAAAAAACCGAGCAAATGTGAGGAATTATATACTGTAGCCTCATCCAGCAGGATAAGGTTCTGATCGGCTGCTCCTCCCCTCACAAAGAATCCTGTATTGCCTTCACCACCGGATTTTACGCCCGGCAGCAGCTGGATCGTTTTGAGCACATCTTTCTCGCCGAACAGCACTGGCAGGTTGTCCAGTGACTTCATATCCAGTTTGTCAAGGCCCATTTGCGGACTGCGCACATTCTCGTTTTTGCGCCCTTTGGAAGTAATAACTACCTCATTCAGGTCGCCCTTACCAGTACCAAGTTCGATATTGAGTTTCAAAGCAGCAGTCAGTGTAATTTTTTTGGTAAATGATTGGTAACCAGTATAACTTACAGTCATATCATAATCCCCGCTATTGCCTGAGAGCGAATAAAATCCGTAGGCATTACAGGAAGTACCGAAAGATTGTGTGGCGTTCTGTATTTTAACAGTAGCCCCGATCAGGGTTTCCCCTGTTGCAGCATCCCTGATGGTTCCGCTGACGGTAAATTTTTGTTGTGCAATAGCCTGGGAAAACAGGCAGAGGAGGAAAATGAAAGACAGGTAACTCTTTTGTAGCATGAATGAGGGGGTTATAAACTGTTTTTTTGCAAAGTACTATTAAGACACGCCAAAAGCGAGACACCCTTAGTTCCGGGCGATCTTTTTATCGTATTGGCCCTGCAGGTCTTTGAGAGCTGCATCATAACCAGCTCTTTCCATAAAAACGGCAGGATTGTAAGCATCACCGGGCTTATGTTTCGTGTGCAGGCCAAACTGGCTGGCATGAGAAGAAAGCCAGATATCAAATGAAAGGTTTTTCATCGCACTGAGCGTATAAGCATAATCTTTTGCGATGTCGGGATAAGCTGTTACTTCGGAGAATTTTTTGTCGGTTACAATGCTGGGCATGTTCGCAATCAGCACCCGGTAAGACCTGTGTTCATCTTCAACGTCGAAAAGAAAACTGCATGAACCTTTGGTATGTCCCGGATGCTCCAGCAACACCAGGCTTGTCCCAGCCAGCTTTACCGTATCTCCATCATGTAATAAACGATCAGCTTTCACTGGTTTGTAAGTCATGCCGGATCCGCCTAAAGCATAATCGGAGCTCCCTCCGTCTTCCATTACACCGGCGTCTTTTTCATCAACCATCATACGCGCGCCGGTCATTTTTTTAATGACTGCCATTGCTCCCATATGGTCATAATGCGCCTGTGTGGTCAGCAGGATTTTCACATCATCAAATTTGAAGCCCAAAGATTCTATACTTGCCCTGATCATCTTGTCTGAAGCAGCAAGCCCTGTATTGATAAGAATGTGACCTTCGGGAGTAGCCACCAGATAACAGGCCAGATCATAAGTCCCGACATAATACAGGTTACCTGCAATCCGGAATGCTGGATAAGGTTTTGACCACTCCGGAGATATATGCTGTGGTTCTTTTACTTTCTGTGCGACAGATGCAAAGCTGATAAAAGAGCACAGCAAAGACAGCAGACTTATTTTTAAGCGATAATTAAGCATATAAATAGATGTGAACGAAGATATGCTTTTTATGTAAAATCCCCTTCCTCCCGAACGGAAAAAGGGGCGTTTTTGTAAAATAACCTAATCTCTTGAGACCGGGGTTATGCGGTAACCGCTGTTGTCGTAGCCAGCGCTTTCCTCACCTGAGGAGCAATTTCTTTTCCGAAGATTTCAATAGACTTCATCATATTGGCGTGTGAAGGATCTCCCACATCCATATGTCCTATAAAGCGGGTGATGCCAAACAACTCATGCATATAAAGGATCTTATCAGCCACCTCAGAGGCATTCCCGATAAACAGGGCGCCATCTTTTGAACGCCCTCCGTTATACTGCATTTTGCTGTATGGAGGCCAGCCACGTGAAGAACCAATGCGGTCCATCTGCGAAGCATAATTAGAATAATAATCATCAATAATCGTCCTGTTATTACTTACAAAACTATGGGAGTGAATACCGATCTGCATCTGGTTCACATCATGGCCATGCCTTACATATTCACCTTTATAATACTCCACCAAAGGCTGAAACTGCTCCGGTCTTCCGCCGATGATGGCAATAATTAACGGCAAGCCCAATTTTGCAGCACGCAAAACAGATTCCGGGGTTCCGCCTACAGCAATCCAGACTGGCAGTTTACCATTATTGGTTGCTCTTGGCAAAACAGTCTGGTTGATCAGTGGGGCACGGAGGCTACCTTTCCAGTTCACCACTTCATTGTTGTTGATATTTAGTAACAGATCCAGTTTTTCTTCAAACAGCTGGTTATAATCTTTGAGGTTATAACCAAACAGCGGAAAGGATTCAATAAAACTTCCGCGGCCTACGGCGATTTCAGCACGTCCGTTAGAGATGAGGTCAATCGTAGAAAAATCCTGGTATACTTTTACCGGTTCTGCCGAACTCAGCACAGTAACGGTACTGGCTAACTTTATATTTTTGGTAATGCTCGCGGCTGCTGCGAGAACGATTTCAGGACTGGATACTGCATAGTCAGGCCTGTGGTGTTCGCCAAGCCCAAATACATCGAGCCCAACTTCATCAGCCAGTTTAATCTGCTCCAGAATTTCCTGCAGCTTAAGTTTCGCTTCTCTTGGTTTCCCTGTTGCAGGATCAAAAGATAAATCGCCAAACATGCCTATACCTAATTCCATAATTTCTATATTTTTATACCATCAAAATTACGCATCTGCGGGTGAGCGGACATTGATGTATGATAATAAAAGCAGAGGCATTTCCGCCCGGGTTTATTTTCCGAAAACCCCGAACTGGCATACAAACGTCATAAGCATTGCAGCCGGGTTATAATTAATGAAAAAACTGTAGATTTATGTACATCTACATAAAAATGAATGATCATGATTAAATCAATCCGTACAAAAGTTCCGGTACTTTATGCTACATCCCTGGCCCTGATATTTGCAGGCAGCGGCTATGTGCAGGCGGTAAAAGCCCAATCCCTGCCAGCCGTAGAAACTCAGGCTGCCAATACAAAATACAAGCCTGCTTTCGCCGGACAAACCAGGATTGCAGGTGTAAAAACCAAAACGCCATACAGCGTTTCTATTCTTAGTAAAACCTTAGAGCATCCCTGGGCCATCAGCCCCCTGCCTGACGGTCGTTTCCTGATCACCCAAAAAATGGGCACAATGGTAATTGTGAATGCTGCCGGGAAAACCATTAAAAATATCACCGGCTTACCTGCTGTAGTGCCCGACGGACAAGGCGGTCTGCTGGACGTAGCTATCGATCCGCAGTTTGCCACAAACAGGATGATTTACTGGGACTATTCTGAACAAACTGCAGGAGGTACCTTACTGGCTATTGCCAAAGGAAAATTAGCTGCAGATGAAAGTAAAGTAGAAAACATTCAGGTGATCTACCGGGCTACACCTGCCTACAAGGGAAGTCTTCAGTTTGGATCACGCATCGTATTTGATAAAAGCGGCAATCTCTTCGTTACTACAGGTGAACGTTCAGGAACCGATATCCGGATGAAGGCGCAGGCCCTGGATGCGGCAATAGGAAAAGTTATACATATTACTAAAAACGGAAAACCAGTTCCGGGCGGCCCTTTCGCCGGCACTCCAAATGCAAGACCTGAAATCTATGCTTTAGGTTTAAGAAGCCCCGAAGGTTTGGCAGTCAACCCGGCAACAGGTGAATTATGGGAATCAGAATTTGGCCCCCGCGGAGGAGATGAAATCAATATTATCCGTTCCGGAAAGAATTACGGATGGCCTGTGGTAACTTATGGACTGGAATACAGCGGCGAAAAAGTTGGCGCCGGCATACAGCAAAAGGAAGGCGTGCAGCAGCCTGTTTATTACTGGGACCCTGTAGTGTCGCCTTCAGGAATTGTGTTTTACAACAGTAACGTCATTCCTGAGTGGAAAGGCAATCTTTTTGTAGGCGGTCTGAGCAGTATGCATATCGTGAGGCTTGTTATTAAAAACAATAAAGTGGTTGGCGAAGAACGTTTACTGAAAAGTGAAGGCGAACGCTTCCGTGCCCTTGCGGTTGGTAAGGATGGAGCTTTATATGCGGTGACAGACAGTGGCAGACTTTACCGCGTGGCAAAGAAATAAGCTGTCACCTATGAATAGGCACAAAAAGATAAGAACCATCTTTATTCTCTTCCTGTTAATTATCCAGGTGATTTTTATATCGGAAATTCTCAAAGAGAATACACATTCACTGGGTATTGTGGCGATGATGACGGTTCTTTCCATATTGGTTTTGCTTACCTATCTCAGAGGAGAGATCCACCATGAAGATCATGCTTACGAGCATATTCTGGTGGCTCTCTGGATACCTGCAGGGGCATTTACAACTTTTTACCTGAACCATTTTCTGAATCTTGGCCCTGTGTTGTCGGCGGCCATTGTCGGGAGTGTGGCTTCCTTTTTTCCAAATCTCAGGAAACAGTCGTACTACCTGAAGCAGCTACCTGCCTCGATATATTGCGGTGCATTTATCGGAATGTCAAGCGCCGGTGTAGCACCAAACTTCCTGTTTATCTCTACGGCCAGTCTTTTCACGGCTGGCCTTCTAATGATTTCCAAGAACCTGTTTGCGGGTGTTGGCGGCAAGCTGGGTACCCTGGCATTCGCAGGCGTAGTGATAACATCGTTTTTGTTCTTCCTGATCTCCTCATATGTATAACACTATTGTTTTATTTGCTGTGAGTTTCGTTAGTTCAATGCTCACCTTTTATGTCAATGAAGATCTGAAGCAGGGGCCGGTGCGTTCATCTGCACTTCTTTCGCTTGCCGTTGGATTATTTTTTTATTTCTTTCCGCATTCCATGGGCAGTTACCTGGTAAAAAATATACCTGTGGTATTCATTGGCGGATCTTTCATTGGAATGGTCTCTTCCCGCATCGTATCCAGTTATCTTTTGATTGGTACTGCAGGGCTTGTCTTCTGCCTGATCTATATCAATACCAGCAGGTTCTTTAACGGTTATGGAGGCGCAGTAGGTACAGCTTCCTCAATCGCTCTGCTGGCGGTTCTAAGCATCCCTGTAGTTACCAAAAAGCACAAACTGACCAATGGGATAATGCTGCTGAGAAAAACCCTGTTTGGATCAGGAAAACAATAGTGCATAAAAAAACGCAGAGGCATCCACCATCTGCGTTTTCAACTATTAACTGTTCTTATACCTAATGAATAAGCTCTTTTAATTTCTTCTCCAATGCATCTCCTCGAAGATTCTTTGCTACGATCTTACCATCCGGACCCACCAAAAAGTTTGCAGGCAGGCTTTTTACGCCATAAACATTGGCAACTTTTCCGGTGGTTCCCCTGGGATCGTTCAGCTGCAACCAGGGAAGTTTATCCTGATCAACCGCAGTCAGCCAGTTTTCTGCCGCAATGTCCATCGACAGGCCGGCAATTGTAAATCCTTTATCCTTATAAATCTGATAAGCCCTGATCAGATTGGGGTTTTCCTTACGGCAGGGCATACACCAGCTTGCCCAAAAATCAATCAGCACATATTTACCTTTGAAATCAATTAAGGAAAAGAGCTTGCCATTTTTGTCTGCCAGAGAAAAGTTTGCCGCAGTAGCACCCACATCCGTCTTTACCTTTGCATCAATGAAGGCTCTGATACTTTCTCCATAAATGCTTTTTTGAACATTTGGGGACAATAGTTTGAAACGCTCTGCAGCCTTGCTTCTATCGGGGTAAGTGACATACATATCGTACACCGCAATTGCAGCAGCAACATGATCAGGATAAGTTTTCACAAAACCAGACAGCACACTGTCTTTTAAGAGTTGCTGTTTTGCTGCAAAAACAGCCCGGTCTTTTTTATCATTTTCTTCGTTGCCAGTAGCTTTTGGCCTTATACCCGGCAATGCATATAATGACGTCCTGTATTGCATTAAGAGATCATTTTCCAGCGCACCTGACACCTTAAGTTCATAAAACCTGTCGATATCACCGCTAATCTTTAGGGAGCCTTTATCTAAAAGCAAAATCCGTATTTGTTTGTTAAGGGAGTTAGAAAGTGTGCACAGAACCGGTTCCGGCAGTGGCACGTTCCTGGTAAACACACCCCTTTCTGCCTGGACCGAATCTTTGTATAAAATATCATTCAGTTCATATGAAAATATAATTTTTCCGTTCTGAAGCCCGGCAATATCAGCTGTTATATGCGCAGCTGACTGCGCATATAAATCGGCAAATAAAACTAAGCAAACACTAAAAACTATTAAAAACCTATAAATATTATTCATAATCTGCTAGTAATTCAATCCCGGAATAGGAGATTCAGTCAGGATCTTATTCAGCATCTGCTTTAAATAAATCAAATGGATTTTGCTGTCCTGATCTGATGTCCTGGCAATTGCAGCACTGATATCCGTACGCAAATCTTTCAGGTGCGCAAGCGCAAGAGGTTTCACATTAGAGTATAACAAAATCTCCGTTGGTGTAACACCTGCCAGAATATTGTCCAGAGATCCCTGTAAAGCAAAGCGCTTATTGTACATGGTAATGATACTGCCCACATACATCTTCTGCATCGTCCTCCGGTAGGAATCGATAGGTTTACCAGTTTTCAGTTCAGTGAAAATGCCACCTTTCAGGTCGTTTAACCATTGCTGCGGTGAATATGCTCCCTTGCCATAGTCGCGCTGATTGACCATCATGCGGTAAAGACGGCTTTGTGAGGTTACCGAAGCAATAACTTCCTGCTGTAATTTCTCTACTGCATTAGCGCCAAATCCCGGTTCTACCTTATTGAGGATCTGCGGGTCAAGCAACCATTTTGGTGTCGCAAAAATCTCCTCGTTGAAATATTTGATCGCTTGCTTTTGCTTGGCCAGGCTCACTGGTTTATAGACTGCGCCCGACTGCTCGTAGGTTTTAGGTGTTACCATTACACCGCCCAGGTTCTTAAGCACATGAAAAGCATAGCGTGAATACTGGCCGACAGCTTCATTGTACATATCTTTCAATTCAGTATAATCCGCACCATCTTCCCTTGTCCAGTTGATCAGCTGAGGTACTATACGTTTCAGATTTTTTATACCATACTGGCTTGCTTTAATGGCGTCGTCACCAAGATCTTCCGACTGAGAACGGGGATCGTAGTCTTTACCCTCACCACCAAACCAAAGTCTTTTGTTTGAAGCCAGGCTGTCGATCGTCAGTTTATTCAGGATCTTCTTCTCGGCTTTCGCATCCGCGGCATCTAAAACCGGTTTATAGCCCCATTGGATAGCCCATTTATCATAGTCATTGATACGCGGGAACAAGCCTTTTTCTGAGATATGGTCTTCAGGCTGTGCAACATAGTTAAACCGGGCGTAATCCATGATAGATGGTGTATGACCATGTGCTTCTACCCAGGCTTTATCCCTTAGTTTTTCAACCGGTACCGTGCTGCTCGACCCCATATTGTGACGCAAGCCCAAGGTGTGGCCGATTTCATGTGAAGATACAAACCTGATCAGCTGGCCCATCAGTTCGTCATCGAATTTATTTTTGCGTGCTCGCGGATCGACGGCTCCGCATTGAATCATATACCATCTGTGTACCAGTTTCATCACGTTGTGGTACCAGCCAATATGGCTTTCCATAATTTCACCTGTACGCGGATCCGCGATATTAGGGCCATAAGCATTTTGTGTTGGCGAAGCAAAGTAACGGATCACAGAAAAACGGGCGTCATCAAGGCTCATTGTCGTATCCTGTTCAGGCCATTCCTTACCTACAATTGCATTTTTAAACCCAGCCTGTTCAAAAGCTTTCTGCCAGTCGTTCACACCGGCAATCAGGAAGGGGCGCCATTGTTTCGGCGTTGCCGGATCAATATAGTAGACGATCTGCTTTTTAGGCTCAACCAGTTCGCCTCTTCTAAACTTCTCCATATCCTCATCCTTCGGCTCTAACCTCCAGCGGTGGATAAATGCTTCCTGCTCTACTTTTTGCTGAGCGTCAGCAAATTTGTAATAGCTGCTTGCAAAGAAACCCACACGGGCATCAAAATACCGTTTACGCATCGGCTTTGCCGGTAATAAAATGAACGAAGCATTCATCCCTAATGTTACCGTACCTGCCTGTGCTGCTGCCGGCAAACCTCCGGGCCCGCCTGATGGAACAGCAGAATATGTTCTGATGGTTTTAATCTCTGTATTGATCGGGAAACTCTTTACGCTTTCAATATAGGAACGGTCTGCGGCCTGGGCACCTAGAGAATAAGATTTCTTATCAGCCGGCTCAAAAGACATCAGGTTATTTTCTCCAATCAGAAAGTCGGTCACGTCAATCACTACACCCGCCGAATCTTTAGATTTTGCTTTAACCGGGAACGCCGCGATAATAGGGTTAAGGTTTGAACTGGCAACAGCCCTGGAAATCATATCTGTAGAATCCGCTATGCTTACCAGGGTAGAAACCTTTAAAAAGAGTTTATCATTCGGGCCTTTTTCCCAGTAAACAGTGTGTTCTGCAACTTCCTCACCCCCAAAGTTTCCTGCACCCGGTGTAGATTTACTCAATCTTAAAACGGTAAGAATATCTTTGTTCAGCAGGCTGTCGCCTATCTCAAATAAATAGCGGTCTGCTACTTTATGCACAGTAAACAAGCCTTTTTGTGTTAATGCTTTGGCGGTAACCACATCTTTATAGGGTTTGATAGGGTTCTTAAGTGAGTCTGCCTTGGTTTTTGCGGCCGCAGCATTCGCTGATGCAGCAGCAGTTGTTTTAGCCGGAGCTTTTTTCTCTTCCCTGAAGACACTGCACGACTGTACAGAGGTTCCGAGCAAGCCGATGGCAAAGGCCAGGTAAAAATACCTGACCGCTGAGTGGTTTTTGTTGTTCATTTCTTTAGTTAATAACCTGGATTTTGAGTGAGATTATAATTTGCATCAATTGCTGCCTGGGGTATAGGCAGTAGTTTGGATTTTGGTGTATAGCTTGATTTCAGGGCGCCCAATACAGCATCAGCTTCTCCGGTACGTTTCAGATTGTACCAGCGGTAAGCCTGCTCGCAGAAAAATTCCTTACGGTTTTCCAATGCGATAGCAGTTAATAATGAAGCTGCATCAGTAGCTGTCGTTAAAGTTGCCCCAGCTCTTGTTTGGATCGCATTCAGATCTGCAAGTGCTCCGCTGAGGTTGCTTCCTGTTCTTGCTCTTGCTTCTGCACGGATCAGGTATTGCTCTGCAAGGCGGATCACGATCTGTGATTCGCTTACACCTGCTGCCACTGCCAGGGGCTGTGTGCGGTATTTGTACTTAAACGGTATAATATAAGTAGTCCCGGATAATGTAACATTGCTCATCCAATTGGTTCTTCTTAAATCTGTACTGGCAAACAGGGCCGCAAATCTTGGGTCCAAACGGTAATTAAAAGTTGTTACACTAGTCAGTGAACTTGGAATAAATACTCCCGCCTCAACGGTATACTGGTTGGTGTTAAGCAGCGGTGGCGACATTTCCCATATACATTCTGCGTTATCCCTTACAAAAACACCGGTAGCCATAGTTGCCTTTGGAATCAAACTGTACAGGGTTGATGCTATCACCTCGGAAGCATTGGATTCTGCAGCAGCAAAATTTCCTGTGAATATGTAAACCCTCGCAAGCAAAGCAGTTGCAGTAAATTTATTCACCAGCGTACGGTCGTTAGACGAAGTGGTTGTTGCAGTTACACCAGGGTAAATAACCCCAAGGTTTGTTTTTGCATCTGTCAGATCTGCAATCATTTGTGCATAAATGATTGCAGTGGATGATTTTGGCAAAAATGCAGATATAGCGGGATCGGTAACCAATACCAGAGGAACTTCCCCAAAAGTGTTGACCAGATGAAAATAGCAGTAAGCGCGGACCAGTTTGGCTTCAGCAGTGAACTGCTTTTTGATGGCTTCCGAAGCACCGCTGGTGTTTTGTAGTCCCTCTATGATGGCATTTGCACGGTAGATTATTGAATACCAATCTGAGAATAAAGCAGCCTGCGAAGTACTTACCGCAGTGTAAGTATTATTATTAAACTCTTGTAATGCCGCAGTTGTTGCCATATAAAGCAGATCATCAGCCTGTAGTGAACTATATGTAGTGATACTTTGTGACTGAGTAGTTGTTGTAGCTAAGGAACTGAACATCCCTGCTCTCGCTGCCGTAGCGAGTTTATCAGATGCAAAGACCAGGTCTGTAGTTACCTGATTTAGTGGGGGATCGATTTCCACTGTCTTCTCACATCCTGAACAAATGATTATGGTGAATGCCAATAGGCAGGCCATCCTTTGATATATCGATTTTGACATCTTATTAGCGTTAAAAAGTAAATTGAAAACCACCTGTTATTGTACGTAATGGAGGAGTAGCTATGCTCTGTGATTCCGGATCAAAGCCCTTATACTTTGTTATTGTGAACAGATTCTGAGCTTGGGTATAGATCCTCATGGATTGTCCACTGTTTTTTCCCAGCCATTTAGCAGGAAGGGTATAGGACAGGTTTACGTTTTTGAGCCTGATAAAAGAGGCGTCCACCAAAGAGGCGTCAGAGGCAGTATAATTAGAGTAAGCAAGGTACGATGCGGAACCAGCAGTACCACGTGTACCGGCACTAACCAGATAATCCTGTGAACCAAGAGCAAGGTATTCATTTACTACACTTGCAGCAGCATTGCTGAAATATCCCGGAGGATAATTAGATGATGCCAACAAGCTTCTGCCCATCTGTTTCACAAACTGGAAAGTAAAATCCAGAGTTACACTTTTGTAATTCAGCGTGTTTGTTAAACCACCAAAATACTTCGGATAGGAAGTCCCGGCGTAATAACGGTCTCCCCTGCCCGTTGCAGCAAAACCTGTAGTGATGCTTCCCGAATTATTGAAATCTGTAAAGGATGGCAGATTGGTTGTTGGATTAATGCCTGCATACTGGTAGAGATAGTATGAACTGATCGGCAGTCCCACAACATAGGTTGTATAATAGGATGATTTCTCAATATTGGGAAATGACAATAATTTATTGTGATTCTGACTGACATTGAAAGATGAAATCCAGCTAAAGTTTTTGGATTTTATATTGGTGCTTGTTAGAGAGAGCTCCCATCCTGAATTCTGAACCGTCGCTGGCAGGTTACTCAGATATCCTGTAAAGCCAGCCTGAGAACTTGTAGTCAAGGTAACTAACTGATTACTTGTTCTGTTACGGTAGAAGCCCCCACTTAGTGAAAGGCGATTTTTAAAGAAGGCCAGATCCAGACCTATGTCCAGTTTCTTTGTTTCTTCCCATTTATAATCAGGATTGGGCAAACGGGTAGGATTTAAGCTTGTAGACCCTCCATACACATAGGTTGAAGCAGCATATGTATCCAGATAACCGTAATTATCGATTTCATCACTACCTACAATACCGTAACTGCCACGCAGTTTACCAAAGCTAAACCAACTGAGTTTATCTTTCAGCGGCTTCTCTTCAGAAAATATCCAGGCAGCACCAACTGAGCCAAAATTACCAAACTTATTATTTGGGCCAAACCGTGAAGATCCGTCTCTTCTGAAATTCACATTTACAACATATTTATCTTGCAGGTTATAGTTCAAACGGCCAAAGAGCGAGGCATATTTATAGTCAACAGATCCGCTTGAAGTGGAAATTGTACTTGCAGCGGTCACCGTTCTCAGGAAGTCATCAGATGTAAAACCGGATGCACTGATATTATAAGGCATTCTGGATTGTTTATACTGGTAAGTTCCCCCGGCCAGCGCATTCAAAGTACCTTTCCACACTTTACTGGTATAGGTAATCTGAGGTTCAACTATATAGTTATTTGTATAATTATAAACGTAAGATGCTGTACCAGCAGTGTATCCGGAAAACAGACTTGGGTTTAATGATGACAGTGGCCTGGTTACCACCTGCGTCATATCAGATTTGCTGAAACCCAGATTAGTCTTGAAATCAAGCCCTTTTAACAAAGTATATTTTAAATACAAGTTGGTGTTCAGGTTAGAGGTACGGTTATCATTGGCTTGATTCAAATAACCCAGCGGATTACTCACAAAACCATCCCAGTTCAACGTACCCGTTGAGGTATAGAGTGGAAAATTAGGAGGAAGAATATAAGCCCAGGTAGCTAGGTCAGTACTTGCAATATTATTTTTATCTGTGGAATACATTGCAGACAGGGCAAGGTTAAAACGCTGATCGAGCGAAGAATGATTTAAGCTAAATTTTCCGCCACCACGCTGATACCCTTGATTGCCCGGAAAAACATTGCCTTCTTTATGGTAAGTACCGCTAAGAAAAAAATTTGTTTGCGTATCACCACCAGACATACTGGCATTTACATCATTGGTTTTTGCTGTACCGCCAAGGAACATTTTCTGGAAGTCGGTATAGCCATTTTGGTCCCAAACCAATAGATCGGGTGCAGAAGTAGCTGTTGGTGTTGCCGGATTAGTAGTGTTATTCGCAAATGCTTTTGCCCTGAGGGCCAGATACTGTTGGGTTCCTACCATTTCTACAAAATGTGACACTTCAGAAATTCCTGAAGAAGCATTCAGACTGAATTTGGTCCTTCCCGGCTTACCTCTTTTAGTGGTAATCAATACCACACCATTTGCAGCCCTAGAACCATAAATTGAGGTTGCGTCTGCATCTTTTAAAACCTCAATATTCTCGATATCAGAAGGATTGATAGAGTTCATAGGACTGGTAGTTCCTTCTGCAGAGGGCAATCTGGTGTTCGATGCTGACGTGACACTATAGGTAGCTGAATTGATAGGTTCAGAAAGGAAAGGCACTCCATCAATAATATATAACGGACGGTTAGGTTTAATTCCATTTTCCCCGATTGAATTTACGCCCCTGATCTGCACGGTAATTCCTGCACCCGGCAAACCATTCGATTGAGTGATTGTCACTCCTGCCATACGTCCTGCCATTGCCTGCAGTACATTAGTAACCGGCTGATCAGAAATCTGTTCCGCAGAAATCCCCACCTGCGAACCCGTATTCAAACGGCGTGTAGTAGTACCGTAACCAATTACCTGCACCTCATCCAGCTTTGCAGGATCGGGCACCATATTGACAGTTAAAGTTGGTATACCTGTTAATTCGATTGTTTTGTAACCCAGATAAGAAATAACAAGTATGGGATTTTCATCGCTTGTAGCGATATAAAACCTTCCATTATTGCCACTCATCGTATAGCGGGTAGTTCCTTTCACCTTGATACTTACTCCCGGCAAAGGCACTCCGTTTTCATCCAGCACCGTACCGTTAACAGTAATTGTAGCAAAATAGCCTTTGAACTTATCCAGAAAGCCTTTTTCCTGAATAATAACAGTCTTATTGGTAATCGTATAGGTGAGAGACTGATTAGATAAGCAGTTTTTTAAAACATCATTGAGCTCTGCATTGTTTACATTGATAGTAACAGGTGAGGCTTTCGAAATTAAGTCCTGGTCATAAACAAAATCATAACCCGTTTGCAGCCTGATGGTTTTAAACACTTCGGTAAGATTTGCATTTTTGCGGTTTATAGTGATCTGCTGGGCAAGTGTGGTTGCACTTACCTGCATCATTGCGGCCAATAATATAAACGTAGTTAAACGCATGATCAGCAGAATTTTTCGGACAGGACGAGAACGCCCACCCAGATTGTTTGGGTAAAATTTGTACATTTGTTAGGGTTTAAAGTTGAATTTCAGTCGAATGATTTGTAGCTTTTGAATCTTTTGACCAGAGGTGTTCGAGCACTTCTGGTCTTTTTCCAAAGACCACGATTTGTATTGTTTATTTGCTTACCGTGATCCTCCTTCCCTCTATCTTAAAGTGAACTTTTCCAGTTTTCTCCATTACCTGCAGTATGGAAGATATATTTTTAGACCTGGAGATCCAGCCGCCGAGGTTTAGCTTTTCAGGGGCATCTTCAGCATATACTACATCCACATCATACCAGCGCGCAATTTTTCTCATGATCGACCTGAAGTCGTTATGTTCCAGCATAAAGTCGCCCCTTTGCCAGTCGATATAATCTTCTGCATTTACAGCTGAAACTTTAATTGACTGTCCCTGTACCCTTGCCTGCTGCCCTGGTTTTAAAAGTGTGTTGTCATTGATTTTTACACTGCCTTCCAGTAAGGTTGTTTTAGCCAACAACTCATTATCATATGCATTGACGTTAAAATGTGTACCCAGCACTTCTACTTTCTGACTGGCACTTTCCACGATGAAAGGTACTCTTCTTCCTTCATTAGCCATTTTACTGACCTCAAAATAAGCTTCACCATTTAGCTTCACTGTACGTACGGTGGTAACTGACGTAGCAAAAGTTAGTGAAGACGAAGCATTCAGCCATACCCTGGTCCCATCAGGCAGGTTAACCTGGTATTGACCGCCTGCGGGAGTTACCACAGTATTGTATTCAGCTTCAGCGGAAATATTTTCCTGTTGGGGAACAGAATAAACAAGCTGCCCATCTGCCATTTTCGAAATAGATACCCCCTTCTGATCAGCAAGATGCCCGCTCATTGTCTGGTCCAGATTGATCTTTTTACCATTAGCCAGCACCAGAACTGCCTTGTCCTTTCCTGGTTTCAGATCCGCACTTGCGGGAAGGTTAGTCAGGTACGATGCAGGATGATTCTGCCTGTATATAAGTATGCCAGACAGCGATATAATAATTAAAGCAGCAGCAGAGATCAGAGTAAGCAACCTCGCTGTTCTCCTGGAGCGCAGTTTCTTTTGCGGGACTTGATTGTATTCAAATTCCGGTTGCTCACTGATTCCTGTTATCTTGCTGGAAAGAACATCCCAGACCTGATCAGTCCCTTCTCTCAGAAAGGACTCCGAATGCTCGGGTATGTCCTTACTGTTTAAATTGATATAGGCAGATTCCAGCCAGGCGCGCTCCTCTTCTGAAGCTTCTCCGGCAATATACCGGTCTAAAATCTGTCTGAATTTCTCTTCTTCCATTTATATTATGATAGGCTTGATATATGTAATACAATCAGGAAAAGGAGATTGGGGATAAGGAATTAATATTTATTTTACACCAAGGTAATACAGGATAAACCAAACGATCCCAATCCTGTTTTTGAGGATCCGAACAGCCTTTTTCATCTGGTCGGCACTTGTAGATTCGGTAATGCCCAGCCGGGCAGCTACCTCCTTATTCGAAAGATTTTCTTTTCTGCGCAACTCAAATACGGCCCTCATCCTTGGTGGGAGGTTGGCGATTTCTGCCTCTATCATGGCCGAAAACTGCTTTTCCCTGATCAGTGTATCCGTATAAATACCGCTGTCTGCATTTGCTTTAGCAAAGCTGTCTGCATACATAGTTAGCCGTGCTTTGCTTTTGATGAGATTAAGGATCGTATTTTTCAGCGCAACAAAAAGATATCCTGCCAGGTTATTGCCCTCCTCCAGTGAACCGCGCCTGTCCCAGAATTTCATGAACATATCCTGCAGCACATCTCTTGCATCGCTCTCCACACGCAGCTTATTATAGGCATGGGCATACAATAACTGACTATACCGGTTGAAAATTTCGGTAAAGGCCAGATGATCATCGTTTTTCAAGCGATACAGCAGATCATCATCGGTCAGTTTCGGATAAGAGATGTCAGCGCCAGTCATTTCTGAGCTAAAGCCGGGTTATTTGTTGTGAATGTGGCATATTAGAAATCAAAAATAGCATTTTTTATCAATTGAATGCCAAATGCTCAATTTACAGCACTATTTGGAGTTTGCCTGCTTTCCGCCCATGGTATAATATACTTTGCAAGTATTTCAAAAGCCTGTTTGGCCTTCCAGGAACCATAGTTGCCTTGAGTAAATACCACAACCATATCCAGACTTTTGATGATAAAGATGTATTGCCCCCCATTTCCCGATGCAAAAAGAACGTCATGCTGAAAGGCATTGGTTTTTATCAGTTCATGATACCAATAGTATCCATAGTAGGCTGACTGCGGTAGAGCGACCATGCTCCGGCTGCTTCCCATAAAAGAGAAATTCGGAATCTGAATATTCCCTGCTGTTGATTCGGCTATCCATTTTTGGGAAATGAGCTGCTTACCGTTCCATTTTCCCTGATGAAGGACCAGTTCTGCAATTTTTAGCATATCGGCGGGCTTCATATAAAACGATCCTGCAGTCATGCCATGGCCGGCCGGATCTGTAGTCCATTTATAATCTGTGATGCCCATCGGGCTGAAGAGATATTTTTTCGCAAAGTCCATCACTGTCATCCCTGATACTTTACTGATCACACCGCTGAGTATCATAGGGTCAACAGAAGTATAAGACCATACTGTTCCCGGCTTAAACTTCATGGGCAGGTCTAAAGAAAACTTAACCCAATCCCTGCTCCCGCTCATCGCGTCTTCGCAGTCTTTGGTATCGTTAAATTCCTCGCAGTCAAATCCCGATTTCATTTCCAGGAGATTTCTGATCGTGATTGCCTTTTTTTGGGCTCCGTCGTTTTTAAAAGGCCGGTACTCCGGGAACATGTCGTAAACCTTTTGGTCTAAACTCCTGATCAATCCTTTGTCCACTGCAATACCAATTAATAAGCTGGTTATGGATTTGAACGATGAGCGGGTATCATGTAAAGAATCACGCTTAAAACCATGAAAATAACCTTCGTAAATCGGTTTGATACCACGGGTGATCAGCAAGCTATGGATACCGGGATATTCCCGATGTTCGATAGCACCTGTCATTTGTACAAACACATGTTTTGAATCACTTCTATTGATTTGCGCATGCAGATTTGAAGCGTAAAAAACAGTGAGAATACATAAAATACAGAGTTTTTTCATAGCAGTTTTAAACATTATTTAAATGTACCAGAAATTATGCCTGTAAATGACGTGGGCATTGAAATTGATATAAATATAAAAAAGCATTTCATCCGTAATGATGAAATGCCTTCACCTTCAATCCGCAGAACTGGATCCTAAAACTTAAAAGTCAAATTCCCGGTAACCCGTGTAGGATTCTGCGCTGCCAGCCGGTAAGACCAGTATTTCTCATTCGTCAGGTTATCCACTTTTACCCCAATCCTGTAGCGTGGCTGATCATAAAATACCGAAGCATCCAGTACCGTATAAGATGGTATTGCAAATTTGAAAGTAGTTGTATTGGTTTGATAATACTCACTGCCATAAATCCCGCCAATTCCTATACCCAGCCCCTGTGCAGGGCCACTGATCACTCTGTAACTTGCCCAGAGGTTAGCAGTTCTTGGAGATCCCGCAGTTGCAGGTCTTAATCCCAGTATGGTCGGATTACTTTTCGTGTATTTACTTTCGTTGTATGTATAACCAGCGACAATGTTCAGGCCGGGAAAAGGATTAGCGATAATTTCTGCCTCAAAGCCCTTGCTCAACTGGGTTCCATCCTGAATGGAGAAATTGGGATGCTCAGGATCATCGCGTGTTACATTTGTAACTTTGATATCATAATAGCTCAGGGTAGCAGTGATCTTGTTTAAATCAAACTTAACACCGCCTTCCAATTGGTTAGCCTGATTGGGTTTAAACGTATTTCCCTCAAAATCAGAGCCGGTGGCATTACTAAAACTGTTCATATAATTACCAAACAACGAGATCCTGTCTTTCAGCACCTGATATACCAGCCCAAACTTTGGCGACAAAGCAGTTTGGTTAAATTTTCCTGCGGTAGAATCAACGGAGGGGTAATATGTACCTTTATTGTAATATCGGTCTAAACGCAGCCCTGCATTAACCAGTAACTTGTCAGTCACATTCAAAACGTCAGAAACATAAGAACTGTAGGTGTTCTCATTGTTAGAAACAAAATTTAAAAATTTCGCCGTCGTAAATAATGGAGCTACCTTATCAACGTTGAAGTTATTGTATGCATCTCCCGGTTTTCGGAAATCGATAGTAGGCATGTTCACTGTCGCATCATTTCTGGTAGCCCGCAAACTGTAAAAGTCTGCACCGGCAACTAATCTATTTCTGAGGCTTCCTATTCTAAAGTCGCCAATAAAGTTTTGCTGGATATCAGTTCCGTAAAATGGAGATTCCTGGTAGGTTACAGCCTGTCTAAGTCGGGTATCAGAGGTGGCGACGAGTGCCACAGTATATCCTTCAGAGGAAGACCTAGTCCTGGATATCACAGTCTGGGATTTCCAGATGTCTGATATTTTGTATTTCAGCTGTGTAAATATATTATACTGCTGACTTGTATAACTGACGGTGTTATTGGCAAAAGATAATTTATAGGGTATACCAAGGTCTTTTATATTTGAAATAGTACCCCCGGCAAAAGGCGCAAGGCGTGTGGGCGAAGTTGCCTTGTAGTTACTTAGTTCTATATCCACCAGCAGGCTGAGTCTGTCATTAATGGCATATGAGAAGCTGGGAGCCACCAAAAAACTTTTGGTAAATCCTGCATCCTGAAAACTTCTCTCACTGTGGAAAGCTGTATTTATCCTCAATAAGGCTGTTTTGTCTTCATTTACAGGTGTATTTACGTCAGCGGTAAGCCTATTCAGGTCGAACCCTCCCCCGGAATAAGATATTTCTCCCCTGAAGACATCAAATGGCTTTTTCGTCACGCGGTTGAACAAACCTCCAAACGACGATAATGTACTCCCGAAGAGCGTTGCAGAAGGTCCTTTGATGACTTCTATACGTTCTAAGTTGGCAGGGTCAACCGTGGCGTAGGTAAAACTGCCAACACCATTTCTCACCACCTGCGGAGTTGGGAACCCCCTTGACATCGAGGTTGTGCGCCCCTGGTTCCGCACCTCAGCAATACCCGCACCAGGCACATTTTTGAAGGCACTGTTGTAATCTGTAACGATTTGTTCCTTCATCAGTTCCTTGCTTACAATGGTATAAACCTGCGCATTTTCAATATTCTTTAAAGGCATCTTGGAAGCATCATCGCTCTCCTTCTTGGCAAAGCGGTTACCGCCTGTCCTGATCACCACCTCATCCAAATCCTGGATTGATGAATTTACCTTGATATCCATTATTGCTGAAGGATTGGCCTCAGTGATCTCAGCCTGAGCTGTAGTTGTTTTAGACCCGACAATGACGACTTCAATTGTATAACGGCCATAAGGTAATTTCTTAAACTCAAAGCCCCCCGCAGAATTGGTTTTGGTGGATTTGTTAAGCGCTGTTACTTTCACTGTTAAGCCCTGTCCGGCACTGCCGTCTATTGTAGTTACAATACCCTTGATCTCTCCAACCCAAGATGGCTTTGACTGCGCATAGCTGAACTGAGAGAGTAATACAAGATAGCACACGCTTACACCCCTCAACAAGTTACTCCTTCTGCCTGTCAAAAAAATTTCAGCGTAAACAGCTAAAATGGGAACTGATAGTAGTTTTTTCTTCATACATACTTATTTAAAACCATTCTAATTAAAAACAAAGAAAACTTTAATTCACATGCAAATTGTCATGATAAAGCAATTAAACGGTTTCACACAACTTAGGGGATGCTTTTGAATGCTTAGAGATACTTTGTTCAATTTTATTTGAATAGTCAGGAAAAAGTAAATTCAACTATTGCAAGTGTTGGTTATAACACCATGTTCAGGAAATTAGCCTATTATATCACTGACAATAAGTCAATACCCAAAAATGGAAAA
>NZ_JBEVDX010000183.1:0-43414 GCF_040513095.1 Pedobacter sp. | reverse complement strand
GTATTCAACAGACCTTAAGGGGTCTGTTGTCTTATTTATAACCAAGTATTTAACCTATGAACGAGGAAGAGAATATTGATTTGCTAGGACTCAGGTTAGCAACGGCCTCAATCAAAAGTGTTGCACCCAAAGATTTTGAAACACTTTCCATGGCGATCCTCAACACTACGTGTCAAAGGGTAAGCTCTACAACTCTCAAGCGGCTTTACGGTTTCGCAACTGCACGTTTTTCAACTCCCGAACTACTAAAATAATCTACCGGTATACGCAATGTACGATCAAAATTTTATAAGCTTGAAACAGATGTGTATTTTCGTGTCAACCAAATAAGATCTATCATGAAAACTACATTCAAAACCACACTCTTATTGCTATTATGCCTGTGTGTCAATGCTAAAATAAAGGCACAGGGAGTTAAAATGCCTCAGGCAAGTTCAGGACAAACTATCGTTCAGGATTTTGGCCTGGGCAAGATTACAATAACTTATTCACGTCCAAATACTAAGGGACGCGCTATTTTTGGTAAGATGGAACCCTATGGAACAGTATGGCGTACAGGTGCAAACAGTGCTACAGTGATTAGTTTTACCGATGATGTTACTTTTGCAGGAAAGCCCGTTCCTGCCGGAGAATATGCTTTGTTTACCGTTCCTGAAAAAGGGGAATGGACGGTGATCCTGAACAAAAACACCAAACAGTGGGGCGCATATGAGTACAAGGAAGCGGAGGATTTTTTAAGGGTTAAGGTAAAAGCGAATGATAGTAAAGATAAAGTGGAAACATTCACCATAGGTTTTGCCAGTGTTTTTCCAACAAAAGCTGAGTTGCTGCTGGCCTGGGAAACTACACTTGTAAAAATAGACTTGACTACTGAGATTGATACGAAAGTAATGGCAAGCATTGATGAAGCGATGAAAGGGGAGAAGAAACCTTACTTCCAGGCTGCACAGTATTATTATGAAAATGGAAAAGATTTGAGCAAAGCGCTGGAATGGATGAATCAGGCCGAAATCGCAGATCCCAAAGGGCCATGGACCAAACTGTGGAAAGGACGTATGCAACTGAAAAACGGTGATAAAAAAGGTGCAGCAGAGAGTGCAGCTGCAGGCATAAAATTAGCAACTGAAGCTAAAATTCCGGAGTATGTGCGACTGAATACCGAACTTCTGGTCCAGGCGAGAAAATAATACGTTAATTTTGCAGGATGAACATGTTGTTTTTTGATGCCATTGGAAAATTGACGGATATCACACAGGAGGAAGCTGCACCGTTATTCTCTTTATTTCAACCCCGTAAGTATAAAAGGAACAGCATTTTGTTACGGGAGGGAGAAATAGCTTATGAGCTTCATTTTATACTGAAGGGAGCTGTCAGACAATACTTTTCAAAGGAAGACGGTGTGGATAAAACATCTAGTTTTAGTTTTGAATCGGAATTTTTCACTGATATAGAAAGCTTTTCGCGCAAATCCCGGTCGGTCACAAATTTCATCACATTGGAGCCGACGGAATGCCTGGTCATCAAGTGTTCAGATTTAATGCAAGTGCTCAATCAATCCACTGCAATCGCCGGGCTTTGCAGGGCTATTATTGAAAAGGTAGCAACAGATAATATCAAACGAATACAATCGATGCTTTCGCTTTCTCCGGAAAACCTGTTTCGGGAACTGGTACAATTTAACCCCCATTTGCTGCAAAGGGTGCCGCAAAGGTACATTGCCCAATACCTGGGTTTAGCTCCTGAAAGCCTGAGCCGGATCCGCAAAAGAATTATAATTACTGAAAAAGCTTAACTTAAGTCATCGTTTTGAGCAGGGGGCTTCCGCTACTTTTGTTGTATCAAAATTTAGATTTATGCAAACGATATTAGGTTCCGGAGGCGATATTTCGCGCTACCTGGCAAAAGAATTAAAACAGTACACTGATCAAATCAGGTTAGTTTCTCGCCATCCTGAAATAGTAAATGCAGATGACGAGCTCATGGCGCTGGATTTATCAATAAGAGAAAATGTACTGAAGGCTATAGAAGGATCGGACGTAGTTTATCTTACTGTGGGCTTCAGATATGATTTAAAGGTGTGGCAATCGCAATGGAACACTCTGGTGACGCATGTGATTGAGGGCTGTCTTCAATACAATGCAAAACTGGTTTTTTTCGACAATGTATATATGTATGATAAGGATGCTATTCCTTACATGACCGAAGAAAGCCAGATCAATCCGCCATCTGAAAAAGGGAAAGTAAGGGCGCAGAATGTAGCGCTGATCAATGACGCTATTCTGCATAAAAACCTGAAAGCAGTGATTGCAAGATGCGCAGATTTTTACGGTCCTGATGCAAAGAATGGAATACTCAACCTTTTAGTCCTGGATAATGTAGCTACTGGTAAAAAGGCTATGTGGCAGGGCAGTGCTGACAAAGTTCATTCATTTACTTATAGCCCTGATGCTGCGAAAGCAACTGCTTTACTGGGAAACACTGATAGTGCATACGGTCAGGTTTGGCACTTGCCTACATCCGCAGAACGGCTTACGGGAAGGCAGTTTATAAAAATGGCCGCAGAAATGGCGCATGTGAAGAACTCCTATCTGCTGCTCAGTACATTTATATTGTCTTTGATCGGTATTTTTAACAAGACGATGAAAGAGTTGGTAGAGATGCAATATCAGAACAAACAGGATTACTTTTTTGACAGCACCAAATTCTGTGAAACATTTTCCTTTACACCAACAAGCTATGAAAAGGGCATGCGGGCAAGTCTGAACCTAAATGTAGAAAAATCATAATCTGCTGCTAATGCGAGACCGCTTTCAGTCCGATAATTGAGCCAATGAGCGTGAGGAGAAACAGAATTCTCAGGAAAGTGACAGGTTCTTTGAATACGAGGATACCAACCAATACTGTACCAACCGCACCAATTCCTGTCCAAACTGCATAAGCGGTACCGATAGGCAGTGTTTGCGTAGCTTTGATCAGCAGGCCCATACTTAAGAAAAGCATGACCAAAAATCCGGCATACCAGCCATACATTCCGGTGCCTGTTGTATCCTTCGCTTTGCCCAGACAAAAGGCAAAACCTACTTCGCACAAACCACCGATAATTAATAGTATCCAGTTCATATGTTGGTTAAATAAATTCAATAAGCCGTTGATGTTTAAAACCGCTTTTGATGCAAAGCTATTAAATTCTTTTTTCCTGAACGCTATAACTACCTCCTGCTGCACACATCTTGGCCCTTGTTGTTTTGGAGGACAGTGCTATATGTGCATTTTGGAAAATTGAAGAAAAACATGATCAAGTTGGAAAGTGTCAAAATTTCGCAACATATGACCAATAAGATACAAAAAACTCCGCAAATTCTTCCTCTGAAAGCTAACCGGTTCATTATTATTTATTTGTCCTGAATAATGAATGCAGATCATAAAAAATGTTTATTTCTTATTGGTTTTTCTATAAAAACTTGGTTATATTGGATGTGGATTTCTCACAGTCACTAAGTTTTTGTCCTTGCTGTCTGTTTTATTCCCTCAAAAAATTTTATGGAGCCAAAAATTTGCATCAAACACGTTGCGGAAGCAGCTAATCGTCGTTTTGAACGGGAAATCCAACGCTTTTTGCGGTCCTGGATTCAGTTTAACGGGGATTTAACGCTCCTGCGGTTCGACCAGACACTTGAACAGTACCTTGAGAATGATGCTTTGCGGGACTTCTTCCTGCATACGGCACATCCTATCCAGGCAATCCTGGAAAACAAGTGTATTGCCAGGCATTTGGGCAGGCGCGTGGAAGTTGTGCATTTTGATCCCCTTAGCGGAGATCCATTACTTTCGCGTACTGAACAGCGGATATATAACCTGGCCCGCAGAATGGACAGTGAACAAATGCATATCCCCTTCCGTTCGGTGCAGCCAAACAAACAGACACCGGCTGGAGATACAGCGGATATCAATACCTATCCAGCTGGATCTGAAGAAATCCGTTACAACAGTGGCAACCACTTTACCAGCAGATCAGCTAATGGAAATGTAGTTGATCAGCACAGTAAGCGCTGTACCGCGAAATCTGAGGGGAACCTGCATGTGGTCTTTAAGCGCGGATTTCTGGAAGACCGCCTGAAAGAAGTAAGAGAGCTTACTGCAGTATTAGGCGAAGCCGGAGAAACGCAAGTTCAGATTTTTGTGATCTGCAGCAGGCATTCACCGCAGGAAGGCCACTTTGGAGTATCCCTTCTGGTGATGGATCCTTCCCGGCCCGACTTCCCCTGCAGGGTGATGGTATGCGATACTTTGCTGAAAGAACTACCCCAGCATCCCAGATGGTGGAACCATTTTATTACAGAATACACGCAGGTATTTGGAGAGGCAATAATAGAAATTGTAGAAGATCTGTCACATCCGCTTCAGAAGGTAAATGTCAAAGGTGATGAGCCGTACAGGCACGACTGGAATTGTCCTTATTATGCAGCAGCAATGGCCGAAGCGCTGGCTGACCTGGTAAAAGTCAGTCCCGAGCTGATATTAAATGGAAATATAGCCGAGATTCATAATGCAATGAAGACTTTCATGCCAGACTATTACCTGCAGGACAATGAGCTGAAGGACAGGACGGGGATTCAGACAATCAACCGTTTAAAACGGTGGATGAGCGGCCGTAACCTGATTAAACAGCTGGTGGCCGAAGGCAGCCGGATGGAAGACTTCAATACCTTGTATTAGCCTTGCTGACCAAAGCGGCATGCTTTGCATTAAGACAGTTTCTTTAGTCTTTGAAGAGGCTTGGCGGGCGAGGTGCTTTTAAGCGCCCAGTAAACCAGTACGGGCTGAAAAAATAATCTCAAAAAACGTTTTTCATCGGTGTTCAAACCAAATGCATCTCTGTGATGGGTAAGCTGAGCTATGTTTCCCGGTAATACTGCGGTGAAAAAAGCGGCAGCAACCTGACCAACTTTTTGTGCATGTTTTTCAGGTGTGAATATAAGTGCAGCCCCCATGGCTATTTCTACGAAACCAGAATAAACTACTGTGTCATCTTTCTTAAGTGGAACGAAGTCGGGAACCTGCGCCCTGAAAGCTTTTCTGGCAAAAGTAAGATGGCTGATGCCGGCGAAAACAAGGTTTGCACCTAAAGCGATCCTGGCGGCTTTTTTTATATGCTGATTAGTCATTGTCTTGAATTAATGTTAAAACTGATAAGACAACCCTGTTCCTAAGGAAATGGTTTTTATTAATTTGCCGGAATAGTAACCGATAAGTTTTTTGAAATTGCATTGAGCCGGAAGAAGGTGTCCGAGGGGGATTACGACTCTTTTATTGAAGCTAAGTGATAATATAAAGAAACACTTAATGGTCTTGTCTGACCTACGTAGGGCGGGGGTGTCTGAGCAAAAAGTTACAATTTTATCCCCATTGGTTTTTCCAGTCTGCTTTCATTTCTATATATAAAGGATCAGCTTCTGCATCCTTCCATCTTTTGTAAAAGATAGCAGCTGATGCTGCTTTCTGTTCTTCGCCGGTACCGCGTTCCAGTTCGGCATATCCATTAGTTTTATCATATTTCCTGCCACCTTTATAATTGGCATATCTTCTCGCGCGTGTATAACCCATCTGTAAAAACTTTCTTGCCATATCAGCCCCAACAAAGTCACTGTCTTTTATATACTGTTCAAAAAGTTTAAATATAAACTCACTGCTTTCGGTAGCAATATCCGGAGTTTTAAAGCGCCAGTGAATTCCAATTTCAGTTTTATAGGGCTCACATATTAATACGCCCTGCTCACCTTTTCCAACACGGTAGGCTTCAGGATTTTTCCTGTAATCAATTCCAGATTTCCATGGATATTTGTCTATATCAAAATTAAGATAGGATGGGGTTTGCTTTTTGGTCATACTTAATTAGCAACAAAATTTATTGGTTTAAGTTTGATATATTATTTGTAATATATGAATTATTTAACATAGTTATATATATGGAATGACAATAGTAGAACCGGTATTTCAGATCTTAATTATGAGGATTATGAATTTAAAAAAATCATGTAAAGTATTGTTTATGTTGTTTTCATTTCTGAGTTGATAGATTTTATTATATAAATGAAATGATTGATTATGCTGCAGCATATTTTCCTTTTTAAATCAGTGTATTGACGGGAAATATAGCTAGGATTGATAGGGTAGGGTAGTGCTAAAATAAGATTTTATGAATGTTATTGAGGTAATTATATTCAATTATATTGATATCAAAACTTCATTAAACATGTATTTATTGATATAAATATAAATCTTGTTTATAATTATAAGTAGTTGTTAATCAATGGAATTTATTTTGTTATGTTATTTTGTAATTTAGTTTATGATAAATCACTATAAAACTCATATAAATGAGTAAGTAGAAATCATATAAACATATTATAT
Organism: Pedobacter sp.; assembly: GCF_040513095.1. Taxonomy (GTDB): domain Bacteria; phylum Bacteroidota; class Bacteroidia; order Sphingobacteriales; family Sphingobacteriaceae; genus Pedobacter. The sequence goes on along the minus strand of NZ_JBEVDX010000183.1, from coordinate 37,003 downwards.
GATATAATATAAAAAGATGTATTTAGTTTATTATTTTTTATTAAAACATACTACTGCTGGTATGTTATAATCTAATATGTGGAATTGAATAACCTTATTCTGCGTTTTATATTTTATAATAAGTTGTTGTATTAAGTTTTATCTGGAAGGTGATATTGAAATTCACCTGATCTTCGTTGTGGTTCTATAGATATCTAAACTTTGGATTTATACTTTTAAAAAGTAATATAATCAATGTGGACTTAACATGTAAAACAAAATCATTGTATTTCTTTTTTATTGTCATTTATATTCCTTATACTTGAACCATAAATCAAAGTTATGGAATCAACAAATAAAGTTGCAGAACTCATAAAGAGCGAAATACTTACATTACAAAGTGCTGCTGCTGTTAAACAAAGTGAATTGGAAACTGCATATAAAGAAGCAGTACAACATGCCAATAAAATAAAGAAGGAATCTCAGAAAGATGTTGACAGCGATTTAAAAACAATTGAAAATTTAACCGCTGCCCTGGCAGCATTGGGTGTGAAATTAGAAAAACCCAAAGCTGTTTTGAAAGAACATCCGTTACTGGTTGTACCGGAGGAATATCATTCAAATCTAACTCTGAATGAAAAGATAGCATTTATATTAGATGAAGCCGGTAAGGAATTATCTAAAGATGAGATTGCAGAAGTCCTGGCCGTCTATGATGATAACGATGTTACAAAAGTTGTCAAACAAATAGGTGCAGTACTCTCTTCATTAAAAAGTAAAGGATTGCTCACTGCCAATAAAGATGGCAGGAAAGATTTGTTTACCCTGGTAAAATAGTGTTGTAATCCGGTATTAATTTATAAAATTATCAAATGTTAAATATTGATTGGAATAACGTTTTTTTGAAGGACTTTGATTTTTCCCTTCTGATAGAAATCATTACAAGAACATTTGTGATGTTTTTATTTGTGCTGATCTTTCTCCGTTCTACGGGGAAGAAAGGTGTGAGGCAGCTCAGCATTTTTGAGGTTGCTATCATTATCGCACTGGGCTCTGCAGCCGGTGATCCTATGCTAAATAGTGAGTCGGCGATTTTGCCATCCTTACTTGTTTTTGTGGTGATCCTGTTAATGTATCGTGTTATCACTTACCTGGCAGCTAAAAATGAGAAAATAGAAAATTTGCTGGAAGGAGAACCTGTATACATCGTTGAAGATGGTAAATTTAGTCTTGAAGAAGGAGGCGATTCAAATTTTGCGAAGGATGAGTTCTTTGCTGAGATGCGGGCGCAAAGCATCGAACACTTGGGCCAGGTAAAGACTGCTTTGCTTGAATCTAACGGGCAGGTAAGTTTTCTCTTTTTCGATCAGGACGAGGTGAAAATGGGACTGCCTATATTTCCAAAGGTTTACAGTGAAAAATCAAAAGACATCAGCCTTGCAGGAAACTATGCCTGTACATATTGTGGCAATGTGCTTACTATTGCCAGCGCTCAGCCTTGTCCAAATTGTGGTAAAGACGAGTGGGTGATGGCCATCAATTCACTGCGGATAGTTTAAACCAAAGTTCCTGTTCTTTCATTATCTCATCTTCTGTCGCGGCAGATTGATGTCCTGAGCCTGAGGATAAGGTGCCCTGTTGGTCATGCTCACATCCTCCTTAATATTTTGATGTGTCTTATACTGCCGTTCGTCAGAATTAGAAAATCTCGGGTCTGGAATAAAAGGCATCTTGGCCATTTTCACAATGGTCACCGTGGGGAAATGGTAATCAACCTCTACATTTCCCAGCAGCAGGTAACACCCGCCTCCCTGGAAAGGATATTTTGCCAGGCTGTCTGTAAAATGGGCAGTATCAAATAATTCGCCCTCTACATCTATCCATGTCCCAAAATACATTGCGCCAATTTTGGTAGGGACATGTTTCCTGGAAATCAGGTAAGCCATCATCTTCACTTGTTTCTTCTTGTGGTTCACAAGGTCTTTCGCCATTACATCGCCCCTGAACTTCGTTTGCAGCAGGTCAAAGGGGCTGCAGGACACTGGGAAACTCAGCAGTTCAATCTCATCGAAGGCGTCTTCAAATATAGAACGCTCCAGTACGGGCAATTTGTAGTCCTTCAGTGGTTCCTGGATCAGCATCAGTCCCCGGTTTTCTGGTTTAAAGTTCACAAGGATCAACCTTGCGATTACCAGCAGCTGGTTCTTTGTTTTGCCGGTAAAGCGGAAGGCGCCGATAAAAATCAGGATCTGGATCCCCTCAATTCCAATAGGCACGCGGTTAATGAAGTCTTCCAGGGAGAGGTAGAAGCCATTGCGCTCACGGACTTCGATAATTAGCTTTGCGAGTTTCGACTGTAAACCCTCCAGGTGCATAAACCCGAGGTAAACATCCACTCCGTATAAAGTGGTTTCGTATTCACTTTTATTAACGCATGGGTTAAGGACCACCGCTCCACACATCCTTGCCTCGTGTATATAAACTTCTGTCCGGTAAAAACCTCCCTGGTTATTGATCACCGCCACCATAAACTCGATCGGGTAATGTACTTTGAGGTACAAACTCTGGTAACTTTCCACTGCGTAGGATGCGGAATGCGCTTTGCAAAAGGAATATCCTGCGAAAGACTCAATCTGGCGGTAGATTTCCTGGCTCAGTAGCAAGGGATGACTCTGTGCTTTACAGGAATCAAAAAAGTTGTCTTTCACCTTTTGCAGTGCAGCTTTAGACCTTCCCTTGCCGCTCATCGCCCTGCGCAGGATATCGCCATCTTCGGCTGGCAGGCCTCCATAGTACAGGGCTATCTTGATTACATCCTCCTGGTAAACCATGATCCCATAGGTTTCGCCAAGTTGTTCTTTAAACACAGGGTGGAAGTAATCAAACTTATCCGGATAGTTATGCCTGAAAATATACTCCTTCATCATCCCGCTTTGGGCAACTCCTGGGCGGATGATAGAAGAGGCAGCTACCAGGATTTTGTAGTCGTTACACTTCAACCGGCGGAGCAGCCCGCGCATGGCTGGACTTTCGATATAGAAACAGCCAATAGTTTTGCCGCTTTCAAGATAGGTGTTGCATCTGGCATTGTTCAGGGAGATGGCGTTGTTTCTAATGTTTATCCTTACTCCCTGGTTTTTTTCGATTAGCTTCACACTGTCGTCAATGTGGCCTATACCACGCTGACTCAGGATATCGAATTTCTCAAAGCCGATTTCTTCTGCCACATGCATGTCGAACTGTACAATGGGGAAGCCCTTCGGCGGCATTTCCAGTGCGGTGTAGTTGGTGATCGGTTCATCAGAAATAAGGATCCCGCAGGAGTGCATGCTCCGCTGATTGGGGTATTTCTCCATCATTTCACCATATTTATGTACCTGGGCCACTATAGAGTTTTTGTCGTGCAGGTGCATAGGGTTTATCGCCAGCGCATCCAGTTCTTCTTTAGGAAGGCCGAAAACCTTGCCTACTTCTCTTAAGATCGACCGGTATTTGAATTCTACATTTGTACCGCAGAAAGCCACGTGATCGCGCCCATAGCGGGTGAAGATATATTCCAGGATCGTATCCCTTTCTTTCCAGCTCCAGTCTATATCAAAGTCGGGCGGACTTTTACGGTTCAGGTTAAGGAAACGCTCAAAGTATAAATCCAGCTCGAGAGGGCAGATTTCAGTGATCCCCAGGCAATAACTCACGATACTGTTGGCGCCGCTGCCCCTGCCGATATGCATGAAACCCATGCTGTTGCTATACCTGATAATATCCCAGTTAATGAGGAAGTAACCGCTGAATTCCAGTTCGTCTATTACCTTTAGTTCCTTGTCTACCCTTTCCCTGGCTCTTAGTTTTTCTTCGGGGAGTTTGTTATCATATCTTTTTTCTAATCCGTGATAGGCAAGGTTGCGCAGTAAGTCAATATCACTTTGTTTGTCCTGGGTGTAGAATCTCTTGTTTTTTGGTGTTTTGAAATCAAATTCAAAGTTGCAGTCTTCAACTACCTTTTGGGTATTGGCGATGATCTGTGGGTAATCTGTGTACTGCGCAATCAGAATCTCCGGAGGCTGCATAAACTCGCTTGTTTTACAGTAATCCTCCTCGGTCAACCGCGAAAGTATTACGTTTGTATCTATTGCGCGGAGTATTCTGTGCAGGTTAAATTCCTTTTTGTTGCGAAAAGTAACGGGCTGGAGTATCACCATTTTATCAAGCAGTGCAGACCATTTTGTATGATACAATAACAAGAGCTGCTCTGGCCTGATACCCACGTATTCATGTGATTTTAACTCTTCAGGCAGGTTTTCCACCGGATAAATGATAATTACATTTTCAAAATCAGGGGCAGCAGCGGGCAGGGGAGTGCCTTCGAAATTATGCTGAGTGAGAAAACGGTTCATTTCGCCAAGTCCTGCCTGATTTTTTGCAAGTCCGATATAGCGGAGCTGATTTTCATACCTGAATTCTATGCCGGCCAGGGGTTTTGTCTGAATTGCAGCCTCCATGTACAAAAGTTCTGCCTTTTGTTCTTCGCTCAGCGACTTGTCATAGTCGGCTCCAATTCTTGCCCGTTTTTTGGCTATGTCATCAAGCTTGTTCCTGATATCTGTGAAGAATTTAATGAGTTCGTAGATCCCGGTAACAGTATTTATATCCGTTAAAGCCAGTGCAGTAACCTTATTGGCGAGCGCCTGTGCTATTAACTCGTTCAAGGGGATTGTGCCGTAGCGCAGGCTATGGAAAGAGTGACAGTTCAGATACATGCTATTTCGTTTTAGTGTTTAAGCCTGCACAGCGCATCACTGCTTTCTCGCCAAACCTTTTTTTCATTTTGTCCATAGCCTGGTACAGGGCCATCATCTCTACTGTATCTTCAAAGATGTTGATCTGGTAGGTTCCCCTCACTAATCCGCTGAGTTTAATACCGACTAACCTGATGCGCATGCGCCGTTTGTACAGGTTTTCAAACAATTCCTTCACCACCCTTGTCAGGGTGTGATCTGCAGAAGTGTAAGCCACTTTGCATTGCCTGGTCTCTGTATCAAAGTTCGCATACCTGATTTTTACCGTTACCGTTGAAGTGAGCCATTGCTCTGAGCGCAGCTGGAAAGCAAGTTTTTCTACCATGCCCACCATCAGCGATCTGATTTTGTGGATATCTATGGTATCCTGCTCAAAGGTTTGGTCAGTGGAAATGGATTTTCGTTCCGTGTAGGGCTCTACAGGGTTGTGGTCTATACCGTTAGCTTTCTTCCATAATTCCAGTCCGTTTTTTCCGATCATCTGCTGCAGCACTTCTGGTGGCATTTCAGACAAGGTCTGAATGTTCCTTATTCCAATCCTGGAGAGGAGATTAAACGTGACCTCTCCGAGCATGGGGATCTTGCGGATGGAAAGGGGGTTCAGGAAAGACCGCACTTTCCGTTCCGGGATTTCCAGGTTGCCCAGGGGCTTCCCTTCGCCGGTAGCGATTTTTGATACTGTTTTATTGACAGACAGGGCAAAGCTCATAGGCAGTCCTGTTTCTTTAGTGACGGATTTCGATAGCTCATCCGTCCAGGCATAGGCTCCGTAAAACTTATCCATTCCCGTGATGTCCAGGTAAAACTCGTCAATACTTGCTTTTTCCATTATAGGAGCCTTCTCTTCGATGACCTTGGTTACATCGTGGGACAATTTTGAATATTCTCCCATATCTCCTTTGATAACTTTAGCCTGGGGGCAAAGCATCATGGCCATTTTTATCGGCATGGCCGACCTTACGCCAAAAAAGCGTGCTTCATAGGAGCATGAAGCTACTACACCGCGGTCGCCTCCGCCAATTATAAGGGGAATACCTTTCAATTCAGAATTCATCTTTCTCTCACAGGATACAAAAAATGTATCCAGGTCCATGTGTACAATCGCCCTTTCCATAACAGGTAAATAAAATATCTCACAAAAATACTATCTAATTTAGTATTAATTGCTATTTTCGTACTATAAATATTAGCAATATGTCAATACTGTCAGAAAATCTACGATACCTGAGGGCACAGAAAAAATGCTCTCAGCTGTGTGTAGCCAATGATTTGATTATTAGTAGGGCCCGTTATGCGAAATATGAAGAAGGGAAGTCTGAACCGCCGCTTGATATTCTAAAGCTGATCTCTCATTATTTTGAGGTAAGCATTGATCTGCTGATTTCTATAGATCTCAGAAATGTAACTGATGAGAAGAGGCATTTTTTTTTCAGCCTTTTCACCAGGCTTCACGATGTCTCTGCGAAATCAACGATTTCTTCATTTTTGAATCCTTGATCTTTAATCATCCTTTTGATCTCATCTTTTTCGCTATTGTTTCTGCTTCTTTGAAGCTGAGCCTTTTTACTTCTATTGTACCAAGCCTTTTCCCCTGTAATCTGACCTGTGCTATTATAATTTCATCAAATGTTATTTCTTAGGTATTCCTGTTTATTGATAATTTAACTTTGTAATAAAATTTGTTACTCTCTTCCTGAAATTCAGAGTTTATACAATAAAACAAAAATTTCATAGCATTCCCTTCTTTTCATCAGATAATTCCCTTTCCGGTATCAGCTGCGCTATTTTAAATTTATTTGCAAAGAGGGGGCGGGTCATATTCCTTTTGTTCTTATACTTCTTCTGGATCGCGGACAACTTATTATGGAAATCATATGTCCTGATTAGAAAAATAAACAAAACCATATTGCTGTTGTTCGATTGGTATGAAAACACTAAAACTTCCTTCAGGAAAATCAATCCCCGTTCTGGGTCAGGGTACATGGCGAATGGGAGAAGATGCTGCAAAGCGTCGGACAGAGATAGATGGTCTAAGTCTCGGTTTAGACCTGGGTATGAACCTTATTGATACTGCTGAGATGTACGGGGAAGGAGGTGCCGAGAAGGTAGTTGCAGAAGCCATAGAGGGGAGGAGGGAGGAAGTATTTCTGGTAAGTAAGGTTTATCCCCATAACGCTTCTGCGAAAGGGGCTGTTGAAGCCTGCAAGCGAAGCCTGGAAAGGTTAAAAACAGATTACCTCGATCTTTATCTGCTGCATTGGCCAGGATCAGTTGCGCTTTCAGAAACACTTGCGGCTTTTCAGACCCTTAAAAAAGAAGGGCTCATCCTGGATTATGGAGTAAGTAATTTTGATCTGAAAGGGATGCAGAAAGCTATGTCCCTGACGGGCGGTTATGAGATTGCGACAAATCAAGTGATGTACAATCTGGTAAACCGCGGCATTGAATGGGACCTGCTGCCCTGGTCTGCAGAGAATGGCCTGCCCATTATGAGTTACTCACCTATTGAGAGTTCGCCTCGTGATCAGAAAGGGTTTCTGGATCGGCCTGCCCTTACCGGAATCGCCGAACAACATAATGCATCCGCGGCCCAGATAGCCATAGCCTGGCTCATTCAGCAGGGAGTAGTAGTCATCCCGAAAGCAAGTGACCCAAAACACATCCGTGAAAACCGGGCAGCGCTTGATATTGTGCTTTCCACCGACGAGATTACACTGCTAGATCAGGCATTTCCTCCGCCGCAACGTCGAATGCCGCTGGCAATGAGATAATCCCGGCAACTCTATTGAAATCGGGATACTTGGCTAGAATCGATTCAAAAGGGTAATCTAAAATGCCACAGGTATCTGATCTGAAAGGATGGGTTAACGCTTTAGCTAAAATTTGTGATGTACGCTTCATTCCTGCAAATTTTCTGATCGTATCCTTGAGGCGATATTGTTGCAACTGTTCAAAAGGGAGAGGAGCTGAATAAAAATTGGAAAAACTTTACGCCAAAGAATGAGGCGGTCAGTTATAAGCCGATATCAAAGTAGAAAGTTGCCCAAAGGGATCTCGACATAAAAAGTAGTGCCCTTTTTGGTTTCCGTTTCAAACCACACTTTGCCATCATGAACTTCTGTCAGCGTTTTTACAATCCACATACCCAGACCAACGGATTCTTCGCCCTCTAAGCCTTCTCTTCCTGCTTTGGTGTATTTTTTGAAGAGGATAGGCTGAAGGCTCTTGGGAATGCCTATTCCATTATCTTGCACGGTAACCAGGAATGAAGTTTCCAGTTTTTCTACATGAATTTTTATATGCCCGTTCTCAGCGGTGAACTTAATAGCATTAGAAACAAGGTTGTTAATAATCTGAAGAAATTTCATACTGTCAACCTCAGCATAGATCTGATCATGGGAATGCGTAAACTTAATCTGCTTTTGCATATTTTCTCTCGACAGAATGTATATATCCATAGCCTGATTGATCTCCCAAACTACATCTAAACGCTCTTTGCTTAATTCTACTTCTGCTGTTGCCAGGAACTCGTTTGTCAGTAATGTTTGTATGAGATCGATATTACGTTTAGAAATATCTGTGATCATACTGGTAAGCTTTTGAAGTTCGGGGTTATTGGGTATTTTCTTGTCGATAATGGAAGTCAGCATCTGCACTGATCCTATTGGACCACGTAAATCATGAGAAAGGATTTCCAGATTGGCATCTTTCCAGCCATTTATTTTTTGCATGTTGAAGATGCTTGCTTTCCTTGCAGAGTCATCCTCGCCCTTACCGGTAAGGTACATGAGCTCACCTTCTTCAATAATCGGCAAAATCTTTAGCCTGATCCACCGCTCATTGTGGTCTGGCTGCAAGATCCTGAAGTTTAATAGACTGGCTTCTTTCTTTTCCAGCAAATGCTGAAGAGCATTTTTCAAATAAGCCAAATCCTCTTTATGAACAATTTTCAGGAGAGCCTTTGGATCTTCAATCAGTCCTTTGCGTTCTCTTTTGGTAATGGTTTCAAATGCTTGGTTGACGTAATCGATACGTCCGTCAATTATATTGTATATAAAACAAATTTCGTCCGACTGATCTGTGAGTTGTCTTAATATTACATTGATATCTGTATTCATGCTGCTGTGGTAAATGACCGAGGGGGATTATTTACCACAAGGTAGTATTTAAATATCTATTTGATGCTAAACCCCTTTTGCAGTCCCTTTGTTCTATATTTTAAGATAATAAGATAACTTTGTTTTATGGGCTTAATTAAAGATATCTATTCTCCTGTTTTCTACAATAAATTCGGAGACGCCGTTAAGTATGTAGTTCCTGCTTTCGATAAGGAAGGGTTTATCAACGGAATATCTGGAGATAACTTTGATGACAAAGAGTGGAAAGACCGGATGAAACATACTACAAGGGTTTTCCATCAGTTCCTGGCTGTGGATTTTCCTGAAGCTGTGCGGTTGATCATGAAAATTATAGGAAAACTAAGAGCAGACAGACCGGGGGAGGGCGGACTGGAATATATATTTCTGCCGGATTATATTGAAACTTATGGGCTTGATGATTTGGACCATTCTGTACAAGCCTTTGAATTTATCACCCAATTTATCAGTTGCGAGTTTGCCGTACGGCCGTTTATCCTGAAATATGGGAATCTGATGATCAGCGAGATGCTCAAATGGTCTACCCATGAAAAGCATACCGTTAGGAGGCTTGCCAGTGAGGGTAGCCGGCCAAGGCTGCCATGGGCAATGGCAATTCCTGCATTGAAACTCAATCCTGAACCGATCATGCCTATCCTGGAAAACCTCAAAACAGATCCCTCGGAATCAGTGAGAAGGAGCGTTGCCAACAGCATCAATGATATTGCTAAGGATCATCCTGATGTAGTGATTGCCCTGGCGAAGCGCTGGCGGGGGATCAGTAAAGAAACTGATGCAATTATTAAGCATGGATGCCGCACCTTGTTAAAGCAGGGACACTCAGAGATTTTAAAGCAGTACGGACTGCAGAGTGAAAATATAGCTGTGCAGGATTTCAGGATACTTACCCCGGAAGTAAAAATCGGGGACAGTGTTGAATTTGCATTTTCTATTACGAACCAGAACCTGGCAAAACATACTGTGAGACTGGAATATGGGATATACTATCAAAAATCAAAGGGACATCTTGCCAGGAAAGTCTTCAAAATCAGCGAAAAGGTTTATGAGCCTGGTGTAACGGTAAACATTCACAGGAAGCAATCCTTTAGATTGATTACTACCCGTGTTTTTCATCCTGGCGAACACCAGGTTTCCATTATCGTTAATGGGCAAGAGAAGGGAAACCTGGGGTTTAACCTTATCGCATAGTCATTCTTGTTATCATTTTCTAAATGAGGATATCAACTGATATTAATGCGAGGCTCTGTGATTATAAGATCTTCTTCTCTTTCATAAAAGTTTGCTCTTCTGGAGTAATGTGGTCATCATCAATTGCTGGTGCAGAGGTGATCTTTGCGACATGTAATTCATCCATGATATCAACAAAATTTTTATAAGTTGCCCCGGATGTTGGTTTGATTACCACGATCAGAGATTTATTGCCGGTTCTATTGCCTGAGTTAAGTTTTAACTGACTCGCCAGGATTGATTGTCTGATTTGTTTATAGTCTGCGATGCGTGGACTAGCTTTTCCTGCTTCGCCCATATACCAGGCAACTTTATCCTTCTTTCCTAATAGAATTGTCATCGTTCTTGAGGCGGGCAACTCAGTAAAAGCAAAATCGTCATTCTCATCTGGTTTCACGATGTCCATTGCTTCATTTTTTTGCAGGGAGGTAGTGAGCATAAAGAAAGTAATCAGCAGGAAAGCAAGATCAACCATTGCTGTCAGATCTACTTTTGGAATTTCTTTTCTGTCTCTGGAAGTGGTGTTTAATTCGGCCATGATCGTAAGGATTAGTTTAAATCATGATGCTGTTTCTTTAAACATTCCATATCAAAAAATGCAGATCATTTAAGCTTAATCAAAAATATCCCGGTTTGAAACGTAATAGCTTTAATTGATTTGTCTTTACCGCGCTCAAATCTGATATATTTTATTTTATAGGTGACCCTGAAATTTTTAGTTTCCCGTGTTAAACTTAGCTTCGCCGAAGGAAGGCTATAATCATTTGCTGAAGCGTTACCATCAGTTTTTTTATAGTTTTCCAATTGCTCAGGGTTTTTGATCAACCCATTTAGCAATGCTTTGACATTAAATGAGGTACTGTCGTTGTTTAGCTGGAGCGTTAACATTCCATTACTCTTGATGCTTTTTTTAGCATTTATTTTACCGTTTGCAGTAATTTCCATTGTTTCCTGTGAGGTGGCATCCAGTAACAGGTCATATCCTTCGATATCCATTAGGTCAGATTCACTGTCTTCAAAGAAACATTCATCGTTCTGCACATATTGAATAGTTGCTTCGTCCTTAAAATTGGAACTGCTGAACCGTCGGAGGCCAAGGTGATTTTGCAGCCATTTTATTTTTAGATTTCCCAGATCGTACTTCAGGCTATAAGCATTAGATTTTGTTATTTCTTTTGTTTTAGCCAGTGAATCTGCTACATGATGCAAGTCTACATTTACATAAGACTGCAGTGCACTATAGTTGTAGTTCTCAACAATATATCTTAACGTTCGGGCTGCTTGGTTGCCATCTTTTACCGATATGTCCTTCGGCACAATCATCTTATGATCCTTAAAAGCATTGTTCCTTTTGAAAATCTTAGTGAGGATTTTAATCTGCGAGTATTCAGAAACTGAGAATGCACTCTGCGGCCCATAGATGGAAAACAGCGTAAAAAGACACAAAGAGATGGGTATTAGTTTTATATTCTGTTTACGTGACAGGAGCGAGTAAACTGTTACCATCAGTAGCCAGACTGCAAGCATGATCAGGAAGTACCGGGATTCTGTGATGCCATAGCGAAACACCCGTGTGCCCACTGCAAGGAACAACAAAACAATCAGCGGTAGCATCAAAAAGTAAAAGCTGCGGGCGTAGGTTTTAATCCATCTATTTTCTTCATGATCACGGATAGGAAATATCATCAGCAGCGCCAGAATGCCAAATACGGCATACCCTAATATTAAATTGGATACCAGTCCTTTAGGAAGGTTCCATTCTATGAGGATTTTTACCTCATAGGCCAGTAAGATCATTACATAAATAGTTGCCAGCGGAATCAATACATACTGTGTAAAGATCTTCAATCCTTTTGGGTAGGTAAAATCTTCATTCAGTGTATCAAGATCTTTAGGAATACCTGCAAGAAAAAATGTAGTGCTGAAAATTCCTGCGATGAGTGCAAATAATGTCGTATAAGATTTAGAACCAATATCAAGATTAAACAGGAATTTTATAGCGCCTAATGCGGCGGCCAACCCAAGATAGAGCACACCACTATCCAGCATAGCTGTTAAAAAGCGGATGAAGATGGTTTTATTAAACTGCCAGAAACCCTGTATTGAATCTGCATGGATATAAGCAGAAAACGATACCAGCAGATGTCCTGCCAGGCTCAATAACAAGAACCTCAGGTAATCATCACTTCGTTCAAAAGGGTTCAGTACGAATATCAGGCAAGATGCCAGCAATGCAACAGGAACTTTGAACAGATACAGCTGTAAGCCTTTTACTGCTTTGTTTTCGAGGTACAGGCTTGCAGAAAGACTAAACAGGAAGCCCAGATTGGCCGTCAGGATTATTCTTGTATACCAGTTGGATACAGCATTATCCGGATAACCATTTTTAATACTGATCAGCGCTGCAGTTGTGCCTATGATGGCAAACAATATTTCCAGCGGGAAACGCAGGAGTACATACTTTATATCCTGTACTAAATTCTGGATGGAAGGGAGCGCCATAACTTCTTAATTTTAGGTAATTTAGTTGATTGATCCGATAATTTAAAATCAGAAAACTAGCGGGCTGAACTTTTGCCTAAGTTTGCCGCATTATAGTTCTTTAATTATTTCTTCATCAACCGGTATAGGTTCTTTTTCTTTAAAGCATTGCGAAGTTTTAGCCTTTGAGAGCTTTTGGCCGATTTATTCATTTAATCCTCTAAAGAAATGCTAATGCATAACCACGGCTGCCTGTTAAATGGTAGTTATTTCGCTTTACAATCATCTTATGTGTGTTCAGTACTGCCTTCTATTTCCAGTCTGTTGCGCAGGAAAAAATGAAATGGGTGTAAATCGAAGTTATTTAGAACAGAAAAATGAGTATTCCACAATGGAGGATAAATGTTAATAATTAAAATAGGAAGATGAGAAATCAATTCTTAAATTGGTAATAAGTAATTCAAATAGAAAAAAAGTCCTGTGAGTGGGTGATCCGCGAAGGGCAGGCACAACATACGGTTTGGTTAACTATAGTATCGGCAATGCTAGCAGATTACATTAGAATTGAAGAAGGCTGCTCCTGAAAGCAGCCTTCTTTCGTTTAAAACTAACTTGTAAAGGAAACCTGAATACCGCCATTCACCCCGAATTAATTGGGATGCGTAGAGACAGAGGGTTTTCCGGAAAACTTCGGAACTTTGTAAGCTGATCGTATTGATAAAAGTGATGGCTCATAGAAGATACTCGCCTGTCAGAATGCAAAGCCTGAAAAGGAATAAAATAGAAGTGATGAATAGAGATTTCTACCTTTATAAACAAAGACTAAGCCTCCTGTACCTATGGGTTGTACCAATCGTAACAGCTGTTATTGGTTTTGGGATAGGGCATGTAAGCTATAAATTATATTTACCCCTGTGGGGGCTGAATTCCTGCTTAATGATTCTTGCTTCATATCATCTTGGTGCGCAGAAACTTTGGTACGGGAATAAGGATGGTCGGCAATGCGCTGTTACAGCACTATTATTATGTACACCATGGTTGTTGTTTCCTGTTTTCGCGGGGATGGGGCCGCCGCCCGTAACGATAGCCGGTTGGCTTAACACAGCTGCCGAACAGCAAACACGATACACTATTCTCATAGGAGGTGGCGTTTCAGCTTTGTCAGGTACAGCTCTGTTGAAGGTGCAGCTACAAGCGAGGGGCGAAACTTTCTATTCCGCATTGGCGTTTGCCGCCCTGAGTATAGCTATACCATTGTTTATATTTAACATGGCGTTTTGGGGCTACTATCTTACCGCTGCTTTTAGGAGTTTTGCGTCTCATGCTGCATCCGAGCGCCCGGATTGGTATCTACCTGTAAAAAGTCTTTTTTATGTGATTAGCGTAGTAGAAGTAATATTGATTTATTTGGGTGCTATTCTTTTTGCAGCTTCGCTAAAAATTACCGGCGTAATCAGCAAAACAGCATTTCGCTGGTACCTTGTATGTGGTTTGTTTGCGATTTTGCTGGTGCTGGTACCATCCTCATGGCCACAGCCTTTGGCCACTGCTGGTTACATTGTTTCCATCCCCGCAATCCCTTTTGTAATGTATTACCTGATTGGATTACGTTTGTTAAAATCGGCCTGATATCTCACCTTCCACATCATATTTCAATAAGATGAAATTATCAGTAAAACAATGCCCAATTCTATCTGTTTATCCTCCAATATTTACCACACTGAAAAGCATATGATAAACCAAGAAGAAGAACTGTTCGACGAACAGGATAATGAAAACCAAAAAGCCGATTTAAAAGGATCTAACACAGTAAAAGATCCGGATGAATGGACTACCGGAGATGAGCCGATGACCGGTGCGCAGCATTCGTATCTGAAAACACTGTCTGATGAAGCAAAAGAAGAATTTGATGAAACACTCAGTAAATCTGAAGCATCAAAACGCATTGATGAACTACAGCATAAAACCGGGAGAGGTTTAGATAACAACTAGCAAATGAAAGGGCAACGTTATATGCTGCCCTTTCATTATTTACTTTGGTCCTTTTCCTGCTTATTTCCTGTCTTTATTCTGATCAAAGAGCAAAGAAATCTCACGGGCTTGTTTATAATGCTTTTGCAATACAGGTAAGATCTTCTTTGCAAATGCGCTAACTTCAGCATCAGGACTTTTAGTTGCCCCCTCAAATAAAGCGATGTCGCTGATATGATCTTCAACCATCATGTTGATATAATAGTTATCAAAGTCTTTCCCTGTAGCCCTGTTCAAATCTGTTAAATGTTCCTTTTTCAAAGCAGGAAGCTCAACAGGCAATTTGAAATTTTTCGATGTGGCTAGCTTGATAAGTTCTTCATTAGCTTCTGTATGATCTTTTTCAATCATGGCAGCAAATTCTTTAATCCTTGGCATCGAAGCTTTCTTCTGTCCGATTTTGCCCATTTCAACTTCTACCATTCCGCTGATAGAGGCTTCTTCAAAAAAACGGTTCACCGGAGTTCCATTTTTCATGTTATCTGTTGTATCTCCCGTAGCAGCACCATGTCCCATACTGTGAGCAGTCATGGTAGTGGAGTCAGCACTGTCTTTCTTTTGGTTTGAATTGCAGGCCTGGGCCAGTGTTGCTATCGCCAATAAGCTGATCGGCAGAATTTTGAATTGCTGTAGTTTCATATTCGGTTGGATTATCTTGCTCATAAACAGTCATCCTTGCCGAATGTTTGATTTGGACGTAATGCTACCCAGATGGCGTCAAAAATTAATCTAATGTAGGTTTGAAATTTATACTTTTTGGTTTGAATAGCTTAGCTGTAGAAAATGATTACCTGCTTACTTTTGTTTCACCGGATCATCATTATGATTCAGTACATATCTGACAATTTAAAGGATTAAGATAATGAAGCAAAGAAAATTAGGTAACAGCGGATTGGAAGTATCGGCTATAGGACTTGGCTGCATGGGTATGAGCCATGGATACGGTAATAAAGTTGATGATCAGGAAATGGTTAAGCTGATCCACCAGGCGGTAGAGCGGGGAATCAACTTTTTTGATACCGCAGAAATGTATGGGCCATTCATCAATGAAGAATTAGTAGGTAAGGCTTTAGCTCCAATGCGTGATAAAATAGTGGTAGCTACCAAGTTTGGGTTTCAGTTTGATCCCGCAACGAAAGAAAATCAGGGTTTCAATAGTCGCCCGGAGCATATCCGGGAAGTTTGCGAAGCTATGCTAAAGCGGATGAATACAGATCACATTGATTTGCTTTATCAACACCGTATTGATCCTAATGTACCTATTGAAGATGTGGCTGGTGCAGTAAAAGACCTTATTAGTGAAGGTAAAGTGAGATATTTTGGACTGTCTGAGGCAGATGCATTGAACGTTCGCAAGGCGCATGCTGTACAACCTGTTACGGCTTTGCAAAGTGCATATTCGCTTTGGGACCGGGCGCCTGAAATTACAGTTTTACCTACGCTTGAGGAACTGGGTATCGGTTTTGTGCCATATGGGCCGTTGGGTCATGGCTTCCTGACAGGAACGATCGATGCCAATACAAAGTTTGCCGGTAACGATATAAGAAACAGGATCCCAAGATTTTCTGAAGAAAGCAGAAAGGCTAACGGACAGTTGATCAATTTACTAACTGGGTTTGCCCAACAGAAAAATGTGACAGCTGCTCAGCTTGCACTGGCATGGGTATTACATCAGAAACCCTGGATGGTGCCAATTCCGGGTACGACAAAGCTTCACCGTCTGGAAGAGAATATTGGCGCCGTGGACATTGAGCTTTCTGCAGCAGAGCTTGTTGAAATTGAAGGGATCCTTACATCAATGAAAGGCGCTGGTGAACGTTTCGCCTAATCATTTGATATGGGGTATATGTGTTTTGAATTTTATAGATTTGCTGATATGGAAGCACCTGTCCTGGTACCCGCTACAAAATTTACCGCAGAACTGAAGCTGAAAGGTTTTAAGGCATACAAAACTGATATCCCGCGTACCTCAATAACAACATTCAGCCGAAGGCACTACTACAAGATTGTGCTTAGCACAGGTCATGCAGTAGTGCATTTCGCTGACCGCACTATTGATCTTAATGGTACATACCTGTTTTTCGCCAATCCCCATATCCCATTTGCGGTTGATATGCCCGGCGAAAGGCAAACAGGATATTCCTGCACTTTCACTGAAGAGTTCATCAAACCACTCGAACGCTCGGAGAGTTTGCAGCAATCGCCTTTGTTTAAAGTGAGCAGTATGCCCGCCTTTAAACTGAATGACGAGCAGCAGAATAAGATAACGGGTATTTTTAAGAATATGATTGCCGACCAGGTATCAGATTATCAGTATAAAGAAGACCTGATGCGCAATTACATCAATCTGATCATTCACGAAGCGTTACGTATGCAGTCGCAGGATCAGGACCCGGAAATAGTGAATGCTTCTTTAAGATTAACTAATATGTTCCTTGATTTACTGGAAAGACAGTTTCCAGTGGAGAATCAGCAGGCAAGGTTAAAGATGAAAACTGCACAGGATTATGCAGACCGCTTGTCTGTACACGTCAATTACCTGAACCGTGCCGTGAAAGGCATCACAGGAAAACCTACAACAGCGCATATTGCTGACCGTGTGACTATGGAAGCGGTGACCATGCTGGAACATACTGACTGGAGTGTAGCAGATATCGCTTACTCGCTGGGATTTGAATACGCCAATTATTTCAGTAATTTCTTTAAGAAAATGACGGGAAAGGTGCCCAAAGCTTATAGGGTGAGCTGATTTGAGATCTATCGAGCTAAGAAATTACTCTTATAACCTTTATTTGTCAGCCATGAACTTGCGAATACTGTCCCCGAAGGTTGAGAATGCAAATTTGGTTTATTTTGGACTGATTATCGGTACTCATAGTACAATTTGCGGTTTAATATAAACTATTCAAAAATTTAGTTTAAAATATTCCAATCAAAATAGACTGACACCGAAGCTACTGTTTGTAAAAAAAGTACTAACCTTCGCGGAAGTGAACTTTATAATCATCATTTTTAAAGTCAAATGCAATGCTTTATCAATTTAGCATAGCGTTTAACTGACAATATTGAATAATGGAACCTGCATAATGCAATTCGCAAGTATCATCAGTCAATATCAATAAATATAAAATGAGAAGATATACTGCTTTCCTAATACTATTTGTAGCCATAACCATGACTGGCAAAGCACAATTGCCGCCAGTTTTCAGCGGCCAGCGCACAGCACAATCGCGAAATGAAGAAACAGTAAGGCGCTATCTCCCGCCAGTACGCGTACTCTGGCAAACGGAAAATGCTGACGGACAGATCAAAAACCTGAACACCCTGTTGAGAAAAGGAACTGGCCAGGCAGACCTGTCGGGCAAAAACCTCTGCATACTCAGCAGTAAAGGAAAAGGAAAACCGGGTATCTTACTTGACTACGGAAAGGAATTACACGGAGGCCTGCAGTTGATCACAGACCAGTCAAGAGGCGGAAAACCCATAAGGATAAGAGTCCGATTTGGTGAATCTGCCGCTGAAGCGATGTCAGATATCGCGGATACCGCTAAAAATGCTACAAATGATCACGCCATGCGTGATATGATCATCTCTGTACCCTGGTTGGGCAAACTGGAAATAGGCAATACAGGCTTCCGTTTTGTACGTATCGATCTCGTTGATGAAAATACGGAACTGAAATTAAAAGAAGTAAACGCGATATTTATCTTCAGAGATATCCCTTATCTCGGATCATTCAAATGCAGTGATACACTGCTCAATAAGATATGGATGACCGGTGCCTACACAGTACACCTGAATATGCAGGATTACCTGTGGGACGGAATTAAGCGCGACCGCCTGGCCTGGGTGGGGGATATGCATCCCGAAACATCTACTATAGCTGCTGTTTTCGGCTACAATAATGTAGTACCAAAAACAATGGATTTTGCGCGTGATATTACCCCGCTGCCTTCTTATATGAACGGAATGGTATCTTACTCGATGTGGTGGGTACTCATTCAGCATGATTGGTACATGCACAATGGCGATTTAACCTATCTGATTCAGCAAAAAGCTTATTTGCAACAACTCCTCAAACACTATATAGGGAAAATTGATGCAAATAACAGCGAAGTATTAAATGATGGTACAAGGTTTCTGGACTGGCCATCAAGCGAGAATGTCCCTGCTGTCCACGCAGGACTGCAGTCAATGCTAGTGATGACACTAACCACAGGAGCGGAACTTTTAGATTTGCTGAAAGATTCTGCAACTGCAAAACAATGCAGGGAGGCAGTTGCCCGCTTAAAGAAAAATGTACCTGATGCAAACCATTCTAAACAGGCAGCGGCAATGCTCAGCTTATCCGGCCTGATGCCCGCAAAAAAAGCAAATGAAATGATCTCTGAAAATGGAGTGCATGACTACTCTACCTTTTTTGGCTATTATATGCTGCAGGCGAAGGCAAAAGCTGGTGATTACCAGGGTGGGATTAACGATATCCGAAATTACTGGGGGCCAATGCTTGCACTGGGCGCAACTACCTTCTGGGAAGATTTTAATATAGACTGGCTGCCAAACAGCTCGCGAATTGATGAACTCGTGCCCGAAGGTAAAATAGATATTCACGGCAATTATGGAGCGTATTGTTACAAAGGTTTCAGGCACAGTTTGGCGCACGGATGGGCATCTGGCCCTACGCCATGGTTAACTGAGCATGTGCTCGGTGTGCAGGTTGTTGAGCCAGGCTGCAGGGTCATCAGGGTGAAACCGAATCTGGGCGATCTTACATTTGCTGAGGGAACCTTTCCAACGCCCTATGGAATTGTGAAGATTAAACACATAAAATTAAAGAACGGTAAGGTAGAAACTACCGTTAAAGCACCCGCGGGCGTAAAAGTGTTGAGATAGGATTCAAAAGCAATAGCATGTTATTCAAGGATTATAAAAAATTACAGTGCATCATATTCATTTCTGCAGCGCTTAGTCCGCCGTTCAATGGTAGGGTATTTGCGCAGAGCGCGATGCATGGTGTTTCAAAGAAATCGTCCACCACTGCATCAAAACAGCCGGCTGCGTCAAAAGAACCCTCATTCCCAGCACAATCTGCAACGTCAAAACAGGCTGCCGCTACAAGCCCAACTGGTTTAATAAATCAGCCATTTGCAAAAATGAAGGTACTGGAAACAGGCTTTATCACTGTGCCTGATAACATTCAAACAAGTGTATACTGGTACTGGATGTCTGACAATATCTCCAAAGAGGGGGTGATAAAAGATCTCGAAGCCATGAAGAAAGTGGGCATCAACCGTGCTTTTATAGGTAATGTCCTGATCGATGAAGTGCCCCGCGGAAAGGTGAAAATCTTCTCAGAAGAATGGTGGGAAATCATGCATACAGCCTTGAAAACTGCAACGCGGCTGAACATCGAAATAGGGATTTTCAATAGCCCCGGCTGGAGCCAGTCGGGCGGGCCATGGGTAAAACCTGAGCAGTCCATGCGCTATCTGACCTCCTCGCAAATTACTGTGAAAGGGCCGTTACACTACACAGATAAACTGAAAAGCCCTGCTAAGGATTTCCAGGATGTGCGGGTAATAGCCTATCCGGTGGCAGAAGATTTTGGGACAGATATATTTAAATTAAAGCCAAAATTAAGTGCCAGTCCTGGGATAGAAGACCTTGCCAGCATCGGCGATGATAATGATCAGACTGGGATTAAACTGAAACCAGGGCAGCAATACACGATTGATATATCAGCTGAAGAGTTATACACAGCAAGAAGCGTAACTATCACACCACTGCAATCAGCAATGGTTTTGGAAGGTGACATCCAGATAAAGCAAAACGGGGCATACGCCACCATCAAACATTTCATAGTAGACCGCAGCAACGATCAGCTAAATGTAGGTTTCAAACCTTACGGACCTGCTGCAATCTCCATTCCTGAAACGTCTGCAAAAGAATTCAGGATCGTGTTTACTAAAGTATCGCAAAGACCAGGTATTGCCTCATTGAAAATTTCGTCCAGCCCCATTGTAGAAGACTATATCGAGAAAACACTGGCCAAGATGTGGCAAACACCCTTCCCATTGTGGACAGCCTATCAATGGCAGGCGCAACCGGTCAGCACGGATCAGAAATATATAATTGATCCCGGAAAAGTGACCGATATTTCCAGTTATATGAATGCTGACGGTACTTTAAGCTGGAATGTACCAGCAGGTAATTGGATCATTGAACGTACAGGAATGATCCCTACAGGAGTTCGTAATAGTCCAGCATCGCCTGAAGGCACAGGGTTGGAAGCCGATAAAATGAGTAAAAAGCATATAAGCGCGCATTTTGATGCCTTTCTGGGTCAGATTATCAAACGCATCCCTGCCGAAGACCGTAAAACCTGGAAAGTTACTGTCGAGGACAGCTACGAAACCGGAGGACAAAACTGGACGGATGGCTTAATTGAAAAGTTTGGAGCAAGCTATGGTTACGATCCGACTCCATATCTTCCTGTACTGCAGGGGAAAGTTGTTGGCAGTACAGATATGTCCGATCGCTTTTTATGGGATCTGAGACGTTTTGTTGCAGATAAAGTAGCCTATGAATATGTAGCGGGCTTACGTGAGGTAAGCCACCAGAACGGATTAACCACATGGCTGGAAAACTATGGACACTGGGGTTTCCCCGGCGAGTTCCTTCAATATGGAGGTCAGAGTGATGAGATAGGTGGCGAGTTCTGGAGTGTGGGCGATCTTGGAAATATCGAAAACAGGGCTGCGTCTTCGAGTGCACATATCTATGGTAAAACTAAAGTTTCTGCCGAATCATTTACCAGTGGTGATCCCGCCTTTTCACGTTATCCTGCGCAGATGAAGCAGCGGGCGGACAGGTTTTTTACTGAAGGTATCAACAACACGCTGCTGCATGTATTTATTGAACAGCCTGATGAAAGATTGCCAGGTGTAAATGCTCCCTTTGGGAATGAATTTAACCGGCATAATACCTGGTTTTATGATATGGATATCTTCCTCAGATATTTGAAACGCTGTAACCTGATGCTTCAGCAAGGCAGATATGTGGCTGATGTGGCTTATTTCATTGGCGAAGATGCACCGAAAATGACCGGTGTACAAGACCCGCAAATGCCAAAAGGATATTCCTTCGATTATATCAATGCAGAGGTAATTAAATCAAGGCTAACAGTTAAAAACGGAAGACTGACATTGCCGGATGGATTGAGCTATGGGGTTTTGGTACTTCCAAAAATGGAAAGCATCCGTCCTGAAGTATTGCTGAAAATCAAAGAACTGGTAAACCAGGGAGCAGTTGTGCTGGGCGCTAAACCGTTGAGGTCACCCAGCTTACAGAACTTTGGCAAAGCTGATAAAGAGGTGCAGGAACTTGCTTCGCAGTTGTGGGGAAATACAAATGCGAAAGTAAATCGAGTTGGCAAAGGAATGGTGATCAATGGTATGGATTTGCAGGAGGTGCTTGACCTGATAAAAGTAAAACCTGATCTAAAGGCTGATTCTATATTGTTTATCCACCGAACTTTGCCGGATGGGGATATCTATTTCATTTCTAATCAAAAAAATTCCCCTGTGAAGCTTGACGCGACTTTCCGCTTAGGAGGAAAAGTTCCGGAACTGTGGGATCCTGTAGCAGGCAGTATCCGCAATCTACCAGCCTACACCCAAAACTCAAATACAACTTCGGTTCCTTTAGAACTGGATGCTACAGGCAGTGCTTTTGTGATCTTTAGAAAGGATGTGGTAAAAACTACTGCAGGTCAGGTAAAAGTGAATTATCCTGAAGCTGTTCAAACAATGACGGTTACATCACCATGGACGGTTACTTTTGATAAAAGTATGCGCGGGCCTGCTCAGCCCCTTGTTTTGAAAACTTTAACAGACTGGACGCAAAGTACAAATGATAGTGTTAAGTATTATTCTGGTGCTGCTGTTTACCGGACTACTGTTAATCTGGTACTGCCGGCAAAGGGGATGCAGGTAATGCTCGATCTGGGCAGGGTGGCTGCAATAGCTAAAGTTAAAGTTAATGGTATAGATGCTGGCGGCGTGTGGACTGCACCTTATGAAGTGAATATTACGAAACTACTGAAGTCGGGCAAAAACGAACTGGAAATCAAAGTGATCAACACATGGGTAAACCGCCTGATTGGGGATAGTAAATTACCGGACAATAAAAAGGGAACCTGGCTGAGTGTTAATCCTTATAAGTCTGACAGTAAACTGCAACCTTCAGGATTGCTGGAGCCGCTGAAGCTAAAGATGATCAAATATTAAACAAATGGGCAGACCATCCGGTACTGCCCATTAGATTATTAACTATTATTGCCTATTTAACTCTGGCAGGCATGAACCCGGCATAAGTGCTTTTCTACTGAGGATTCCTTCGCAGGCTCTTCAGAAATTTAACTTGAGATTGTTTATTTAACAGTGATCGTAAAGTCAATATCTTCTGGAGGCAGGCACTGCTTGTCGTCGCAAACCATAAACTGAACGGTTCCTTTTACAGGCGTGCTTTTTGAACTCAATTTGATTTTCTGCTGGAAGATTACCGAGTGTTCATAAAAACCCACGTTCATTCCAAATGTTGACTCAAACCTGCTGATTGGTCTAGGTTCAATAGTTTTTCCTACCAGTGTGTATTCTTTTGATGACGGAAAAGTAAAAGTTGTTTTTACTGGCCCGCCGTCCTTTACAAACTGTGAATAGAGGTGCCATCCTTCATCAATAGTCGCCTTCAAGTATAAAGTTGCTGTGGTAGGACTGGTTCTTTTTGCAGCATAACTCCATGCAACAGGTTTAAGGATCTGACTGAATGCAGTTATGCTCAATAACAGTAGCGTTATGCTTAAGAATATAATTTTTTTCATTTGTTTACTGGAATTGATACCAATCATCATTACACACATGTGCATTGTTAGGATAAAAATGCATATTATTAGTTTTTGTGGCAATAGTTATGAGTTATTCCGTAAATATTCTTGTTTATAATATATTAGTCGCTTTTTTATTCAGTTTGTGCTGTAAATATCATCTTTAGGCAGGTGTTTTTACGAAATGATATATCTTTGCCGGCATACGATGCAAATTTCAGCTGCAATTCATGATGCTTAAAAGTAAGAGGTTTCTCATTTTATTTCTGGTGATCACCATCCTCATTTCGGGAGGATATGGTTATTATAAAATCAAACGCCGCAGAAGTAAAGAAACTTCCGGCTTTCTGCAAAGTCCGGATACCAAAGAAACGTCAGGGATCGCATCGTCCGGAATTTTTAGTGATATCTATTATATCCACAATGACAGTGGTGATACCAGTCGTTTTTTTGCGGTTACACCAAAAGGAAATCTTGTCTCTACATTCTATTTTCAAAAAGATAAACAGTTACCCAACTGGCAGCTGGATTGTGAAGATATAGCAGTAAGTGTTGGGCCCAAATCTGGCAAAAGCTATGTATATCTTGGCGATATAGGTGATAATTACAACATAAGGAAATACATAACGGTTTATCGTTTTGAGGAAAGGCCATCGTGGATAAACACTAAGGTTAACCATGTTAGTCCCGTGCAGCTTCATCTGTCTTATCCCGACAGTCCACAGGACGCAGAAACGCTGATGGTAGATCCACTGGAAAGACTCCTATATATAGTGAATAAACGTACAGATACCATAAGGGTGTATAGCACGCCACTGAATTTTAAGGACAATGAAAAAAGGATTCTTACACTGCGAAGCAAAATCCATTTTCCGGGCCTAAAACCTTTTAAGTATATTACTGCCGGTGATATATCAAAAGATGGAAAAAAAGTGTTACTCAAAAGTTATGGGAAAGTATATTACTGGGAGCGATGGGAAAACGAAGCAGTTTGGGAAACCATGAAACGTAAGCCGGAAGCATTACCTTATGATATTCAGCGGCAGGGCGAAGCCATTGGTTTCACGACGGACGGCGAAGGTTATTTTACAACAAGCGAAGGCGCGTTTGCGGCCATCTATTATTATCGATTGCCTTAATTGCACTTTCGCATGAAAAAAATGATTTTTGAGCCGCACTGAGCGTTAATCAGCAGCAATCTGTTTATCGGGCATCAGCCTTAAATGTACCTTTATCCACATCCTTTAAAAAGCTAGTGAGGGCTCTGAAATATCGCTGCTGGTCGTCATACATGGACATATGACTGCCTTCAGGGCACAAATAAGTACGGCTGTTGGGTAGCAGCCGGCCTTCCTTTTTCATGCTTTCAGGATTCATCTCGTCATACTGGCCGCCAAGAACTAATGCCGGTACCTTGATACCGGGCAGTTTATCCCAGAACTCCCAGTTCTTAAAGTTCCCGGTAACATGGAATTCATCAACGCCCTGCATCTGCATGTAAATGGTTGGGTTAAGCTTTTTAAAACCACGTACCAATGGCTCAGGCCATTGCTCTACGGGCATACGGCAAATTACCTGTGTGTAAAGTTTGTTCATCAGCAGGTCGGTATATTGTGGCGAAGAATACGCTTTCTGCCTGTCGAGGGAGTCATAAAGCGCCTTGTCCTTTTGGGTAAACAGGTTTGATTTCAGCGTGGCTGAGTAATCAACATAATCTTTTATGCCGGCTGTCATGTTGGATAATACCACACCTTTAACGTGCGACTGGTATTTATACAGGTATTCCATAGCCAGGAGACTTCCCCAGGAGTGTCCAAGGATGTAAAAGTTATCCAGTTGCAGTCCTTTTCGTACTTGCTCTACCTCTTCAACATAACGTGGGATAGTCCATAACGAAGTATCTGCTGGGACATCAGAATTTCCACAGCCCAGCTGATCATAGTAATAAATCTCCATGCCTTCTTTCGGCAGAAAATCGTCGAAACAATCCAGGTAATCGTGCGAGAAACCCGGGCCGCCATGTAACAGCAGCACCTTAATTTTTCCGTCACCCACCTTTTTGGTCCACACTTTATACTTTCCATCAATACTGATCATTTTATTACCACCAGTTTTGATACTATCCGTTTTCAGGGAACCAACAGGTAAATGTGTGTTTTGTGGTGAATTACAGGCCAAAAGCACAACGGTTACGGCAGCTAAAAAAAGTTTAGTTTTCATCATTGAATATTAATTTGATAAATTATGGTTACGCTTAATTTCTGTTGCTTAGACCAAGCCTTGTATCAAATATGTGCCAGTAATGGCTGATGGCAGTAAGAAGAAAACGTTTGGTAAATAAGTTTTTGAGAATCAATGGGTTGCAATTCTTTAATAAACAGGAGCGCAGCTAATTTTTGCAAAATATCTCCGATAATCATGGAGATATGATCAAATAACTCCAATAATATCAGAGTGAACTGATTGATTTGAAGCAGCCTGATGACAGGACAGTTCAGCAGCGAATTATAAAAAAGAGATTTGATTTGAAATGCGTGTTATTGGGTTATTTTTTCTTTTAGCTCCCTGATCTGCTGCTCCAGAGTACTGATGTATTGCTGCTGTGGTTCCATTAATTCGCGAACTTCTTCTATACTGTATTTCGGGTTGATATGCTGCGAACAATTCCAGTCGTACGCTTTAATGTGAAAGATAAGTATGTTCTCCGGCTTAAACTTATAATCTTTAGGGCGCATGAAATCATAGAAATTGCTGTCTTCGCCAATTTCAACGATCTCCGCTTCTGCATATATCTTTAATCTTGCCTTTAAGGGATAGGAGAGCAAGATCAGTGAAACTTTAGGGTTCAGGGAGATATTCCCGGTAGAAATGTACTGCCGGTTTCCTGTAAAATCAACTATCCCTATCGTTGATTTGTCGATCACCCTGATAAAACCCTTCGGGCCGCCCCGGTGCTGGATGTAGGGGTAACCATTTTCACCGGATGACGCAATGTAAAAGCTATCAATCTGTGCGATATAGTCAGTTTCGTAATCGGTTAAGCCATCCACATCACTCATCTTCTCCATTCGCTCATAACTTAAGCGGCTTCCAAGCTTCTCCTGTAGTTTTTTGATAGCCTCCGTAAAGGCCAGTTCCGAATAGTTCATCTTTGACTGTTTTTTTTGACCAGCGCTTTTATCAGCTGGCATCTACATTTATATCTTCTACTCAAAATTAGGTTAAAGGCAGAGATACGACAAATGAACTAAATCATAAGTGTTATCAAAGAAATGATAAGTATAAATCAGAGATCTTCTATTGAGTAAATACTTCAGTGATCCATTGCTGATACTTATTCTGCAGGCGTTTCACAATATCCGGATGCTCTGCTGCCACGTTGGTACTTTCGGTACCTCCATCTTTCATATTAACCAGCATAAATTTATTTGCGTCCAGCTCTTCCGGTTTGGATTCCCTCGGGCTGTGCAATAGCTTCCAGTCGCCTTCACGTACAGCCCACTGCGGATTTTCTTTAGTGCCTTCAAATTGCCAGTAAAAATCCTGATGCACTGATTTAGCTTTAGCCGACGCGATCACTTTCACTAAGCTTTGTCCGTCTATCTTACGTTGTGGCAATGTGAGGCGGCAATATTCCGCGAGTGTGGGATACCAATCGATATTGGTAGAGAATTGTTCACGAACGGCATTTACGGGTATGTGCCCCGGCCAACTGATAACTGCTGGTGCAAGCACACCCCCTTCAAAAACGCTGAATTTTGAGCCGCGGTGTGCTCCGGCATAACCGCCACCACCAAAGGTTCGTTCTTCTTTAGAGTATCCCTGGTCAGCCTGGAAAATAATGATTGTATTGTCAGTAAGGCCCAGGTCATCTACTTTTTTTAATAGCATTCCGACCTTCTCGTCCATCGTAGATACAGAAGCGGCGTACATTCTTCTGGGTGCCGGCAGATCTTTGTAGTAGTCGCGCCATTTCTTTTCGCCCTGAAGTGGGTAGTGCGGCATGTTGACAGCAAAGTACATAAAAAAAGGACTGCTCTTATTTTCTTCAAGAAACTTTCCGGCTTCATCAACCATCAGGTCAGGAAAATATTTGCCATCCTCCCAAATTTCTGTACCGTTGCGCCAGAGATCGTGCCGGTTAGGGCCGCTCCAGTAAAAGAAATGGGAGTAACTGTCAATACAGCCACCCATAAACCCGAATGAATAATCAAACCCTTGCTGGTTGGGCATAGTTTCTGGCGAGTAGCCGATGTGCCATTTGCCAATGTGGGCAGTTTTATATCCGCCGCTTTTAAATAACTCTGCCATTGTAAACTGGCTGCCCGGCATACCGCCGCCATCGCCATAACTGCTCGGTGCATTGTTATCGAGGCCTGCTCTTTGTGGATACCTGCCAGTGAGTAAAGATGCGCGGGAGGGTGAACAAACAGGGGATGCAGCATAAAAACTGGTAAATCTTGTTCCGCGGCGCGCCAAACGGTCGAGGTTAGGGGTGATCAGGTCTGTGGCACCATAAATATTTAAATCGAGCGAACCCTGATCATCTGAATAGATCACGATAACATTGGGTCGTTTAGCTGCTTCCTTACTGATCTGTGAAAAACCCCTGTTAGGCAAGATTACTGAAGCTGCTATTGCAAGGTTGATTATAACTTTAACTCTGTTGGTCATGTGA
This sequence comes from Pedobacter sp., assembly GCF_040513095.1. GTDB lineage: Bacteria > Bacteroidota > Bacteroidia > Sphingobacteriales > Sphingobacteriaceae > Pedobacter. The sequence continues at coordinate 8,770 of NZ_JBEVDX010000183.1, read as the reverse complement.
TCTCTATTTGATTTAATCCTATCCGGCTATATTTCAAGCAGACTGGCTTAAGCCTCAAAACTACTACTAAATTTGTAGACTTAAAGCCTGTGCTTCAAAAATTATATTCAAAGCTGCGCTCTGCAGATCATCACAAGTATTGGGAAAGTAAACATTCCGAAATGAAAAACGTACTTTCATTATGATGCATGCAGACGGTTAACAGAAAGGGCTGAATAAATTTTATACCTCTTTTTTAGCTTCTATTCCCACATTTCCAGCTTTTATCATAATCAGGTTCTTCAATTGATAGGACTGTCGGTATTATGGAGCAAATCAAATCAACAGACAGGAAAAAGAAACTAGATAAGCTGGTTGCGGCATATGCAGAAATCTGGGCAGACGTACTTCTTGATAAAAATTTAGATTTACATTATTTGCAGATCAGGGAGGATCTGGAATTCCTTGAGCAGCTTATTAAACTAAAAGATGCAGGCCACCAGGATACGCTGATGTTTAGTTTGATTGCCAATCAGTTAAATTGTCTCAGGGCAATTGTATTTAGCAAACTTAGTGGTAGCCCGTATTAAAGAATTAATCAGCATTCCCTTCAATATGAAATTTACCCTGCCAAAATGAAAGGGTTGTTATAGGATGAACAATCTGCAATAGTTGCGTGATTTGATTTAAATGACCATTTCGCCTGCTTTACTGATCAGGGCATTGGAATTGAATGCTGGCATCAATCAAATCTACATTCAACTCTCTCTTACTTAAAAACCAATAATACCCTATGAAAATGTTATATGATCAGGCGATAATATTGCTTGAAAATTTGATCAGCATCCGTTCTTTTAGCGGAGAAGAAAGTATCGCTGCAGCTGAGGTAGAACACTTTTTGAAAGCGCATTCAGTAACAACCATTCGCAAGTTCAACAACATCTGGTGCTACAATAAATACTTCGGTCAGAAAAAGCCTACCATTCTGCTAAACTCTCACCTGGATACAGTGAGGCCGAATTCTCAGTACAGGAACGATCCCTTTGAGCCGCTCATCAAAGAAGGGAAGCTCTATGGCCTGGGCAGTAATGACGCAGGAGGGGCGCTGGTATCGCTTATTTCAACATTCATGCACTTTTATGAACGAAAGGATCTGCCCTTTAACCTTTGTCTGGCAGTTACAGCAGAAGAAGAGAATGCGGGACGGAAGGGAATCCGATGCATTTTAAAAGACCTGATGCCTATTGCCTTCGCGATTGTAGGTGAACCTACCAATATGGATCTGGCTATTGCTGAGAAAGGTGCAATGGTGCTGGATTGCGTTTCAACAGGACGTTTCTGCCACGCATCGAGAGATGAAAGTGACAATGCAATTTATAAGGCCATCACTGATATACACTGGTTCAGCACTTTTGTTTTCCCTACAGAGCCAGACAGGCCTCAGGCCGTAAAGATGACCGTTACAGAGATCAGGGCCGGACTGCAGCACAATGCTGTCCCGGGAGAATGCAGCTTTACGGTAGACATCAGGTTTGACCACAGCTATACTACCAAAGAAATACTCAACACAATTAAAAACCACACTTTCTGTGATACTATTTTAAGGCACAATGTGCTTTTGCCTTCATCTATCGATCTTTTGCATCCGGTAGTAAAAACAGGCATCGCGATTGGGAGGAAAACTTATCTTTCTGCAAGCAGCTCCGATCAGGGCTGGCTTCATGTGCCCTCTTTAAAGATGGGCCCCGGTGACCCGGCACGCGCACAAACCGCTGATGAATACATTTACCTTTCAGAGATCAGTGAGGGCATTGCCATTTACATTGACCTGCTGGAATCTATCTTTCCATATCTCGCGAATAACCCTGTGCTGAATATACAGGCTTATCAATCACAACACCATTAATACGTATTTTATGCAAGATCAAGTTCTAAATTTTAAGAAGACAGTACTGATCCTGGATTGTACCGCACGTCCAAGATTAGCCTTAGCTGAAGGCGCAGAAGGCACCAAAGCTATCTGCAGCGGTCTAAATGATATCCGGTGGTTTTCTGAATATATTTTCCCTTCAGCGCCTGACTGTACCGATCCCGTTCATATGGAAGTTACCTCGGTTGATGCCGGAAAAATCACAGAAAGTGACAATTGCAGGTTTACCGTTGAAATCAGTCATGACGCAAGTTACACCAGTGATGAAATACTGGCTACGATCAAAAGGAAAACCTTCTGCACTTTCAGCTACAGAGAAGAGCTGCAGGAAATCCCGGATACTGATCAGGGCTGGTTTCAGACAGCTAAACCTTTGCCATGAGTCAGAAAACTGAATTTATGCTGCGCAGTTCCGAAATGATAAAGACCCTTCCATTATGAAAGGGTCTTTATCGTCTAACAGGAGTTCATTCTAATATTTATAGCCTCAACGTATTGATGATGAGTTAATTATCATTTTATGATGGATCGTGGCATCCCGATTGGCATAGGGGGATTATAAAATAAAAATATCATGCTAACAATCGTATTATTTCTCGCCCTGCTGATCCTCTGCTGGGTAGTTTACAAATCCATCGACTGGTTCGAAAAAATCTAACAATTATGATCGCATTATTCATTATCGCCGTCGCCGTTTTCATTTATATGATTTACGTGCTCATTAAACCCGAAAAATTTTAATTAAACGCCATGAACACTGAATTACTTGGAATTATAGCCACCTTCCTGCTAACGCTGGTGATCGCTATTCCGCTGGGCACATACCTCGCTAAGGTATTTGCCGGACAAAGAGTCTGGACAGACTTTTTAAAACCTATTGAATCCGGAATATATAAACTTTCGGGTATCAATCCCAAAGAAGAAATGAACTGGAAGCAGCATATGAAAGCACTGCTTACCATCAACCTCGTATGGTTGGTTTACGGATTTTTTGTCCTGATCTACCAGGACAAATTACCATTGAATCCTGACGGAAATCCGGGTATGACTCCAGACCTGTCATTTAACACGATCATCAGCTTTGTAGTGAACTGTGATTTGCAGCACTACTCAGGCGAAAGTGGTGTTACCTACCTCACACAGCATGTGGTGATGATGTTTTTGATGTTTGTAAGTTGTGCTACAGGAATTGCTGCTGCAGTGGTATTCTTCAAAGCATTCAGGGATAAAACAAGTGAGAAGCTGGGTAACTTCTGGGAGTTTTTCGTGAAAGCGATCACACGGTTGCTTTTGCCTTTATCCTTGATAATGGCCCTGATACTTGCTTTCAATGGCAGTCCGACGAGTTATGAAGCCAAAGACCAGTTTATTTCGCTACAGGGTGATACGGTAAACGTATCCAGAGGACCTGCAGCGGGTATGATCGCCATTAAACATTTGGGAACAAATGGAGGCGGATGGTTTGGTGCCAACTCAGCGCATCCGCTGGAAAATCCCAACTACCTCACTAATACGGTTGAGTTGGTTGCACAGATGATTATCCCTATAGCTATGGTTATCGCCTTTGGTATTTTCATTAAGCGCAGGAAACTTGGCTGGATTATTTTTGGAGTGATGACTATCGGCATGTTCCTGCTGCTGATCCCAACAATAAGCTCGGAACTGGGCGGTAATCCCGCACTGGCAAAAATGGGAATTTCGCAGACTACCGGGGCTATGGAAGGCAAGGAAGTCCGTTTCGGACCGGCAATATCAGCCTATTGGAGTACAGTAACTACAATTATATCAACAGGTTCTGTAAACAACATGCACGACAGCTCAATGCCTCTAACAGGTGCATGGCAGCTGCTGGGAATGATGGTCAACTCCTTTTACGGAGGCTGCGGTGTGGGGATACTCAACTATTTTATTTACCTGATTATTGCTGTATTTATATCCGGATTAATGGTGGGAAGAACGCCGGAGTTCCTGGGGCATAAGGTAGAAGCAAGAGAGGTGAAAATTGCAGCACTGATCACTTTGCTCAGTCCCTTCCTGATTCTGGCAGGAACTGCCCTTGCAAGTTTCATATTTACCAGCTACGGTGATGCGGCATGGGCGGTACAGCCTAAAAACTGGCTCAATAACCCGGGCTTCCATGGGTTCTCCGAAATGCTTTATGAAGTTACTTCGTCCAATGCAAATAACGGATCTGGTTTTGAAGGCCTGGGTGACAATAACGTGCTTTGGAATGTGCTGACCGGCTTTGTTCTGCTGATCGGAAGATTCCTGCCAATTATTGGCCCGGTTGCCATTGCTGGTTTACTGGGAGCTAAAAAGTTCATCCCGGAATCTGCCGGTACCTTAAAACCTGATACGCTGACTTTCGGTTTGATGACCTTCGCAGTAATCGTTGTACTCAACGCACTTTCTTACTTCCCTGCACTGGCCTTAGGTCCTCTGGCAGAATATTTTACTATGCTTAAATAGATTATAATGAAATCTTCATCAAATAAATTATTTGAATCTGCTTTAGTGCAAACTGCACTTAAAGAGTCGTTCATCAAACTTGATCCACGGGTGATGATCAAAAACCCGGTGATGTTTACAGTAGAGATAGGAACAGCCGTGATGGCTTATGTGACGGTATATTCCATGAGCCATAGCGGACAGGGTTCTCCTGCTTATAACTTTGTGATTTTCCTGGTTTTATTTTTAACTGTACTGTTTGCAAATTTCGCTGAGGCCATAGCCGAGGCAAGAGGAAAGGCACAAGCCGATTCATTAAGAAAAACCCGTGAAGAAACTCCTGCAAAGGTGGTTATGCCAAACGGAAATATAGAAGTGCGCTCATCCAGTTTACTAAAAAAAGGCGACGTATTTATCTGTGAGGCTGGTGATACCATTCCAACAGATGGGGAGATCATTGAGGGTATCGCTACTATCGATGAGTCTGCGATCACAGGAGAATCTGCCCCGGTAATCAGGGAGTCCGGAGGTGATAAATCCTCAGTAACCGGCGGTACAAAAGTACTTTCAGACCAGATCAAAGTGCAGGTAAATACCCAGCCGGGTGAAAGTTTTCTGGATAAGATGATTGCTCTGGTAGAAGGTGCATCCCGTCAGAAAACACCTAATGAGATTGCCTTAACGATCTTGCTGGCAAGTTTTACTCTGGTGTTTATTATCGTATGCGTTACCCTAAAACCATTTGCAGATTACTCTAATACACCGATCACAATTGCAGCGCTGATCTCACTGTTTGTATGTCTGATCCCTACAACTATCGGAGGATTGTTATCAGCCATAGGTATTGCGGGTATGGACAGGGCTTTAAGGGCCAATGTAATTACCAAATCAGGTAAAGCAGTAGAAACCGCAGGTGATATTGACGTATTATTGCTGGATAAAACAGGCACGATTACCATCGGTAACCGTAAAGCGACCAACTTTTATCCCGCTCCGGGAATTGACAGTAACGCATTTATTGAAGCTTGTGTAATGAGCTCCCTCGCAGATGAAACCCCTGAGGGAAAATCGATCCTGGAACTGGCCACAGCACAGAATTTTAAAGTGATGCCAGCGCCTGCAGGGTCAGCTTTTATCAAATTCACAGCGGAGACCCGTTCCAGCGGTCTGGATACTTTAGACGGTAAGAGAACCCGTAAAGGTGCTTTTGATTCGATCAGGAATATTGTGCTTACTGCCGGGAACCCTTTCCCCGCAGAAACAGAGGACCAGGTGAAAGCAATCTCCAATAACGGCGGTACACCACTTGTAGTTGCGGTAAATGAGAAAACAATGGGGGTAATCGAATTACAGGATATCATCAAACCCGGTATCAGCGAACGTTTTGAACGCCTCCGCAAGATGGGTGTGAAAACGGTAATGGTTACCGGTGATAACCCCCTGACTGCAAAATTTATTGCCGAAAAGGCTGGTGTGGATGATTTTATCGCCGAAGCCAAGCCTGAGGATAAAATGAATTACATCAAGGATGAGCAGGCGCTGGGTAAACTGGTTGCTATGATGGGCGACGGAACAAATGATGCGCCGGCTCTTGCGCAGGCAGACGTTGGTGTAGCAATGAACAGTGGTACACAGGCTGCAAAAGAGGCCGGGAATATGGTTGACCTTGATAATGACCCAACCAAACTGATCGAGATCGTTGAGATTGGTAAACAATTGCTGATTACCCGCGGTACGCTGACCACCTTCTCGATTGCCAATGATGTGGCTAAATACTTCGCTATCGTTCCTGCGCTGTTTATTGCGTCTATTCCTGCCCTGCAAAGCCTAAACATTATGGGGTTGCACAGTCCTGAAAGTGCGATTCTATCGGCAGTGATCTTTAATGCGATCATCATTCCGATCCTGATCCCCCTGGCGCTGAAAGGTGTAGAGTACAAGCCAATTGGTGCAAGTGCATTGCTGCGCAGGAACCTGCTTATCTATGGTCTGGGTGGTGTGATCGCGCCGTTCATCGGTATTAAAATCATCGATTTACTAGTAGGCTTATTTGTTTAAAATTTATATGAATACCTCAGTTTGAAACTAAGTTCTTGCATGCTTCATATCCATTAAAAAAAATATAAACTAATGAAAAATTACATCATACAATCTATACGCTTAACCGTAGTCTTAATGGTACTGCTTTGCGTTGTTTACCCGCTCTTAGTAGCCTTTGCCGGCAGATTCTCTAAAGGTGAAGGAGGTGGTGAGAAGATCACTAAAAATGGTAAGGTGGTTGGCTATGCACTTATTGGCCAGTCTTTCACCAAACCAGAGTATTTCTGGGGAAGGCCATCAGCCATAGGTTATAATGCTGCCGGATCGGCCGGTTCCAACAAAGGCCCTTCCAATCCTGATTACCTGAAACAGGTGTCAGACAGAATTGATACCCTGTTAAAATATAATTCTGGTATCAGGAAATCTGATATCCCTGCCGATATGGTCACTGCATCGGGAAGCGGACTTGACCCAAATATATCCGAACAGGGGGCAATTATACAGATCAAAAGGATTGCCGCTTACCGTAAACTCGATGAAAAGAAAGTAGCTGAACTGGTTGTAGAAAACACCCAGGGCCCATTGCTTGGCCTGTTTGGCCCATCATCAGTAAATGTTTTGAAACTAAACCTCGCACTTGACGAATTAAAAAAATAATCTAAAAACAAATTTCCTGCACGCTGCCTGATCCATATGCGTTTGCCAACTCAGGAACAGGCAGCTTCAAGGAATAAAAATCTTAATAGAAAATGAAAAAACTACTAGTACTAGCTTTAGGATTAACCATAGGTACCGCTGCATACGCACAGGATGCCCCTAAAATAAAAGTAACAGGATATCTTGAAGCTTATTACGGATTTGATTTTAACAAGCCGGCCGACAATAACAGACCCGGATTTGTCTACTCACATAACCGCCATAACGAAGTAAACCTGAATCTCGGTTTCATTAAAGGCAGCTACGAAAGTGACATGATCAGAGCTAACATTGCAGTTATGGCGGGAACTTATGCCAATGCCAATCTTGCAGCGGAGCCCGGTGTATTAAAGAATATTTTTGAAGCCAACGCCGGACTGAAACTTTCCAAAACTGCTAACGTCTGGGTTGATGCCGGGATCTTCGCTTCGCATATCGGTTTTGAAGGTGCTGTTTCAAAAGATTGCTGGGTGCTCACCAGAAATATAGCTTCGGATAATACGCCGTACTATGAGTCAGGTGCGAAGATGACGTATGTAACGGAAGATGGTAAGTTTACCGCCACTGCCTTATATCTGAATGGATGGCAGAGGATTACCCGCCAGAACGGGAACAGCCAGCCAGCCGGTGGTTTGCAGCTGACCTGGAAACCAACAGGTAAAATCACAGTCAATTACAGTAATTACCTGGGTACCGAAGGAGCAGACTCTGTACGTGTAAGAAGATTTTATCACAATGTATATGGCATATTCCAGCTTACTGACCACTTTGGCTTAACCGCCGGACTTGATTACGGAACACAACAGAAAGCGAAAGGCAGTGATGACAAAAACGAAGTAATGTCTCCGGTAGCAATTGCCCAGTACAGGATCAACAGCAAATGGGCACTTGCTGGCAGGGTTGAATATTATGAGGATAAAAACGGCGTGATCATAGCTACAGGTACACCGAATGGGTTTAAAACTACCGGATATTCCATGAACATTGATTATGCTCCGATAAGTAATGCGGTTGTTCGCCTGGAAGGTAAAGTATACGATAGTAAAGACAAAATCTTTGTCAGGGATATGGATCCCGTAAAAAATAGTGCTACGCTCACAGCGAGTATAGCAGTGTCATTTTAATCAATGAGTAATGGTACCCGGATATTTAAAAACACCCCTTGTGAAATTAATCCTATGCATTTGCATAGGGTTATTTTTTGGCGTCATCTGTTATCTGGTCAGAGAAGGATACGTTATTTTAAAATGGTAAATTGAATAGGATGGAAGACGATAAAGCAGGATCTGTAAAGAAGTTCCTTGATCTGGTAAAGAAATCCAGAAGGGGAAAGTTTAAAGTGTATATCGGCATGAGCGCGGGCGTGGGAAAAACCTACCGGATGCTTCAGGAAGCGCATGCGCTGTTGAAAAACGGGATTGATATACAGATCGGCTATATCGAAACCCATAACCGTGAGGAAACCCATGCACTTTTGAACGGTATTCCGCTGATCAAACGAAGAAAGATCTTTTATAAGGGTAAGGAACTCGAAGAAATGGATGTGCAGGCGGTCATCAATCTGCATCCTGAAGTGGTAATTGTTGACGAGCTTGCACATACCAATGTAGAGGGCAGCAAGAACGGGAAGCGCTGGCAGGATGTGGCCGATATTCTTGATGCGGGCATCAGTGTAAT
>NZ_JBEVDX010000182.1:0-20602 GCF_040513095.1 Pedobacter sp. | reverse complement strand
TTTAGTTAAGAAAGAGTATTCGTTAGACATATCTTTAAATACTACGAATCTATAGTTTGATGGGTGAAGATCTTTTTTCATATGAATTTATACTTATTTGTCGCTTATTTTGAAGGTTGCAAATATCCTAATTATATTTTTTATATACAAGAATTAATGTAAAATTATGTACTATACTTTTTCCAGGTCTCCACTTTCTGTTTTTGCCTGCTAATGTATTCATCTGCAATAACTTCTGCAGAGGGCAACTGAGAGCGGCTGACCAGCAGTGATTTCAGCCTTTCCTCATCCACATCAGTGCGGTACAGTATATTCATCATCTTAGAGATATCATTATCCAGCAGCCAGCTAAAAGCATGGATCATTTTCTGTCGGATCAGCTCTTCGCTGAGCTCTTCTTCCAACTCAAAATCCTTTCCTATAATTCTGCTGAGTACCTTGATATCATCCATTGCTTTCGGTTCTGATTTCCTGTCCTTCATTAATTTCCTGGCATAATTCAATCAATACGCCATTTGTGCCTTTAGGATGTAAAAAGCAGATCAGTTTATGATCGGCACCTGCCTTAGGTTCGCTGCTTAGCAATACGAATCCATTATTCCTGAGTCTTTCCATTTCTGCATAGATATCTGTGACATCAAATGCAATGTGATGAACCCCCTCCCCTTTATTTCGGATAAAATCGGCAATGGCACTATCACCTGTGATTGCAGCCAGAAGTTCAATTTTATTGTCTCCGGTTTTAAAAAATGCCGCGGAAACCCCTTCCGAGGCCACCAGTTCCCGCTTGTATGCCGGCGCACCCAGCAGCTTCTCGTACAACCCGCAGGACAACTCAAGATCTTTTACCGCAATGCCGATATGTTCAATTTTATTCATCCTATTACATAAGGTTAGAAAAATGTAAAAATGCAAGTTTTATGACTGGGATCATAGACCATGCCGGGAATTTATGGTAATCTTTTTTAGTACCTTTGCAGGGTAAAAAAGAATAAATAAATTCCGATGGAACTTCCCGTTTACCTAGATAATAATGCAACAACCCCGCTTGATCCAAGAGTACTGGAGGCGATGTTGCCTTATTTCACCAGTAAATTTGGCAATGCCGCAAGCCGCAGCCATGCTTTTGGATGGATTGCGGAGGAAGCAGTTGACTATGCCAGGGAGCAGGCGGCCAAATTGATTGGCTGTACTGACAAAGAGATCATTTTTACTTCGGGTGCTACGGAGGCCGATAATCTGGCTATTAAAGGCGTGTACGAAATGTACCATGAAAAGGGTAACCATATCATTACTGTCGCTACCGAGCATAAAGCTGTGCTTGATACCTGCAAACACCTTGAGAGGTTGGGCGCCGGGATCACCTATCTTCAGGTTAAGGAAGATGGTCTGATTGATCTTACTGAGCTGGAAGCGGCTATGACTGAAAAGACGATTCTGGTCAGCGTTATGTATGGCAACAACGAAACCGGTGTAATACAGCCCATCAAAGCTATTGCAGCCATTGCACACAAATATGGTGCTTTATTTATGACTGATGCCACACAGGCTGTAGGAAAAATCCCCGTTAACGTAGATGCTGACGGCATTGACCTGCTGGCTTTCAGCGCTCACAAAATGTATGGCCCCAAAGGAGTAGGCGCCCTTTATGTCCGCCGGAAAAACCCGCGGGTAAAAATCACTGCCCAGATGGATGGTGGCGGACATGAGCGTGGCATGCGTTCAGGCACCCTGAATGTTCCGGGTATTGTGGGATTGGGAAAAGCCTGCGAATTATGCCGGCTGGAAATGGATGCTGAGGCAAGACGGCTTTCTGCCCTGCGGGATAAAATGGAAAATTCACTTAGCGCTGTTGAAGAAAGCTATGTCAATGGGAACAGAACACAGCGACTGCCTCATGTAACCAATTTTTCATTCAGACATGTCGAAGGCGAAGGCCTGATGATGGCTATGAAAAACCTGGCAGTATCTTCGGGATCCGCATGTACCTCAGCCTCAATTGAACCTTCGTATGTGTTAAAGAACATGGGTATGTCTGATGACCTTGCCCATTCCTCTATCCGTTTCGGACTGGGGCGTTTCAACACTGAAGAGGAAATAGACTTCGCCATCAGCGAGATCAGAAAAGCTGTAGACCATCTCAGAGAGTTGTCTCCATTATGGGAGAGCTTTAAGGAAGGTACGGCCCAAAGTATAAGCTAAGTACCGATTTAAATACATGGCATCATTTTAGCTGCCTATTAACAATTAATAACAAGCATATGATCACTATCACAGAAAAAGCAAAAGGCAAAATTGATCACTTGATGCAGGAATCTCAAATGGATACCGACTATTTTTTACGTGTTTCTGTAAAAGGCGGCGGATGTTCAGGATTATCCTATAATCTGGATTTCGATAATGAAGAAAAAAAGGACGATCAGTTTTTTGAAGATAAAGGGGTACGCATTGCGCTTGATATGAAATCATTTTTATATCTGGCAGGAACCGAACTTGATTTCACCGATGGATTGAATGGAAAAGGCTTTGCCTTTAATAACCCGAATGCTACCCGTTCATGCGGATGTGGCGAAAGTTTTTCTGTTTAAGCTCACCTGAAAAAATAAAAGGGCGCCCTATGGTGCCCTTTTCCCATAAAACGCTGCCCTATTTCGGGGGTATTCCGCTGCTGATAACGTACATAAATTGCGTTACTTTGATAAAAACTCTATTATTGCATTCGCAAAAAAAATAACCGATATGCCATCATCAGATCAAATCTCCACTGTTCCCAGTTTATTGCGGAATGTGGTGGAAAATGTTCATTCTCCTGAATCTGCTTTTCTTATCCACAAGAAAGCAGACGTATGGGAAAATATCTCATTCAAGACCACTCTGGAAAATGCGGATGCCGTTTCTGCCTTCTTTCTGGACAAAGGTATTGTAAAGGGAGACAGAATGGGACTGATGATAGAAAACGGGCCCGACTACATTTTTTATGACCAGGGGATACAACAGATCAATGCGGTCAACGTTTCCATCTACCCTACGCTATCGGAGCATGAGGTTGAATATATCATAAACGATTCAGGAATGAGGGCCATACTGGTGGGCAATACTTTTCTCTATAAAAAAGTATTGAAGATTGCTGCCAACTGCAGGCGGCTGGAATACATCATCCCTGCATTCCCGGATCACGCTAAAATCAACATACCTGAAGAGCTGAAAGTGACGGTTGTGAGCTTTGATGAGGTGCTTGAAACAGGCAGACGTCTGACAGCTCATTTTCAGGAAGAGATTAGCGGGCTCCGCAAAGCGGTTAGTCCCTCAGACACCTCATCCCTGGTGTATACTTCCGGTACAACAGGTACCCCTAAAGGAGTAATGCTGTCACACAATAACTTTGTGGAAAATGTAAAAGTATGTCTTACCCAGATGGGAGTTATTGAGAAGGATGATTTATTCCTTTCCTTCCTGCCACTGTCACATGTTTTTGAACGTACAGCCACTTACCATGTATGCTGCGCTGCCGGCTGCACCATGGCTTTTGCACAAAGCCTGGAATTACTGGCCAAAAACATGGCTGAGATCAGGCCAACTGTAATGAACTGTGTACCGCGTTTACTGGAACGCATCCATGATAAAGCTTACAAAAGCGGAACTGCTGATGGCGGGGTAAAAGCAAAAATCTTTTTGTGGGCTATGGAAACCGGAAAAAATTACCGCGAAAAACTTGAGGCTGGTAAAACACCCGGATTGTTGCTGTCAACGGAGCAGATGATCGCTGAAAAATTAGTGTTCAGCAAGATCAAAGAAAAGACCGGCGGACGATTGAAGTTCCTCATCTCCGGGGGTGCCGCCCTTCCCAAAAATGTCGGGGAGTTCTTTGGTAACCTGGGCATCAAAGTCTGTGAGGGTTTTGGCTTAACTGAAACCTCTCCCGTTATGACTTTCAGCGAAGCCGACAGGCAGGTATACGGAACCGTTGGCCGCGTAATTCCGGGCATTGAGGTGGCCATACAGAATATTGAAACCAAAGAAATCATTAACATACAGACCAATGAAACTTTTGATCCGGATTTCGTATGCGCTGAAGGCGAGATCATTGTTCGCGGCCATTGTGTAATGCAGGGATATTTCAATAAACCCGCAGAAACTGCAGAAGCGATTGACAAGGATAACTGGTTCCATACAGGTGATATAGGCAGGTTCTATAAGGGTTACCTTCAGATTACTGACCGCCTTAAAAACATGATTGTAAATGCCTACGGCAAAAATGTTTATCCTACACCAGTAGAGAACATCTATCTGAAAAGTATCAAAATCGAACAGCTGTTTCTTATCGGGGACAAAAGGGAATACCTGACCGCTATTATTATCCCTAACCGGGAAAGTATGCAGGAAAAATTTGGCCTGCAAAATGAGTTTTTCGAATCCCCTGAGACTTTTATCACTAATCCGGAAATTATAGACTGGATCGGTCAGGATATTAAAACCTACTCGAAAGAACTTGCCAAGTTTGAGCGCATCAAGAATTTCATGATCAAAAGAAACCCTTTCAGCATGGATGAGGGTGAGATTACGCCAACCATGAAAATCAAACGCAAGGTGGTAGAAAAGAAATATGCAGAAAGTATTACAGAGATGTACAATGTATCAGTAGAAGCTGATTAGAATTTTCTTAAAAAACACTCTTCTATTTTACTATTTTTGCAGAACATATGAGTACAGGACTATCAGAACAAGAAATATTGCGCAGAAATGCGCTTGTACAGCTGCGTGAACTGGGTATTGACCCATACCCTGCTGAAGGTTATGAAATCAATACTACTGCTGCAGACATCTTAGCGAACTACAATGAGTCCAGTAAGGACGCGTACCAGAATGTAAGTTTTGCAGGCAGGATCATGACCAGGCGTATCATGGGCAGTGCTGCCTTCGCTGAACTGCAGGATTCAACAGGCCGTATCCAGGTTTACTTAAAAAGAGATGATCTCTGCCCGGATGAGGACAAAACATTATACAATACAGTTTTCAAGAAATTGCTTGACCTCGGGGACTTCATCGGTGTAAAAGGATATGTATTTACCACCCAGACAGGCGAAATCTCAGTCCATGTTACTGAATTCACCTTATTGTCAAAATCATTAAAACCGCTTCCCGTTGTAAAACGCGATGAGGAAGGAAATATATACGATGGATTTACTGACCCTGAGCTGAGATACAGACAGCGTTATGTGGATCTGACCGTAAATCCTGACTTTAAACAGATCTTCATCAACCGCTCAAAGGTAATCAGCACCATGCGCAATTACTTTGATCAGCAGGGCTGGATGGAAGTAGAAACACCAATCCTTCAGCAGATCCATGGCGGTGCAGCGGCACGTCCTTTTGAAACGCACCACAATACCCTTGATATGCCCCTTTACCTCAGGATTGCAAATGAGCTTTACCTGAAAAGACTGATCGTAGCCGGCTTTGACGGTGTATATGAGTTCGGCAAGATGTTCAGAAATGAAGGAATGGACCGTACGCATAACCCGGAATATACTGCGATGGAAATCTATGTGGCCTACAAAGATTATATCTGGATGATGGCGATGGTTGAAGAGTGCCTGGAAAAGGTTGCGATGGCCATCCATGGTACCCCGGTAGTAAAAGTTGGTGCACATGAGATCAATTTTGCGGGGCCGTATGAAAAACTGACCATGTATGAGTCCATACAAAAATACACTGGAATAGATGTTTCGGCAATGAGCGAAGAAGAGCTGATTGCAACATGCAAAAGCTTGAATATAGAAACCGATCCTACCATGGGCCGCGGTAAGCTGATCGATGAGTTGTTCAGCGAAAAGGTGGAAGCCAACCTGATCCAGCCTACTTATATTACCGACTATCCTATTGAGATGACTCCCCTGGCTAAAAAACACAGAACCAAGGAAGGCCTGGTTGAGCGTTTTGAGTTATTTGTGATGGGTAAAGAAATTGGTAATGCCTATTCAGAGCTGAATGATCCCATTGATCAGAAAGAACGTTTTGAAGATCAGCTGAAATTGGCCGACAGAGGTGACGATGAAGCGATGGCAATGGATGATGATTTTGTACGTGCACTGGAATACGGTATGCCGCCAACTTCAGGTTTGGGCGTAGGTATCGACCGCCTGGTGATGCTCATGACCAACCAGTCGACCATCCAGGAAGTGCTTTTCTTCCCTCAGATGAGACCGGAGAAAAAAGCAAAGGTAACTACTGATGAAGATTTCGTCAATGCGGGAATACCTGCAGAATGGGTTCAGGTGATCAGAAAAATGGGTTTCAATACTATAGAAGATCTCGCCGGAGCAAATGCAAATAAGGTATTCAACGACCTTGGCGGAATGCGTAAAAAATTGAAACTGGATTTGACAATGCCTTCAAAAGAAGATGTAACAGCCTGGTTTTCTTAACATAAAGATAACAAAGACTTAAAGGCCTGCGATATTGATTTATGGCAGGCCTTTTCTATTTTTACCAGACACAATTAATTTGTAAAGCGATGAACAACTCTAGTCTGGAAATTACCGAAAACGAATACTGCATCAAATTAAGCAAAGATGCCTTTGACCTGTCGCTGATCCGCCAGCTGATCAAAAGAATCCAGTCTGAACAATTGTTCTTTAGCAAAAGCAAAGACTATATGGATGATGATATTATCAGCAGAGGTGGTCTGAATGAGAACGAGAATTTCGACAGTTTAAACGAGAAATAGAAAAAGCCACGTCTGTGGCTTTTTCTATTTTGTTCAATATTTCTTTTATTACCTGCTGTATCTTACCTGTTGCTGCTTATCCAGCATTCCCAACTGATCTTTCATCTGTTTGATCTGATCGGCAAGTAATTTATTCTTATCTGCTTTCTTGGCTTCTGTAAGGTACATCTGGGCCTCTCTCTTGTTTCTCTTTCCCATTGCAATACCTGCCAGACTTAACTTGGCCAGGGCAATGTTATGATCCATCTGCATGCCCAGGGAAAGCGCTTTCTTAAAAAACTTCTCCGACTGCATCGGGGCTTTCCTCGATTCGATCAGGCCCATCAGCAATTGATAGTAACCATGCTGGATCCGGATCAGCTGTGATTCGTAATCTGTTATTTTTCTCAGATAAAGTTCAGCTTTGCCCATATCGTCTTTACGTAAAAACCATTGTGCAAGCAGCATATTCTCATTATAGAAAAAGGTAACAAGGATCAGCAGACTAATCAGTACGGCTAAAATGCCCCAGCCCCAGAAACCGAAAATCATTAGTGCTATCGCAGCACCCAATACCACAAAACCTGCGATAAGTCTTACTATGTTTGGCATATCTCTCTTTAATTATTTTTTATGCAAATATCGTGTTTATATACCAAAAAGCAGAGTTAAATTAATAATTAATCATTCACATGACAGCCGGATTAAAAACATTCCTTCCTATATTTGTTACCTGCTATAAAGCGGTTCCGGCATAAGGAACCACATATAAAAAAGGATATTGATGATTCAAAATGAAAATAGCCGTGAAGGCATTCTCTCTGTAGAAGTGATGAGGGACAAATACGCTGCAGAATATCCTTCCTATCTTCCCGACCCGGAAAAACTGAAACAGTTAAAACCACTTCTGTCCGGTAAGAAAATCATCATTGTACTGGGCACCTGGTGCAGCGACTCCAGGTTACATGTGTCCCGTTTTTATAAGATTGCTGACAATACACAAATCAATGAAAACAGTATTTCCCTGATTTGTGTTGATGAAACTAAAAAAGCAAAAGAGGGCCTTACAGATCACCTGAACATCATCAGCGTTCCTACCTTCATTTTTATGGAGAATGGTAAAGAAATTGGTCGTATTATTGAAGCGCCTCAGCATTCGCTTGAAAGCGATATGGTAGAAATTTTAACAAAAAACACAGCAGCATGTCAGCAGCATTAGAACCGGGCTGGTTAAAAGTCCTGGAACCTGAATTCGAGAAACAATATATGAAAGACCTGAAAGCCTTTCTGGTACAGGAGAAAGAAGAAGGCCATACCGTTTTTCCTAAAAACGCTGATATCTTCAATGCGTTTAATTATACGCCATTTGATAAAGTTGAAGTAGTTATACTGGGACAGGATCCCTACCATGGCGACGGACAGGCCCATGGGCTGTCTTTCTCCGTTAAAAAAGGAGTAGTAACACCACCCTCTCTGAAAAACATCTACAAGGAACTGGAAACAGATATAGAAGGCTTTACAACTCCCAATCACGGTCAACTGACACAGTGGGCTGAAGAAGGGGTACTCTTATTGAATGCTACACTTACTGTTCGTGCCCATCAGGCAGGTTCTCATCAGGGAAAAGGCTGGGAAGCATTTACAGATCAGGCAATCAGCCAGCTATCCGCGCAGAAAACCGGCCTGGTGTTTTTATTATGGGGTAAGTTCGCGCAGAACAAGTCGGTATTGATTGATGAACAGAAACATACAGTAATAAAATCTGCCCATCCCTCACCTTTCTCTGCATACACTGGCTTTTTTGGAAGCAAACCTTTTTCGCGGACCAATGCGGCATTGCTTGCAAGTGGTAAAAAACCTATCAACTGGCAGATCAGCTGATAATTAGTATTCCAGCGGTACGATTGGTTCCTTTTTGGTAGTTGACATGATCATCATGGTCTGAAAAGTTTTCACCACGCTGATTTTGCTGATCTTATCCATAATCAGTCGCTCGTATGCTTTGATATCACTTACATACACTTTCAGCAGAAAATCTGCTTGTCCTGTTACGTGGTGACATTCTGTGATTTCCTTAATCTGGTTCACTTCGTCAAGAAATATCTGTATGGTATTGTTCTTATGGAAATCGAGCTGAACCTGAATAAATGTTTTGATCCCCAGACCCAGTTTTTCTTCATCAACCAGGGCATGGTAGCTCTTGATAAAACCAGACATCTCAAGTTTTCTCACTCTTTCCAGGGTAGGGGCCGGTGATAATCCAATTTCCTGTGATAAAAGTAGATTGGTTATTCTCCCGTTTTCCTGTAAAAGTCTAAGTATTTTAAAATCTATTTTATCTAATTCTGTTGCCATTTTTCCTGGGTCTTGAACTCAAAGGTAGAATAACGACAGCTTAATTACCAAATTTAATTCTAAAAAATATCATTTAAATTATGCTTTATTTTATAAAAAAATTTTTAGATTTATCTAAATATTCAATTAGGCTACTATAATGCATTCCTTTACTGAAGAAAACTACCTGAAGACAATATATCATTTATCACAGCTTAACGACAGTCCTGTACAAACCAATGCCATTGCAGACGGGATGAAAACCCGCGCAGCATCGGTTACAGATATGCTCAGAAAACTGTCGGACAAACAACTGATCGATTACATCAAGTATCAGGGGGTAACTCTAACTGACAGGGGGAAAACCACCGCAGTAAGTGTCATCAGGAAACACCGCCTCTGGGAAGTTTTCCTGGTGGAAAAACTCAAGTTCAAGTGGGATGAGGTGCATGATATTGCAGAAGAGCTTGAACATATCAACTCCGGCCTGCTGGTAGAACGCCTGGATGAATTTCTGGGCTTCCCGAAAAGAGACCCTCATGGCGATCCGATACCTGACAAGGATGGGGTTTTCGAGCCCGGTCAGAACATCCACCTGCATGAGATGTCGCGCGGAGATAAAGGGGTCATCATTGGTGTTAACGAATATACTTCAGCTTTTCTCAAACATCTCGAAAGACTTGGACTTACTATAGGTATCCTCATCGAAATTCAGGAAATAGCCGATTATGACGGTTCGGTTGAACTGCTGGTAGACGGCAAATTAATTAATGTAAGCAGAGAGGTGACACAGCGCATCCTCGTCAATTATAAATAGGCTCTCAACACAAAAATATTATTTACCAAAATGAAGAATGCAGAATCGTTAAGCGAAGTCCATCAGAGTGTAAATACCAGTAAACGTACCGGCTGGCGAAGGATATTATCTTTCATAGGCCCTGCCTATCTCGTCAGCGTTGGATATATGGATCCGGGAAACTGGGCAACAGACCTGGCAGGAGGAAGTAAATTCGGCTATCAGCTTATTTGGGTTCTTCTGATGTCAAATCTGATTGCGTTACTGTTGCAGTCTCTAAGTGCCCGGCTGGGTATTGTGCGCGGACTGGACCTGGCACAGGCTTCCAGAAACGCCTATCCCAAATGGGCAAATATCCCATTGTTTGCGCTCGCACAAACAGCCATTGTGGCCTGTGACCTGGCAGAGATCATTGGGATGGCCATCGGTTTAAATCTTTTGTTCGGTTTACCATTGATCTGGGGGATCAGCATTACCATATTCGATACTGTTCTGCTGTTGTTCCTGATGAACAAAGGAATGCGAAAGATGGAAATCTTTATTGTGTCCATGGTTTTTATTGTCGGTTTTTCATTTCTGGTGGAGATGTTCATTGTTGAGCCTTCTGTAAAGGAGATTATCGGCGGACTTCAGCCCTCTATCCTTTCCGGACAGGCATTGTATATTGCTATAGGAATTATCGGCGCCACGGTGATGCCACACAATCTTTACCTGCATTCCTCACTGGTTCAGACCAGGAAATTTGAGAGAGATCAGAAAGGGATAAAAGAAGCTATAAAATTCAACTTTATAGATACCGCGGTAGCGCTTAACCTGGCATTTTTTGTGAATGCTGCCATCCTGATTCTTGCAGCCGCAGCATTTTTCAAAAACGGGCACCACGAAGTAGCCGAAATCCAGGATGCCTATAAACTACTGGGACATATTTTCGGCGGCGTAGCACCTACGCTTTTTGCGCTGGCACTCATTGCAGCAGGACAAAGCTCTACAGTTACAGGTACACTGGCGGGACAGATCATCATGGAAGGGCATATCAACCTGAGGATCCAGCCCTGGTTGCGCAGGCTTATTACACGGCTGCTGGCCATTATACCGGCATTTTTCACGATCCTTTATTTTGGTGACGATGCATTGAGCGGACTGCTCATCCTCAGTCAGGTTGTCTTGAGTTTACAACTCGGCTTTGCCGTTATTCCCCTGATACATTTCACCTCCGATAAAGAGGAAATGAAAGGCTTTGCCATCAAATTATGGGTTAAGATCCTGGCCTGGATAAGTGCCGGGGCAATTGTACTTTTGAATATCAAACTGGTGGTCGAAGAGATTACAGGATGGGCCAAAGCGTCTGACGGCTGGTACATCTATGTACTGGTTATCCCAACCGCAATCCTGATCGGGCTGATGCTCATCTATGTATTTGTGTATCCGCTGATCGCAAGGAGCAAGATCAGGAGTAACGTGCCTCATGGAAGTGCCCTGGATATCGAAAGTATAGAAAAAATCAGCTACCATACCATTGGCATTACAGTAGACTTTTCCAAGAATGACCGCAATACGATCAGGCATGCGCTCATCCAGGGAGGAAAAGCCGGGGAATATCATTTGATACATATTGTAGAAACTGCCGCGGCGAGATACCACGGGAAAGCAACGCTGGATCATGAGACGCTGAGTGACGCAGAAAACCTGGATAAATACTGTCAGAACCTGGCGGATCTTGGATTTCATGCTGTTCCGCATATCGGTTTCGGGAGTACGGCTGCTGCTATCGCAGAAATCACGAAGAGTAATCAGCTGCAAATGCTGGTTATGGGTGCTCACGGACATAAAGGACTGAAAGATCTGATATTTGGCACTACTGTTGAGTCTGTAAGGCATAAAGTAACAATTCCTGTATTGGTAGTCAGGTAAACCGCCATTCCGATTTGTACTATAATTTAGATTAAACTGTCGTAAATCGGCATTTCTTTCTGATATTTGTTAATTCTATGAAGAACGATATTCAAATAAAAAATAAAAGAGCATACTTCGACTATAATATTATTGAGAAATATGATGCAGGGCTTGCTTTGCTGGGTACAGAAATAAAAGCTATCAGGCAGGGCAAAGCCAATATGACTGATGCTTTCTGTATGTTTATCGGTAATGTGTTGTATGTAAGAAACCTTCATATTTCTGAATATAGCCACAGTTCTTTTCATCACCACGACATCAAACGTGACAGGATACTCCTGCTGCAGAAAAAAGAACTGAAAAAACTGAAATTCAGAAGCGAAGAAAAAGGTTATACAATCGTTCCCCTCCGTATCTTCACCAATGACAGGGGTTTCGCGAAAATTGAAATCGCACTGGCACAGGGTAAAAAAGAATTTGACAAAAGAGACAGTATCAAAGACCGCGAATCCAAAAGAGAGATGGACCGTGCACTAAAGGTTTAAGCCAGCAAGGCTGTTTACCAGGCCTGATCTCCTACAAGCGGAACAAACCTGAAGGTATCCAGCTCAAATTTTTCATACTCAGTTTCGTTGATCCGGATGACGGTAACCATCGTCTGGGAACGTTCATCCCCCACCGGGATGACAAGTATACCGCCAATCTTCAGCTGTTTCAGCAGAATTTCCGGAACAAAGGGTGCTCCGGCAGTTACGATAATCTTATGATATGGGGCATGCGCTGCAATTCCCATCGAGCCGTCACCAAAAAAGAAATTGGCATTATACCCCATGCCGGGAAGTACTTTTAGCGTATGCCTGTAAATGCTCTCCTGTCTTTCAATGGTATAAACTTCTGCCCCAAGTTCCATCAAAATACAGGTCTGATAGCCCGAACCGGTACCGATCTCCAGTACTTTATCTCCTTTGGTAATATGAAGCAGCTCACTCTGATAAGCTACGGTATATGGTTGTGATATTGTCTGGCCATCACCAATAGGAAAGGCGATATCTTTGTATGCCTGGTTCCAGAAGGTTTCATCAAAAAAGAAATGCCGGGGTACTTTGCCAATTGCAGTTAGTACCCGCTTGTCGGTAATACCTCTTGAAGCAAGATGCTCCACCAGCTTTTTACGTGCCCCTCTTTCCCGGTAATTGTCTACAAATTTATAAGCCATTGAATCTCAAAAATACTTTTTTAAGCACGAAAACCCAGCGTTTCAGTAGCGTAAAATTGATATAAAATGTAAAATCCATCAGATCACTGCTTTGAGCAAAAATTAAATTAATACGGATCAACGTCAATCTGGATGATTACACCTTTATAGGCTTTCTGACTGTTAAAGTCGGTAATTGTTTGTTTAATCACAGCTTTTACTTTCTGAATGGCATCAGATTTATCCGATTTAATGATCAGCTGCCTGATATAATAATTCCTGATTCTTGACACCAGGGGCTGCTCCGGCCCTAAAACGCGGGTACCAAGCTGGGCCCTGAGCAATGCCGCGAAATGTGCCGAGGCCGCATTTAACAGATTGGAGTCCTTGTGTTTCACATTGATAAAAATCAGCCTCGTAAAGGGCGGATAGTGATACATCTTACGTTCCTCTATCTCATCATTATACATCGCCAGGTAATTGTTTTCCACGACCTGTTTGATAATACGGTGATCATCATCATATGCCTGTATGCAAACCTTTCCCTGCTTATCTCTTCTGCCCGCTCTTCCGGCTACCTGTGCAAGTAACTGGTAGCTGCGCTCAAAAGCCCTGAAATCAGGATAATTTAGGAGGGTGTCGGCATTGATCACACCGATCAGCGTTACATTATCAAAATCCAGACCTTTCGCTACCATCTGCGTACCGATCAGGATATCCGTTTTTTTCTCCTGGAAATCCCCGATGATCTTCTGGAGGCTGTTCTTGGTACGCGTACTGTCTACATCCAGCCTGGCAATTTTCACATCAGGAAAAATCAGGCTGAGTTCTTCTTCTATACGCTCTGTACCAAAGCCCTTTTGCTCGATATGTACCGAACCACAGGCAGGGCAGATATTCATGCTGCTTTCGTGATAGCCGCAATAATGGCAATGCAGTTTTCCGCTGCTTTTGTGGAAAGTAAGGCTGACATCGCAGTTGATACACTTGGGGGCAAATCCGCAGGTCTTGCAGATCAGGATCGTTGCATATCCTCTTCTGTTCTGGAACAGGATGACCTGCTCCTTTTTTTCGAGTGTTGCAGTGATATCATCAATCAGCACACTGGAGAAATAAGACACCATCTTTTTACGTTTGGTCTCTTCAGAAATGCTTACCACTTCCTGCAGCGGGAGTTCTACACCGCCAAACCTTTCGTTTAGTGTAACCAGACCATATTTATGGCTGAGCGCGTTGTAATAACTTTCTATAGACGGTGTGGCAGACCCAAGCACTATTTTCGCTTTATGCAGATGGGCAAGGTATACCGCAGCATCCCTTGCCTGGTACCGCGGTGCCGGTTCATTCTGCTTGTAGGAAGATTCATGTTCCTCATCTACTACAATCAGTTTTAAGGCATTGAAAGGCAAAAACACAGAGGAACGTGCACCCAATACAATCCTGTATTTTCCGCTCATGACATGGTTCCAGATTTCCACACGCTCATTGTCGTTGAATTTGGAGTGGTATACCCCAATTGCATCTCCAAAATAGCGTTTTATCCGCTCTACAATCTGGGTAGTCAGTGCAATCTCCGGCAGCAGGAACAATACCTGGCCACCCTTGGCAATAGCCTCTTCAATCAGCTTAATATAAACCTGGGTTTTACCGGAAGCCGTGATCCCGTGCAGGAGTACTACGTCTTTCGATTCAAATGCAGTTGATATATTGGCGAGTGCTGTACTTTGTGCTGCGCTCAGTTTAAAATTAAGGATCAGGTCATCATTATCATCCTGTAAACGGCTTACTGCCTTTTTGTGAAGGCTGAAGATCTCTTTATCCAGCAGGGCTTTCAGCGCGGCCTGCCCGCAATTGCTTTCTTCCAGCAGCTGCTGTCTGGAAATCTCCTCACCCGATTTTGACAGTTTAATGTAGGCCAGCAGAGCGTCCAGCTGTTTCGGTGCCCGCTCCAGCACTTCAAAGAGCTGCCTGAAGTTTTCCTCTTCTTTATAGAAAGCGTTCAGCGTGATGTACGACTTTAATAAAGGCTTATATTTTTCTACAACCTCTTCTGCGATATAAACGATTTCCTTATCCAGCAGGGATTTGATAATCGGAAAAACAGTCTTCTGCCCTAAGAGGGCTGAGATCTGATCGACAGTAAGCCGCTTCTGCTTTTCCAGAGCGGTGATTAAGACCGCTTCTTTATCGGTAACAAAAAGTTCCTCATGGTTCACTTCCTCCCGCAGGATAATAATCGTCTCACTGGCCAGCTTTAAACCGGCGGGCAGTGCAGCAGACATCACATCCCCTTCATTGCAGAGATAATATTCGGTCATCCACTCCCAAAACTGCAGTTGCTGCCCATTTACTACGGGATGCTCATCAATTACGTCGATAATATATTTTGCAGCGTATAATTCCGGCGCTGTCTGACTGATACTTTTGATCAGGGCAGTATAGATTTTATTTTTGCCAAACTGAACAATTACCCTTTTCCCAACGGCGGTGTGCTCGTTCAGATGAAAGGGTACCCGGTAGATATAGTTTTTTGACAGTGACAGCGGTAAAATAACTTCTATAAAAAGGGTGTCCCTTTCCGTAAAATCTATATCATTGGTTTCCTGCATCTATCTGTTTTTTAAGGCAGCAAAAAAGAGCATTGCCCAGCCTGCAATCAGGAGCAGACCACCCAAGGGTGTTACCGGACCGATTATATTTACAAACCCAATATGGGTTATTTCCCTGGTGGCCAGAAGGTAAAGCGAACCTGAAAAAAGCAGGATACCTATTGTAAAGCAAAAATAAGAAATGTCTACCAGTTTAGTCCTGAACCTTGCAAAGGTAGACAGGAAAAGTAAGGCAAAAGTATGGTAAAACTGGTATTCAATTCCTTTTGTCCATATGGCAAGCTGGTCAGTAGAGAGAACATTTTTCAAACTGTGGGCACCAAAAGCACCGAACATTACTGCCACTGCCCCAAAAAAGGAAGCAGTTAAAATTATTCGTCTATTCATTCAATTCGCTTTTTTAGCTGCCACAAAATTAAGAAACCTCTTTGCATTTTCTTAGTAATCCAACTATTAAATTAAATTTGCTTAAATACAAATGAAAAGAATATACCTCACTCTAATTATATTACTCCTTGCGATGTCGGGCATGGCTTATCTGTATTTTTCCAGGCTTAACAGGGAAAGTACTTATAATGAGATCAGCCTGCATGCAGCTACTGCAAACTCGGGACTGGTATTCTGCATTCATAACGACAAAAGTATCTTCGAAATTTTAAAAGGACAGGACCTTTTTGAAAAACTGCTTGGAGAGGAGAAATTTAAAAAACTGAGCCTGCTGAAAGATCTGGTGATTTCCAATTCATCTGTCAACAGCCTCATTGCCAACCGGGACGTTTTTATCAGTTTTTCCGGTAAAAATAAAGAGATTAACTATCTGATCAGTACCCAATTAAACGGTGAACCAAAGAAACCTGTACTTACAGATGCCCTGCAGTCCGGAGGGATAAAACTTACTGAGGCCGGCGGGATCATGAAGCTGTCTCTCAATGACAGCACCGTATTTTACCTGGGGATCGAAAAAAACCTCGTTTTATTATCCGGCAGCGAGGAATTGGTCAGAACGGGCCTGAAAGGGGACACTTCAGCAGGCTCAGCTGAGTTTATCAGGTTTATCAAACTCAACAACAAACTGGGAAAGAACAGTGTTGGCAACCTTTTTATAGACTATAACAAGATCACTTCTCTGATCAAAGCTGTATTGCCCGGCAATTTAAATGGGAATAATGCCCTGTTTAACCATCAGAATTCATTTGCCGCCCTCAATTACAATTTCAGCCGCGAACGGTTATTCTTTAGTGGTACCACAAAAATCAACACTGCGGGTAATTACATCAGCCTCTATGCTTCGATGGCCCCGCAGAAGAACACTATAGACAATCTCCTACCTGCGAATACCGCGAACTTCAGGCTCTATGCCCTTCCTCAGTATAAGTTATGGCGCAAAGCACTGAACACCTGGTTTGGCCTGAATAAAGAGGACCATGCTGTCAGGATGATCATAGAAAATACTGACCAGACTTATCGCCTTGATCCTGAAGGGATATTTCCAAAATACTTTAAAGACCAGCTGATCACATTTCAGCTGCGCTCATCCGAAAATCTGGGAGCAATTAACCTGAGCAATGGAGATAAGGTAAAACAACTGTTGATTGACATCAGTACAGATTATGACCAGGACATTAAACAGTTCAAGGTTTCGGGCCTCCTTTACTGCTATTTCGGTGAACCCTTTAAAAAATTCAGCAAGCCATATTATACCGTCATTGATAACTACATGGTTTTTGCCAACAGCCCTGCTACGCTGCAGGACTTTTTGAAGTTTTACAGGAGCAATGAACTGCTGGTTAGCACTTCAGATTATACAGACCTGTATGCACAGATCTCCAACACAGCAAGTGTCACCTTTTATGTAAACCATAAAAACTCATCAGACATTGTCAGAAAGAACGTTTACACCCCGTATTACCGGCATTTTACAGCGGAAGGTGGACTGGGCAAATTCAATTCACTGATTTATCAGCTCAATGGAGCGCAGGGAGATTTTCAGACGAACTTCCTGATCAACACCTTAGCTGAAAATGATAACGATATTATAACTGACAGCTTATCAATTATCAAATAAAAAACCCCATATTTAAGAACGCTTTTAAACTATGGCAAAAAGATACTTATTTATTTGTGTTTTATTCATTTCCACCACACAGCTCAGGGCCCAGCAATACGGACTGTTTAATACCAAAACACTTTTTGATGCTTTTGAAAACCCTGCTCAGAAGGCATTCGTTCTCGATTCATCACGCCAGTTTGCATCCAACTTTTTCCTTCCCTATTTCGGCTTAAATGCCGCTAATAAAGGTGATTCCAAATATGTGCTGAGCGACCTGATCAGAAACAGCACCTACAACACAGATGATATTCTGATCGGTAACAACAACAGGAATAAACTCTTTGAAAGCTCTAATATTTACCTGCTCACTTTCAGGATGTTCCAGTCGTACAAATACAACAAGGAACTGGGATTTTCATGGCAGCTGCGGTCGGACGTTTTTGCTGACTATACCAATGAAACCCTTGTGGTTTTTGGCGATTACAACAGGTTTACCAATTCACAGACCGGCTTGCTGAACAGCAACGGATTTGGACAATCCTATCACCAGTTCAGTGTAACGTACCGCGAAAATTTAACTAAAAGACTTGCCTTTGGTGCCAAACTGAGTTTACTGAGCGGTATCACCTATAATAAAATAGATGTTACCAATTCGAGCCTGACCATCAATCCGCTAACAGATAACCTGACCGTAGGGCTAACAGGGACCTACAGGTCCAGTTTCCTGCGCGCAAAAGAACTCGACAGAAATTCCTTTCTGCCCAATTTTAAAAACCCTGGTATGTCGCTAAGTTTAGGGACCACCTACCAGGCTAAAAGCGGTATCTTCATTATGGCCAATATCAAAGACCTTGGATTTATCAAATGGAACAACCGTTCACATGATTTCAATGTAAACAGTTCAGTCACCGTAGGCAGAGAAACCGTCGATCCGGAAAACCCGCAATATATCAATACCAATACCCTTGAAAATGAATTGAATGACCTCTTCATAAGATCAGACCGCCAGAAAGGCTTTTATACGCCTACCAACGCCAAGGCTGATTTTATGGTTTCCAGAAAATTCGACTTCTATACACCCAGCCTCATCGTTTCCAAAAACCTCTTTTACCAGGGTGGAGATGCAGCCTTTGTGAATACTTTTAAACGCAATGAATTTTCGGTTAGCCTGTCCCCTACCTATAACATGATCGGATTTATGATGCTGGGTACCCAGGGCATGTACCAGACGCCCAATTTTGAATTTTTCCTGGGATCAGACAACCTGCTGAAATCAACAGCTGTAAGAAAATCTGCCGTAGTGAATTCAGGATATTACGGGGCATCAGTTTATATGGGACTGGCCATCAAGTTTGGATTTATAGTGGAACATCCACAGAACAGCAGTTATATGCCGGGGGTTGGTGACGATACACAAACCAGCTTTTTCAGAAGAATATTTAAGGTTTTTCAGCACAAAGGCGACTAGGAATTTACCGCTGGCCTTGACTACACTTTCTTTTTTGCCTGTGTAACTACAAAATCTTTCAGGTAGTAGGGTTCAAAATAGGCTACGTCTTCAAATTCCTGCCTTTTGAAGGCATCAAATGCCAGACTGCTCATGTGTGAGGCAGAATTAAAAGCAAGGGCTGAAAAATGCGCATTTGGCGATATAATAGATGCGCTGCATTTCATTGCCCCGTCTCCGATAAATGTGATCTTTTGATTTTTCAGTTGCTGCTGGTATGCATGTTCGTCAATAATACTGGCACTTACAGGTAATATCTCCGCCAGATGCTGGTCGTACAAAGCGGTAAACACTTCCATTCTTCTTGCATCAATCATCGGGCAGACCAGCCCCTGATAGTTCTCCGTGGTATTCAGAAACCCATTCGCCATCATTTGAAGTGTATTGATACCGATCAGCGGCTTATCTACGGCAAAACATATTCCCTTTGCTGTAGACACCCCAATTCTCAGTCCCGTGTAAGAACCCGGGCCTTTACTCACTGCTATCGCATCAAGATCAGCATAGGCCATTCCGGCAAGCTGCATTACTTCATCAATGAATAAGGTAAGACTGCCCGCATGGATATTCTGGGCAGCAAGTTCTTTTAAAGCGATCGTTTCGCCATTCAGAGAGAGTGCAGCTGAACACGTTGGTGTAGCTGTTTCAATTTGGAGTATTGTAGCCATTGCAGCAAATATAAACTAAAATTCAGGGAACAGGATCATGGCCATGCGCGCCCCATGGATGGCAGCGGCCTATGCGTTTAAGTGTAAGCCATCCACCTTTGAAGGGGCCGTGTTTTTTAATCGCCTCGATACCATATTGCGAACAGGTAGGTGTAAAGCGGCAGCTCGATCCCAGAAGCGGGGAAATAAACAATTGATAGCACTTAATCAGTGCCAGGAAAAACCATCCGATTACGCGTTTAATCAGTTCCATTGGCCTGCAGTGTTACAATCAGTTTCTTAAATGCACCGGCTAATTTCTTTTCGAAGAAAGCATATTCATAATGCTCCTTACCAATAAACTGTATGGAAAGCAGTAAAGTCTGATCATCCTGGTTCAGCAAAGGATACAGATCAGTGGATTTATGTAAACGATAGGCTTCACGTGTCCTGCGCTTAAT
This sequence comes from Pedobacter sp., assembly GCF_040513095.1. Classification (GTDB taxonomy): domain Bacteria; phylum Bacteroidota; class Bacteroidia; order Sphingobacteriales; family Sphingobacteriaceae; genus Pedobacter. The sequence continues at coordinate 404 of NZ_JBEVDX010000182.1, read as the reverse complement.
CAGGTTCCTGTCATGCGCACGCTTAAACCTTTTTTTCGATACATTGATAACTACCTGTGCAGGAAAAGCACTTTTACCCGGTACAAATAAATACGACAGGCGGAAGGGATACAATAAAAAAGAAGAACCGTTCTTAAATAGCAGGTCTAATGATTTCCTGCTGCATAACCGTTCTTCTTTAGTAAATGTTTTCATGTTTTTGATCGCATATCTGCAGATATAATGATCTGCCGGCACTTAACGTGCAGCAATCAAAATTATGCTTTGTGACGACGTTCGTCAGAAACTGACAATTTTCTTCTTCCTTTTGCACGACGAGAAGCTAATACTCTTCTACCGTTTGCTGTAGCCATTCTTTCGCGGAAGCCGTGTTTGTTTCTTCTCTTTCTTTGCGAAGGTTGGAA
>NZ_JBEVDX010000181.1:0-13753 GCF_040513095.1 Pedobacter sp. | reverse complement strand
AATTTTTGTATGAAGGGTTTGTAATTCGTATAAAGCTTTTAGCTTTTGCTCTACAGTTTGTTCCATTAAATGAAATAATTTATGGGGTTTGTATTATGCTCCGTTAAACGGATCGCAAAGTTAGGAAATTTTTCCCGAATAATATCTATCAACAAATCGGATGTAAATTGTTCACTTTCAAAGTGTCCGATATCGGCAATCATCAGTTTTCCATCCGCATCAAAAAACTCATGGTACTTGAAATCTGCCGTAATAAAAGCATCCGCTCCTGCGGCAATTGCTTGACCCAGCAAAAAACTGCCGGAACCACCGCAAACAGCCACTTTTTTGATCATTTTACCTGTAGGTCGCGTATGCCTGATCACGCTGACATTCATCGTGGATTTCACAAAAGCCAGAAATTCTGTGGCCTCCATTTCCGGTTCCAGCCAGCCTACCATTCCAGATCCAACGGTATCTGTTTTATTTTCAAGTGCATAAATATCGTAGGCAACCTCTTCGTAAGGATGATTTTCAAGCAGGGCCAGCAGGACCTTGCGTTCCTGCTGCACAAAATAGATCGTCTCAATCCTGGTTTCAGGCTCCTGGTGCTGCATACCGTGTTGACCCACGAAAGGCTGTGTGCCAGTCCCTGCTTTAAAGGTGCCGGTACCTTCAGTATTAAAACTGCAGTCACTGTAAGCGGCTATATTCCCGGCTCCCGCAGCGAAGAGGGCTTCCCTCAGCCCGGACGCCTGGGCTACAGGACAAAAAGTTACAAGTTTTTTTAAAAGGCCTGAACGGGGCTGGAGAATTTTGGCCTGCTGCAGACCAAGACGGTTGCAAATCACACCGTTTACCCCATTATGAACACTGTCAAGATTGGTATGAATAGCATATAAGGCGATGTTATTTTTAACAGCCTTCAGCACGACACGTTCTACATAAGTCCTGCCGGTTAGTTTTTTCAGTCCCTTAAATACAATGGGGTGATGGGTAATGATGAGGTTACAGCCTTTGGCAATAGCCTCATCAACGATCTCCTCCACACAGTCGAGGGCAACCAGTGCCGCAGTAATTTCCTGGTTCACATCGCCGGTAAGCAACCCGGAATTATCGTAATCTTCCTGGTAGTTCAGCGGTGCATATTCTTCCAGATGTTTGATCAACACAGCTAATCTCATTCCGTAAATATACGATCCAAATGGCAATTATTGGATGCTGCTGCCCATTTTTACGAGTTGCAGACTTTCAAAAACCATTTTCTGGTTATATTCAAAAGCCAGGCTCTTGTAGTTAACCAGGTCTATAATAGTACCGATTGCGCAAAGTCCATAAGTAAAAAAGTACAGGATACCCATTCCGATCTGGTTCACCAGAAAGCGGGCCAGCCCGGGCACGAAAAATCCCAGTACACAATACAGGATCATATCATCAGGACTCCTTCTTTTACTGCTGTACACAAGAAGAAATCCATTCAATTGCTGTTCACTAAAGCCCGTAGTTGCCGTTTGTAAATAAGAAAACTCTTGTGGCGAGATGCCCGGAAGCATCATAAATGGTGAATTGTACATAATTATTTCTCCTTTCTTTTGTTCATTATTTTATTCCACTGGTACCTTCCAAGTATCACAATTCTGTAACCTATGATCAGTACTGCAGGAATTCCAAGCCAGTGGTATTTTAAACTTTCCCTGAAGCTGCCCTGGAAGATCAGTGTTATTGCTCTTCCCAAACCGCATCCCGGGCACCAGGTTACTCCCATGTTGGCCAGAGGACAAAAAGTAAAATGGATATCCCCGGGATGTAATGCCGGTTTTGCCATCGCCAGAAAGATAAAGGCGGCAATCCAGAAAAACAGTTCCAAAGGAAAACGCATCAACCACTTTGGCTTCCCTCTTTTGAATTTTAGAGTCATTAATGGCGGCATTGTTACAGATTAGCAATTGATAAATCTTACATTTGCAGAGTGAATATTCGCGACCTGATCAACAGATATAAAACTGATGAGCGCATCGAAGCGCTGGCAAAGACACTCAACACGGGTAAAGGTACTAAACTTCAGCTAAAGGGATTAGTGGGTTCTGCCGATGCTGTTATTGCTATAGCAACCTATTTCCTGCTGCATAAACCCCAGCTGTTTATTTTGCCCGACAGGGAAGAGGCTGCTTACTTTATGGCCGACCTGGAGAGTATCCTTGAGAAAGAAGTGCTTCTTTTCCCCTCTTCCTTCCGCAAATCATTTGATTTTACCCAGGTAGATACTGGTAATGTACTTGCCAGGGCAGAAGTGCTCAACGAGCTCAACCACCAGTCTTCATTTGGAAAGATAGTTGTCACCTATCCCGAGGCCCTGGCTGAAAAGGTAATTGACAGAAGTGTTCTCGAAAAAAACACCCTCGAAATCAGTCTTGGTATCAAATTAGGGATTGATTTTATCAACGAATTCCTGATCGATTATGATTTCGACCGTACCGATTTTGTGTATGAGCCGGGACAGTTCTCCATCAGGGGAGGTATAGTAGATATTTTCTCTTTCTCACATGATCTCCCTTACCGGATTGAGTTTTTCGGGGATGAAGTAGAGAGCATCAGGACTTTCGAAATCGAAACCCAGCTTTCTGTAGAGGATGTAAAAACCCTTACCATCATTCCGAATGTGCAGTCGAAATACCTCACAGAAAGTAATATCAACCTGCTGGATTATATTGAAAAGGATACGCAGCTTTGGTTTAAGGATGTAGAGTTTACCCTGGATATCATTAAAGGAGGTTACAAAAAAGCTGTAGAATTATGGAAAGCCCTGCCGGCGAAAGAAAAACAGGAAAACCTGGACTGGATAGATCCTAAATTTGCTTTTTCTGATGAAAAAATGATAGGGGATATCGTCCATGATTTCGCCCTCATAGAATTTGGAAAGCAGTTCTTTTACCGGACAGAGAATGTTCTCCTGTTTGATACCAAACCACAGCCTTCCTTTAATAAGGATTTCCATTTGCTGATCAATAATATCAAGGAAAATGAAAAGAACGGGATCTTTAATTTTATCTCCAGCTCATCTCCAAAACAGACGGAACGGTTATACGCGATACTCGATGACATTGATAAATCAGTAAAATTTGTTCCCGTAAATATTCAGCTGCGCGAAGGTTTTATCGATCCGCAGCAACAGATTGCACTGTATACTGACCATCAGATTTTTGACAGGTTCTACAAATACAAGTTGAAAAGAGGGTACCAGCGTAGTCAGGCGATTACGATGAAGGATCTCAGGGACCTTAAACCCGGAGATTTTGTGACGCATATTGACCATGGTATCGGTAAATACGCCGGACTAGAAAAAGTAGAGGTAAATGGCAAAACCCAGGAAATGATCAGGCTGATTTATGCCGATAACGACCTGCTGTATGTGAACATCAACTCACTCAACCGGATTGCGAAGTACAGTGGTAAAGATGGCACTGCGCCAAAAATGAATAAACTGGGCACAGAAGCCTGGGATAAACTCAAGAAAACTACAAAAAAAAAAGTTAAAGATATCGCCCGGGACCTGATCAAGCTGTATGCCCTGAGAAAATCACAGGTGGGTACTGCTTTTGACCCGGATGGTTATCTGGAAACTGAACTGGAGGCTTCATTTATTTATGAAGATACCCCGGATCAGATGAAGGCCACCAACGATGTGAAAAAAGATATGGAAGCTCCGCATCCGATGGACCGACTGGTCTGTGGGGATGTAGGCTTTGGAAAAACGGAAATTGCGATCCGTGCAGCATTTAAAGCTGTTGCCAATGGCAAGCAGGCTGCAGTCCTGGTACCTACTACTATCCTTGCTTTACAGCATTTCAAGACATTTTCAGGCCGTCTGAAGGACTTTCCATGCCGGGTAGACTATATCAACCGTTTCAAGACAAGTAAACAGATTAAAGAGACCCTGGCGTTGGTAGAAGAAGGTAAAATAGATATTATCATCGGTACCCACCGGCTGCTGAGCAAAGACGTTAAGTTTAAGTCGCTCGGCATCATGATCATCGATGAAGAACAGAAGTTTGGGGTATCAGCCAAAGAAAAACTGCGTGCATTGCGTGTAAACGTAGATACGCTTACCCTTACCGCAACGCCTATCCCAAGAACGCTCCATTTTTCACTGATGGGCGCAAGGGATCTTTCAATCATGAGCACACCACCGCCAAACAGGCAGGCCGTAAATACAGAACTTCACGTTTTCAATGATAAACTGATCCAGGAAGCTGTTCAATTTGAGCTGGACAGGGGCGGGCAGGTATTTTTTATCCATAACAGGGTGAATGATCTTCCCCAATTGGGTGGACTGATACAGACACTGGTACCTAAAGCAAGAATTGGTATTGCCCACGGACAGCTGGACGGAGATGCACTCGAAGATGTGATGCTCGATTTTATCAATGGCGAAAAAGATGTTCTGGTAGCTACCACCATCATTGAAGCCGGTCTGGATATTCCAAATGCCAATACGATCATCATTAACCATGCACATATGTTTGGGCTAAGCGATCTTCACCAGATGCGCGGACGTGTCGGCAGATCAAATAAAAAAGCTTTCTGTTACCTGCTGAGCCCACCTCTGTCTACATTAACATCAGAAGCAAGGAAACGTTTAAGTGCAATAGAAGAGTTCTCAGACCTGGGCAGCGGTTTTAACATCGCTATGCGTGATCTGGACATTCGGGGAAGCGGTAACCTCCTGGGTGCAGAACAAAGTGGATTTATCGCCGAGATCGGGTTTGAAATGTATCATAAAATATTGGATGAAGCCATTCAGGAGCTAAAATCTGATGAGTTCAAAGATCTTTTCCAGGATGATAAGGCCCGTCCTTTTGTAAGCTTTACACAAATCGATACTGATCTCGAATTGTATATCCCTGATGATTATGTAACGAATATTACAGAGCGTTATAACCTTTATACAGAGCTTTCCAAACTGGATACCGAGGAGCAGCTGAAAGCCTTTGAAACCTCTTTGAAAGACCGGTTTGGTAATGTCCCGAAGCCTGTAAAAACGATGCTGAGTGTCCTTCGGCTGCAATGGTCTGCCAAAAAACTAGGCTTTGAAAAGCTGAGCTATAAAAAAGGTGTACTGAGAGGGTATTTCATAGCCAACAAACAAAGCAACTTCTTTGATTCAGAAATGTTTCACAGGGTACTGAACTTTGCGCAGCAGCATCCGCGGATGTGTAACCTGAAAGAAGTAAAGGATACACTCCGGATAGCTTTCGAAGACCTGAGAACCGTGGAAGATGCGATAGAAATGCTGGAAATGGTGGCAAATTAAACAGAAAAGATGGACCCTAACCTGCTAACTGACCTGGTCACGATGAAAATGCCTTTTGGCAAGTATAAGGACAGATTACTTTGTGATCTTCCGGAAACTTATCTGGTCTGGTTCCACAGCAAAGGCTTCCCTCCGGGTAAACTGGGCGCACTGTTAGGCACCATGTACGAAATCAGGCTGAACGGACTGGAGTATTTACTCAGGCCCATCAGAAATTCCCGTTAATTCAATACAAGGTACAAATAAGCATATACGATAGGCGCCGCAATCAGCAAACCATCAAACCTGTCCAGCAATCCGCCATGTCCCGGCAACAGATTTCCTGAATCCTTCGCATTTAAACTCCTTTTGAGCATAGACTCTACCAGGTCTCCCAGCGTTCCGAAACTCACAATCAGCACAGCCATACCGGCCCAAACCAGAAAGCCTATTTCTTTAAAAAAGAAGGAAATAATAAATGATACCAGTACACTTGTGAACATGCCTCCAAAAAAGCCTTCCCAGGTTTTCTTCGGGGAGTGGCGCTCAAATAACTTATGTGCACCTAACTTCCGTCCAAACAGATAAGCACCTGTATCGCTTGCCCATAACATCAGTAAAAAAGCGAGGGGAAGATGATAGTTGTACAGGTTCCAGTCGCTCAAAAACCCAAGAGAATAATAAAAGCAGAAGGGAACGGTCACAAAAAATAACCCTGTAAAAGTATAGGCGATATTGCTAAAGGGCGACTTGTCTTTTCTATAAAGCTCAAACAGAAATACCGCAGATACCAATGGAATGAGCAACAGAACATATTTAAACTCCACAACAAAAAAATGATAACCGGCATTCAGCACAAAAACCAATGCACTTACAATCAAACCAATAACCGTATGAGGATTGATCGAAGCTGTCCTGATCAGCGTATAAAACTCTGCCAGGGCAAAAACACTCAGCAGCAGATAAAATCCTGTGAAGGTATAAGCGCCAAGAAAGATAGATCCCAGCATCACAATAGTGAAGAAAAACGCAGTTATCGCCCTTGTTTTCATTCGGTCTCCGTAGATTTTATATAGGCATCCGCAGCTTCCAGATCAGCCTCGCTCACCATTACATCTACTGTTCCGAAAGTCTGGTATGAAGAATCTTTTTTATTCATGATCACTGCCGCAATCTCATTTTCTATCAATCCCTGTTTGATGATCTCTGCCGTGATAGGATCCTGTGTAGTGTAAACCTTAACCCAATTGTTCTCCATTGCTCTCTTTGGTTTTATCTTTTAAATACTTGAATAAAAATATGCTCAAAATTAAGCTAATAACAGATGCATACCATGGAAAATATGAAGAATTATCAGCCTGGTCCAGCGGGATATGGTGTACCTGTAAATACCATGCCTGACAAACCGCATAGGCATTGTTCAGGAAATGCGCAAACATTGCATACCATAAACTGCCAGTCCACAGGTAGATATATCCAAATGCTGCCCCCAGAAACAATCTTGGGAAAAAACCAAAGAACTGGACATGGATAGCACTGAAAATAAAGGCAGATACCCAGATCGCCACATGGGGATTGTTAAACATTCTGCTGAATGATCTTTGTATCCCGCCTCTGAAAAGCAGTTCTTCTGCAGCCGCAGGCAGCAGGGCAATGATAAAGATATTGACCATAAACTCTCCGAAACCCCTGATCCTTAGTAATAAGATCGTCATATTCATCGCCGCTTCTTCTTTCTCGCGCATCCAGTTTTCAACTGACTTCAGCGCATCAGGCAAAACCATTTTCTGGTTCAGCAGCGTCATCCATTCCATCAGCGGAACCGAGCACAGCATGATCAGAAATACAACAAGCAGCACAAAAGGACGGGGTGCCTTAAATCCATAAAATTTGTTTATCCGCGTTTTTTCGGTGATTGCAAGCAGAACAGGGGGCATCAAGAATAAACAAATGGATGTAAGCGACTGGGCAATCCGAAGTCCGTTCAGGTAAGCAGGATCTCCGCCAGACAATCCCGCAGTGTTCTGCAATATCGACGTGCCGTACAATGAAACCAGTGCAGCTAGGCTTAACACAGAGCCTATGATCGTCCCTGCCAGCGCGTAACAGGCAAGGATAAGCAATTGGGAATAAGCTGATTTTTCTTCTCTTGGAGCCAGACTGAAATTCATTATTGGGGATTTTTGTACCTTTGTATCTTAATTTTGCACTGAAGATAGAAAAATGTCTGTAAAGATAGGAAATATTGACCTGGGAGAGTTCCCTTTATTGCTTGCACCGATGGAAGATGTGAGCGATCCCCCATTCCGTTTTGTATGTAAACAAAGTGGGGTAGATATGATGTACACAGAATTTATTTCTTCTGAAGGACTCATCCGCGATGCTGCAAAAAGCCGTCAGAAACTCGATATATTTGAGTATGAAAGGCCTATCGGTATTCAGATATTCGGCAGTGAAATTGCAACAATGCATGAGGCTACTGAAATTGCTACCCTGGCAAAACCAGACCTGATTGATATCAATTATGGCTGCCCTGTAAAACAGGTTGCATGTAAAGGTGCCGGATCAGCGTTGCTGCAGGATATAGACAAGATGGTTAAAATGACGGATGCTGTAGTAAGGGCTACACATTTGCCTGTAACAGTAAAAACCAGGTTGGGCTGGGATGATAATACCAAAAACGTTGACGAAGTGGCCGAAAGGTTACAGGATATAGGGATACAGGCACTTACGATCCATGGCAGGACGCGGTCTCAGATGTACAAGGGTGAGGCCGACTGGCGGATGATCCGTGATATCAAAAGAAATCCCAGGATCAAGATCCCCGTGTTCGGCAATGGTGATGTTGATAGTCCGGAGAAAGCGTTCCAATGGCGCAGGGAATTTGAAGTTGACGGTATCATGATCGGCCGTGCAGCTATCGGCTACCCATGGATTTTCAGAGAAATCGCACACTACTTTAAAACCGGCGAGAAACTGGCCGGGCCAACAGTCGAGGAACGGGTGGCAGTATGCCGTACCCACCTGGATAAATCCATTGCCTGGAAAGGACCAAAAGTAGGTATATTTGAAATGAGACGTCATTATGCCAATTATTTTAAGGGTTTGCCTGACTTTAAAAACTACCGGATGTTATTGGTTAAAGAAGATAATATCGAAATCATACATGCTATCTTAGACGAAGTGTCAGATAAATATCAATACATCATTCCTGAAGGTGAAATGGCTTGATTTTTGAAAAACACTGATTATAAATATCTTTAAAATGGTTACAGCGATTACACAGGGCGTTAAAATTTCAGTAGATACTGTCTATCAGGAAGAATATTCCAATCCTGAAAAAGAGCATTTTATGTTTGCTTACCAGATCACCGTCGAAAACCTGTCCGACTATTCAGTGCAGTTAATGCGCCGCCAGTGGTTTATTTTTGATTCCAATGGCACCCAGAGAGAAGTTGAAGGAGAGGGAGTAGTGGGGATCCAGCCGGTCATAGAACCCGGAGAAAGTTATTCTTATGTTTCTGGTTGTAATCTGACTACAGATATAGGATCAATGACTGGTACTTATCTTATGCACCGTGTAGCTGATGAAACTGATTTCAGCGTAGATATCCCTGAATTTCAGCTGATCGTGCCTTACCGTTTAAATTAGGTTTCAATAACTTAATGACAGCTGAAGAATCAATTCCTGTTTCTGCCAAAGAGCATAGAGGCGTAGTACAGCAAATTGGCCAATGCTCCCAATGCTGCAACTACATAAGTCATTGCTGCCCACCATAGCGCATCTTTGGCCTGTGAATTTTCTTCAGCAGTGTACATTACTACCCGGTTATTCTTTAACCAGATCAGCGCTCTTCTGCTGGCATCAAACTCCACAGGCAGGGTAATGAAACTAAAAATGGTAATCAGTGCCAGTCCTGCAACTCCAATTCCCAGTACAAGTGGATTACCGGTAAATCCAATCAACAGTATTCCTAAAATCAGCACCCACTGTAAAAGATTGGAGGATATACTTACAACCGGAACCATCATAGAACGTAACTCCAGCCAGTGGTAGGCTTTGGCATGCTGAACCGCATGTCCGCACTCATGAGCAGCTACCGCCGCAGCGGCCACACTTCTTCCATAGTACACATCAGTACTCAGGTTAACGGTTTTATCAGCAGGGTTGTAGTGATCAGTCAATTGTCCGTCCGCACTCATCACCCTCACATCATAAATACCATTATCATGCAGCATTTTTTCCGCCACTTCATGCCCAGAAAGACCTGAATTGAGTTGCATTTCGGCATATCTGGAAAATTTGCTCCTGAATTTCCATTGCACAAACATACTTGCAATCAGCATCGGAAGAATAAAAAACAAATAGGTTCCCATTTTTTTATAGTGTATATCTCAACCCTGCTAAATCAAAAATTGTTCCTAACGCTGGTATACACTTCGAATAATTCAAATTCAGATCTGAATCGGCGTATTAAGTGCCATATGACCACTAAATGTTGCATTTTACGATTACTGTTACAAGGTATACATTTACTTTATGTCTATAAAAAACTTCATAAAACAACTATAAAACAACTGATAATTACTAACAAGTTTGTTAAAACGGTTTATAATACAGATTTTTGATAAAAATATTAGCAAATGAACATTATCATCATTGTATTGCTGCTTATCGTAATGGCCGCTTTAATTTTTCTTTTGTTTAAAAAACCGGTTGCAGATAGCACAGGCCAGCTGGAGATGCTCAATTTAAAGGAAGCGGAACATCAGCGTAACCTCAGCTATTATCGCGAAGAGAAGCAGCGTCTGGAAGATGAACTCGCGGATCTCCGCACAGGATTTATGAACGAAAGGAGCAGGGCAGTAAAAGCTGAGGAGATACTCAATGCACAGCTGGAAAAACAAATACAGCAGGAGAAATATATAGCAGAACTGCAGCATCAGTTTAAACTGCAGTTTGAACAGATCGCTAATCAGATACTCGAAGAAAAAACCTCCAGGTTTACATTACAGAACAAGGCCAATATGGAACTCATTTTAAGCCCGCTGAAGGATAATATTAAGGCTTTTGAGGAAAAGGTCGACCGCGTATACAAAGCGGAGTCAGACGAGCGGAATATACTTAAGGGGGTAATTTCACAGCTGATGGATCAGAGCAGACAGATTCAGGAAGAGGCAAACAACCTGACTAAAGCACTGAAGGGCGACAATAAAAAACAGGGCAACTGGGGCGAAATTATACTGGAAAGGGTTTTAGAGCGGTCAGGATTGGTAAAAGACCAGGAATACCGTATACAATCCAGCTTTAATACATCCAGTGGTAACCGCGTGCAGCCTGATGTTATTATCGACCTGCCAGACGACAAACATATTGTTGTAGATGCCAAAGTTTCCCTGATCGCCTACGAAAAGTATGTCTCAGCAGAAACGGAAGAAGAAAGGGATATGTATGTAAGACAGCATCTGCTTTCGCTCAAAAATCATATACAGGACCTCTCAGGCAAAAATTATCATGCCCTTTACCAGATCAATTCTCCGGATTTTGTACTGCTTTTTATTCCTATTGAATCATCATTCGGCATGGCGGTGCAAAAAGATGCAGAACTTTTCAATTATGCATGGGACAGAAAAGTCGTTATTGTAAGTCCTTCCACCTTACTGGCAACACTGCGTACGATATCCAGCATCTGGAAACAGGAAAGACAAAACAGGAACGTACTGGAGATCGCCCGCTTGAGCGGTACGATGTACGATAAATTTGTAGGATTTCTTACTGACATGGAAAATATCGGAAAAAACATAAGGCAGAGCCATGAAGCTTATGACAAAGCTCTTAATAAACTCAGTGCCGGAGCAGGAAATTTAGCAACTACAGCAGATAAAATAAAAAAGCTGGGTGCAAAAACTACGAAACAGATTGATCATAAATTTCTGGACCCAGCCCTGACAGAAGATGAGATCCTGTAAGGCAAAAGATCAAATTTATAGTTTAAACGCATTCCATCCCTGAGCTTTCAGTTCATGGACTACATTAGATTTTGAGATCATTTTACATCCCGAAGGCCTGTCGGTTATGTGACCAATTACACTGATATCGACATCATGCTTTAATCTGGCATAATCGTCCTGTTTAATCGTAAACAGCAGCTCATAATCTTCCCCGCCATTCAACGCGCAAACTGTAGGATCTATCCCCAATTCTCTCGCAGTTTCATAAGTCATAGGGTCAATAGGAAGTTTATCCTCATAAATTGTACAGCCCTTATCAGATTCCTTGCAGATGTGCATGATTTCAGAAGCCAGTCCGTCAGATACATCAATCATCGACGTAGGTACAATTTTCATTTGTGCAAGAAGATCTACAATATCCCTTCTGCCCTCAGGCTTAAGCTGTCTTTCAATGATATAATCTTTTCCTTCCAGATCAGGCTGGATATTCGGGTTTTCCAGAAAAATCTGTTTCTCACGTTCCAGAATCTGCAGGCCTACATAGGCACCGCCCAGGTCTCCTGAGACGCATAATAGATCACCCTCGTTTGCACCATTCCTGTAAACAATATCAGCCTTATCAGCAAAACCTATACTGGTTATACTGATCACCAGCCCCTGTTTACTGGAAGATGTATCACCACCAATCAGGTCAATATTGAATTTATTACAGGCCAGCTCTATACCCTTGTAAATTTCTTCTACAGCTTCGAGCGGAAATTTGCTTGATAAGCCCAGCGAAACAGTGATCTGGGTAGCTACCCCATTCATAGCATAAATATCGCTTAGATTCACCTGAACGGCCTTGTAACCTAAATGCATAAGCGGCACATAAGCCAGGTCAAAATGAATTCCTTCCAGCAGCAGATCTGTTGAAATAAGCATTTCTTTATCTCCGGCATGCAATACTGCAGCATCGTCACCTATCCCTTTGATACTGCTTTCATGCCTGATCTTAAAATTATCAGTCAGGTGCCTGATCAGGCCAAATTCACCTAATTCTGCCAGATCTGTACGTTCTTTATTTTCAAACATAATTTTTTTTTATATTCCCTCCAGGGATATTTAATTCTTTATAAACCTAAGCTGGCCGATATCTCCAGCATTCTTTCGATTGGTTTTCTTGCTGCGGCAATAATATCTGCCGGTACAGTTACTTCAGGCGTTCCGTTTTTTAAACACAGGTATAGTTTTTCGAGTGTGTTTCTTTTCATGTAAGGACAATCGTTACAGGCACAATTGTTATTTGGTGGCGCAGGAATAAATGTTTTACCAGGATTGGCTTTTTCCATCTGGTGGATAATACCGCTTTCTGTGGCTACGATAAATTCCTTTGCATCACTTTTGATAGAATAATTTAACAGGCCCGTGGTTGAGCCAATATAATCTGCCATCTGTAATACTGCTTCCTCACATTCCGGATGTGCAATAAATTTAGCTCCTGGATGGCGCTCTTTCAGTTTAGTGATTTTCTCTCTTGAAAAAATCTCATGCACCATACATGCTCCATTCCATAAAACCAGGTTCCTGCCAGTTTTTTTTGCGACCCAGGCACCCAGGTTTTTATCAGGACCGAAAATAATCTTCTGCTCTTTTGGCAGACTTTCTACAATCTGAACTGCATTGGTAGAAGTACAAACGATATCACTCATCGCTTTTAGTTCAGCTGTACAGTTTACATAGGTAATCACCAGGTGATCCGGATATTTCTCTTTAAACTTTTTAAACAAATGGGGAGGGCAACTATCTGCCAATGAGCACCCTGCTTTAACATCAGGCAAAAGAACCCTCTTCTCCGGCGATAGAATTTTAGCAGTTTCGGCCATAAAATGCACTCCTGCAAACACAATCACATCAGCCTTTGTTTTTGCAGCTTCCTGAGAAAGGCCTAAACTATCCCCCAGATAGTCGGCAACATCTTGTATATCAGGTTCCTGATAGTAGTGCGCCAGCACAATTGCATTTTTTTCTTTTTTTAGCTTTTCAATTTCATCAAAAAGATCAAGTGTTGGGTCGATACTTTCTTCTACAAATCCCCTTCTGTTTAATTCTTCTAAGGTATCCATTTTCAACGTTTCAATAATTAATAATTATTTAATATAAATAGACTTCTATTGTTTATTAGTGTGTTAGTAATGTTTGTAACTCCGGGTATTTTATTCGTTTAAATGATTTGTTCTATAGTTACCAACATGTAAATGAGATATTACTGACAAATATGGCCTGATTTACAATCAGATATTTTTAGAACTTAAAACTTATCAATATGAATATGTTAATTGTTAGTAGTGGAGTAAAAAGTTAATAACTGATGCAAAGTTGCTTAAAAATTACTTAAAAGATTGTGTGTAATTCTCATTTTCCCTTAGCTTTAAACATTCTTAAATAGTTCCTCTATTTATTTAGACATGTAATTAACACTTTTCCAACGTTGTTAACAAGACGGTGGAATTAGCAAGAATCAATGAGAAAAGCGGATTTTTTAGTAATAGG
>NZ_JBEVDX010000180.1:0-4426 GCF_040513095.1 Pedobacter sp. | reverse complement strand
GATGTTAGGCAAGGCAGAAAAGAAAACCATGGAGTTTACAAAAGACATGGGTACCGTAGAAGTACAAAACTTTGATTTTAAAGTGCCTGCAGGCTGCCTTTGCCTGGCTAAGATGTCCCTGAAATTTATGATCGCAGGCAAAACCGGATGGCAGGAGGTGGTTCGTAAAACAATGAATCCGTCCTGCATTATCGGAGCTTTCATTACTCCTGGTGTATATGAACAGGATTCCCGTAAGCGCTGGATTCAAATAGTAAAGTTTGAGTAACCGGTTAATGTAATTGGAGTTTAAGAGATAAGCCTTTGAGAGATCAAAGGCTTTTTTTTTCTTCAAAGTAAGTTTGTCTCACTCCAAAAAAGGTTGCCGTATTTAACTTACAACCTTTTTTGGAATGAAACAACCCATTTAAGAGTGGACTTTGAAGGACAACGATGGACTTGAGCGGACATAGGTGCCTAAATATTAGGAAGTTATGAAATTCGCATTTACATTTGTTCAACAAGTTTAAACTACCGGTAGCAGACAACTTGAATTAACAAATTCATTAACAAATTAAATTTTATTAAAATGGGAAAATCATTTAATGGGCTCCTGGCCGGAACAAGAGGTAAGGTAGGACCCGTAGTCGCACAAAAAGGTGTAAAAGGCTACACAATCGTAAAAATCAAATCTGAACCAACAAGCAAACCACCAAAGGTTAAACAAATCAATCAGCGAACTAAGTTTGGTTTGGTAACCAGCTTTGTTGGGAACTTCAAAAAGTTCACCGACTTAGGATTTCAGGACAATGCCGATGAATTGCTGCCATTTGCAGCTGCGGTGCAATACAACATTGATAATGCCGTAACAGGTATCGCACCAAATTACAAAATCGACTTTCCAAATGTGAAGTTGAGCAAAGGCAGGCTTGAAAGTTCAAACACTTTGCAGCTGGTTATGGCTGCCGACGGTGATTTTACTGTGACCTGGGATCCGGCAGATATTGATCCGGCAGAAAAAGCGGAACGCGATCTCGATAAAGTAATGTTAGTAGTGTATGATCCTTTACATAATCGTATTTACTACAACGATGTCTTTACGAGGGGAGATTATAAAATAACCTCCACCATACCGCGCTTGTTTGCGGGTGGGCCTTTGCATGCCTGGCTGATGTTTGTATCGGCAGAAGGAACGAAGGCCTCAACATCTGAGTACATCAGTGGTTTTGTGATCACTGCTTAATTGCTTATTAGTCTGTGCTATAATTAGTTAGCAAAAGATCGCCTGGCAGTTTTATGAGGGCTGCCGGGCATCTTTGAAGCGAACTTAAATTAACCCAAATATTTACTTAAAAACTAACGCTATGAACACTAAAGTTTTGAAGGTACCACTGTACCTTAAATTTCCGCAGCTGCTTCAGGGTATGAACCTGAAGTTTGATCCCAAACATCTCTTTGTTATACTGTGGCTCATCTGGATTATTTTCCCGGTTTGGTTCCACAGCAATGACCCTACCGCAGGATATGTTGAACAAAATACCTGGCTCCTGATCGTACTGGGCCTCATTACCTTTCTGCTCGTCGTAGGATTGTGCTGGTGGTTACTCCGGCACTTCTGGACCATGGCAGGTCTACCTGAAATAAATAAAATGATTAACAAATTTAACTACCTCACATCATGGCAACAATTAAGCTTTTTCTGGGCATCCTTTGCTTTATTTTTATTAGCAGCAATAGCCTGTATCGACGCGATCTGCTGATCAGGATCTTAAAACATACACCCCGTAATCCTTCACGATTTACAATTACTGAGATTGCAAGTGGCGAACTGGGAACAAGAGAGCTGACCGGGCATAATGACGGGCCGAAAGTTGAAGTCTACCTCTCGGTTGTTAAGCTAAAGAAGGGGCAGCCCTGGTGTGCAGCATTCGTGTCATGGGTATACGCCAAAGCCGGTTTTCCCCAACCAAGAACTGCCTGGTCGCCCGATCTTTTTCCGAAAAACAGACTTGCAAGATCAGCCCTGCCGGGCAATGTTGTGGGCATCTATTTCCCTGAATACAAAAGGATTGCTCATGTGGGGCTGGTTGCCAGCCAAAAGGGGAGTTACGTTTTTACAATAGAAGGAAATACAAACGTACCGGGCGCAAGGGAAGGTGACGGTGTTTACCGTAGGGTAAGGCATTTGAGAACCATCCACAGTATTGCCGACTGGATAACAGAAAGGAGGAAAATAAGATGAAAAAACTAGATTATCTGCTGCCAATAGTATTGGCTGTGGAAGGGTGTGCTCTTTTAAAAAGTACGGGCAAAACTACGGAAGAAGCTTCGCAAAATGCAAAGCTGAAGTCTGTTGTTAAAACTGCTGCTGAGTCTGATTCAAAAAGCAGGGGTCAGCAGACCAGCCTGCGGAAAGATGAGATCCAGGCTGACTATACAATCAGGTTCTGGCCAAAAGGTCAATTGAAATTCATACAGGGTGAAGGCTTTGCCGGTGAGTTCGATAGCGTCTTAATGCGTGGGAACCGGCACATAAAAAGTGACTCGAAGATAAGTTTAAACACAGAGGAGAATTCCAGACAGACATCTGTTCAGCAGTTGGAAGATAAGTCTACTGTTTCCGCTTCAAAAAATAAGTTCTCGAGGATAAATTATTTCAATATAAAAAGCGTTATAGTGGTAATACTTGTGCTTGCAATCAGTGTGTTCGTAATTATTAAGGTTAAAAAATTGCTGTAAAAAATTTTATTTTTCCACCTGAAGATTTCATATGATAAAATGCGAAACGTCAAAATGACGGATATAAATGCTTGGAAATGACATTGCTAAAATGATTTAATAGGTTTTTTTTAAAATTATCAATTTACCCTATGAATTGTCGATGATGTAAAATACCTGCTGTTTGCTGGATAATTTTGACACTTTGCCTGTATATTTGTAGTATTAGTTTAGATTATGATTGATATTGTTGTTTTGTTAATTAAAACGCTTAAGAAAGAATATTGTGGCAAAGAACCTTTACATAAAGTGCTTGCGGAGGGTGTTTTTCATGCTGTGTGTATTGATAAATCGATACCGTACGGCACTTTTCTTCCCAGGCAAACTGAGTTGGTTAAGTGCACGGAAATGAGCAGTAGCGGAGTTAAACTGATGATAGCAAGGTTGAAGGACATGGGTATTGTAGAGACCAATGGTGCTGGAGGTTCGAGAATAGTTTCGGAACCGCCCCAAAAAACCTGGATACAAGAGGCGAAAAAGGAACTTGCAAAAGTAAATGACTTAAGGATTTTACTTAATCGCATAGATTTTGAAGACTCGCGTACCCAGTCTATTGGTTTCGCCAAATTTTTGAACAACCAGAAAGAGCTATATAAATCATTGCAACCAAATCTCAGTCGGCCATCGGCGATCAATGGATTACTGGATGTCTGTGCAGAATTGGTAACAGAAAGCACAGGCACTTCATTTGGGAAAGAAGAGGTGGAATTGGTGCCACACCGGAACACGTTGATATTTTCTATTTGCAGAAAGTTTATGTCGCTGCGTGGAAAATGGGTAATGCCCCGGGGTTCTTTGCAGGAAATCAGGGCGAAAATCCGGGATGCAAAGAGGGATGTAGAATTTGTATTGTCAGATGATAAAGGGATAAATGTGGAAGATCTGGACAGGCTCTGCAAAAAATTCAATGTTCAAATCCTATATCTTGATCTTACATCACCAGTACGTCCTGATTATTTTGCGGCACCGGAAAGAATTGAGAGAATGCTCCTGCTGCAGAAGCAACATGGATTCAGAATCGTGATTGAATATAATTATCCTGACAAAGGTCTTAGCACACGGTTCCTCAAAGAATTCTTTCCCTGCAGTAAGGACTTTCTGCTGCTGGTCAGATCTTTTAGTATTTACGATCAGGAACTGCAAAGACTTAAGATTGTTGCGTCTTCCAAAAAGACAATACGGGAGCTGCAGCGCGCATTTGTGACAAGTGGAGCTGAAATTGCACCAGAACTTGGCTTTGCAATGCTAGATATGTGTGCGGGAGGTCAACTCGGCAAAAAAGAGCTCAAAGTAGAAGAAATTATGACATCAAGTAAAAATGAGGTTGTAAATGAGTTACTAACTGACGGGAAGTGGAAATCCAGGGGCATCAGGTTCAGTAATGGGTATGCTATATACCTGGAGCCTTTGAAAGGATTGTTCAGGGAAAATGCAATTGCTTTGTTAGCGGATGAAAAAATAGATGTGGTTGATTCTGCAGCCTATGATCTTCCACCCAATTTTAAAAAGGGTATAATCATAGGTATAGGGAAATATGCTGAGAAGACCGAGAATTTGAATATCATTAAAACTTTAAATAAATGTGCTGACAAATTGATTATCGGTTCGGAAGATTAAGAACGCGTGCTTGATCATCTGGATGCAATAATAAACTAACCAGATTTTTTCA
>NZ_JBEVDX010000179.1:0-23221 GCF_040513095.1 Pedobacter sp. | reverse complement strand
ATCAGGGGCTTCCTGCTCAGCTACTTTCACTGCACCCAAACGCTCAACAGCGGTTTGAGAACGGAGGTTATTGGCACCAACATGAAAATAAACGGTGGAAACGAAAGAAAATGCGTAATCCAGCATTAATTCCTTTACAGCTGGATTAATGCCTGTGCCCCAGTAAGCAACAGCATAAAATGTAAAGCCAATGCAAATGCTATTTTTCTGTTCATCGTATTCATAAAACCGGCTGCTGCCGATAACATTGCCAGTGTGCTTGTCTAAAATTACAAATGCGCCCCCGCTTTTCATGGCCCTATCAAAAAAGGTTTGAAAAATATCTTTCCGCCAACGATCTTTTTCAGGATGTTGTTCCCATATTTTCGGGTCGGATGCAATAGGGTATAAAGCGTCGAAATCCTGCTCCTGTAGCGGGCGCAGCTTCGTATGTTCGTTTTCTAATTGGGGCTGTAAGTTTATGCTCATTTTTAATCATTGGCTATGATAAAAATAGGATTAATTATTCTGCTATTCCTATAGTCAGATCCTGGTTTTGAAATGGACAAATACTTATTTTTGCAGCTTGAGACCAACAAAAAATCTTCCGCTCCATCATCTTCCCGCCATCCAGTTTCTGGCTGCTGATCAGAGTACTGCATTTGGAGAACATGTACCAGACCACCGCATCGATTTTTATGCTGTAATATGGTTTATGGAAGACGGGGGAAAACATTTCATTGATTTTGAGGCTCAGCCTCTATTAAAAAATCTGGTTTACCTGATCGGGAAAAATCAAGTCCATTCCATACCTGCAGCATCACTGCCTAAGGCAAAAATGATCGTCTTTTCGGCTGGCTTTTTCGATCAGATCCAGGAGCCATTCCTGAGACAGTTATTCTCTCCTTTCCAAAACCAGGGTATTTCTATTCCTGAGACTTTGGTCGACACACTGACACAATTGTTTGACCTGATTTTACAGGAGAGCAATCATCAGGCAGAGACAGCAATGCTTAACAAGTATACAACTGCGTTTCTAACACATCTGTACCGGCTGAGCAAAAATATCAACTCCCCCGCAGAAAATGAAGATTTCAGAATGATTCGCCTGCGTCAGCTTATAGAAATACATTATAAAGAACAGCGGTCAGCGGCGTTTTATGCCGGTATTATCGGATTGACAGCAAAACGGATCAATGAAATCCTAAAAGAGAAATCAGGTACAACAATCAGTGGCTTAATCAATCAGTTGCTGCTCTTAGAGGCTAAACGGGAACTGTTCCACCGCCGTTTCTCAGTTAAAGAAATCGCTTACAACCTTGGTTTCGCAGATCAGTCCTATTTTGCACGTTTTTTCAGGAAACATACCGGCATGACTCCTGAACAGTTTAAAGCCAAGGAAATTCCCGCTCAGCCCCTTTAGGTGTTGCAATTTCCGTTCAGGTTCATATTGTGCTAATGAAAGTGCGTATTGTGCTGTACATTATCTTCGCTCTCTGCAATCTTTGCTGTATTAACCAAATTTCTTAAATAGAGCACAATGGAAAGATTAAAAGATAGAGTAATTGTAATCACAGGAGCAGCCATGGGCCTCGGCTATGCAGCTGCACTGGAAGCTGCCAAAAATGGCGCTTTACTTTCACTTATTGATTATAATGGGGGATCGCTTGAAAAAGCTAAAGCTGATATTCTGAGCCAGTACCCACAAACCCGCATCCGCATTTCTGTAACTGATGTTTCTGAAGAAGCTGCCGTGAAAAAATATGTGGATGATACTTTAACGGAGTTTGGCAGGATTGATGGGTTTTATAACAATGCCGGAGTAGAGGGGCGTCAGGCACCTATGGTAGAATATGACCTGGACGTATTTAAAAAGGTAATTGATATCAATCTGATGGGAGTATATTATGGAATGAAGTATATCATCCCGATTATGCAAAAACAGGAATATGGCCGTATCGTAAATGTTGCTTCAGTAGGCGGTATCAGGGGTGTGATGAACCAAACTCCTTATGTTGCAACTAAACATGCAGTATCAGGTATCACTAAAACCGCTGCGCTGGAGTATGGCAGGTTCGGTATCTCCACTAACGCAATTGCACCTGGAGCAATCCTTACACCAATGGTTGCAGAAGCATTTAAACAGGTAAACCCTGAAGATCCAAAAGCAGCGGAGACTGTTTATGCACAGGCTAATCCAACCAAACGTTTAGGTTTGCCGGAAGAGGTAGGCAAATTGGTAGTATTTCTGCTGAGTGAAGACTGTAGTTATGTGAACGGCCAGATTATCGCTATTGATGGCGGACAATCTAATTCTTACGGAAACGTGTAATTCTTTAAGCTTACCATACGCTTGAATAAGCATTTGGTAAGCTTAGTATTCTATTTACCTGATCCTGGTAAAAAGCATCAAACCAGTAGACCAGTTCAAAGTAGTCTGCACAAAATCGCTTCGCTGTTTCAGCGTTTCAAGAAGTACCTCCACTCTTTGCGGATGTCCTTCAGGCCAGTTGGGCTGCGGAAGCAGGTCATCAATCAGATAATATCCACCCACTTTTACAAGCGAAAGCGTCTGGTCCAGCACATCAAATTTTCCGGGCATCGCATCTGCGAAAATCAGATCAAACTGTGCACCATCGTAAAAGGTAAGCCATTCATTACCGTCAGCACACACAATCGTGATTCTTTGATCCTCAGCGAACGCTTCAGCGGCAACCTGCTGAAATTCAGAGTTGATATCAATTGATATAATTCTGGACGTTTCATTTGCACCTTCTGCAATCCAGGCAAGTGATAAACCCGTTCCTGTACCAATATCCAGGAAATGACCTGAAGGTTTCGAGGCCGACAAAGTTCTCAGCAGTGACCCTGTTTTCAAATCTGAAGGCATTTTAAATTGCAATTCCCGGCTTGCCTCAATGATCTGAGCGTAAAATTCCGGGACTATAATCTGTTCGTCGTTTAACATTGTTTTGCTGTGGGCTGGTAAGAAATGTATTGGATTGAAAAATAAGTATTATTTAATGAAAAGTTCTAAAGTTTGCTATTTTTCGTATTTATACAGTAATGGCCCTAGTAAGTGTGGCAATAAGATCAGGTATAAAGTACGGGGCAGGATGAAATTTATCTTTATAAATTTACTGAAAAGAATACAATGATAACCAAATATACCTACCGGCGGCCGGGAAGCAGTTACAGCTTGCCGCCATCAGCCAGAAAAATCCTGGTGATCGAAGACGACCCCGCGCTTTCTGAAATTCTGTATGATATCCTAACAGACTCGGGTTACGAAGTCTTTGTTTTCAATGAAGTCCTTGACATTCATCCGCTGCTGGATAAATATCATCCGGATCTTGTACTGCTGGACTATCTTCTTCCCGTAGTCAATGGCGGCGAATTGTGCAGCCAGATCAAGCGAAACAACCTTACCTGCGGGCTCCCTGTAATCATGCTCTCCGCCTATCATAAAGTTCTGCTTTCCATTGGAAACTACGGATGTGATGCATTTATTGCCAAACCTTTTGACCTCAATGACTTGCTGGGGAAAATTGAAGAATATATAGCATAAACAAATGAAAAATTTCCCTTATATTTCTCCTGCAAATTTAAAGGATACAGCTAGTGAAATTTACAGCATTCGAAATTTACAAGTATTCCATACCTACTGAGCCATTTACCATTGCCACTGGTACCATGCATTTTGCACAGAATTTATTCGTGCGTGCACATACCGACAATGGTCTTTCCGGTGTAGGGGAGTGCTCCGCCTTTCCCATGATCGTAGGCGAAACCCAGGCCACCTGTTACGAGATGGCTAAAGACTTTGCCGCAATCTGGAAAGGGAAAGACCCGCTGCAAATCGCCGAAAGGATGGCAGAACTGCATCTTTACACTGCTGGCAATTACACAGCAAAAAGTGCATTTGACCTGGTACTGTATGATCTTGCAGCCAAACATGCCGGCCTGCCACTTTACAAATACCTGGGTGGCGAAAAACGTAAAATTGTAACTGACCTGACGATTGGAATAGATACACCTGAGAATATGGCCGCAAGTGCTTTAAAACATGTAGCGGATGGATTTACTATCCTCAAAATCAAACTCGGTAAAAGTCCGGAGGAGGATATCAAAAGGATCAAATCGATCAGAAATGCGGTAGGACCTGAAATTGAGCTCAGGGCAGATGCCAATCAGGGCTGGTCTTTCGCAGATGCTGTGTATACCTTAACGGAACTTGCACCTTACAATATTTCTTTCTGTGAACAACCAATGCGTACCTTCAATGATGAACTGCTGCCGGAATTGTGCAGGTTATCGCCCATTCCCATCATGGCCGACGAAAGTGTTTATACCCACAGGGATGCAGAACGTATCATCAGGAACAAAGCCTCCAAATATATTAACATTAAGTTCGCAAAGAGCGGCGGGATCCATGAAGCGGGACTGATCAGCAAGGTAGCTGAGCAAAATGGGCTTACCTGCATGCTGGGTAGCATGCTGGAGAGCCGGCTGGCCTTAACCGCAAATGTGCATTTTGCAATGGCTCATTCAAATATAAGGTTCTTCGACCTCGATACCGCCCTGCTGGGACAACTCGCAGACCCGGTTATTGATGGCTTCAGATACAACGGTATGGAACTGGAAATTACAGACCTTCCCGGCATCGGTGCAGATGTTGACCAGGCTTATCTGGATAAACTTGAACATATCACTGTCTGATAACTGATAAAAGAAGCAATAGCTAATGGATGAGGCGGGCAATTTATATCTGGATGGAAAACCCGGCAGAACCTGTACGGTAAGAGGGCAGGAGTTTCTGTTTTTCTCCGGTTACAATTACCTGGGTATTAACGGTGATGCGGAGTTTGATGAACTTATCCTTGCGGGCGCAGCGAAGTATGGCTGGGTATTTCCTTCTTCGAGGATCTCCAATACCAGACTTTCACTCTATGAAGAATGTGAAGCCCTGCTTTCCAGGATTACCGGTAGTGAGGATACAGTGCTGATGCCTTCAGGGTATGCGGCAGGGCGGATGTCAACCTCATATTTTGACAGTACTGTCCATAATGCCCCGGGTTCTCATCCTGCAATTCTGCAGCACAGATCTGGCTGCAACAATTTTAAGGACTGGACTGAGTGGCTGGTCAAAGCCTATATGCCCAAAAGCACAGTTCCCCTGGTGCTGGCTGCGGATGCGGTAAGTCCGCTTACAGCAGTTGTAAACGATTTCAGCTTTTTGAGAAATCTGGGTAACCCGGCGGTGATAGTGATTGATGATTCTCATGGAATTGGCATCCTGGGGGACCTCGGTAAAGGCATAAGTACCGCTTTGCCCTCAAATAAAAATCTGGAATATTTGCTCAGCTATTCTCTGGCAAAGGCATATGGTGTCGCCGGGGGTGCAGTAAGCTGCAGTAAAGAGAGGGCGAAATTCTTCAGATCACTGCCCGAATATACAGGAGTAACACCCATCTCTCCCGCACAGATATACGCATTTGTAAATGGACAACATATTTATGAACGGCAGCTTAAAAAACTTAAGCATAATATGAGCCTGTTCAAATCCGCAGTTCAGGAGCTTAAAGGGATCGCCAATGTGGATGGTTTCCCTGTTTTTATCTTGCCCAAATCTGTGAATGAACCAGATTTCTATGAGCAGGGAATACTGATTTCCTCTTTTTCTTATCCCGATCCAGCAGGGCAGAAATTAAACCGTATTGTGATCAATGCGGCACATACAGAAAATGATCTGCATCAACTTGCAGCAATCCTTAACAGCATTCTGCCTGCAATTTAAATCATTCCGAAAATCGCATTGGTTCAGGTTTCAGGGCGAATCTATCCCTGAAGATCTGTGCTGCACTTTCCTGAGTCAACACAAAATAACAAACAAGAGGTGAAATGTTCAAACATTTTCCACGTTATATTGTATTATTTAAATTACCAGTACTCCCTCTAATCAAATATATGAAGTTATTGCTACCAAAGAAGTACATTTTTCTGGCCATGCCCTTTCTGGTTTTCGCAGCGCAGGCACAGGAAATACCCGACACCCTCAAGCGCCGGCAAATACAAACTGATACCCTGAAGAAACCAGTATCGCCTCAGAATTCTATACCGCCAAATACTACAAATCCTGCCGATACTGCAAGACAGGGAATGGTAAAGGGAATAGTAAAAGATGAAAAAGGATTACCTGTTCCTGGTGCCGTAGTGCAGGTCCGGGGTCAAACAACTAAGGTGCTGACAGATCCTAAAGGCCAGTTCAGCATTCGTCTTCCAAGCCCTGCAAGTGCTATCGAGGTTCTTTATGTAGGATATACAACGAAGATCATCCGTCCGGGTGCGCAGTCAAACATTACAGTCACACTTGTCCCGTCAAGCAAGGCACTCGATGAAGTAGTAATTACCGGGTATTCCAGTCAGCAGAAAAAAGACCTTACTGGCGCAGTCTCTATAATCAAACCTTCAGATATTGATCATATGCCTGTTGGTGGTGTAGATCAGGTACTGCAGGGGAAGGCCGCAGGTGTTTCTGTAACGCAAGGTACAGGAGCTCCGGGCGAAGGTATAGCAGTACGGATCCGCGGTATCGGTACAATCAATAATAACAATCCATTATATGTGATCGACGGTGTACCTACGCCCTCTGGGATCAATCAGATCTCACCCTCGGACATCGAAAGTATCAATATCCTGAAAGATGCATCTTCAGCTTCCATTTATGGGGCAAGGGCATCAAACGGAGTTGTTGTGGTTACTACCAAAAAAGGACAATCGGGCAAGGCACGTTTCAATCTGAGTCAGTATACAGGTGTACAGGTACATGGAGATCTGATCAAAATGGCCAATACACAGCAATATGTTAATGCTTTCAATACAGCTGCGGCCAATGATGGAAGAACACAGATCCCTGCAAGCCTCGCAGCAGGGCTGCCTGATGTGAACTGGCAGAAGGAAGTGCTGAAACCGGCATTGGTCAACAATACGAACTTTTCAGTAAATGGTGGAAATGAAACAGGAAATTACCTTGTTTCGGCAAATTACTACAAACAGGATGGACTGATCAAAAACAGTGCATATGACCGCTTCAATTTACGGACAGCGGTTAACAGCACACTATCTAAAGTATTTTCCACAGGGCTTAACCTCAATCTTTCCTATGCAAAAACCAAACAGGTAGGAGCGTCGGGAGATGGTTTTGGAGATGGAAACCAGGGGGCCAGCGTAATGCGTTATGCCTTATTCCGTACTCCTGCAACGCCCGTTTTCAAAAGCAATGGCGACTATGTAGACCTTCCTGAAAACTCCGCGTTTTTTGGGGACGGCTTAAACCCGGTTGGCTATGCTGATAATTTTGACAGGAGTTACAATGCCTACAGCGTACTCGGTAGCATATTTGCTGAAGCCAATATCGCTAAAGGGTTAAAGCTGCGGACCACCTTTGGCGGCAACCTGGTGATTACCGACTTTAAACAGTTCTTCGCCATCTGGGGAAGCGACCGTTCATTAAACTCGCCGGGAAGTCTGGCACGTTCCAACGCCAACCAGTTTGATTATAACTGGACCAACACACTGACGTATAATATTAAACTGGACAAAAATCAGACCCTGAATCTGCTGGCAGGAAGCGAGGCGATCAAAAGCCGCACCAATGGGTTATCCGCTTCAAGATCGATTTTTCCTAACCAGTCGCCCAACTTTCAGTACCTGGATAACGGAATTGGCGTACAGCAAAACGGGGAGAATGAATCCCGCTGGGCACTCTTTTCTTTATTCGGCCGTGCCGATTACCAGTATGCTGATAAGTACCTTGCCAGCTTTACAGTTCGCCGTGACGGATCGTCCAGGTTAAGCCCTGATAACA
Organism: Pedobacter sp.; assembly: GCF_040513095.1. Lineage (GTDB taxonomy): Bacteria > Bacteroidota > Bacteroidia > Sphingobacteriales > Sphingobacteriaceae > Pedobacter. The sequence goes on along the minus strand of NZ_JBEVDX010000179.1, from coordinate 15,375 downwards.
GATATGGTAACTTCTACGCAGGATCTGTGGGATGGAGATTAGATCAGGAAGATTTCCTGAAAGGTTTTGAAAAACTTTCAATGCTGAAACTTCGTGCGAGTATCGGACAGACAGGCAACCAGGAGATCAGCAATTATGCTTATACCACGCTGAATTCCTTTGTAGGTTTTTACCCTTTCGGCGGAACACCACAGATTGGGAATTCCCTGACCTCGAGAGGAAACAGTGATATTACCTGGGAAACCAGTACACAGACGAACTTCGGACTTGACGCCGGATTTTTTGATAATAATCTTCAGTTAAGTGCAGATTATTTTATCCGCGATAATTCTGATATCCTGTTTGCCAATCCACTGGCACCGAGTGCGGGTGGGGGATCAAGTCCTTATATTAATGCAGGAAAAGTTAGAAATCAGGGATTTGAGCTGCAGATTTCATACCGCAGAACGTTATCGGACGACTGGAGTTTTGATGCATCCGGAAACCTGGCTACGCTGAAAAATAAAGTGCTTTCACTTGCTGGCTCGCCAATCTATGGCGGACGTATCGGAACCGAATATAATGCTACCCTCACTACAGTAGGACAACCTATTGGCGCTTTCTACCTGATTCCGATGGAAGGGATATTCCAGAATGAAAAAGACATCTTTACGCATGCTTACCAGGGAGCGGGAATCCAGCCAGGAGATGTGAAGTTTAAGGATACCAATGGTGATGGTGTGATTAACGAGAATGACCGCGAAATTGCCGGAAGCCCTATTCCAAAACTTACTTATGGTTTTACAGGTAACGTTAAGTACAAGAGTTTTGACATCAGCCTATTCTTCCAGGGCGCATATGGCAATAAGTTATATAACCAGATCGCAAGGGACACAGAAGGTTTTTACAGGGCATTTAACATCACCGAAAGAGTGGCCACAGGCAGCTGGACCGGTGAAGGAAGTACCAATCAATTTCCACGTTTAACCTGGAGCTCTGCATCTTCTACCAATAATACCAGGCCATCCACACGTTTCCTGGAAAGCGGTTCATACCTGCGCCTGAAAAATGCACAGATCGGATACAGTTTTACGCCAAAAATGTTAGCGAATTTGAAAATTGCATCTATGCGTGTTTATGTCAGCGGCCAGAATCTGCTTACTTTTACCAAATATACGGGACTTGACCCGGAAATCTATACCAGCAGTAACGGCCAGGGAGACGGCGTAAGAGCAGTTGGAATCGATTGGGGTACTTACCCATCGGCCAGAATTTACACCGTAGGCCTTAATGTAAACTTTTAACTCCATGAATAAATTATATATACTTCCGCTTTTTGTATTGTTGCTGCTGGGTTCGGGCTGTAAGAAATTCCTGGATCAGCCTGCACTGGGTTACTATTCAGACGAAGATCTTTTCAGTACCGATGCAACGGCTATTACTGCAGTTAACGCTGCTTATATCCCTCTAACTTTTACGGATGGAGCTGCCAATCCGCTCTGGGTACTGGGCGACGTAGCCTCTGATGATGTGGTTATTGGCGGAAATGCAGGTGAACAGGCTGATTATACTAATGTTGATCTGTTCAATATCCTTCCGGCAAATGCAGCTGTACAGGCCTTATGGTCCCGCTATTACAATGGAATAAACCGCTGTAATGTAGTTACTGATGGCCTCACCGCTGAGAATACTAATGTATCAGAAACTGTAAAAACGCAGGCGCTGGCACAGGTGAAATTTCTGAGGGCATATTATTACTTTTTGCTCACAAATTTCTATGGCAATATCCCACTGCGTTTAAAAGTTACTACCTTGGCTGACGGAGCTGTTGCGGCATCTACTCAGGCACAGGTATATGCGCAGATTGAGAAAGATCTTACAGAAGCGAGTACAGGTTTACCTGAGAAGTGGACTGCTACTACAGATATCGGCAGGGCTACTAAAGGTGCTGCACTGGCTTTACTTGCCAAGGCATCGTTGTTCCAGAAAAAATATACAGAAGCTGCTGCTTTCGCAACACAGGTGGAAGCATTGGGTTATTCACTGACTGACAAGTTCATTGATAACTTTAGTGCATCGGCAAAAACAAATAACGAAGTGGTTTTCTCGGTATGGCATACCCGCGGGGCGCAACCCCTGCAGGGCAATGCACTGAACTACTTATTTGCACCGAGATCATTAAACGGGGCAGGGGTATATTATCCTACACAGAGCCTCGTGGATAATTTCGAGAGCAACGATCCGCGTCTGGATCTTACTGTTGCCCGCGCTGGACAGCCTTATTATGACAGTGCATTTCAGACTGCCTGGTCTACGACCGGTTACTTATCTAAAAAACATGTTCAGCCACTGAGTGAAGTACCATCAACTACAAAAAACGATGGCAACCTGAACTATGAGGCCATCCGCTTTGCAGATATATTGCTGATCAAAGCAGAAGCACTCAACGAAGGAGGGCAATCTGCTGCTGCGTTGGTTCCACTAAATAAAATCCGTGAGAGGGCCCGCAAAAACTTTACAGGTACTGCTCCTGCAGGGTTGCTGCCAGCTGTCACTACTACTGACCAGAGCCTCCTCCGGACTGCCATTCGTCGCGAGCGCCGTTCAGAACTTGCACTGGAATTTCAGCGCTTCCTCGATGTGATCCGTTATGGACAGGCTTATGCCGAAAATGCAATTCGTCCTGCGGCACCTAATTTTAATTATACAACGAACCAATTCTTCCCGGTTCCGCAAACGGAATTAAATGCAAACGGGAATTAATTTCAGCAATTTAATGCCATCTGATCATGAACTTTAAAAAATATAATACTTTAATATTTGCCTCGGTGCTTGCTGCAGTAATGGTTTCATCCTGTAAGGATGAGGAGGCAAAGCCGGATTATACGGCTAACAAGGCAAGTCTGCAGCAACTGACTGATTCTGTCAGCCAGGTTTACAACCAGAGTACCGAGGGACACGACCTGGGGCAATACCCAAAACAGGCGCGCACTACACTCAAAAAGACGGTAGATCTGGCTGCTCAGGTAATTACTGGCGAACATACCCAGGCCGAAGTGAACAACGCTTTTGCCAATTTACGCAGGGCAGTGGTAGAATTCAGCGGCAGAAAAATCGCAGAGGTAGCACCCGAAAACTTAGTAGCAAAATGGCTGTTCAACGGGAATGCACTGGATGCTACTGCAAATCATCACGACGGACAATTGATGTCGGGTATCATAGGGAATGCGGCAAGTCACTCTGATGGGGGTGTATTACCTGTGCTGACCACTGACAGGTTCGGAACGGCAGGAAGCGCGTATGAATTTGCTAATGGTGCTTATATAGAAGTGCCCTATGCGACCACGCTGAATCCTGAAATCTTAAGTTTGAGCCTCTGGATCAATCCCAAAGAATCTTATGGCGATAACTACATCATGTCACTCAATAAATGGAATGGGTTTAAGTTCCAGTTGCAAACAGATAACTTCCTGTTCCTGACACTTAAAACTGGTACTGCAACTTATGACAGGGATAGTAATCCGGGCAAGATGGTCAACGGTGCATGGCATCATGCTGTAGTTACGGCAGGAAATGGCTCCATCACATTCTACGTGGATGGGGTACAGGTTAAGTCTGAAAGTGCGGCAGGAACAGCGTTTCGGCTGGCTACGCCGGTTAACCTGGCGATCGGACAGATTCTTCCAAAAGGAATACTGAATTATACAGATAGCACAAGTCCCTTTTATTTTTCTAATGCCGCATTTTTCAAGGGCTCACTGGATGACATCAGGTATTATAATAAAGCGCTTTCTTCTGACGAGGTATTGAAAATATACAACAATGAAAAGCCTGATTAAAGGAAAATCAATTGCTTAAAAACGATTATATTGGGCGGTATGACCGATAGAACTGCCCTTAAAACATTAGTTTCACCCTTCAGCCGTTTTATTCAGCTGGAATACAGCAGTGGGATAATCCTGCTGCTGAGTGTGGTGCTTGCAATTTTATGGGCAAATTCTTCTTTCTATGCCTCCTATCATGATTTATGGGAGACGAAGTTTGCGCTTGGTTGGGGTGTCTGGAAACTGAACGAACCACTGCACATCTGGATCAACGATGCACTGATGGCTATCTTCTTTTTCGTTATTGGCCTGGAGCTGAAAAGGGAGTTTCTGGAGGGGGAGCTTTCGTCTGTAAGTAAAGCCCTGTTGCCTATGATGGCAGCAATGGGGGGAATGATCGTGCCCGCACTGATTTATTTTATGGTCAACAGGGGTACGACGGCTGAACACGGATGGGGGATACCCATGGCTACTGATATTGCTTTTGCACTTGCCCTGTTAGCTATGGCTGGCAAACATATACCATCTTCTGTAAAAGTATTTCTATCAGCTTTGGCTGTAGCAGACGATCTGGGTGCTGTGCTGGTTATTGCATTTTTTTATACTCAGGGACTGTCACTCATTCCATTGGGCTTTGCCGGGATTTTTGTGCTGATGCTGATTGCAGGGAACAGATTTGGTATCAGATCCATTGGCTTTTATCTGCTTATAGGTATTGCCGTTTGGCTATGTTTTTTCCTGTCGGGAGTCCATGCCACGCTGGCCGGAGTGGTTGTAGCTTTCACTATTCCATCAGGCACTCTCCTGCAGAAAATGGAGCATGGCCTGCATCCATGGGTAGCCTTCCTGATTATGCCAGTCTTCGCGCTTGCAAATTCCGGCATCAGCATAGGCGCAGATTTCCTGGATACAGTAGTTAATCCCGTTTCTATTGGTGTCACCGCAGGACTCGTTCTTGGAAAATGCCTGGGGATATTCCTTTTTACCTGGATCATGGTCAGGTTTGGACTTGGCAGCCTTCCCTCCGGTGCTACCTGGAAACATATGTTCGGGGTAGCACTGCTTGGTGGTATCGGTTTTACAATGTCATTGTTTATCAGCGGACTTGCATTTAATGAGGCGCTGTTTGCTGATCAGGCGAAGTACGGGATCCTGATCGGTTCAGTAATTGCAGGGATTCTCGGAAGTATTGTTTTGAGCAAAAAATTGATTTAAGCATTGACTAAATCTGCGATAATCAGCTTCTTCATTTTCATTACTTCATTTAATACCCGCGGGCCGCGCTCAGGGTCAGTAACAAGCTCGCCAATAATCTTTGGTACAATCTGCCAGCTAAGGCCATATTTATCCCTCAGCCATCCGCACATCACTTCCTGGCCACCATCTGCTGTCAGCTGCTCCCAGTATTTGTCTATCTCTTCCTGCGTGTCGCAATTGACAACCAAAGATACAGCTTCATTAAATTCTGCATTATGCGCTGCTGAACTATCCATAACTGTTGCAATCAGTCCGTTAATACTGAACTGGGCATGTTTGATCAGACCTTTGGTATCCCCATCATCGCCCGAATATTCCCAGACGCCTTCAACAGAAGATTGGGGGAAGAGGCTGGTGTAAAACTGAAGCGCTTCGGCTGCTTTGCCGGCATTGTCTCCGGTGAACATCAGTGAGGGAGAAAACTTTTGGGACAATGCATTTTTCGGGCCGGTAAACAATTGCCAGGAAATGCCATATTTATCCTGTACCCAGCCATATTTTACGCTCCATTCATAACTGTCAAGGGGCATCAAATCCTTCCCGCCTTCGATCAGCTTATTCCAGTATTGTTCCGTTTCTTCGGGATTTTCACTGACGACCATAAAAGAAAATGTGGCATTTGGTACTGAGGCTGTACCATCATTCAGCAGCATGAAGTTCTGCCCGCTTAATGCTATGAATGTGACAACGGGGTTGGTCTGTATGACTTTTCCATCACCAAAAGTATCGATGTAAAAATCTGTTGCTTCTGCTACCTTGCCTTTGAGGATCAGGCATGGGTAGATAGCATTGTTTAATTTTTCCATAGCAGGTGTATGTTTGTTTCAGATTTGGTTTCTAAAACAAACATACAATGCTTTCCGAAGATTTATCGGGTGCAAGCACGACAAAAAAAGGGGCAATTGCGACAGTTAAAATTTAATCAGCAGCTTTTGTGACTCCAGCTGCCCATTGTTGTAATATTCAAAAACCCAGTTGTCACCTTTTTTAAAGACGATGCCGTTGGCTGTTCCGTTGCCGGCAATAAAATAATTCTCAACTGAAGTTTTATACAGGCTGAGAATGATTTTTGGAGCAGTATCAATTAACTGATAGCCAGTACTGGTAGGCTGCGCATACAATGTTCCGGGAGCAAGTTTGCTTTCTGCTGCCACAGCGCTCTTAGTGGCATTGGCAGCAGGTTGCGCATTTGCAGCAGCTACAGTACCAGCTGGAACAGCCGCCGAGGCAGTAGCGGGCAAACCAGATGAAACAGGAGCTGATTGTACCGGCACATTTGCCGAAACCGGAACGCTTGTTGTAGTTGCTGAAGCAGGAGCGCTTGCAGTGGTAGTAGTTGCTACTGCCGGTTTGTTCTGAGCATCTGCTGCAGCTTGATAGGAGTACGGAGTATCGCTGATCGAAGTGAATGCGTCTCTTAAGGCAAGGTTGTAAGATACAGCGAATTCTTTTTCCCTGCTTTTACCCTGTTTTGATTCAAGCACGGTCTTACCATAACAGTCTTTCAACACAATCGTAAGGTTAGTGCTGAACATGCTGTTTTTTTCCAGTACATCAACCGTAAGGGCGCCACATTTGTTATTGGCAATTTCATTTGGTAAATCAGAATTATCGAAATAAGCTGTAAAACCTTTGTCTTGAAGCAGCGCCTTCGTTAGTGTATTTAACTTATACTGATCAGTCTGTTTCAGAAAACTATATTTCTCAGGTACGATCACATATTTGTAGTTATTAATCGTGTTCTGGGCATAGCCTGAAATAGAGAGCAGTACAAGAAATAATAAGGTATATTTTTTCATATAATAAACATTTTATGCTTACAAATATAGTTGTTAAAGTTCTGTTTCTGCATCGGATAATGATGATTGGTATCGGATTATTAACGCTAAGTACCATCTGGTAATTTATCTTAATGTTATCTTTATAATGAAAAGTATAAATTAGCCGCATAATCAGAAATCACAATGGGTGCTCTCAGGGAAAAACTTTCAAAAAAAACAGATGACGAATTGCTTTTTTATATTGATATTATAGATAAGCATATTGATGGGGCCTTGCGCACAGCCTACCAGTTATTACAAGAAAACCAATGATCATTGCAGTAGTGATTTTTGTGCCGGTTTTATATTTTATGATTGTCAATACTCCGGCATAACAGGGATTATTTCTCAAATTCATACCTGATCCCAAGTTTTTTAATCTTGGAGTTCAGTGTGGTAGAAGGAATATTCAAAATTTCAGCTGCACCGCCGGCGCCGAAGATCTTTCCCTTGCAGATCTTCAAAATGCTAAGGATATGGTCTCTTTCCATCTCTTCCAGTGTTTTTACCCTCGAACTTTCGCCAGAAGTATGCTCAGGCAAATGATGAACCAAAGGTAGCTCCACCGCAGAAATAGTATCACCTTCAGTCATCACCATACTTCTTTCAATCAGGTGTTCCAGCTCACGGATATTTCCAGGCCAATCATAGTTATTCAGTTCTTTCAGGGCCTGCGGCGAAATAGCTGTAATGTTTTCAGAGGAACCCCTGCTGTATTTATTGATAAAATGCTGCACCAGCATTGGAATGTCTTCCTTACGCTCCCGAAGTGCCGGAAGCTCTACAGGAAAAACATTCAGCCTGTAATACAGATCCAGTCTGAACCTGCCTTCAGCTACTTCTTTCTCCAGGTTTCTGTTGGTAGCGGTGATGATCCTGACGTTAATTTTTTTTGTATAATTACCACCGATGCGCTCAATTTCCTTCTCCTGCAAAACCCTTAGTAATTTAGCCTGCGCCTCCAGTGGAAGTTCGCCGATTTCATCAAGGAAAATGGAGCCGCCATCAGCCTGTTCAAACTTACCTATGCGCTTTTCATTGGCTCCGGTGAATGCCCCTTTCTCATGGCCGAAAAGTTCAGATTCAATCAGCGTTAAGGGAAGCGCGGCACAATTGACGGTAACCATTGTTCTGGATTTTCTGGGTGAAAGCTTATGTATTGCATGGGCAATCCGTTCTTTTCCAGTGCCACTTTCGCCCAGGATAAGCACGGAGGTATCATCTGGTGCAACAAGTTCAATCTTTTTGAAAACAGCATGCAGCAATTTACTGTCGCCGATGATCCCATTAAATTCGCTTGACCTTGCTTTGGTATTTTCGGTCTTATGGATTACTTTTTCAGTGGTTACAGGAGCAGACTTCTCTTTCGGTACAGAAGGATGTTTTTCTGAAGAGTCATCTTTTCTGTCCGAAATCATATCCAGAATCAGGCTGAAATCCTTTGAAGAGCGGTCTGCAATACCGCTGTGCGTGCTGCTATACAATCCTGCAGAACTGCTGAAGAAAACAAACTGAAAGATCTCTTCCTCACGCTCTGCCTCGGTGATCAGCAGGGATTCCAGCTTAAAATGATCAGCAATGCACTTAATCAGGATGTTTTCCATTTTAAGCTTTTTGAACTCATAACCGCTGATCACAGGACTGCTGCCGTTTAAAATTGCAGTGCTGCTCCAGGCTTTGAAATCCCGCTGGGAGACACACATCATTTCCAGGAGTTCCTCGATATTAAATATTTTGTATTGGTTGTGAGCTGTTCTGAACACGCCAATATCCCTGCTGCCTGCTTTTTGATTTGCCCTGGAAATCCACAGGAAATCATAAGGTATCATTGTATTGAGCACTGCACCGGTTTCTTTGAGCCTGATGTGGAACGGCTCTTTTTTCTGCACTATCTCTGCAATCTGTGTTTTTGCTGCCGGTTCTTCGGTATGCTGGTATTTCTGATGCTGTTCATGTCGGTAACGGGCGATATCCAGCATTACTAACAGGTCTTTCTCCCTGAAAGGTTTTACCATAAAGCCATAGGGCAGGGTAGCCTTTGCTGCTTCTAAAGTTGCCTGATTAGTATTTGCGGAAATGTAGATGAAGGGAATATTCATCTCCGTCAGTTGTGCCGCCAGTTCAATCCCGGTTTTATCTCCCTGTAAAAAGATATCCAGCAAAACCCAGTCGGGCTGCTTGGCCGAAATCAGGTCCAGGGCTTTAACTACAGAGGGAGCTATCCCGCAGACGGCGTAGCCCGCTTTTTCAAGCATAATCCGCAGATCATTTGCTACAATAAATTCATCTTCTACAATTAAGATTTTCTCTTTCATCATCTATATTTATATATCACTCAGGGAACAGATCTCAGCAGGTTTCCGCCTACAGCTATGCATCAATAAAAGCACCAGTGTATAATTGATTTATTACCAGACTCTTGCGATATACTGTGTTTTTTATGAATAACGACATGTCGTGAATTTACGAAATTCTTTAAGCCCCTTCAGGCTTTATTTAATTTATCCGCTGGTTGGCTGTTCGTAAATCGGCGATATGCCGTAGGATTTTTTGTGTTTAATTTTCATAACTCTCTTATTTTAAGATAATTATATTATGGTCTGCTTCTTGGATACTGGAGGGAAACAATAAAGTTATCATTATGAAACCATCACCGAATCTTCTTTCGCCTGAAAACCACACTTTAGTTCTGATTGATTTTGAAGGACAAATGGCTTTTGCCACTAAAAGTATCTCTATTAATGAACTCCGCACGAATGTGGCCATTGTTGCCGGAGCTTCCAAAATCTTTAACGTTCCAACCATTGTAACTACAGTGGCAGAAGAATCATTTTCAGGCCCGGTTTTTCCGGAACTGGAGGAATTCTATCCTCAGGCAAGTTCAGGTTATATCGACAGAACTTCAATGAATACCTGGGAAGACGAACCTGCCTACAGGGCGATCACCGCTACTGGTAAACAAAAACTGGTACTTGCAGGACTATGGACAGGTGTTTGTATTGTAGGACCGGCATTATCGGCAATGTCTGAAGGATTTGATGTTTTCGTTATCACTGATGCCTGTGGCGATGTAAGTACAGAAGCACATGAACGTGCTATCCAGAGAATGGTACATGCAGGTGTAAAACCTGTGACTTCAGTGCAGTATTTACTGGAACTTCAGCGCGATTGGGCAAGAACGGAAACATATATTCCTGTAACTGACCTGATGAAAAAATACGGTGCCGGATACGGCCTTGGCATCCATTACGCACACCATATGTTAAAACATTAAGGTTAAGAACAAAAAATGAGGATAAAACTCTCCTTTTTGGGGATGATGGTAAACCTGTTCTTTTTTGCAGCAGACCTTTCGGCACAAGGCATAAAGCTGATGCGATACGATGAAGATTACAGTAACCTGAGAGATTCTGACCGGAATTTTTATCGCAGTATAAAGTTTCTGCCCCTGACAAAAGATCAAAAGACATATTTCAGTTTTGGCGGAGAGGTGCGTGCTGAATATGGCGGTAAGATAAACGAAGACTGGATCAAAAATCAGGGGTATAACAAATCGGTATTGCAGCGCTATGTTTTATATACAGATCTGCATATGGGCGACAAACTCAGGTTTTTTGCACAACTCAACAGCGCACTGGAAAGTGGCAGTAAATATGGACCTGCTCCGGTAGATGAAGATCAGCTCAATGTGCAGAACCTCTTTGCAGAGTACCGGATATTGAAGAACACAAAAGATCAGCTGTCAGTAAGGTTAGGGCGCCAGGAAATCAACTACGGCTCGGGCAGGCTGATCTCTGTAAGGGAAGGTACTACTGCCCGCCAGTATTTTACAGGAGGAAAAATTATGTATACATCAGCAAAGTTCTCCCTTGATGCCTTTGTGCTTTCTGCCGATGAGGTAAATCCGGGAGTGTTCGATAATGTAGCAAGTCATCAGGCCAATTTATGGGGGGCTTATTCCAACCTGATTGTCGCCGGTGGCGGAAATTTTGATTTCTACTATTTAGGTATCAGGCGTGATCAGGCAACATTTGAAGAGGGTACAGCTAAAGAAATGAGGCATACCATCGCTACGCGTTACTGGAAAAGCGGCGGAGGGTTTATTTACAATCTTGAAGCGGCCTATCAGTTCGGAAAGTTTGGAGCAGGAAATATCAGTGCGTGGACATCGGCCATAGATCTGGGCTACAGTTTTGAAGACCTAAAATTCAAACCATCAGTAAACCTCAGAAACGATTACATCTCGGGCGACAAAAAAGCGGGGGACGGAAACCTGCAGACTTTCAATCCCTTGTATCCTAAAGGGGGATATTTTGGGTTCAACCCACTGATAGGGCCATCCAACCTGATTGATCTGCATCCCTATCTGGTGCTCACGTTGACAGATAAGCTTTCTGTGCAGACGGATGTAGTGTTCAACTGGCGTTACTCAGCGGACGATGGGATATACAGGCCAAGCGGTAATTTTAATACAGAAGGATCAGGATATGATCAGCGTTTTATCGGGACAACCTATCTGCTCAGTGCTGATTACAGGTTTAATAACTATTTGTCTGTCAGCTGTGGCGCCCAGTATTTTAAAGTAGGAGATTTTATCAAGGATATCGTTCCTGAGACTGCAGATTCAAAGTTTTTTAATCTGCAAGTCTCATTTAAATTTTAAACATAATCACATGGAAACAAACAAAACTAAACGAATTACATCTGCCGGCAAACAGCTGTTTGCAGCTGTACTTACACTGTCGGTGATCCTTTCCGCAAATACAGTATTCGGACAGGCAACAACGGCCATAGGCACCTCAAAAGTTTGGGGAACCGTAGATGGAATAGCAGTGGAAGGCGTTGTGCAGGGCCCAAGCGCTCAGGTAAGCGATCTTCAAATTGCCTGTCTCTTCGAGTATACCGAGGGGGATATCTTCAATTCGCCTCCGGCATTGCCGCCGGCACTGAACGGGTTGGTCCATCTGGATCACGATATGAAAGGCCTGGTCACTGAGATACGCAAAAGCGGAAAATTCTCTGGACATGCTTTTGAAACTATCCTGATCAGTCCGCCTAAAGGAACGATCGGAGGTAAACGCCTGCTCCTGATAGGTTTGGGCGACAGGAATAAGTTCACACCTGAGCTGATGACAGGTATTGGCAGTGTGGCCATGAGGGAAGCACTCAATCTCGGCGTAAGCAACTTTTCATTTGCGAGTGATTTAAAAGATGCCGGAATAGACTCTCCGACAGCACTTGTTGCAGGTAATGTAGTTAAGGGTATCTTCCAGGCTTACCGCACACAGGTTTGGCTAAAGGATAAACAGATGGCAAGCTTTAAACCTATGACTAAAGTGATCCTCCTTGCAGGTCCTTCGTTTTTTACAGTAGCTGGTGAAGGAATTCAGGAAGCACTGTTTGCAATCAAAAACTAATCATCTGATTGATTTAAACGCATAAATATGACGGCAGATATGATTTTGTTCAATGGCAAGATACATACCATTGGCAGACAGAAAGAACAGGTAACGGCGGTAGCTATCAAAGACGGAAAATTTGTAGCAGTAGGAACCGATGGGCAAATTATGGCCTTTTCAGGTACATCAACAAAAATAGTGGACCTGCAGAAAAGGCGTGTAGTGCCGGGCATAAACGACTCGCATATCCACCTGATCCGGGGCGGTTTAAACTTCAACCTGGAACTCCGCTGGGACGGAGTGCCCTCGCTGGCTGACGCGCTGAGGATGCTGAAAGAACAGGTAGATGTTACGCCTTCGCCACAATGGGTAAGGGTAGTGGGTGGCTGGTCGGAATTCCAGTTTGCAGAAAGACGGATGCCAACACTGGAAGAAATTAATGCAATAGCCCCGGATACCCCGGTGTTTATTCTGCATCTGTATGACAGGGCATTTATGAACAGGGCGGCATTGAGAGCAGTTGGCTATACCAAAGATACGCCGGCGCCTCCGGGTGGCGAAATTCAAAGGGATGCCTCAGGAGAACCTACGGGTTTGATCATTGCCAGTCCAAATGCCATGATCCTGTATTCTACATTGGCCAAAGGGCCGAAACTTTCACTGGAGCACCAGGTAAATTCTACCAGGCATTTCATGGCGGAACTGAACCGATTCGGCATTACCAGCGTAATTGATGCAGGTGGAGGTTTCCAGAACTTTCCTGACGATTACAAGGTGGTTAACGAACTGAACGACCAGAAACAACTGACGGTGAGGATTGCCTACAACCTGTTTACACAGAAGCCAAAGGAAGAACTGGAAGATTTTAAAACCTGGACAGCTTCGGTAGATCTGTACCAGGGAGATGATATGTACCGCCACAACGGAGCAGGCGAAATGCTGGTGTTCTCGGCAGCTGATTTTGAAGATTTCCGGCAGCCTAGACCAGATCTCCCTGAAAACATGGAAGCCGATCTGGAAAGAGTAGTAAGGCTACTGGTAGAAAAAAGATGGCCCTTCAGGCTGCATGCAACCTACAATGAAAGCATCACCAGATTCCTGGAGGTATTTGAAAAGGTAAACCTGGATATTCCTTTTGCAGGCCTGCCCTGGATTTTTGACCATGCAGAAACTATAGACGAAAGAAATATCGAACGTGTTAAAGCCCTTGGCGGCGGTATCGCAATCCAAAGCAGGATGGCCTATCAGGGAGAGTACTTCAGGGACCGCTATGGAGAAAAAGCCACAGCACATACACCACCGGTAAAAAAGATGCTGGAAATGGGAGTTCCTGTAGGCGGAGGCTCTGACGCCACCCGGGTAAGCAGTTACAATCCCTGGGTATCTATGTTCTGGCTGACGGCAGGTAAAACTGTAGGGGGACTTGCAATTTATAACGAGCAGACCGTGCTCAGCAGGGAAACAGCACTTGAATTGTATACCCGTGGCAGCGCCTGGTTCTCCAACGAACAACAGAAAAAAGGCGATATCGCAGTGGGCATGCTGGCAGATCTTGCGGTGCTGAACAAAGATTATTTTGAAGTCCCGGAAGAAGAGATCAAAAGCATCGAAGCTGATCTGACGGTCGTTGACGGAAAGATAGTATATGCGAAAGGGGATTTCTACTCTTTTTCTCCACCTAAGATTCCAATTCTGCCAGACTGGTCGCCAACTAAAAGTTACAATGGATATTATTCTCCGGATCACAGCGGCCATGTCAATTCGGTTCAGATTGGAAATAGCAAGGCTGACCTGCAGGGAACGACTGCATTGCTGATCCATTCCTGCAAAGGCAGCTGCGATGTACATGCGCATAATCATGATGCTGTAAGGAGAAGTAATCTTCCCATAAACAATTATACTGCATTCTGGGGCGCCCTCGGCTGCTCATGTTTTGCTTTTTAATCACAAAGTTTTTTCACCACATTATGGAAAAGATTATTCAATACCTGCTGTATTCAGATCTGGGATTACAGATCAACAATGTTGCAGTGCTAATTTTCAGGTTTTTGCTGATGCTCGAACTTTTCCGCGTACACGGAATGAAAAAGTTCCGGATACAGAACGGGCAGAAAGAACATGTGCCTAATCCCTTGCATCTGCCCGAAAAGCTCAATGCTTTAGTTGCCACATTTTCAGATACGATAGTGCCGGTTCTGGTGGCTATAGGTTTTGGTACCAGACTTTTCCTGCTGCCCTCTATTGGCGTAACTGCAATCGGCTATTTTGTAGTACACCGTAGAGATGATATTGAGGTACGGGATGTACCCTATATGTATACGCTTGCAATGCTCTTTTTACTGGTGCTGGGCGCGGGAACATATTCAGCAGATGCGTATTTATACAATACCTACTTTAATTTCTAACACGTACATTATCAAATAATTAACATTTAAATAAAATTCACATGGAAGCAAAAATTGGTATCAGCAAAGACCGCCTCGCTGAGGTGGCACATTCACTCAGCAAAATTCTTGCAGACGAGTTTGTCTTGTATACGAAGACACGCAAAGCGCACTGGAATATTGAAGGCCCCGATTTTTACAACAAGCACAAATTCTTTGAGGAGCAGTACAATGAAATCGAGGAAATCATTGATGAGGTAGCAGAACGCATCCGCAAACTGGGCCATTTTGCACCGGCGTCGCTGAAACAGTTCCTTGAACTCACGCATTTATCAGAAGACGACCGGGAACAAAATGATAGTCAGGGTTATATAAAGATGCTGCTGGCAGATCATGAAAGTATTATCATTCATATCAGGGAAAATATAAACAACTATGCTTCCCCGTTGAAAGATCTGGGTACGAGCGATTACATAACCGGATTAATGGAAACACATGAAACCATGGCCTGGATGTTAAGGGCGCATTTATCCTAAAACAGAAACAAAATGGAAGAGAAACAGGATAAAATCTGGTTTGTAACACTGTTGCTGACCATCATTGCCGGGTATTGTGATACCGTCACTTTCGTTGCTGCTGATAAGATATTCTCAGCCCATGTAACGGGTAACTTTATTGTGTTTGCCTACCAGCTCGTAAAAGGGGGAGAAGG
>NZ_JBEVDX010000178.1:0-58899 GCF_040513095.1 Pedobacter sp. | reverse complement strand
ATGCAGTTTTCAACCAATTACAAGTCAAGGGATCTATAGCTTATTATCAACTCAAATCTGGTAAAGAGATTGATTTTATCCTTAACAAAGAGGCTTGTTACGAAGTAAAGGAAACAGCTACAGAAAGTGATCTCAAAAACCTGATGGCACTTGCAAAAAATCTCAGTATAGAAGATTGCAATGTGATTGGAAGAAACCCGGCCAAACTATTCGATGGGTATATCTGGGGCGGGTTTATCCATTAACTGGTTACATCCACTTACTCAGATAAGCACCAAAAGGCTCCTTGTACTGCTCCCCTACTGTGATGGTAAGCTCTCCGATATTAAGGCTGTTCTTGGTAACTGAATTCACCTTATCCAGTGATACGATATAAGAGCGGTGAACCCGCATAAAAGACTTTTGGGATAACTTCTGTTCAAGGGCCTTTAACGTAATCAGCGACAATACAGGCTTGGGGGTGCTTTCGAGATATACTTTTGCATAATCCTTCAGTCCCTCAATATACAAGATATCACGGGTTGCAATGCGCACCAGCTGGTACTCCACCTTCAGAAAAATATAGTCGTCTTCCTCAGCAGGTGCAACAGCCGCTGGCGGCGCAGGAGCAGGTTTTATTAACTCGGCATATGCCATAGCTTTATTGGCAGCGGTGAGGAACTCTTCATAGTTGAAAGGCTTAAGCAGGTAATCCAGCGCATCCACCTTATATCCTTCCAGTGCGAAATTATTAAAGGCAGTAGTAAAAATCACCCTTGGCCCGGCACTTCCCGGCTGGCGGTCAAGTATCCGCGCCAGCTGCAGCCCCGTAAGATCAGGCATCTGGATGTCCAGAAAAATCAGGTCGATCTGCTGACCGTGGATCATTTCCAGCGCTTTTACCCCGCTGGAGAAACTCCCCGCAAGATGAAGGAAGGGGGTACTCTCTATAAAACTACAAACCAGACCCAGGGCCAGTGGCTCATCATCAACGGCTATACAATTCAGGATCATCGATTACTAAAGTTAAATGAACAACAAATTCATTGCTTTCCTCGACCTTCATGGCCGAAAAAGTATGTTTGTCAGGATATAACAAATCCAGACGTCTTTTGGTATTGCTAAGGCCAATGCCACCATAACTGTCTACAATCTCGGCATTTTCATTAAAGATCGTATTGACAACTTTCAGCTCCAGCACCTTGGCCTCGAGGCTCAGCTCAATGCGGATAACCGATGGCTCTACAGAACTTACCCCATGTTTAAAGGCGTTCTCGATATAAGGCAGGAAAAGCATAGGTGCAATATTGATATCCTGTCCCACCAGGGGCCCCTCAAAGGAGACTTTGGTAGTATCGTTTAAACGCAGTTTCATCAGCTCAAGGTAATCCACGATGAATGATACTTCCTTGCTGAGTGGTGTAATCCCCGCCTGAGTATCGTAGAGCAGATAGCGCATCATTCTGGACAATTTATGCAGCGCCCTTCTGGAATTCTCTACATCCACATGTGTAAGTGCATAGATGTTGTTGAGGGTGTTGAAGAAAAAATGTGGGTTAATCTGTGCTTTGAGAAAGGAAAGTTCCGAGCCGATCCTCTCTTTGTCAAGTTCCTCGCGCAGTTGTTTATCGGCCTGCCATTTCTGGATTAGCGTAACACTGGTGCTGATCCCTACAATCATCAGGGTCATCATGATCTGGAAAATGTCCAGACGGTCTTTTTTTCTGAATGGCCTCACTATCCCCCCGGCATTGAAGGCCTTTTCCAGCAGTTCAGGAAGACGCAGGGAATCATCCAGCAAATTCACCACAGGGCTGATGGCAATGATAATAGCCAGGATCACCAGGATAAAGCCAAGGTTATTGTTCTTCATCAGCAACTGCGGAACAAAGATATTACTGTTCAGATAAAACACTGCAACGAGCATGATCAGCACGCCGCTCTGTTTGATCCAGAACTGGTAAGGCAGGGATATATTCCAGCTCATAGGCTGGTAAAAGAGCAGGATGAATGCAAAAAGCATCCAGACCAGCAGGTGCAGCAATATGGTGATGTAAGCTCTGTTTTTTACTGGATTCATGTTTTCCAATTTAGGCATGATAACTGCATGCAAGGTAATCAACACGCTCTTCAATGTCCAAATATTTACGTCGGTTGCTTTTTGTTGCCCGTCGTTATATTTCCGGGGCCGGTCTATTGTGTTTTTTTAAACCCTTAAAGAACTGTTGATTTGAGCATTAAACACAGCTATTTTGAGAAATACAAAGGATTTTTAAACACACTATATGTTAAAGCTAACCATTAAAAGTATGCTCCTGCTCTTTCTGGGCTGCTCCTCTTTAAGGGGTTTTAGCCAGGACAGCACAGGAAAATCCCTGCCGCCGGTCTGGGACCTGGCTACCTGCCTGGAGTATGCAAAGACCAATAACATCACGCTGAAGAACCTGCGGCTGGACACGAAAAGTGCAGAGCAGGATAAACTGCTGGCGAAATCGGCTTTGCTGCCGGACCTGTACGGATCAGGATCCCTGTCGTATAACCACTACAACCGGAATACCAACGGTACAACCTCGGCAATCAACTCTTCCGGATCATACGGCATAAGTTCTGCCTGGACGCTTTACCAGGGCGGATACCTGAAAACAGATATCAAACAAAAAGATCTTTCGGTACAATCGGCAAATTTTAATGTGCTGGTAAGTGAAAATGATATTACCTTACAGATTACCCAGGCATATCTGAATATCCTGGTGGACAAGGAAAGTATCATTTATAACAAAGACCTGGTTAAAACTTCGATTGCGCAGCTTGCACAGGCGAAACGCAGATTTGATGCAGGAACCGTTGCAAAAAAGGTAGTGATCCAGTTTGAGGCCCAGCTGGCGACTGACCGCTACAACCTGACGGCTGCTGAAAATGCGGAACGCCAGGACAAGATTACGCTGAAACAACTGCTGCAGCTAGGACAGACACCAGAATTTGATGTGGTAAAACCGGATACGGTGATCTCGGATGCTGCGGTGCCAGACCTGCCAACGGTACAAAAGTACGCACTGGAAAACCGCCCCGAAATCAAAGGTGCCGAACTTGCGGTACGCATTGCCGATCTTGACCTGACAAAAGCTAAATCAGGTTACCTGCCTACCCTTAGCCTGGGCGCTGGCATAGGAACAAGCTTTGCAAAAGATCCTACCTACAATACTTTCAGACAGTTTGATAACAACTTTTATCAGCAGGCGGGTCTGACCTTATCTGTACCAATCTTTACGAAGAGACAGAACAAGACCAATGTGGCAAAAGCGAGGATTGCAATAGACCAGACGAGAAATACCCTGGAGAATGCAAAGACCACACTATCCCTGACTACTGAACAAGCCTTTATCACGGTGCAGAATGCAAAGACGCAGTTCACTTCGGCCTCCGAAAACCTGGTTTACAATAAGGAGCTGTACCGGATTTCGAATGAGGAACTAAGGATCGGAACGGCGAACATCTACGATTTTTATCAGCAGAGAAACCTTTACGTGCAGTCGCTGCAAAGCTTTATACAAGCAAAATACAATGCTGCCCTGGCAGTGAGAATTTATGAGTTTTACCTTGGAGTACCTATTAAATTATAAAACATGAAGCCTAAAAAAATTATCTTGATTATTGTTACTATCGTGGTCGTGCTGGGCCTGATATGGTATTTCTTCATGCGGAACAAGGAACAGCCTGCAACGGTAACTACTGAAAAACCGGAAACTGGTGCGATCTCTACAAGTGTAACTGCTACAGGTACAATACAACCGGTAGATACGGTAACTGTAGGTACGCAGGTTTCAGGAACGTTGTCTGCAATGTATGCAGATTTCAACTCAACGGTAAAAAAAGGACAGCTGCTGGCTGAACTGGATCCTATACTGCTTCAGGCTACTGTAGACCAGGCCAAAGCAAGTCTTGCGCAGTCGCAAAGTAATGTGATCTATCAGGAAGCTAATTTCAAACGTCAGGAGTTGCTTTACAAAACTGATGCGATCAGCAAGGCCGAATATGACCTGGCAAAAAATACGTACCAGGTAGCGAAGGCCAATGTAAACAATACCAAAGCACAGTTAAGATCAGCAGAAAGAAACCTTTCCTTCACTAAGATCTACTCGCCTATCGATGGTGTGGTACTGGGCAGAAGCGTAAGTATCGGCCAGACAGTAGCGGCAAGTTTCAGTACGCCAACACTGTTTACCATTGCAAAGGACATCACCAAAATGCAGGTGGAAGCAAAAGTAGATGAGGCCGATATAGGTAACGTGGTAAAAGGACAGCGTTCTACTTTTACAGTGGATGCATTTATAGATGATACTTTTAATGGTACCGTAAAAGAAATACGTTTGCAGCCGGCAATATCGTCGAATGTGGTGACATACACTACGATCATTGACGCACCGAATGACGATAAGAAGCTGAAGCCGGGAATGACGGCCAGTATTATAATATACACAAAAGAGGTTAAAGATGCTCTACTGATCTCGGCGAAGGCCCTGAAATTCCGTCCGGATTCTACCCTGGGCAAGGAATATGAAATTGTTCCGATCAAAGGTTTGGGTGATAAAAAATCAGGCATGAAAACAGGTGCAAGATCAGGATCGGACCAGAAAAAAACAGTGACTGCTGCCAGCGGCGAGAAAACAGAGGTAGTGAAGAACGAACCGAGTTTCGTATGGCTGGTTCAGGGCAAGAAACTGGTGCAGAAACAGATTAAAACCGGGCTGAACGACAATACACACGTGCAGGTACTGGAAGGGTTGACTTCAGGTGATGTGATTGCCTCAGGTTCTGAGCAGACCGCCAAAGGTGCTCCGGCGGGAGCAGCATCCAGCCCTTTTATGCCGAAGAGACCAGGTGGAGGAAACAGACGATGAGCAGCAAGATCCTTGAAATAAAAGATGTTAAACGTGAATTTATCATGGGCACCGAAACGGTCCGCGCTTTGAAAGGGGTATCGTTTGATGTGAATGCCGGAGAGTTTGTAACCATCATGGGAAGCAGTGGTTCGGGCAAGACTACCCTGCTGAATATGCTGGGCTGTCTGGACAAACCTACTGAAGGCACTTACATGCTGGATAATGTAAATGTGAAGGAACTGTCTAAAGATGAACTGGCGAAGCTGAGGAATACAAAGATTGGCTTTGTCTTCCAGGCATATAACCTTCTTCCACGTACAACAGCGTTGGAAAACGTAGAACTGCCATTATTATACAATCCCCTGATCAGTTCGCAGGAACGCAGGGACCGAGCTATTGCGGCATTACAGGCGGTCAAATTGGATGGACGATTTGACCACACACCAAATCAGTTGTCCGGCGGTCAGCAACAGCGTGTTGCGATCGCCCGGGCGCTGGTGAACGAGCCGGTGATGATCCTTGCCGATGAGGCTACAGGTAACCTGGACACGCGTACTTCGTATGAGATTATGGCGCTGATGCAGGACCTGAATGCGAATGGCAAGACGATTGTATTTGTAACGCATGAGCCTGACATTGCAGGATTCAGTACACGGACAGTGATGCTGCGCGATGGCAAGGTGCAGAAAGATACAGAAAATGTGAACCGCCGTTCTGCAAAAGAGGCATTGGCATCATTGCCGGAATCAGACGATTATTAAAATAAGCTGCATGAGTTTGCTTTTTCGCTCTGCAAACTGTTTGGCCGCTAAACAATTTCATAAAAAAATACCTGCATCTGTTATCAATAATAGGATGCAGCTCATGACAATTATAATCTAATGAATACATTATTATGAAAATCATTAATCTTATACTTCTGGCAATCAAAGCACTGCAGCGGAACAAACTCCGGGCATTGCTGACGATGCTGGGCATCATTATAGGGGTGGCTTCGGTGATCACGATGATGTCTATCGGGGAAGGCTCCAAGCAAAGTATCAACAACTCCTTATCGAGCATGGGATCCAACATGATTACGATCATGCCGCAAAGTAATGAACCAGGGGGCGCCAGGATCATGGGAAGCAGTTTTAAAACGCTGACCATTAAAGATGTGGATGCACTGAGAAAGAATGCGCCACATATCGCAATGATCTCTCCGCTGGCTTCATCCTCCGGACAGTCGATCAATGCCGGGGCCAACTGGCCAACTACTATACAGGGTGTAAGCCCTGAATACCTGGAGATCCGTAAACTAACTGTAAAGGACGGAATTATTTTCTCTGATCAGGACGTGAAGTCTTCTGCGAAGGTTTGTCTGCTGGGTAAAACGGTTGTGGACAACTTATTTCCTGGTGGCGAAAGCCCTTTAGGTAAAGTTATCCGCTTTGGAAAGATCCCCCTGCAGGTGATCGGTGTGCTAACCCCGAAAGGAACAAGTAATTTTGGACAGGATCAGGACGATATTATCATTGCTCCCTACACAACTGTTCAGAAGAGGGTATTATCCTCAATCTATTTCAATCAGATCTATGCATCCGCAACGAAAGAAGATGACTCTGACGCAGCCGTTGATGAATCTACTGCTGCACTGAAAGTAACACATAAAATAAGGGAAGGAGAGCAAAATGATTTCCAGATCAGGACACAGGCAGAGCTGATGACAATGCTGAATTCGACGAGCAGCATGATGACCGCCCTGCTGACTGCCGTAGCGAGTATTTCACTGGTGATTGGCGGGATCGGGATTATGAATATCATGTATGTTTCTGTGACCGAAAGAACGCGTGAGATTGGCTTAAGGATGTCTATCGGCGCCCGCGGTATTGATATCCTGCTTCAGTTTCTGATTGAAGCTGTGATGATCAGCGTTACCGGCGGAGTGATTGGTGTGGTACTGGGAATTTCTGCAGCGATTATTATCCCTGCGATGCTGAACTGGCCAACTGTAATTTCTGAATCTTCGATTGTAATATCATTCCTGGTTTGTGCCGTTACCGGTATATTTTTCGGCTATTATCCCGCATTGAAGGCTTCGGGGCTTGATCCTATTGAAGCCTTGAGGTACGAATAAAGATTCTCATTTCTAATACCTACGGTCCGGTTCCCATGAGCCGGGCCGTTAAAGTTTTTCATCAGCTGCCACATTCGCCTCTTAAGACAAAATGAATATTACTTTTTTATTCGAATATCAAAACTGTAATCATTTGCATCCAGAATTTTAAGAAGTGGTAATTTGTCCGATAGCGGGTTGATTAGATAATTATATTCTTTATTTACAATAATAGATGGCAACCTAATGCCGAGACAATCCTTTTCCTGGAATAATTTAGCACCGAAATTTTTGGTAGACTGTGGACTGGGATCATGTTGCCAGTCACCAGGCAGTTCAGAAATATCGAAAGACCTGAACTCTTTCTCGGGAACTTCATATGTTATTAAATTCAAGTTCCTGGGAATTTCATCTGTTTCAGTATTAGCAGCGTATTCAAGAATTGCCAGAGCCCTGCTTTCAGCGGCATATATACAGGGTACACCAACATGATTCCATCTTCCTCCGAATAATTTTGAACCAACCCCTTTTAAATTCCTTGAGTAAGGTTGTCTCGACAGCCTGTATATCTGCATCCTTTAAGAATATATCCCATGATCCAGACGACCGATAATTGCCGTCACCTCCTTTAAACCGGCCATAGTATCTAAAAGATTGAGAGGAATTTTACCTCCAAGAGCCCGGTTGGGATTTCGCAACCATCGCTCAAACATATTCTTGTCATCGAACACCTCGAGACCATATTTGTACATCATTGACATTGCGT
Source organism: Pedobacter sp. (assembly GCF_040513095.1). Classification (GTDB taxonomy): domain Bacteria; phylum Bacteroidota; class Bacteroidia; order Sphingobacteriales; family Sphingobacteriaceae; genus Pedobacter. The sequence goes on along the minus strand of NZ_JBEVDX010000178.1, from coordinate 51,179 downwards.
TGAGCCGTTGGCTGTCTGCATCAGCTTCGGTTTGCGAAGGTTTAGTCGTAAATGGATCGTGAGTTAGGAACCATTCCGACATTTCTGTTTTTACCTGTTTCATACTTTTGGAATTAGATTCAAGTTTAGATGCTCATATTCAGGTTTACTGCTGTCGTTACTTTGATGCTAAAAGTATCTTGATGTTCATCTCTCTAATAATATGGAGCATGCCTCAAAACTTAAATAGTTTCTTAATAGAACAAATATAATAACATTATTTCTTAAAACAAGAATATTTAACAAAATTAATCGTGCCTTGTGCCATCCTGCACTTTGAATACATGGAGCACCGCAGGGAATAAAGCATCCATGCTTTCCTGTACGCCCTTAACTGAACCAGGCAGGGTAATGACAAGTGTACCTTTAATAAAACCAGCTACGCCTCTGGAAAGCATTGCATAAGGCATCCTTTCCTGACCATACTTGCGCACATTTTCCATAATACCAGGAACCTCTCTATCCAGCAATGTTCCTATAGCGTCAGGCGTAACATCTCTTGGAGACAATCCGGTTCCACCCGTGAAAATAACTAAGTCATATTGCTGCGAAACAAGCTCCATCACCTTTTTCTGAATCTGATCAAAATCATCTTCAATAATATCATAATGATTGGTTTCAAGTTTGAACTGCTCAAGCTTAGTGATGATCGCTTTGCCAGAGCCATCCTGTTTTTCGCCTTTGGCAATACTGTCTGAACATACAACAACAGCACATTTCAGTGAACCTTCTTCAGGAAGTTTATACTGGCTTTTGCCTCCTGACTTATGATCGAGACGGATATTGGCGATTTCTATCCCCTTATCTATCGGCTTCAGCATATCGTACAGGGTAAGCGCAGTAACCGAAGCTCCATGCATCGCTTCTACTTCGACCCCGGTTTTGTATACAGTATGCACCTCTACACGGATCACGATGTTTAATCCTTCGATCTCGTGCGAGATCGCAGTATATTCTATTGGCAGCGGATGGCAGTCAGGAATAACATCACTGGTCTTTTTAACGGCAAAAAGACCGGCAACCCTCGAAAACTCAAAAACATCGCCTTTTGGCACCTTCTTCTGCACGATGGCATCAATTGTATGCTGACCGGAAACTTTTACTGTAGCAATGGCAACAGCCTTTCTGAGGGAATTGGATTTATGGGTAATGCTGACCATTATTTATTTTCTTTCCACTGGTGAGATTCGTCTGTTAATATTTCTTTGCCCCAGATAGGCAGCTCTGCTTTGATCCGTTCTACAAGTTCGTCACAAGCCTCCATGGCAGCTTTGCGGTGCCGCGAGGAAGTGAATACAAACAGGCAGATTTCGCCCGCTGCTACCAGCCCAAGGCTATGGTGGATATGCATGCAGGTAAGCGGGTATTTTGCAAATATTGCTTCCCTGATCTCATACATCTTTTCAAGCGCAAGCTCTTCGTAAGCAGTGTAATTTATGCCGGTAACCTGTGCATCACCAATCTGATCGGCCCGTACCTGGCCAAGAAATATACTGTGTGCCCCGATATCGGTTTTGGTATGGTGTTTCCGGATGCTTTCTGCAATAGTATCAGCTGCGATCGCTCCATCAACAAATATATTTCTCAATTTCTTTTCTCTCATTTGAAGACTAGTTTAAACGTAATATACCACCTTTTAGGCTATAGAACTCCTTATCAGGATATTCTTCCTGTAATAATTCCCCCGCAATAACACTCCTGACACCAGAATGGCAGAAAAGAACGACCTTATCTTTCTCCAGGGCAGGCACCTTTTTCCTGATTTCGGACAAGGGAACACGGATATGATCAAAGGGCGCTAAAGGCAGCTCTGCAAGCTCACGTACGTCAATAATCTCATAATCTTCATCAAGCATGATCTCCCTGAATTCGCCGGCAGTCAATTCCTGCACGCCCGAAACACCTGTTCTGATTCCGCAGAACCAGTTGTAGTCTGTTTCCATGAAAGCATCCAGGTCTGGAGGCAGGATACTTTCTTCCGCTTCGGCAGAAGTAAGGTTTACCTTGTAAGTGTGGTTGGTGTATAAATTATAGATAAGCATCTGGTTGACCAGCGGCTCACCGATCCCCGAAATCAGCTTGATTGCTTCACTGGCCTGCATTGTTCCGATAATCCCGGGCAATACGCCCAGTACTCCGGCTTCGGCACAATTGAGCACTTCTCCGGGTTGCGGAGGATTTGGAAAAATATCCCGGTAGTTTACTTTCCTGCCACTGGCATCGCTCACATTAAAGACTGCTACCTGGCCTTCTGACTCAGAAAGGGCACCATAAACGAGGGGAAGGTTAAGTAATGCACAGGCATCATTAACCATGTACCGGGTAGGAAAATTATCAGAGCCATCGATCACGATATCAAATTTACTCATGATCAGTGCGGCGTTCTGGTTGCTCAGCTGCAGCGGATATGAAATGATCTGGATATCCGGATTGAACAGGCTGAGTTTCTCTGCGGCACAATCGGCCTTTAAACGCCCGACATCTGCTACGCTGTATAAGATCTGCCGGTGCAGGTTGCTCAGTTCCACCGTATCATGGTCTACTATGCCCAGTGTGCCTACTCCCGCTGCAGCAAGATACTGCAGGATCGGGCAACCAAGTCCTCCGGCACCTATGACTAAAACCTTTGCGTTGAAGAGTTTTTGCTGACCGGCAGGGCCGAAGCCTTTTAATATCATCTGACGCCCGTAACGCGCTTTACCTTTAATCTCCATCTTAACCTCCTGAAAACGGCGGCATCAGCGCCACGGTCATACCATCTGTTAAAAGCTTGTTTCCATGAATAATCTCCTGGTTAACCGCAATCTGGTACTTGATCTGCGCTAAGCCCGGATACTGAGCGGATAAACGACGGGTCACTGAATCGGTATCGGCCACATCCTCCAGCTGGAGAACGCTCTGACCCAGCAACTCTGTCAACCGTCCGAATAATAATATCTTTATGTTCATTGTTTAATATTCCTCTTTCAGGTACTTTATTTTTTTCATTCCAGCCCTGCTGCGTCTGGACAATGCTACTTAAATGATCAGTTTTATCATTATCAGCTGACGGACAGCTGGAACGCCATTTACTCTGGAAAAATGTAAACCTTTACCTTTGACCCTGCAGCAAAAACTGTTTCGGCCTCAGGCAGTTCTATCATACAGTTTGCCTGTGCAAATGAACTCATTCTAAAGGATTCCTGAGCGCTGAGGGGAGTAACATTTCCGTCATTAAATTGTGCCTTGAGGAAATGGGTTAACCCGGCTGACTTGGTGCATTCGTGGGTTAGCACTGCTTCCTGCGTTTTTAAACTGCCTGATGGCTGACCCTCTGCTGAACTGTTGCTTCTGTAGTCCATCATTTTTTCCAGTGCCGGCAATACATACTGATAAAAACAGCTGAGCACGGATGAAGGGTTACCAGGCAGTCCGAATACGATCTGTTTGCTGGTTTTACCAAAATAAAGCGGTTTACCGGGTTTCTGCTTAACCTTATGGAAGATCTGTTTCACTTCCGAGGCTTCAGCGGCCCTGAGTACAAAATCGTAATCGCCTACACTTACACCGCCGGTAAGAAGTACCACGTCGTTCACCGATAAGGCCTCTTTTAAGACAGCCGTAAGCTCGTCAAGTTTATCATCAGCACTGTAATAGTTGATTTTGGTAACCTGTGCCAGTTCAAGCGCTGCGGTCAGTGAATAGGAATTGGATTCGTATACCTGCCCGAATGCGAGTTCTGCGCCCGGTTTCTTCAATTCTTTCCCTGTTACAATAATCGCAACAGAGGGTGTGAGGCATACTTCTACTTCGGTAACACCAATGCCGGCAAGGAAACCCAAAGCGGCCGGTGTAAGTTTGCACCCTTTCTGCATTGCCAGTGTGCCTGCTGCAGCCTCTGCACCTTTTTTACGGACATTCAAACCCAGCGAAAGCTGATCATCAAGAATGGTCAGAATGCCATTATTAACTTCTACCTTTTCCTGCATTACCACCGTATCTGCGCCCTGAGGCAGTGGTGCACCGGTAAAGATCCGCGATGCATTTTCCGGCAGCAGGGTAAACTGATGGTCTGCACCGGCCTGCATCTCGCCGTTGATCGCTAAAGGAAGGAGACGCTCATCGAAGCGGATGGCGTAGCCGTCCATGGAGGATTGCTCAAAAGCTGGAATATCTATCTTTGCATAAACATCTGCCCCCAGCGTAGCGCCCGCAGCCATGGCTAAAGGCATAAGGTGTAAGGGCATTGGAACAACCTGTTCCTGTATCAGTAATTTGGCTTCTTGTACGGAGATCATAACAGTAATTGTAGATACAGATTTATTTGAACGATTTCATTCAGGGAATTAACCCCCGATGGTGATCATGCTTCTATTGTGGATGGTATGGGCTTCAATATTTTCAAATAACCCGGAAAACTGGCCTCCGAGTGCTTTGGCCTTGCTGCCGATACATTGATGGATCAGCGGCAATACGTCCTCTCCCATTCTCAGCGGGCCCAGCAGATCTGTTTCTGCTTCTGAGAAAAGACAGTTTTTTAGTTTACCGTCGGCCGTTAAGCGCATACGGTTACAGGTAGAACAAAACGGCGCACTCATGGTACTGATGACAGCGAATGAACCTGCATGCCCTTTTACCTGGTAATGTTTTGCAGTATCGTTAGGGCCGCCCGGAAGATCTGTGTATTCATAACGGGTAGCTACGAGGTTGAGGATATCTTCCAGGGATACTACCTGGTTGCTCGTCCAGCGGTTTCCGGCAAATGGCATAAACTCTATGAAACGGATCTCTATGGGCTGATCTTTTGTCCAGCCGATGAAATCGACGATCTCCATATCGTTGAGGCCTTTCATGACCACCACATTGATCTTAACCCCGATATTGTTTTGGAGCAGTAAACCGATATTGTCTTTTACCTGCTGAAAGATGTTCCTGCGGGTAATAATCTGGAACTTATCTGCCTGAAGCGTATCCAGACTGATGTTAACTGATTTAATGCCTGCTTCCAGGAAAACATTGATGAAATCATGCACCCGCGCACCATTGGTTGTGAGGGAAAGATCTATATTCATCCTGCCCAGTGCCAGAATGATCTGTGCAGCATCTTTGCGGACCAGCGGCTCTCCGCCGGTAAGGCGAATCTTATTTACACCCTGCTCTACAAAAGTTCTGGCCAGTATTTCAATTTCTGAGGCCTGCATCAGCTTGGATGCCTGTGTAAATTCATACTCTTCTTCGGGCATACAGTAAAAACAGCGCAGGTTACAGTTATCTGTAAGCGAAATGCGCAGGTAATTATGTATCCGGTTGTAAGAGTCTTTTATCATTTTAAATTTATTTGAGTCGTTTATCAGCGCTGTCATTCCGGGAGTTAATCTTATCAAAAGATCAGCAACCGGTCAGGAAATCAGCTTTTGATAATCCTCCAAAGTATCAATATCAACTTCCCCTTTTTCAAAAGGCAGGGAAGCAACTTGTGTTTCGTATTTTTTTATCAGCATCCTGGCTCCTTCTGCCCCTTTCAGCGCGAGTAAATCTTCAAAATGCTGTTTGCTGAAGAATACAGGCGTACCTAAAGTATCCCCGTATGCACTGGCAACAATACTTTTGCCGGAGCTTTCTGCTGCATCAAGCAAAGCGTTGAGTACTGAGGCGGTCAGAAAAGGCTGATCACAAACGGTAAGAATTACACCATCAAGCTCAGTATGAGCTGTCAAAGCTGATAAGCCCGCCCTGATCGATGAACTCATTCCTTCTTCCCATCCTTCATTATAAACAACCCGGACCCCCGAAGGTTCAACATCTTTTGCAATCGCTGCATGCTTCTCCCCTAAGATAACAACAACTATCCCATCTCTGGTACTTTTAGCTGCCTCAATTGTGCGGGCAAGCAAACTTTTATGCTGATATGACAATAGCTGCTTTGGCTGCCCAAGTCTTGAAGAGGATCCCGCAGCAAGGATGACTATGCCGGTTTTCAGGATTGCACTCATAGATCAATAATATTTCTTTCACGGGGATGCTTGTGGATTGGCTCCTGCTTGTCCCTTAGCGAATAGCCCGATGTACGGCTAAGGACTTTTTTGATCTCCGCAGCAATGGATAAGGCAATCTCTTCTGCAGTTTCTGCTGCAAGATCAAGCCCTACCGGACCAAATATACTACTGAGCTGTGCAATGCTGAGGATAATGCCCTCTTCGCCAAGTTCAGTGATCATCCGTTCCAATTTCTTCTTTGGCCCCAGACTACCGATATAACAAAGCTGATCCTGTTTTACCAGCTGTTTCAGCAAGGCGAGATCATAGTTGTAATTGTGCGTCATCAGCACAAAAACTGTCTGGTCATCTATAGAAACCTGAGCAAGCACGCCATCGGGTTTAGCAACAATCACTTTATCAGCATGTGGAAAACGCTGCAGATTGGCATGTGTAGCCCGACCATCCACTATTGTGGTATGCCAGCCCAAAATACGTGCGATTCCTGCAAGCGGGAAGGCATCATTGCCCGCACCGGCAATCACGAGTGAAACCGGAGGCCTGATGAATTCTACAAATGCAGTAAGCAGATGTTCTCCAAACAGGTAATCGCTGATAAACGATTTTTTGGTCAGCAATGCATGATTTGCATCTGCCAGCAGCTCCTGCCCATATTGTGCTGCAGCTATATGTTCTGAAACAGCGGTATCAGGCAGTACCAGCAAACAGGTTCCGGGAACGGTCAGTTGCGGCTGCGATAAGGAAAACAGGGTAACCAGTACCCCTTCCTGGCGTTTGGCAGACAATTCCTGGAGCAAGGTTACCGGATGGATATCCTGTTCAGGGTTAATCGGTTCAAAAAGAATATGTACGATGCCATTGCAGCCCAGCTGTACGCCAAACTTGGCATCGTCCTCGTCGGAGGTATCATAGGTGACCAGCTTGTTCTGCTGCTGATTGATTACCAGCAACGCTTTACGCAGGGCATCGCCTTCGAGGCAGCCCCCACTGATTGCACCAGTTAACATCCCGTCATCGGTTACCAGCATCCTGGCCCCGGGGCGGCGGTAAGAAGAACCTTCAACATGGACTACTGTAGCCAGTGCCATCCTCTTACCTTCCCTTGATGCGATGGTGTAAGCTGCTATGATATCAAGGATTTCTTTCATTATCTGTTCTTTCTCTGATAGGTTTTCTCTAAGGATAGCTGATCTCAATCGGTACGCTTTCCTGGTTTTTATCTTCTGCCGCGATCTGTAACACTTTGTCCATCGTGATCGGCAGGTTACGTACCCTTACCCCTGTGGCATGGAAAACTGCATTCGCAATAGCCGGGGCAACGGCAATAATCCCGATCTCTCCCACTCCCTTAATTCCGAGTGGGTTTACAAGGTTATCATTCTCTTCTACAAAGATAACATCAATTTCATTTATATCCTTATTTACAGCTACGTGATATTCTGCAAGGCTGTGGTTCATAAAACGCCCGAACTGGTTATCCAGAACACTTTCTTCTTCCAGCGCTTTGCTTATTCCCCAGACAACCGAACCCAAAATCTGACTTGTGGCTGTTTTTGGATTGAGTATTTTTCCTGCTGCTACCGCACATACTACCCGGGTAACAATGACTGTACCGAGATCTGCATCTACCTTCACCTCTGCAAAAACCGCAGCGTGGGAATTGAATGAGTGGGTTTTCTTTGCCTTTGGATCAGGACCGGACATGGCTGTTTCAAGGATGCTGTTTACACCAGATAAACGCATTACTTCGATAATGGAGAGGCGGGCCGAGGGATTGCTGATGAGCGATATATGACCATGGTCTACAGCGAAATCTTTAATGCTGGCACGCTTAAACGGCGTATCCTTTAATTTGCGGGCCATTTCAAACAGCTTTGTTTTCAGCTCTTCGCAGACTGCCTTAACTGCAGAGCCTACAGAAGCTGCAGTCCATGAACCACCTTCGAGCGGTGCCATAGGCATCTTTGTATCGCCCAGCTGAAAGGTTACATCATCAAGGTCGAGCCCCAGTGTTTCTGCCCCGATCTGGGTCATGATCGTATAGGTTCCGGTACCGATATCCGAAGTTCCGCTGCTTAAGATCAGCTTGCCGTCAGCACTGAGTATTGCCTGCGCTTTGGCCGGCATCATCAGGGCATCCCAGGCACCATTGGCCATTCCCCAACCTACCAGCTGGTTGCCGTCGCGCATTGTTCCCGGCTCAACAGGCCTGTTTTCCCAGCCAAATTTGGCGGCGCCCTGATCGTAACATGCCCGGAGTTCCTTGCTTGAATAAGGTTTTCCTTCTACCTGGTCTTCTTCGGCATAGTTGATACGCCTGAACTCCAGGGGATCCATTTTTATCTCATAAGCCATTTCGTCGATTGCACTTTCAAAGGCGTGGGCACTTGTTACGGCTCCCGGCGCACGCATATCCGTTGGCGTGGCTACATCGAGTTTTACGAGTTCGTATTTCAGTTTTACGTTTTCGCAGTTGTACATGGTGCCCGACCAGTTGGCGACGATCTCCGTGTAGTCCTCGTAAGTAGAGGTTTCTCCAAAGGCAGCATGCTGGATTGAGGTAAGTTTTCCATCCGGGCTTGCGCTCATTGCGATGCGCTGCACACTTCCGGGACGGTGCCCGAAGGAGAACATCTGCTGACGCGTTAAGACCAGGCGGATATTTCTTCTCAACTCAAGAGAGGCTAAGGTTGCCAGGAAAACATTGTATTTGGGACGCAGTCCGATACCAAACGCACCTCCTACAAATGGAGATACTACGCGTACATTTTCCATCTTTAAACCAAAAACATTGCTGATGTACATCTGTACATTACTTACACCCTGTGTTTTATCATAAAGGGTAATTTTTCCGTCCTCTTCCCAGATGGCGGTTGTAGCAAGCATTTCCAGGGGATTGTGGTGTTCTGCAGCATGGACGTACTCGCCCTGTATTTTATATTCTGCATTGCGGTAAGCCTTTTCGGCATTGCCGCGGCTTTTGGGCTGTACATATCCGATTTTACCCATCGGGGCTTCTTTGGAATGGTCAAGCTCTCCCTGCAGATTGGTCACATGAGGATTTTCCCTGTAGGTAATTTCTACCAGTGAGGCCGCCAGACGTGCAATTTCAAAGGTTTCTGCTACCACCAGACCGATAGGCTGCATGCTGAACAGTATTTTATTGCTGCCAAGTGGCCTGAATGGCGTTCCTGCAGTGGAGTCCATATCTTTGTATTTGCTGTTGAACCAGGTTAGGCCCGAAACATTCTCATGGGTAAATACGGAGATTACACCCTTGATGCCCATGGCTGCGCTGGTATCGATACTCAGGATTTCGCCGCTGGCGATATCGCTGTTGAGCACGTAACCGTAGAGTAAACCTTCGGCAGGAAACTCTGCTGCATATTTTGCTTTGCCGGTAACTTTCAGCGGACCGTCAACACGGCTGGCCGACTGACCTGTATATTTGGTATTCATCGTTGTTTAGGTTAAAGGTTCATACTATGCGACAGGTTCAGTCACCGCGGTTGTTAATGCTCTTACAATTGCACGCCTGGCCAGTTCTATTTTAAAAGTATTGTGTCCGTATCCTATGCCACCGGATAAAACGCTATCTGCAAATGCCCGGAAGTTCTCTGCCGTAGCCATCTGCCCGTTGAGCTGCTCTTCTGCAACTTTATCACGCCATGGTTTATGGGCTACCCCACCAAGTGCCACATGTGCTTCTTTGATCAGGTCGCCATCCATTTCCAGTGCTACTGCTACTGAAACCAGGGCAAAAGCATAAGATTGCCTGTCGCGCAGTTTCAAATAAGCTACGTTCGTTTTGAACTGTTTTTGAGGAAGGTCGATTGAAGTAATCAGATCACCATATTCGAGGTTGTTATCCAGATGTGGTGTATCGCCCGGTAAACGGTGCAGATCTGCGAAATCAATTGTACGTTCTCCGTGCAGGCCGGTAATATTTACGGTTGCATCCAGTGCTGTAAGGGCTACACACATATCTGAAGGATGGGTAGCAATGCAATGTTCACTGGTGCCAAGTATAGCATGGATACGGTTAAAGCCGTTTAAAGCTGAACAGCCAGTGCCCGGTTCCCTTTTATTACAGGGCGTTGCCAGATCATAAAAATAATAACAGCGGGTACGTTGTAATGGATTACCGCCATTGGTAGCCATGTTCCTGAGCTGCGGGGATGCGCCTGCGAGAATTGCTTTGGATAAGAGCGGGTAATCCCGTTCTACCGATTCATTCCATGCGGTATCTGCATTGGTAACCAAAGCCCCAAGGCGTAATCCGCCTTCTGACAGCGGTTCTATTTTTGCAAGATCCAGCCTGTTGATATCAATGATATGCTCCGGCTGCTCTACGCTTTCTTTCATGAGGTCGAACAGGTTGGTTCCGCCTGCTACAAATTTAGCTTCGGACTGCCTTGCCACCTGACTTACAGCTTCTGCGGGCGCGGTTGCCCTGATATACGAAAAACTATTCATGAGTCGCTCCTCCTTCTGCCTGCAGTAATGCTTCTTCTATTTCTGTTTCTACTATTGAGTCATCAGCTTCAGCATCGTCTTCAACCGGGCTGATAGCTTCAATGCCTGAAAATTTCATCTGCATCTTTGCTGCTGCAGCGTCGTCTTTGACTTGCATAATAGCTTCATTGATGTGTGAATAGGCACCACAGCGGCAAATATTACCGCTCATCAGTTCTTTTACATCAGCTAAAGATTTCGCTTTGCCTTCATTCATCAGGCCTATGGCCGAACAGATCTGGCCCGGTGTGCAGTAACCGCACTGGAAAGCATCGTTGTCGATAAACGCCTGCTGCAGCGGATGGAGTTCATCGCCGCTGGCAATCCCCTCGATAGTAACGATCTCCGCACCATCTTTCATCACGGCCATAGTAAGGCAGGAGTTGATCCTTTTGCCGTCAACCAGGACTGTACATGCGCCGCATTGGCCATGATCACATCCTTTCTTGGTTCCGGTTAAATGGAGGTGTTCGCGCAGGGTGTCCAATAGACTTACCCAGGGCTGAAGTTTAAGGTTATGCTGCTGCCCATTGATAGTAAGGCTCACAGGAATAGCTTCCGGCAGCTGCAGGTTAGGTGCTGAATTTTTCATAGTAAAACATTCTTAACGCTGCAACAGGCAGTATTTTGAAATGTTTTCCTTAAATCGGCAGCAGTACTAATTTAAAAGGAATATAAATAACTTACATACGGTAGCGCAGCGAAACTGACCTGCCTAAGGCCTGTGCGAAATCAGGCTCAATGGTAACGTCCCCATCCTGTTGTACCCATATTTTACTGATATCTTTTGATAATGTAATAGATGAACCATTTAAGATGATTTTTAATTCTGCAGTGTCCTTATTGATCTCTGCCCCATTTAAAATCTCATACACATAGTCAGTGTCTTTATACGTAATACGCATCTTCAATCCCATATTCTTCTCCTTGCCCCAAAGGTAAATTAAAACTCCTATAACTTGGAGTTTTTGTTTTTATTGCTTCAAAAAGGTGTTGAACAAGGTTTTTGGATAAAAAAAGCGGTTCTGCCCATATGGCCAGAACCGCGAAATCATCATTCATAAATACAGGCAGATTGTCTGCAGCCTGTAGTAAGCATGGATATTATTTATCAGCCGGTAATCCGTAGAACTGATTGAACAGCAACTTGAATGTGCCGTGCGACTGCCCCCTGAAGGTAATCTCAGGACCGAAAGTATACAGTTTACCGGCACCAACCTGAGCAACAAAGCCTGCTACGCCGTCTTTGAGGTACGACTGTCCCCAGGCCCAGCCACTGCGAAGCGGCTTATCCGTAGGGAACCAGAGGATAGGTTGTACTCCTTTTTTTGAAGCATCATCATCCAGTTTAAATACCGGACTGTTGTCGAAGTTCACATCTACATCTGCAGGCATGCCCCAGGCAGCCGGAACTGTTGAATCAACACTTGCGTGAAGGATACTTCCAGGGATGTAATATTTAGTACCCGGCAGTGGTTTATTGCTCTCTTTATCCACTAAAGCATTGTGTACCGGAAGTCCAAGATGATAAGCAAGGTTAGAACTGCTGCCAATGGTTACAATAGAACCACCTGCCTCAAGGAAAGATCTCAACTGGGGGATAGACTTTTCAGGAGTGATTTTACCCAGCATTTTCTGAAATGCAACAGGTGTATCTTCTGCCTTTGGCATACGGTCATAGAACATACTGTTAGACCTGGGCTCGCCGCCTACAGGTGGAATAGCGCGGGTAACAAATACAATAACATCGTACTTACTGTTCAGGTTACCTGCATCGATGTCCTGAGGATAGACAATGCTGTAGTCAAAATGGTTCTGCTCCATCAGCCAGCGCAACCATCCCGATGGGATAGATCCACCGTACTGATCCCAGAGGCCAATGCGAAGCGAAGTGATTTTTTTGGCATCCTTAGGCATCTCATCTGCTGCCAGAACTTTTACGCCGAGACCGGCATCAGCCTTGTCTAGCACTGCTTTTGCCGCAGCTCCCGCCGGGATATAAAACGTACCTGTTTCGCTAAGGCCGCCTGCACCTTTTGGTACACGGTAGACTTCTACTCCAGCTTTCAGCAGATCATTTGCTACACTAAATGAGTTGTTCACCTGGGCACTCAGCAAATAACCTTTGCCTGAAGAAGGGATAACCTCTTTTGGAGGAACCTGAATCTGTCCGTAAGGAATTTTCACGAAGGGACCGCCAAAGTTATTGAGCACACGGTCAAATTTTACGCCCATCTGGAAGGCCAGTGTCCATCCTGCAGCATCATAAGGCCTGATCGGAGGGCCTCCCGGATAAAGAAAATCATTAGGGTGATCCTGTGGTTCAAACATATCCAGCACATGCGGACGGAAAGCCTGATCAGTTTTCACGATGTATGAACCGGCAGGATAGTTAATACCTTCAACGCTAAAGCTTGAAGTAGCTTTCTGCACACTGATGCCTGATTTGATCAGGGCATTGAGGAACTTGATCGCTGTAGGGAAATCCGGCTGATCGGCAGAGAGGATATACCCCCTTGGATCACGCAGCAAAGGATTTTTCAGTACTGCATCATAATATTTCATCGGGATATCTGACCCGCGGGTCATCCAGCCCATCGGATCCCCTGCGGAACCGGCATTATCGCCTGTACTTTTCTGGTCGTTTTTGTAGGCCTGGGTAATGGCATCGGTACGTTTCGGCGAGATCGTCCAGTAATCTTTGCTTCCCCTGTCGATAGAGTTTTTACCCATCTTGTAGATGTTGTACAGCACTTCGTCACGCTGGCGCGCCGCGTAATCAAATACAGAATAGTTCAACGATACGGAGTAGTCGATAGACTGGCGGAAGTGCCATACATCCTGCGGTAAAACAGGGTTTGGCGTTGCTCCGTTGGGTACCAGGCGGGCAGGTACTACAGGGATCTTCTCAGGTGTAGGATTACCGATGATCTCTGTAAGCAAACCGATCATGTTGTGGAACTGTGTTGTAGTACGCAATCCTCCGTTGTACCAGGTAGAGAAACTTGAACCTGTTAAACGGGTATATCCCGGTTTGTTCTCCACATTAAGCCTGCTGTACATGGCTGCACCCAGGGCATCAATACCGGTGATCATCAATGGATCAAACACATAATTGAAGGGATCGCGGTACGGAGGGCCGGCAAGCACTGATCCCTCGGGACCTCTCTGGTGGTGATTGTACATGATCTGAGGAAACCATTCTAGGAAGAGCTGTTTACTCATGTTGGTAGCTTCTTTGGTGTTCATCATGTAATAATCACGGTTGTTATCGTGACCGATGTATTTTTCGTACAGTGTTGGAATTTCGGTGTTCCTTTTCAGGGGATCGGCATCTTTCATATACCAGTTAGACACCAGTTCCATTCCATCAGGGTTGGCATGGGTAAACAGGACAATCACATTGTCGAGAATGCGCATATTTTCCGGGTCCTTACGGTTGATCAGCTGATACATGGTTTCGATCAGCTGCGCTGCGCCCACCACTTCTGTAGCATGCAGGCCTCCATCAATCCATACTACTGCTTTTCCTTTTGCTGCCAGTGTAAGTGCCTGCTGGTTGGTCAGACCTTCGGCGCGGGCAAGCTTCTGGGCAATGTCTTTGTACATCGCCAGGTTTTTGATGTTCTCCGGCGAAGAAACTACCATCATATACTCATGGCGCCCTTCTTCGGTAAGGCCGATGTCTACCAGTTTTGTTCTGGGAGATGCCGCCAGCTTTTTGTAATAGGCAACAGTCTGGGTGTAATTGGCCAGTTTATAATCGTCTCCGATGTTGAAGCCGAAATGTTCCTTTGGAGAAGGTACGCTTTGTCCGGGATACTTCGGCTGCTTGTAGCCGTCAGTGGTTTTGGTAACCAGTGGCTTCTTCGGAGCAGGTGTAGTCTGCGCATTCGCCAGCGATGCTGTAACGAGCAGTACTGCACTGAGCATCCAGGGAAGCCTGGTATTTAAAAATGCTTTCATATTTCGTTGGTTTTAGGTTCTTGTGGTTGGTTGAGGTTTGAATCAGTTTTTGCCGGTGCTTTTATTTTCTGTAATCCAGTGCAGGTTTTCTATCGCCCAGCAAAGCCTCATATTTATAGTCGGGCCCCTTTCTTTCGTTGAATTCTTTAGTTGCTGCTTTCAGTACCTCAGGTGTCTTGAAAAGGTCGTACGCTGATAATGCAATGGTTTTGGCAGCAATCATCATCCCTTTCTGGCCAATCGTATTGCCTGCTGCGGCAACATTCTGCCAGCTGTGGCCGGATGAACCGGGAACAAAGGTAGCGGTTGACAAACCTGCTGTTGGAGTTGCCCAGCTGACGTCGCCCACATCGGATGATGCTCCACCTGCTGCGTTCTTCAACTCTACAGTGAATGGCTCTACTACAGCTGTGCTTGCCAGCGATGGCTGTTTACTGCCCTGTAAGGTAGCCTGTATTTTTTCTGCAAAAGCTTTTTCTTCAGTGTTATAGGTGAATCCGCCTACCAGACGCAGGTTTTTATCCATTACGGCAGACAAAGGCACATTGGCCAGCATGTTGTATGTACCGCCGATTACTTCGTAACTCATTGTTGTGCCGGTACCCAGAGCCGCACCTTCTGCTGCCTTCACCAGTCTTGCCCATACATCTTTCACTACCTGCATATCCGGGTTCCTCACGTAATAATAGACTTCTGCAAATGCAGGAACAACGTTTGGTGCTTCGCCGCCTCGGGTGATCACATAATGCACACGGGTATCTGAAGGGATATGCTCGCGCATCATGTTCACCATATTGTCCATCGCTTCTACTGCATCCAGTGCAGAACGGCCTTTGTCCGGCGCTGCCGAAGCATGTGCAGAAATGCCTTTGAACCTGAATTTAGCACTTTTATTGGCTAACCATGGTGAGATACTTGCCGAATTGGAGTTTCCGGGATGCCAGTGCAAGGTAGCATCCACATCGTTGAACAATCCTGCTCGAACCAGGTAAACTTTTCCTGAACCGCCTTCTTCTGCCGGGCAGCCCATGAGTTTAAGGGTACCTTTGGTTCCGCTTTGCGCCATCCAGTCTTTTACTGCTATGGCCGCAGCTACCGATGCTGTACCGAAAAGGTTATGTCCGCAGCCGTGACCGGCCTTGCCCCCTGCAGTTTCCTGAAAGGGGTTTTCGGTTTGTGAGATGCCCGGTAAGGCATCGTACTCTGCCAGGATTGCAATTACCGGTTTTCCTGAACCATAGGTAGCTACAAAAGCCGTTGGAATATCTGCTACGCCCTTTTCAAGTTTAAAACCGGCCTGCTCAAGCTGTGTTTCCAGCAATGCCGAGCTTTTCTCTTCCTGGTATCCCATTTCTGCATATCCCCAGATATCTTTGGAAATCTTATTGTATACCGGTGTTTTTGCATCCAGCGCAGCGATCAGTTTCTTTTTATCGGCATTCTGCGCGAAAACGCTGACAGATAAGCCCAGTGCCATACTGAGTAATGTTATTTTTTTCATTGCATTATTTTGGTTCATACTTTTCATTGTCTATAACTAACACTCTGAATAGCCGCTTGCTTTGCTGCATGGTCCTTCAAACCATGGTTAAGGCCTGGAAGTGGCTGTGCAGAACTACTTCCTGTAATCCAGCGGTGGCTTTCTGTCGCCAAGCATCGCCTCGTATTTAAAATCTGTGCCTCTTCTTTCTGCAAATTCTTTTTCAGCAGTTTTCAGCACTGCCGGGTTGTTGAACAGATCATATGCAGAAAGCGCGAGTGTTTTTGCAGCGATCATCATGCCTTTGGCACCAATGCTGGTTCCTGCTGCGGCAACGTTCTGCCAGCTGTGCCCTGCAGATCCGGGAACGAAGGTAGCGGTAGATAATCCTGTTGTAGGTACTGTCCAGCTCACATCGCTCACATCTGATGAGCCGTGTACATCCTCTTTCTCAAATGCCTGTACCTGCGCTGTGGAAGCAAGATCAGGGTGTTTGGGATCTACGAAGGTCGTTTGTATCTTTTCTGCCCAGGCTTTCTCTTCAGGTGTGTAGGTAAATCCGCCTACGATCCTCAGATTGGCATCCATCACTTTTGCCATGGCCAGGTTTGGCAGCATGTTGTATACTCCTCCGGTGATCTCTACTTCCATCTTAGTGCCGGTGCCCATAGCGGCTCCTTCAGCGGCTTTGACTACTCTCGCCCAGACATCCTTTACTACCTGTTTATCCTGGTTACGCACATAATAATAGACTTCTGCAAAAGCAGGAACTACGTTTGGTGCTTCGCCACCATGGGTGATCACATAATGTACCCGTGTATCAGATGGGATATGCTCTCTCATCATATTGACCATATTGTCCATCGCTTCCACTGCATCCAGTGCGGAGCGGCCTTTTTCCGGTGCTCCTGAAGCATGCGAAGAAATTCCCCTGAACCTGAATTTGCCGCTGATGTTGGCCAGGGTATTGAATGTACCTGCCGAATTTACATTTCCGGGGTGCCAGTGCAATGTAGCATCAACATCGCTGAAGAGGCCTGCACGTACCATATATACTTTACCTGATCCGCCTTCTTCTGCCGGGCAGCCCATTAATTTGATGGTTCCTGATTTGCCGGAGCCCTTCAGCCATTCGCTAACTGCTATTGCTGCAGCGGTAGAGGCTGTACCAAACAGGTTGTGACCGCAGCCATGGCCTGCTTTACCCCCATTGCTTTCCTGAAAAGGATTTCCTGTCTGGGAGATCCCCGGCAGGGCATCATATTCTGCCAGAATGGCGATTACAGGTTTTCCTGAACCATATGTAGCCACAAAAGCTGTAGGAATATCTGCTACGCCTTTGGTGATCGTGAAACCGGACTTCTCCAGTTCGCTTTCCAGCAGGGCTGAACTCTTTACTTCCTGATAACCCACTTCCTCGAAGCCCCAGATATCTTTGGCAACTTTGGTATATTCATCAGTTTTAGCTGTAAGGGAACTGAGGATCTTTTTTTTATCAGCGTTTTGCGCGAAAACGCTGGCAGATAAGCCCAGTGCCAAACTGATTAATGTGATATTTTTCATGGCAATATTTTGGTTAGTTAAGTAACTTTCTGATCATAAGATGGGGTTTAAACATAAAAGCGCTGTCTGTCTCCCCG
Source organism: Pedobacter sp. (assembly GCF_040513095.1). Taxonomy (GTDB): domain Bacteria; phylum Bacteroidota; class Bacteroidia; order Sphingobacteriales; family Sphingobacteriaceae; genus Pedobacter. The sequence continues at coordinate 33,564 of NZ_JBEVDX010000178.1, read as the reverse complement.
CCTGGAATGGCTGCAGAAAACAGAAAGCGCTATCAAATGATGTTATTTCTTCTGGCCGTACAGTTCGTTGAACAGCATTTTGAAGGTAGAGTGCGACTGGCCCCTGAAAGTGATTTCTGGTCCGAAAGCATACAGTTTACCTTTTCCTACAGGTGCTTCAAATGCAGCTACGCCATCTTTGAGGTACGCTTGTCCCCATGCCCATCCGCTATGCAGCGGCGTAGCGGTAGGGAACCATGCCAGTGGTTTGATGCCTTTTGCTTCGGCACCAGCTTCCAGTTTGAATACAGGGCTGCGGTCAAAAAGTACATCATTCTGATCTGTCATACCCCAGTTGGACGGTTGTTTGGTATCAAGGCTTACGGTTAACAAACTTCCCGGAATATAGTATTTGGTGCCCGGAAGTGGTTTATCCTTACCGTCTTTTCCTGCTTCTACCAGTTGATTTTTAACCGGTAAACCCAGGTGGTAAGCCAGGTTTGTACTGGTACCGATGGTTACGATATTACCGCCCGCTTCGAGGAACTTTTTGAGCATAGGTACTGACTTCGCAATGGAAACCTTACCTACCCATGGCTGGAATTCTGCTGGTACATCTTCTGCTTTGGGCATCCTGTCGAAATAACGGCTTGAAGCTGCCGGTTTATCAGACATCGGTACAATACCGGTAACCAGGATGATTGCATCGAATTTTTTATTCAGGTCGCCCGCATCTACTTCATTCGGGTAAATCATAGTATAGCCATAATGGTATTGCTCCATCAGCCAGCGTACCCAGCCTGCAGGAATGGAACCTCCGTACACATCTACGATCGCTATGCGTGAAGGACTGATTTTAGTTAATCCTGAAGGTTTTGACGTTGCAGAGCTGACCATCAGTCCGTAATCAGCTGCAGATTTGCTAAGGACAGTCTTAGCAGCTGCTGATGCAGGAACATAGAAGTCGCCTGTTGTACCGGTAGTTGGACGGTATACTTCTGCACCGGCTTTCAGCAGGTCGTTCACTGCGATAAATGCGTTGTTTTGTTTAGGGCTGATGGTGTACCCGGTTTTTGCCGATGCGATACTTAATTTAGGCGCAAGCTGGATCTCTCCGTAAGGAACCTGTTTGAAATCTCCTGTAACTTCGCTCATGGCCCTGTCAAACTTCACTCCCATCTGGAACGCCAATGTCCATCCGGCAGCATCATAAGGCCTGATCGGAGGCCCGCCTTCGTAGGCGAAATCATTAGGGTGATCCTGTGGTTCAAACATATCGATCACGTGCGGGCGGAAAGCCTGGGCAGTGGATACGACATAAGATCCGCCCGGATAGGTTTTGCCTTCAGAAGTGAAGGTTGAAGTAGCTTTCTCTACGCGGATACCTGAACGGATCAGTGAGTTGATAAACCTTACTGCTGTTGGGAAATCTGACTGGTTTGCAGGAATAATATAGGCCCTTGCATCACGCAGTTCAGGTTTTTTCATCACTGCATCAAAGTATTTTGCGGGGATACCGCTTTCGCTGCCAAAAGAGAATTCGCCTTCGCTTTTTTCTCCGCCGGTATCTTTTTTATCCTTGTTATAGGCATCTTTGATGGCCTGTACATATTTAGGATAGAATGTCCAGTGGTCTTCGTGTCCGCGTGCGATGGAGTTCTGTCCCATCTGGTAAATATTATATAACAGGTTGCTGCGGTTACGCGAAGCATAATCCAGTACGCCATAGTTCAGGGATACTGAATAATCGATCGACTGACGGAAATGCCATTTTTGAGGAACAACCGGGTTTGGCGTAGCTCCGTTAGGGATCAGACGGTCGGGCACCAGGGCGATATCTTCTGGAGTTGGTCCGCCGATAATCTCGGTAAGCAGGCCCACCATGTTGTGGAAATAGGGTGTTGTACGCAGTCCGCCGTTCCACCAGGTAGAAAACTGGGAGCCGTTACGCTGGGTGTAACCCGGTTTATTTTCTGTATTGAGGCGGTTGTTCATTGCTGCACCTACACCGTCAATGCTGGTAACGATCAGCGGATCGAACACGTAGTTGAATGGATCGCGGTATGGAGGACCTGCAAGGACTGAACCCTCAGGGCCACGCTGATGGTGGTTGTACATGATCTGCGGGATCCATTCTACAAACAGCTGGTTGCTGATGTTCTGGCTTTCCTTCATGTTCATCATATAGAAATCACGGTTATTATCGTGTCCTACGTATTTTTCATAGACACGCGGAATATCAAGTTTACGCTTTAAAGTATCTGCATTGCGCATGTACCAGTTACTAACGAGTTCCTGGCCATCAGGATTGGCTTGTGCCAGAAGGATGATGTCATTGTTGAGGATGGTCATCGTTTCTTCATCGGTACGTGTAACCAGCTGGTACATCGTTTCGATCAGCTGATGCGCACCTACAGTTTCTGTAGCGTGCAATCCACCGTCAATCCATACAATAGCTTTACCTTTTGCAGCAAGCTTTTTCGCCTCTGCCGGGCTAAGGTTCTCTGCATGGGCAAGCTTGCGGGAAATATCTTTGTACTCAGCCAGCTTTTTGATATTCTCCGGTGAAGAAACAATCAGCATCCATTGGTGGCGCCCTTCTTCAGTCATCCCGATATCAACCAGCCTGGTACGCGGCGAGGCCGCTAATTTTTTGTAATATGCTTCCGCCTGGGTGTAGGTGGTTAGCTTGTAATCATCCCCGATATTGAAACCAAAATGTTCTTTTGGTGAAGGAATGGATTGCGCACTGGCTAAGCCTGCTGTACACAGCAAAGCCAGGGTAAACATTTTGCTAAATTTGTTGTACATATTCTCCATTTTTACGTGTTATTTATTTACTACGCCAGCCTCTGCCAACAAGACCAGCAGGGATTGCTGGATACCCAGATATCCCTTTTTATCATTTAAAAACCATTCGTTTAAAGCATGGTAGTTACCCGATTCGCCTCCTGAGCCGATTGTGATACCGGGTACCCCCAATGAGATAGGGATGTTGGAGTTTGCCGATCCAACGCCCAGTGTAGGGTTTGCACCAAGGAATTTCATGGCCGCCATTGCATGCTGCACCAGCGGTTGCCTGGGATCGCTGCCTCCGGCAGGGCGGTCGCCAATAGATCTTACCTCCACAGTAAGGTTCCTGCCCATTTTTTTGATTGCATTTTCTTCTGCCAGAGCTTTCTGCACTGCTTTACGCAGCAGTGTATCCATGGCGTTTAACCGTTCCGGATTCTCTGAGCGCATATCTACTTCCATCCAGGATTCAAAAGGAATGGAATTTACTGATGTACCACCACCGATTACGCCCACGCTGAAAGTGACCCTGATGCCTGCCGTAGCCGCAAATGCATTGCCCGATTCGTCCCAGTACTGCATGGCACGGCCTAAAGCATTGTGCGGATTGCCGATACCGAATGCGCCAGAGGAATGGCCTCCGGGACCTCTGAAGGTTACCCTGTAACGGTGCGAGCCCAGTCCGCGGTGAGTTGTGTGCCCATATCCGGTTCCGTCAAAAGCAATATAGGAATCGATCTTGCCAGGTCCTGAAGCGCTGAACAGGTTTCTTACCCCCCTCAGGTCTCCCTGGCCTTCTTCGCCGGTGGTTCCGATAAACAAAACATCTGCATCGGTCTGGATACCGGTCTGCTTCATCGCTTTTACAACAGTTAGCAATGCTGCCAGTCCCCTGGTATCATCGCTCACACCTGGAGCATACAGCGTATCTCCTTTGAAGGTAACTTTGGTATCGGTCCCATCAGGAAATACGGTGTCTAGATGGCCTTCAAGTACTACTTTCTTTTTACCTGTTTTGCCTTTGCGCAGGCCTATTACATTGCCTGCGGTGTCTGTCCAGATAGAATCCACACCGGCGGCTTTGAGCAGTTCAGCGAATTTCAGTCCCCTTGCTGTTTCTTTATATGGCGGTGCAGGGATCTCTGTGAGGGTCACATGATTGCTCATCGTTTCCTTTTCCAGGTTGACAATTGTCTGCAAAGCCTTCTTCACTACGGCTTTATTCGTGATTTTAGTGATATCAGCGCTATACTGCGGAGCTATAGGCGCTGTTTTAGGTTTTTCTTCCTGCGCATGTGCAGACATTATGTGGAACACTGCGCAAAAAACCGGTATAATCAGTTTTTTCATCCTTATTATTTTGCAGCTAAACCTGCTTCAGAAAGCAGGACCAGCAGTGACTGTTGAATCCCGAGGTAACCTTTATCATTTAAAAACCACTCATTGAGTGAATGTGCATTGCCTGCTTTTCCGCCCTGACCGATGGTCATTCCCGGTACTCCTTTTGCAAATGCAATGTTTGAATCCGTTGAGGCTACACCCAGTTTAGGTGTACCACCAAGATAAGCGATTGAAGCCATCATGTGCTGAACTAACGGAATTGTTGCAGGGTTGCCACCTGCAGGGCGGTCGCCAATCAGTCTGATATCTACCGTAAGATCTTTACCAGCTTTTTTTATTGCATTTTCCTCTGCCAGTGCTTTACTGATAGCCGCCTTTAACAGTGCATCCATGGCATTCAGCCGTTCAGGATTTTCTGAACGCATGTCTACTTCCATCCATGAAGCGAAAGGAATGGAATTAACCGAAGTCCCACCTCCGATTACGCCCACACTAAATGTTACCCTGGTACCCGGAGTGGCTGCATAGGCATTGCCTGATTCATCCCAGTAGTGCATGGCACGACCGAGCGCATTGTGCGGATTGCCGATCCCGAAAGCACCCGAAGAGTGACCGCCCGGACCTTTGAAAGTGACGCGGTAACGGTGTGAACCAAGACCGCGGTGTACAATACCTTCTGTTCCTGATCCATCAATAGCGATAAATGAATCAATCTTTCCCGGGCCTGCAGCACTGAAAAGATTTTTTACCCCCCTCAAATCTCCCTGCCCTTCCTCGCCGGTTGCGCCAACAAAGATGACATCTGCATCAGTTTGTATACCTGTTTGTTTCATCACCTTTGCGATGGTAAGTACTACTGACAATGATCGTGTATCATCGCCGATTCCCGGCGCACACAAGGTATCGCCTTTGTATTTTACTGTAACGTCAGTCCCTTCAGGAAAAACGGTATCCATGTGCGCTTCCAGTATCACACGCTTTTTGCGGGTACGTCCTTTACGAAGTGCCAGTACATTTCCTGCTGTATCAGTCCATACAGAATCTACTCCTGCAGCGGTAATCATCTCTGCAAATTTAGCTGCCCTTTTTGCCTCTTTATAGGGAGGTGAAGGGATTTCGGTTAAGAGCACATGGTTGCTCATGGTTTCTTTTTCGAGATCAAGGATTTGCTGCATGGCTTTTTTTACCAGTGGTGCCGCAGCGATCTTTTTAATCTCAGCAGTATACTTTTTGTCAATCGCAACAGGTGCTGACTGTTCGCTCTCCTGAGCATTTACCATTCCTGCACATCCTGTGAGCAGTAAAGCGAACAATATATTTTTTTTATTTATGACCATTTTAATTTCTGTAGTAAGGTTTGATTCTATGGCTTAGCCGAATGCTCAGTGTACATAGTAAGGGATAACCGGTCATTGCTGACTGGTTATCCTGTAGTTGAAAAAGATGGTTACTGACTTTTAAAGCGTACTCCTGTACGGGTATCTCCCGGTTCGCCGCGTGATTCATCAGCAAGGTTGGTAAACCAGGCTGCGACACGGCGGCCGTCTGAAAGGTTGACCACAAACTTGAAGAGGAAATAATCATTTACAGCAACGGAACTTAAACTGATCCCGTTCAGTGCAGCCAGTTGCGCAGCGGTAAAAGTATAAGTTTTAGGGAATGTAGTTACCGTTTCGTACAGCACATCTGTAGTGGTGATGTTTCCGGGAATAGGAAACTGCGCAATATTTGGATACTGGTTACCCGGTGAGGAGATCACGATTGGGTAAGCAGGCACACTTGCCTCAGCCTTGTTGAAACTCCTGTATACCTCTATTGAGGTTACACTTGCATATCCCGAGCCTTCCCAGTTGAGGGTAAAGGACATCCGTTCATTGGCAAGGTTGGCGTCCTTAAGGTTGAAGAAAGAAACTTTTGCGTTCTGACGGGTAGGCAATGCTGATAGCGCAGTATCTATTCTTACCGTAGGAACAGCTGTGTACGTATAATCTTCCCATTCATAATGGACTTTTTTACATGCACCTAACCCCAGCAAACAGATGCATGATATGGACAGTATAAGATTTTTCATATATTCTTTTTATTTGGTAATAGTTTGATTAGTTTATTTATCCCAAAACACTGGTGTAACCTGTTGTGCAACCTGTAATGCGCTGCCGTTTGCACCGAATGATGTATTTGCAGATAACTCTGTCTGAGAATAATAAAGACGCAGTGGAAAGGTGCTCAGCGGAGATAAGAGATCACGTAAAACCGGCAAACCTGTTCTTCTGTAATCATTATATGATTCCATACCGTTACCAAAAGTTGCGATATATTTCTGTGTCATCACCAGGTTGAGTTTGCCTGCAGCTGTTGCCGCATCATACTGTGCCAGGAGTTTGGCTACCGTTCCGGTGATACTTGCAGCTGGTATAGCTACGCCATTGTTGGCAACGGCATATGTGCTGATACTGTTTAAGCTGGCTGTAACCCCGTCACTGAACTGAACTCTTGCATCGTCTCCTGTTGCCAGTGTTAAGGCCGCTTCTGCCCTGATAAATTTCACCATCGCATTGGTAATAAAGGGCAGCACTCCTGCTCCGGTTCCGTCTGTTACTGCTATGGTTTTAGGTGTTGCGGTTGCACCAACATTGGTTAGGTATAAGTTTGCTCCCGTCAGACTGTTGATTGGCGCATTGTCATACAGACCACCTGCAGGATAAATTCCGAAATCAGCCCTGCGGGCCAAATCTGCCGGGGCAGCTGTACCATCACCAGGGTTACGTCCGTAGTAACCATTACTGTTTGTAGAGTTGTTCAAACCAGCAGTAGCCGTTTGCCTGTAGATAAAGTCTCTCAGACGCGGGTCGTCGTTGTTCAGCAGCAGGTCCATGAAGAACTGGTTCTGGTAAAAAGTTTTGGACGACTGGTATTCTACCCTGTGCCATGGGTGACGGTTATTGGGATTTTGGCCTGAACCAAATTTAAAGGTAAAATCTGTTGTATTGGCACTGATCAGTGAACCGGCTATCAGGGTTTTAATGGCCGCTGCCGATCTTGCAGGATCAACAAGGCGCATCTGGTTATACATTTTCAGTTTCAGTGAATTTGCCATGGCAATCCATGAGGCTTTTGTACCGGCGTAAAATACATCCGAAGTTGCAGGCACCAGGGTAGTTGCAGTAATCTTATTGGCATCTCCAATACCCTCGTCAATCATCGTTAAAAGTTTCTCGTAGATCTCAGCTCCTTTTTCGAGCGGCGGACTTGTAGTGGAGGCCCCATTCTCAGCCTGTGAGTACGGGATATCTCCCCACATATCAACCATCAGACTGTACAGGTATGCTTTCTCAAATTTGGCAATTGCTACGTAACCCCATTGCTGTGATGCAGTTCCGCTGCTGATGATGGACTCAAGGTCGTTCAGTGTCTGACTGTAAAAACCATCCCAGGAGTTGGCATAATCTGTTCCCTGCTGCTGGTAACGGCTGATCGAAGTTGACCACATCGTTTGCTGCATGATGGTGGAGGTACCACTGTTAAGCTGGTACATATTTCCTGCCATGGATATTTCTGTAGAGGGTAAAAGCAGCGTTAACTGTGCTGTTGTAGGGTTATTCGGGTCCTGATTGATGTCTACAAACTTTTTGCAGGCACTACCTGTCAGCAATACACCGGCTAACAGGAACATGTATTTTTTATTTCTCAATTTCATATGTCTACCTGATTTAAATACTTTAATTTCAATTCATTAAAAGGTGAACCTGAGGTTTACGCCAAATCTTTTAGTTGTTGGCACAGAAAGGTTGTCATACCCTTGGGAGTTACCTACACCTAATGAACTTACTTCAGGGTCAAAATTTGTGTATTTAGGAAAATTTGGTGCATAGTACCATAAGTTACGGCCGGTTACGGAGATCATTCCTGATCCGAACGGTGTGCCTTTCAGCATGCTTTTAGGGAACTGGAATGCAAGTGATACCTCGCGCAGACGGAATACTGTAGCGTCAAAAATTGACCCTTCATCTACACCACCCGGACCAATACCATTGTTAAAGAACAGATCTTCATAGGCCATTCCCACGTTGTTGGGAATCGTTTTGCCGTTTGCATCCAGGATTGGCTGCAGCGTTGCCGGATTACCCAGTACTCCCGGTGATACCAGCACACCTTCCCTGTTTTCTGTATCCCTGGTTACACCACGTGAGAGCATTTGCCCCACAGTATTGGAATAGATATCGCCGCCCTTTTTCAGGTCGAACAGCACAGAAAGTGAGAAAGCTTTGTAAGTAAAGGAGTTGGTGATACCCAGGATATAATCCGGATTTGGATTACCGATAGCTTTCAATGAACCTGATACCAGTGGTTTACCTGTATTTGGATCGATCAGGATTTCACCGGCTGCATCACGCGCATAGGCCGTTCCGTAGATCAGACCATATGGTGATCCCAGCATGTGCACACTGCTTGTTCCGGCTGCACCACCATAAACAAACTGCTGGTAGCCGCCCAGATCATTGATGATGTTCCTGTTGCGGGTAAATACTGTTGAAATATCCCAGCTGAAACCATCAGGATTACGGAATGGCGCCAGGTTAAGGGCAATCTCCACTCCTTTGTTTGTAGCCTCACCAAGATTCAGGATCTGTGTGGTGAAACCTGAAGAAGGTGCTGCGGTTACTTCAAAGATTTGCGAAGTACTTTTCTTGTTGTAGTAAGTGACATCCAGTCCGATACGGTTTTTGAAGAACTGGAGTTCTGTACCTACCTCAAGTTCTGTGATAAACTCGGGTTTCAGATTGGAGTTGGTTAACAGGTTGGCCAGGGTAGATGAGTTATAGGTACCATTTGAATTGGTAAATGGTGATCCGATTGATCCTACGCCTGTAGTTGCACCCAGAGGTGAATTTACCAGATAGAATGCTGCAGTCTGGTAAGCAGTAGACTCGTTACCTACACGGGTATAACCACCCCTGACTTTACCGAAGCTCAGGATCTTGTCATCCATCTTGAATGCCTTGGTGAAGATAAATGAACCATTGGCACCACCGTAGAAATAACTTCTGTTATTGGCAGGCAGTGTAGAAGAGATATCATTACGTCCAACTAAGTTTAAAGATGCATAGTCTTTATAGTCGAAGGTGATATCCGTAAAAAATGCATAGTACCGTTGTTTCAGTAAGTTTCTGTTGTTTGTTAACTGTATAGGCGTAACCGAACTGGTGTTTGTAATAGTGTTCAGGTCCGCTACAATAATTCCGTCACCATAGAATGCTTTACGGTCGGTTAAACGCTGGTTGATGTTGTTACCCAGGATCCATCTCAGAGATAAGTCTGGAGTAAGTTTTTTGTTGGCAGTTACGAGGAAGGTGTTATCAAGCTCCTGACGGTAGATATCATCTGTAGCAATACTTCCGTTTGAATATGAAGAAGATCCTTTACCGCGAACGTTAAGTCTTCTGTCGGTATAAGCGTTGAAACCTGCAGTATTCTGGATGTTTAACCAGGGAAGCGGATCAAATCCGAGTACCATATTACCATAATACCTGTCTACGCTGCTGGTAGAAACACTATGCACTGTAGACCAGTACGGGTTATCCAATCCGGTGTAATCATAAACATTGCTTCCGTCAATAGGATTTTCGTAAGGGTTGCCGGTAAGGTCGAAACTTGTAGGCGTATACATCAGGGCCGACATGATTGAACCTGTTGAACCGCCGATAGGTGGAGTTTTTTGTCTCGTAGTTACATAGTTCATGGAACCGCTGATATAAAACTTATTATCCAGTTTCATATTCCCGCTGATATTGAAGGAGGTACGGTTGATGGAGTTGTTTGGAACCACCCCTGTATTGTTGGTTCTTGAGAAACCTGCATTGAGGTTGCCCTTCTCGCTGCCCGAAGACACAGAAAGTGCGTTTTCATAAACACTACCGGTCTGGAAGAAGTTCTTCGCATTTTCTTTTGCGTAGGACCTGTAAGGTATCTGTATTGGGGTAACTCCATCTGCCTGATAAAGCTGAGGAAATACTGCCGAAGAAAACGACCTTGTTAACTGTGCAGGAATAGTTGCTCTTGTAGGAATGATACTTTGTACTCCCGGAAATGGCTGACCCCATGAGCCATACACACCCTGACGGTAATCGTTGTTTGTACCCTGTCCGTATTTGGTCTGGTATTCCGGAAGACCGGAAACGTTTTCAACTGAATAAGATGTATTGTAGGCGATCTCTGTACCTTTTCTGCTCATCTTTTTACCGGCTTTGGTAGTGATGATTACCGCACCGTTTGCCGCTCTTGAACCATATAAAGCGGCTGCCGCTGCACCCTTCAGTACTGTCATGCTCTGGATGTTGTTTGGATCAAGGTCGAACGCACGGTTGGTCACACTTGACCCGCCACTGCTTTGTCCACCCACATTACCGAAGCTGGAGTTGTCAAACGGAACCCCATCTACAACAAACAAAGGCTGGTTATTACCGTTTAGTGAAGAACTACCACGAATGTTGATATTGGTTGCACCACCGGCAACACCGCCTGAAGAACCGATGCTCACCCCTGCAACTTTACCTGTCAAGGCACGCAGTGGATCCGGTTCAGATTTCTGGGCCAGTTTATCTGCGCTCAGTGTACTTACAGAATATCCAAGCGTGGTTTTTTCACGTTTAATACCTGCTGCTGTCACCACAACTTCAGTTAAAGCATTTGCACTTTCTGCAAGCACAACATTGATAGTTCTGCTGGTTCCTACAGCAATCTCCTGCGTTTGAAAACTGATATAAGTAAAAACCAGGACACTTTCACTATTTGGAACACTGATTTTATAAGTTCCGTCAGCTGATGTAACAGTACCTGATTTTGTTCCTTTAACCACAACACTAACGCCTGGAAAGGGTTTTCCATCGTCTTTCCCTACAACCCTGCCACTAACGGTATGTTGCTGATTAGCCGCTAGGGCGTTGATCATGAGGCTGTCTGTCATTGCAAGCTGATTCTTTTTCAGCACTATATACTGACTGGCGTTTACCGAATAGTTTACACCGAGGTCTGACAGCATATCTGTAAGGATATCACTAAGTTTTTCCTGACTTGCATTTACACTTACTGTACTGTTTAAAGGGATAATGGTGGAACTGTAAACGAATTTTACCTCAGCCCTGGTCTGAATATTATTTAGCGCTGTTTCCAGCGAAACATTTTTTAAACTGATGGAAAGCCGTTTATTCAAAATGCTCTCTGAGTAACCAGGATTAGCGAATAATACACCTGAAAGCATAAATAGCGAAATGATCTGTAAAACCGAGATCCGCATGAGCTGAATAAAAAGAACCTTTCTGGTTTCCTTACATTTTTGCATACATTTGTTTGATTTTTTGTTAATTTCCTGATTGAATGAGACAAAAAAGTCCCTTACCCAGATCGTAAGACCGGGTGATTCTTGATAAAAATTGAGGGGGAATGCTGTGGCAGAGGTGGCTTCAACACCTCTGCCATCTTTTAAGTAGAGTTTCTATCTTTTCATAGGCTTCTTTTGATTAGTTTATTTGGTTGGTTTGGTTGAGTTTTGACTTGTTTGTTTATAATCTTATGATAATGTTCTGGTCAGGATTTATCTTCAAGTGTAACTGATTGTCCGTCTATCCTGAAGTCCATATTAAATACATCGCTCATCATGCTGATGGTATTCTGTAAAGACTGATCAGTAAAATCAGCAGTTACACGGTTATTGATTATTCTTTTGTTGGTTACTGTAATCTGTACTTCAAACTTGTTCTCTATACGCTGTAGTACATCTGCCACGCGGGCATCGTTAAACTGCATCATGTATTCAGTACCCCTGGTTAATGAGGCCACTTCAAGAACAGGTTCTGCCTGTTTAACAATTGTCTTTTTCTGCTCCAGATAAACTGCCTTCTGGTAAGGATGTAAAATAACTGGTGCCGACTTTGCCGAACTTAAAAATACACGGCCGGTTAATACGTTTACTTCAATTTTATGACTGGTATGCCTGATATTGAAACTTGTTCCCAATACTCTGGTCTTTAAACCCGCACAGTGAATTTCAAAGGGATGGGCCGGGTCTTTTGCGATTTCAAACAGGGCTTCTCCTTTCAGATCTACATTCCGCAAATTGCCTTTAAACTTTACCGGATAAATTAACTCACTGTCTCCTTTAAGCCACACAATGCTGCCATCTGAAAGGATCGTCTTGGTAATCTGGCGGCCGGAGTTACTTACCGAAAGAATCTGACGGATATTCAGTACTTCGAACAGAGGGGTATGGAAACAAAAAATCAAAGAACAAACAAGTAACACTGTAGCAGCAATTTTAACTGCCGGGCTGAGTTTACGGAATAAAGGCACCTTGTTTTGAGATTGAGCGATACTGACTGCCTGCTCAGGTGAATTTATACGTTCTCCCAATGCCTTAAATATTCTTTCTCCGCGCTCTTTTTGCTCGGTCTCCCTTAGTTCTTCTGCAGCGGCCTCATCGGTAATATGACGAATCCACAATTCAAGATTATCTTTTTCAGTTTTATCGAGCTCATTATTGAGATATTTTTCAATTAGTTTATCAAAATCTTTTTGCTGCATCCCAACGTTTCTGCCTTTTTATTCCGGGCTTCTATATGTAAGTCAGTTCAAAGGAGCAGTACACCTATCCGGATGACAAATATTTTTATAAATTATTGGGATTGGCGAAAATAGTCAGGTAAATAGTTTTAGCACAATGCCAAAACAAGGATTGAAAGCGAAAAGAACTGTCCCAGTGAAGATCTGAGCTGACGCAAAGCTTTTGTCAGCTGATTTTCTACCGTTTTATGTGAGATATTCATCAGATCCGCGATATTTCTGATGGATTGGTTCTCATTTCTGCTCAATCTGAAGATTTGCTGGCATTTTTCAGGCAATTTTGAGACCTCGTTCTCAATTATTTCTTTTAAATCTGATAAGTGAATATGTTCTTCGTTAGAATTGTCAAAAGTGGCTTTTGTAAACGCGGCATAACTTGAAGCATAGTCCCTCTTCACCTTTTCTGAACGCATGTAGTTAATAGTCTGAAACTTAACGGATGTAAAAAGATAAGCTTTGATGGACTGGGTGATTTGGATATGCTCACGTTTGCTCCATAGGGAGAAAAAGGTTTCCTGAATAATCTCTTCGCAGACAATCTTGTTCCTGAGAATATTGTACGCATAGTTATAAAGATCAGACCAATATGACTGATATATTTGCTCAAACGCTGCTATTTCACCTTTATTTAAAGAATACAGGAGCGCAGATTCGTTATATGTAGAGTGATTTTTAATAACTGAGAGTTTTAGTTAGCGTCTACCGTTAAAATTATGGAATTATTACTGTAATATCACACTGGACTGTCATTTTTAACAGTTTTTTCCATAATTAAAATTCAAAAGACAAATTGAACCTAAAAAAGAGCGGTTTCGTTCTGTTTTTTTATTAATAATACAATTTTCTATGAATTTTAACTCCTGCCGGACAGCAGATTAGAAAAATTAAAAACCCTTGCTTTTCCTGAGCAGGGCAAACAACGCTCAGGATCAGCAATGGTATAATTGATAAGAGCTGTAATATAGTTTTTAGGATATACTTTACGAAATAAATTGTATTATTCTTGGGAGTCTGTGCCTGCGGGTGTTTGTAGGAGCGGTGTAAATAAAATCCTTAGATTTGTTCCTCATTATTCATTATCCAACATTTGCAGCTATGACATACGAGGAAAAACTAAGCCAAATACGCGCACAGATGAAGGCCGATAATGTAGAAGCCTATATTATCCCTTCAGCAGATCCGCATATCAGCGAGTATCTGCCCAAATATTATCAATGCATACCATTTGCTTCGGGCTTTAGCGGCTCTGCGGGTACTCTGGTGATTACGCATGACTTTGCAGGGCTGTGGACTGACTTCAGGTATTTTGAACAAGCCGCAGAACAATTACAAAACAGCGGTTTTGAACTGGTTAAACAAAAAGTACAACATGCCCCTGAATATATACAATGGTTAACTGACAGGCTAGACAAAGGAGCCATTGTGGGTACAGACGAGAAATTACTTTCAGTTTTACTTGGCGACCTGCTGACCGGGCAGTTTTCCCTGAAAGGGATTAGCCTGCAGCATAAAGACTACCTGAGCCCGATATGGGAGAACCGACCGGAGCTGCCATCAGACAATGCCTTTCTTATCAGTGAAGAGCATGCAGGGCAGTCTGTAAGCAGTAAACTGGCTGCAGTACGTAACGCACTCAGCATGCATCAGGCAGATTACCATCTGGTATCATCACTGGATGACATGGCCTGGTTATTTAACATCAGGGGAAAAGATGTTAGTTTTAATCCGGTTGTACTGAGTTTTGCACTCATTAACCATGATCACGCCAAATTATTTATTCAGCCGGATAAGCTTAGCGAAGAAGAGAAAGTTACCCTGCTGAAAAGCGGTGCAGAGGTATTGCCTTACGAAGATATAGAAAGGGCCCTGCAGCTTATCCCTGAAAACAGTTCAATTTTTATTGACCCCAAACGTAACTGCTATGCGTATGCAAAGCTGATACCGGCCTCTGTGAGGATTATAAAGGAGACCAATCCTTCTACCAACCTCAAAGCTGTTAAAAACGGGGTGGAATTGAGCAATACACGCGAGGCTATGCGAAAAGATGGAGTTGCAATTACCCGTTTTTTGAAGTGGCTCGAAGAAAATATTGGAAAAGAAAAGATCACAGAACTCTCTGCCGCCGCGCAGTTGCGTAAGTACAGAGCTGAACAGGAAGGGTTTATTGGCGATAGTTTCAATACGATCAGTGCGTACAGGGCACACGGTGCTTTACCACACTACGCCCCTTCTGAAGAGAGTGATGCTGAAATCAAGGCCGAAAGTCTTTTTCTGCTGGATTCCGGCGGACAGTATTTCTACGGAACTACAGATATTACCCGTACGATACCCATGGGCGAAACTACAGAACAGGAAAGAGCAGATTACACATTAGTCCTTAAAGGGATGATTGAGGGTTGTAAAGTAAAATTCCCGAAAGGCACCTGTGGTTACCAGATCGACGCTATCACCAGGAAACCACTCTGGGATTATGCAATCAATTATGGACATGGCACAGGCCATGGTGTAGGTTATTTCCTGAATGTGCATGAAGGCCCGCAGGTTTTTAACCCAACGAATAATCCGGTTGCCATTGAACCGGGTATGATCACTTCTGTTGAGCCTGGCGTTTACCGCCCCGGAAAACATGGCATACGCATCGAAAACCTGGTGACAACGGTTACGCTGGAGGAAAATGAGTTTAATGAATGGTATGGATTTGAAACGCTGACCATCGCGCCGATCAGTACCAGTATTGTGATCAGGGAATTGCTTGAAAAAGCACAGATCGACTGGCTCAATAACTATAATGCTACAGTATTTGATATAGTGAGCCCTGCTCTGGATGCAGAGGAACGCCAGTGGCTGAAAGAAGCTACAAAGGCGATCTAACAGTTAAAGAAAAAGCCTTTTGCAATTGCCCAGAATTAAAATCAAGGGCAATTGCAAAAGGCTTTCCTATAAACAGGGTTGATTAGGACTGGAACCAGCTGTACGCTGCGCCCACAAGCGCCGCATCTTCCCACATGGTGCTTTGTTTAAGCTGCACTTCTTTATTTTTAAGGTGTTTCAATACAACGGGAATAAAATGATCCCATGTTTTTGCGATATTACCTCCGATAACTACAACAGTTGGCTGTTCCTGGTCAATAAAGTCGTTTAAGAACAGGGCAAGGTTTTCACCAAACTCTTCGAATATCTGGTCTATGATTGCTTTGTTATCCGTAGCAAGCATTGCGATCACGTCTTTGATATCATTTCCTGTCAATTCTTTGTAACGGTTAGAGAACCACCTGGTAGAAATATACTCTTCTGCAATGCTGTCTTTGAAGGGAATAAAAGCACGGTCTGAATCGACTGTACTGCCCTGGCAATTACTTGCCGAACCCAAACCAGTACCCAGTGTAATACCTACGGCACGCTTCTCTCCGGCTACTGCACCAGAGGCCAATTCACCGTGCAAAAACGATTCAGCATCGTTTCTAAAAAGAATATTGTCCTGAGGGATACCCAATTTTTCTGACAGGATTTCCAAAACATTCATCTCATATAATGAGTCGTATTTTTTGGTGCCTTTCATCAGGGAAATACCTTTCTCGTAATCAAACGGACCAGGCATAGCGATTCCGATATGTATCTGTTCTTCGCCTGCACTTACGATCAGCGGAGTCAGGGCATCTACCCATGCTTTAATAATGACATCAGCGCCTTCCATGGAGGCTACACGTTCTCTTACAAGAGAATCTTTTACTATCTTGAAATCAGCGGCATCGATGTGCGCTGCTGTGATATGCGAACCTCCAATATCGACCCCTATATAAGGCAGTCTGGGCGATTTAAAATTCATATGCTTGGTTTAACTATATTGTGTTTAGATTATTATTTGATCAGTTTTAACAGGTAGGCCCCGTAACCACTTTTAACAAGCGGAGTAGCTATTGTACGCAGTTGTTCTTTATCGATAAAGCCCATTCTGTAAGCTACTTCTTCGATACAGCCTATTTTAAGTCCCTGGCGCTCCTCAATTACCTGGACAAACTGTCCGGCCTGCATGAGGGAGGCAAAGGTTCCTGTATCCAGCCAGGCTGTGCCGCGGCTCAGTACACCTACCTTCAGGTTTCCCTGCTCCAGGTAAGCTTTGTTTACATCGGTAATTTCATATTCGCCACGTGGGGACGGTTTGATATTTTTAGCAATTTCTACTACACTGTTGTCGTAGAAATACAATCCCGGTACAGCATAATCCGATTTTGGCGCCTCAGGTTTCTCCTCAATAGAGACAGCCTTGTTCTGCGCATCAAACTCTACTACCCCGTAACGTTCAGGGTCTGAAACACGATAGGCAAAAACAACACCACCTTCGGGATCGGAGCTGGCCTGCAACAGCTTTGCCATCCCGTCACCATAGAAAATATTGTCTCCAAGTACCAATGCTACCTTGTCATTCCCGATAAAATCGGCACCAATCACAAATGCCTGGGCAAGACCATTCGGCTCATGCTGAACAGCATAGGAAAACTTACAGCCCAGACTGCTTCCATCACCTAAAAGCTTTTGGAAATTCGGAAGATCGTGGGGGGTAGAGATAATAAGTATTTCTTTAATTCCAGCCAGCATCAGGGTTGACAGCGGATAATAGATCATCGGTTTATCATACACAGGCATCATCTGCTTGCTCATGACCAGGGTTAAAGGATGCAGCCTCGTGCCGCTCCCTCCTGCTAAAATTATTCCTTTCAAAATACTCGTTTTATTAATTACAGATTTGAAGATACACTATTTTCTAATTCCCTGTACCATTCTTCTCCATATTTTCTGATCAGTGGCCCTTTTAGGAAGGTATAAACAGGAACTTTGAGCTCCCTGCCAAAGGAACAGGCGTCGGAACAGATGTGCCAGCGGTCGTAATTGAGCACGTCAAATTCCGGATACTGCGTAATCCTGATCGGGTACAAATGACATGAAATCGGCTTCTGCCAGTCAACAATTCCCTGCTCATGCGCTTTTTCGATCGCACAC
This sequence comes from Pedobacter sp., assembly GCF_040513095.1. Classification (GTDB taxonomy): domain Bacteria; phylum Bacteroidota; class Bacteroidia; order Sphingobacteriales; family Sphingobacteriaceae; genus Pedobacter. Next base: position 15,837 of record NZ_JBEVDX010000178.1, on the reverse strand, counting down.
TTGGTAATTCCGTTTTCAAAAGTAACGTAAGCGCATTCTTTATTTCCGTCAACACATGGGGTAGTCAGGTCGCCGTCAGCATCTACTACAGATGTACCGTACTCTTCAATTGCTGCAATGCCTTTTGGAGCCAGCATATGTTTGATCTTTGGATAGATCTCCGCTAATATAGCGGTTTCGGCCACATCCAGCGGTGCACCGGAATCCCCCTCCACACAGCAGATACCTTTACATTTATTTAAGTTACACACAAAACTTTCGCTTATGACATCTTCGTGTATGAGTGTATTCTGTACTTCTATCATTGGTTTATTTTGCTTTTGCCAGCGGGTATTTCAATCCCGTGGCAGATTTAATTTCCATTGTAACGGACCCTATTATAATTTCGACCTGGGCCTTTACCGGCACCCTGTTGCCATCATCAGTGATCCACAGGTATAAATTGCTGTCTTTTCTAAAAATCCTGCCTGGCTCAATGGAAGGGCTGAATTTTAGACAGCGTATATCTCCCAGTTTACTTTTTATGACTTCCTTGCCTACATATTTGATCTGCAGCTGATGAATTTCTTTTCCTAAAAAGTAGTTTAGTTTGAACTGCTCGCCGATCTTCAGCCTGGAGATATCAAGACTCCGTGCAAAATAATAGGCAGAGACAAGGTCAAAAGTCTGGTTTGTAGGGGTTGTAAATGTACCCTTGTTTGAAACTACTTTTTTGGTATCCTGGTAAAACCGGGCCTTATCTTCTCTTTTGTAACTGGATTCTTTAATATCTTCCTGGTAAAAATAGGGTGTCAGGTTTTCTTTATCGATGTAGGAATCATAATGGTCCCTTACTTTATAAAAGATATCGAATGTTCCTGCGGTTTTAGCATCTACAACCAGGCGGTAGGTAGGTTTATTGTTGAATTTAAGATCTGAATTGAGAACTTTAATAATGCCTTCTGCTGCTGTAATGATACCATATCTCAGTTTATACTGTAATACTTCACCTTCCTGGAAAACCGGCTCCTTTACGAGGGGCAGCTCCTGCGCTTTGGCATCAATCAGGGTAATCAGGAAGCTAGTCAGCAAAAATAATTTTCTCATACCCTGTTTAAACACAAAAAGCAATCCAGAAACTAATCCTTTCGTTTATAGATCGGTACAGTTGAGCAGGGTTCGCCATACATAATACTTTTAGCCACAGGCGTTAGCAGGGCCGTGATCTCCACATATGCTGCTACAGGCACTTCTATATCCGCACAACCCTTGATCACTACACGTTCGTCTTTATATTCAGAAACATCAATTTTTGCCAGTGCCCTGGTAAACAGTACCGCTTCCAGAACCTCCAGGTCTCCAAATACTACTTCATTGGCGTAAGGTTTAATCCTGTTTGCAAGCAGCATATAAGCCCATGTAGGCACGATTGCATCGGCACTGCAGATTATTGCAACGTTCTTACCTGCATAAGCAGCCCAGTCGTGCAGCTTAATAAACTCCCTGAAGTCTTTTTCCCGCAGGATTAGCCCGTGGAAAAGATTCTCTTTCAGATCATATACCACACGTTCGCCCTGATCATAATAATCTTCCAGGTTTAAGGTAATTAAACCACTGGAAGCTACCTTATTCACTATATTTTCCTGAATATCCATGGCAGTAAAATAAAAAAACCGGAAGTAACACTACTTCCGGTTTCAAAATTACGTATTTCAATCTAATAGAATTTCACTCTATTGTCTTTTATATCACTTTTATCCTGCAATGCCTGGAAAGCTGCGCCCAATGACCGCTGTGCGATTCCCTGTAACATCGTTTCTTTTTGTTTGTAGGTATTACCAATCGGAGCCGGGTTAGTGAATCCGTTAACAGTAAACAGGTAAACTGCACGTTCGCCATCAACCGGCTTAGACAATTTGCCTACAGGTGATCCGAATACGCTTCCGATCAGTTTATTCTCCTGTGCTGCACCCGGAACGATAGGGTTTGCAAAAACAATATTCTGAACCGGCATTACCGTTTTACCAACTTTCTGTGCTACCTGTGCCAGGCTTGATGCACCCTGAGCAGCAGTTTTCAGTTTCTCAGTGAGCATCTTCGCTTTTACTGCATTCAATACCATTGGCTCGATATCTTTCTTTACTGATTCCAATGGAAGGATACCTTTTGGTTTGATGTCTGTTAAATGTGCGATCACATAAGCATTATCCATTTGGTATACTTCTGTAAGCACATCACCTTTCTCTGCACCAAAAGCATCACGGATCAGCTGACGTGGATTGTCAAGTCCCGGGGCATAACCCTGGCTGCCGGAAATCCTGTCTGCTACTGCTACAGTATATCCTGCTTTTTTAGCTTCTGCTGCAAAATCATCACCTTTTACACTGTTTAAGAAAGCTGATGCTTTTTTATAAGCCTGATCTTTAGTCTTGCTGCTTGGTGAAAGGTTTTTCTCAATGTAGGCCAGTTTGGCAACTTTAGAAGAACCAATCTGGTTTTCAATTTTAATCAGGTGTACACCGAACTGTGAACGCACGACTTTAAGATCGCCGGTCTGGCCATTGAAAGCTGCATTCTCAAACTCAGGGACCATCTGGCCTCTTGCGAAAGTACCCAGTTCACCACCTTTATCTTTAGATCCGTCAACGCTGTACATTTTAGCCAGTGCAGAGAAGCTTCCGCCATTCTGAACCAGTGTTTTTAATGAATCAGCAAATTTCTCTGCTTTATCCACACCACCCATTTTCGTAGCATCCAGTAAGATATGGCTTGCTTTAACCGAGTCAGGAGACATACGTGTATCGATCACTTTTACCATTTTGTAAGAGTTACCGGAGAATACCGGTCCGTAGAAACTACCTCCAGGCAATGCGAAAACTGCTGAGTCAATTTTAGGATCTAGTTTACCTTTGGTAATATATGCGTAAGGAATTTTAACATCAGAGTTGATTGCTGAAAACAGCGAATCACTTTTTGATGCTTTAAAGTCAGAAGCCAGTTTCTCTACCTGTACTTTGATCGCTGCTGAATCTTCTTTTGTTGGGTTTACACTGAAAGAAACATATTCGAAAGAACGTGTTTCAGCAGGGTTTTCAAATTTCTTTTTGTTATCGTTATAGTAATCTGAATAGTCAGATTCTGAAGGCTTAACAGAAGCATCAGGAATGCTTGCATAATCAAGGCTGATATAGTTGAAATTTGCCAGTTTGTTCCTGTTCTGGTATTCGTCGTTCGCTTCAAGAGAAGTTACATAAACAGAATTTTTGATCAGGTTAGCATATTTCTGCTGTAAAGCTTGTTTTTCGATTTCAACCTGCAGAAGGTCCCACTGTTGCTTCAACTGCGGGTTAGCACCCTGTTGTTTCAGTGAGTTAATTACCGCAGCACGGTCTACCTGACCAGTCTGAGGGTTACCGAAGTACTGTACGATCAGCGGACTTGGGTTTTTACCCTGCATTAAGTCAAATAATTCATCACCTGAGATATCAAGGCCCAGACGTTTGTATTCTTTGGACAATAAGATAGAGGCTAATTCACCATTCCATGCGTTATCAACAGCCATAGCCGTCATTTGAGGATTGGCACTGCCGCCATATTGTTGTTTGAACTGCTGCAGATTCTGATCTACTTTAGTACCGAACTCATCGATGTTGATCTCTTCACCATCTACGGTTCCAACAACCTTTTGTGATGCCGCCCAGAAAGGCTTACCTACGTTAATTGCATCACCAACTAAAAATGCAACAATTGCAAAACCGATGGCGCCTATCAAGATAAAGCCTGCGCGATTCCGCAAAAATGTCATTAAACCCATAATATCTATTATTTATATTTTTTTTAAGAGGGCGCAAGATACAACTTTTGCCAAAAAAAGAAAACAATTATATGTTTTTGAATAAGTATTTAAAAATTAAGGGAATAAGCGCACTGAAAACTCCTGATTATGGCGCCAAATCGCCCTTCACATAGGTCTGTCCGGAGCCCTGTTCAAAATCGACTGAACTGAAATCTTCGGGTGCACTGAAGTTAATTGCATTGAGCACGGTGCCATCAGGCCTGGTTACAATACCGCGGGGTGAAAAGAACATTTTCTTGCGCTGGTCCCAGGTAAGCTCTTCTGTGTTGAAAGTAAGGTCGTTCCTTACTACAACTACATTTCTCCTGAAAATAGTGATTTGTTCAGTTTCTTTCCTTAAAGCATAATCAGAAACGATTGTGCCGGTCACTGTCTGAAGGGGATCAAAAAAGGTGATTTTCACCCCTTTGGGCATTTCCTGGTATTTACTGCCGGAGGATGGGTTGACCTGGTCGAGCACCGGGGCATAACCTTTGGCCTTTACTACTGCGGAGTCACTGAAAACGATTTCCACTTTCAGCGACCTGTCTTTGCTGAGCACCAGTTTTTTTGAAGAGATCTCAGCCGCTTTTTTTAAATCGTCATCATTACACGAGTTTAAAAAAAGCGGTATAAGGCATAGTATTGCTATCCGCGAAAATATGCCTGTACTGTTCATTAGTCGAATTTAAACCGCTGGAACCACCTGTCATTGATTGTAAAGCCAAGGTGCAGATTGACATAGTTCTCACGCAGATCGTTTGAAACCATTGTACCTCTGCGGCCGATTTCTGTAGTGAAGTTCAATTTATAGAATGCGTTTCTGGAGTTGGTTAAGGGAAGTCCCAAGCCAAATGACAGCGCCGCTTGTTTTACATCGTTATCTGTTAACTTGATATAGGTTTTATCATAGCTGAAACCCAGACGGTAATCTACTTTGCTCCAGTAACTGTTGATAGAGGTGATATCAGGAGTGATCTGGCCACCGATGGATGCTCCCCTGCTGTTCTGCAATCCCTGGTTTACACCATTGATAGTCACATCAGACCATTTGCCCATTCTTACATCTGCACCAACCATCCATTTATTATATTTCTGCAGTACAATACCGAAGTTATGTACCAATGGCAGTTTCAGGTTTGATTTGCCCGTTCCTGTAGAATCTAACGTCTCGAGGGTTACACCACCATCGGTAGTACCATCATAGTTAAATTTAGTTGCCAGAAAAGTCCTTGTTGAGTTTACAGTAGATGCTGAAGATCCGGAATACCCCAGGGTAACCAGCATTTTAGAATTGATATGGATATCATATTGTGCACCGTAAGAAAAAGCAACCCCACCTACACTATTCTTATTCTGAAGGCGTGTTCCATAACTGGTGGTGGTAACACCCGCATCAAGTTCGGGATTATCAGTAAACTGCAGGTCTCTGTTTTCAATTAGGTTTCCGAAAAGATATTCAACATTTGCCCCGATCCTGAAGCTTTCACCGATGCGGTACCCGTATCCGAAATAAGCTTTGGTCAGACCACCTTCACCTGAATATAAACTTGTTACATTCTGTGTAGCCGGATTTCCTGTTCCTGAACCACTTGTGATAGTGCTTTTCTGTGCATAGTTATAACCCAGCTCTGAATAAGGCATGACACCGAAACTCAGGGCAGAATGACTGGTTACAGGAAATGCAAGGGCCAGGTGGCTCAGCGTAGAGTTGAAACTTTTGTCACTCGCACCGCCTTTAGTCAGGTTGGTGAATGTTGCAGACATGCCCACGTCAATAGTGGTCAATGTAATCCCTGCGTAAGACGCCGGATTTTGCATATTGATAGTATTATAGCCTGTTGGTTTGTTTACTGCAGTAGAGATACCCCCCATTGCCCTGTACTGAGGAAGCAGGCTCCCTTTGAGGTTTCCAAATCCATACCTCGAGTAAGGCGACTGTATTGTAACTTGTGCGTTCACAGAAATGCTGGCCAGCAGAACTAAAACTGCAGTTATATAATTAATCTTTTTGTACATATTCAAATGCAATGACTTCGTTTAATCCTTTTAATACCAAATAGGGATCGTGTATAATTTGAGGCGCAAAGATGCTGTTTTTTAATTGTTCCAGCAAAAATGTAGCGTCGCCCCCCGTTATTACTACCTTCAGGTCTGTATTTTTTTTATTTTGAAGGGAAATAAAGCCCTCAACCTCGTTAATCACTCCCTGTAAAACACCATTTGTAATGGCAGTCTGCGTATCTGTGCCCTCGGGAATACGCTGTATTTCCTTATCCCATTTTACCAAAGGCAGTTTACCTGTATAATGGTTGAGTGCTTCGAACCTCATATTGATCCCCAAACTGATGCTTCCGCCAAAATAAGCACTGTCCTCATTCAGCAGATCATAGGTGATACAGGTTCCTGCATCGATGATCAGGCAATTTTGATGCGGATAAGCATGGTGAACTGCAATTACTTTTGCCCACCTGTCCTGCCCCAGCGTTGCCCGTGTCTGGTAATGGTTCTGTACCCCCGTATTTAGCTGGGTAGAAAATGGAATATAGTTGGTTCCCGACTTCAAAATTGAGACAATAGCTGTGACATCCTCTTTCACACTGGAAACAGTAGCGCTCACAATTTTGTATTTATCAATTAATTCTGAAAGGCTGTGCTGGTCAATATGATCAGCACTTTGGAAAAATACCAGCACTTTATCATCAAAAACAGCCATCTTGCTGTTTGTATTGCCGATATCGATGACCAGGTTATGCATTTACCAATCCCGGGATAACAACTCCAAACTTCATGGTACAAAGCTATTAATCTTTAGCAAGTTTCAAGGCTTCAAACTGTTAAAAAAAGTTAAACAAATAAGAACACCTGTATGGCAACTACGAGAATGAGGAATAAACTTTCGTAAAACCAACGTTTCGTGGCGTTTGAAAAATAATAGGCCAGTAATACTGCACCTGGTGGAACACAGAGTAAAAAATGATATAGTTTAAAAGCAGGTTTCGTATAAAAACTCAGAATTGCTATCAGAAACATAAAAAACAACATCTGAAACGCCTTTCTGGTGCTGATGAAACTTCTGAAGAAGTTTTCACGCAGCTGGATCATGGCCAGCACCATCATCACTGCCACCGGAACCAGTACCAGGTAATCATTGTACTGGATCTTAAAGTTGGAGGGGAATTTGTTTTTCAGCGGCAGCCAGATCTTATAAAACATTCCCAGGTTATCGTTCCAGTAATAAAAAATGGCCAGGAAAAAGATAATACTGAGGAAACCGATCAGACCGGACACCCACTCACGCCAGTTGAAGGACCTGTAAAGAAGCAGGCTCAGCCAGATCAGCAGCAGCATCACCACAAAAGGAAAATATATGAGCGTACCCAGGGCAATGAATATGCCTACATCAAACATGATCATGATCGCATTTGGCGATTTTCCTATTTTAAGCAGTTTGTCCATAATCATGATCAGTAAAAAATTACAGATCAGTGTAGGGCTAAGTACCAGGAAAGGCTCAAATAAACTCGCGGTCGTGATATACAGCAGCGCCGGCAGAAAACCGGGTTTTAACAGCAAAGCATGGTTATTAACGATCCTGTTGAAAATAAGTGCCTGGATAAAAATCAGGATCCCGGCAAGCAGAATATTGGAGATTGTGGAAAAATCATTCCCTATAGGGATCTGGATCAGCAATTTGGTATACGGCTCCAGGAACTCAAAATTTAACCTTTCAGGTGGATTCGCCAGAATAGCTATCCGCATAAAAAAAGTATATGCGAACAGCAGCAGGAGGTTAATAGGGTTTAGCGTTTTAAATTGATTGATCATGCCTCTTAGTTGAGGGCAAAGTAAAGAAATTTATCTGGCAAACTCCTTTACAACTTTGTCTATCACCATAGCAGTATCATCAGGAAAACTGAACTGGTGTTCCTGGGTATCCGACACCCATTTTTTTAAGACCGGCAGCCAGTTTTTATTGCTTCCCCAAATGACAGGCAGCCCCATTTCCTGCAGCGCAAAGGCGTTACATTGCTGTTCATACTGGAATTTCATAGGCACCACAAGGAGTTTTTTTCCTAAAAACAATGCTTCCGAAGGCCCCTCAAAACCGCCTCCGGTAAGCAGACCGGTACAGCTGGCCATACTGGCGTTGAACTGTTCGTTATTTACCGGTGAGACACTCACATTACCATCGGTAAAAGTTGTTTTGGTATGTTTTGAAAACACCTGCCACTGCACCTGCGGCAGCTGTTTGAGAATCGGAAGCAGGATCATATCATCTATAGCCGGAAGATAAACCGTGTAATGGCCCAGGTTGCTTGTGACAAGCTTCCTTATCTCCGAGCGGATGACCGGTGTATGGATAAATTCATCGTATGCCTTGAAATGGAATCCTACATGATGTGTGGAAGGGGCATAATATTTCATTACAAGCTGTGCCCAGTTGATGCTTTGTGGTTTGGGTACTTTGGCTGATAAAAAAGAGGCCTGGTGACTTAAACCTACGCTTTCTATCCCGCGGGCTTTACAGGCCCAGGCTGTTACAGGTTCAAAATCATTTAAAATGAGGTTATAATCTTTAAGCGGAAGTTTGCTGGCGTCCCTGATAAACCTGGTCAGGTTCATGGATTTCCAGGTCTCGTAATGATTGACCCCACCTTTCTTGCCGAAGATAAAACTGAAGCCGTGAAGCTGGTATTTAATTTCCTGACTTAACTTTACATCTGCCTGTGTACCACTGATTAAGAGATCAACGTCACCATGCTGCTGCAATAAAGGTACAATCTCCCGCGCACGACTTATATGACCGTTTCCTGTACCCTGTATGGCATATAGTATCTTCATTCTCACCGAATATCTGTAATTTTTCTCCGCTAGACAATTTCTAATTTTATCTTTTGAAGTAATGCATTGATATCCAGTTTGCTATGCAGATCCTCACTATCAGACAGGGCGCCTTCCTCTACCTCATCAGTTTGGAAATCCCTGCTGTCATATTTAAAGATGGTCCATTCTTTATTTGTGTATTCCAGTGCTGTCAGGTTTTCTACCCAATCGCCGCTGTTCAGGTAAACTACTGATCCGTCTTCGGTGGTTATAATGCGTTTTTCGGGCTGGTGGATGTGCCCGCAGATCACATAACCGTAACCGTTTTTTGCAGCCAGTTCTGCAGCGGTCTGTTCAAAACCATTGATGAATTTAACAGCATCCTTGAACTGGGCTTTGATCTTTTTGGAAAAACTCATCTTTTCCTGCCCGGCTAAAGTGAGGCACCAGTTAACAACACTGTTGATCAGGATCAGGGAGTCATAACCTACAGCGCCCAGTTTGGCCAGCCATTTGGAATGCTGCATGGTAACGTCAAAGATATCGCCATGGAAGAACCAGGCCTTTTTACCATCAAGTTCCAAAACCAGTTTGTTCTGCAGGTGGAAACCTCCCAGATGCATATCAGCAAATTTGCGGAGCAGTTCATCATGGTTACCTGTGAGATAATAGACCGGTACGCCTTCTGCAACAAACTTCATCAGCTTCCTGACTACTTTCATATGTGTTTCGGGCCAGTACCTCTTGCTGAATTGCCAGATATCGATAATATCCCCGTTCAGGATTAAAATCTTTGGCTTGATGCTCTTCAGGTATTTGAGCAGCTCTTTTGCGTGACAGCCATATGTACCCAAATGAACGTCTGAAATAACAGCGATATCTACTTCTCTTTTATCCATGGTCTTCATGTGTTTTTATACATCATCTTCATCCATTCTTAATTCATAGGGACTGAAAAAGAATATAACCAAGGCTACCACACAGACCGTAAGCGCTATTTCCTGCATATCATTCCAGTTTATTAGACAAAGATGCAATCCACAGGTTAACAAGTCATTAACTAAGTATTATGATCTGGTTATTAATCCGGTTGCGAAGTGTCCTGCATAATGTAACGCTGATACAGTAAAATGAAATTCCTGCACAGTTGCCGGAGAAAAGTGATACTTAACTTTAGATCTAAAACCAATATAAACATGATGAACAACATAAGAACGATACTGGCCATAGCGGCCATACTGACGGCCGCTGAAGCCTTTGGGCAAACGCAGCCTGCACAGCCAAAGCGTTTTGTATTTGATCAGAAGACAATGACCGAAGCAGGGCTAAGTGCGGAACAGATTAAAGCCATCGAAGAAAACCGCAGCCAGTTCCGCAAAGTACGGACAGTTTATGAAGCAGAAATCGCTAAATACAATGCCCTTGAAACTACAAGGCTGGACAGTCTGTTTTCTTCTGAACAAAAACAAAAGATAGAGCAGTCCAGACAGGGCGTAGCAGAAGAAAACAAAGCCAATCCTGCTGTGCGCAAATATTTTGTGCTTGATCCTAAAACAATGGATCAGCTGGGCCTGCCTGCCGACCTGCAGAAAAAGGTATTGGCCATTCGCCTGGAAATGAACGCCAGAAGAAGAACGCTTACCGATACCCAGAGCAAAGTGACCGCCAAAGCTGTACAGGAACAGGAGGATGTGCTTACTGCGGAGCAGAAGAAAAAGGTAGAAGAGTTAAAAGCGGCTATTGCCGAATACAATAAAAACCTGTAGCAGTTAAACAACAAACCCGCCTCATATCGAATATGAGGCGGGTTTTGATATCGGCAACAATAACTAGATTGTTTTGCGGCCCCTTTTGTTCTCTGTATAAAAAGCAAATCCAAGTCCTAAAACCAGCAGGATTGATCCTGCAAGAGATATCTTCTCACCAGTGTAATAGGATGTTGGATGGAAAACGAATTCCAGTTTGTGGTTACCAGACTCCAGTTGTGCTGCACGGAGTACATAATCAGCCCTGAAGTACGGCTTCTCTTTACCGTCGATCAGCATCGTCCAGCCTTTATCATAATAAATCTCAGAAAATACTGCTATTACATCCCTTGGTGCGCTGTAAGAATAGATCATGTGATCCGGATTATAGCTGTCAAGTTTGATAAATGAGGTAGGGCCGCCAATTCCTGCACGGGTAGTGTCCATCGCAGTTTTATATTTTATATCCACTATAGCTTCCTTTTTAGGGTCAAAGCTGCTGATGGCTTTCATCTCTTCATCAGAATTCTGAACAAACTGTACTTTATCTACAATCCAGGCATTGCCTGCGGCAGTCTCATTGCGCTGCATTTTGTATGCACCTGTCTGCTGGTCCTGTGTAATGATATATTTTGTGTTCAGCATATCCAGTACATCCTGGTTAACGCTTTTGGTAAACTGATGGTCGATCAGTTCCTGAATGCGTTTTAACCTTGCCGAGTGTGCGCCACCAACAGTTTTGTGGAAGTACGAAGCATCTGCACTGGTAAATGTGGGAATTGAAGTATCAAATACCCTGAAGTCAGGATCTTTATCGGCCATGATGAAGTTATCCACGTCCCTTGGCTGGTAATGATTGGTCAGCGTGTTTTTAGGTACAAAGTTCTGGTTGTTCAGGTAACGGCGGTCTACCTGCCACATATCAAACAGGATAACCACTGCCAGTATTCCAAATACGACATCGGCTTTCATCTTTTTAGTAATCAGCGCCCAGATCAGTCCGAAGCCTATGGCTACAAGGAAAGCAGTACGGATGGCATCTGCCCTCGCCAGGTCTACCCTATCCTGAATCAGTGCATTTGCAATGGTTGTGGCGATATTTCTATCGTTATTCAGTGCGCGCATCAACTGCTCCACAAACTGTTCATGATCTGCAGTTCTGAAACTGAAGAACAGTGTTGGCATGATAGCCACCAGCAGCGCAAAACCACCTGTAATACCGGCCGACCAGGTCAGCTTTTTTACCAGGAATTTCTGATCGTATTTTCCTTCCTGTGCTTCTTTGATAGCCAGAAGGGCGAGGATTGGGAATAACAGGCCTACCACAGCCAGTATAGATTCTACAGCCCTGAATTTATTGTAAAGCGGTACATAGTCAAAGAAGAAATCTGAGATCAGCGGGAAGTTCTTGCCGAAGGATAAGAGCATGAGCAATACCGTTGCTGATAAGATCCACCATTTCATCCTGTCGCGCACAATAAACAACCCAAAAACAAAAAGGAAACAGATAATTGCACCAAAATAATATGGCCCCGCCGTAAAGGGTTTGTCTCCCCAGTAAACTGGCAAACGCTGAGCAAAATCTGCAGCCTGTTCTGGTGATGCACCAACAGTTTGTATCGCTTTTGCCACGTTTGATTTTTCGTCGAGGCGCTCATTTCCGCCTCCATATAAATTCGGGATCAGAAACGTAAGTGATTCACCCACGCCCTGGCTCCACTGATAAGCGTAGTCTTTTGGCAAACCGTTATCCGGTTCAGCAGCATCTGTTTTTAAATTGGATTTACCACGGATGGTTTCTTTTCCATATTCATAGGTAGTCCAGAGGTTACTGGCATTGATCATTACCGATAAAAGCACAGCTATACCTAGATAGCCCATTGCTTTGCCAAGGTCCTTTGTTCTTTTTTCTTTTACGGCCGCATAGATTTCAATTCCTATATAGATTAACAGGGCAATCAGCAGGTAGTAGGTCATCTGGACGTGGTTAGCCCTGATATTTAATGCCAGGAAAAGCGCTGTTAGGCTGGCGCCCATCACATAACGTCCACGAAGGGTAAGAATAATTCCTGCGAGTATCGGTGCAAAAAATCCTATTGCCAGGGCCTTATTGCTATGGCCTGCGGCGATAATAATGAAGTTATACGATGTAAAGGCGAAGGCAATTGCACCCGCAGCGGCAAGCCAGGGATTGATCCTGAGCACGCAGAACAGAAGATATGCTCCCAGCAGATATAAGAGAACCGTCCCTACAGGATCAGGAAAAATATCCTTGATCAGGGAGATGCCATAAGTAGTTAAATTGAGCGGATACTGCACCCAGATCTGGTACGCAGGCATTCCTCCAAACATTTGATTTGTCCACAGAGGGCCTTTGCCATCTTTGGCTTTGTAATCCATGATTTCCTTTTGCATAGCTTTCGCCTGCAAAACGTCGCCTTGTTGAGGAACTTTACCCTGAAGAACAGGACTGAAGTAGACAAAACATATAATTACAAAAAACGCACTGATGGCCAGATGTATGCCATTCCTTTTTAACCAATTATTCATTAAGGTTTGCTTATATTTAAACTAAGCCCAAAAATATAAAATTGATACAGATTAGGAAGGATAATTGATCGATTAGGGTAAAATAGTTTATTTGACCTCTTCGTATTCTACAAAATCACCAAGTTTATCTGAGTTTCCGTGTTTTTGCTGTGGCGGTACATAATCAATCGATATAGATCCCTCTGGCTTGGAAGAAGGTTTCTGGGTGTTTTGTGCCGCAGCCTGATCCTGCATTTTCCCGAATACGCTTTTAAGTACCATTGGAAAAACAAGACGCAAGAGCAAGCGGATAACCCAGAGTATCAGTACAGTGATGAAAAGAAATTTTATAAGCCCCATGTTATGATTGAGTTGATTTACAAATATAGACAGATTTCACAGCGCAATATTACAAATACGCCGTGTTTCTTGCACAATAATTACAATATAAGGAATTTTAAAAATCTTCCTCTACGATCTCTGCAACCCGGCCGACCTGCCCGTCTTCGAGCCTGACCTTGATTCCCCTTGAATGGTAAGGGGATGAAGTTAAGAGATTTGCCACAATTCCACGCGTCAGTTTACCACTGCGCTGATCCTTTTTTAAAATGATATCTACCTCTAGTCCCGGATAGATATCCGATCTGTTTTTTCCGTCCATGAACTGATTATACTTTTTTTAAACTGGCTTTGCCAAACCTTTCTTCAAATACCTTTTCCATGGCAAACATTTCGTCCCTCAGCCTTGCCGCCATCAGGAAGTCCATATCCTTGGCAGCTTTAGCCATATCCTTGCGCGTTTTATCGATAGACTTCTGCATCTCCGGCTTGGTCATGTACTGTACGATCGGATCGGCAGCAATACTCACCTGATCGATTTCCACATAGGCAGCTTTCCGCTCTGAGTTGGCAGAGAAATCGAGCACCGAAGTCTGTTCCAGGATGGCCTCCCTGCTTTTACCCACAGTTTTCGGCACAATGCCATGTTCTGTATTGTAAGCTATCTGCCTCTCGCGTCTGCGGTTGGTCTCATCCATGGTTATAGCCATAGAATCCGTGATTTTATCTGCATAGAGGATTACCCTTCCGCGGTCGTTACGGGCAGCCCTTCCTATTGTCTGGATCAGGGAGCGCTCCGATCTCAAAAACCCTTCCTTATCGGCATCGAGAATGGCAACAAAGGACACTTCCGGTAAATCCAGTCCTTCCCTCAGCAGGTTGATCCCGATCAGCACGTCAAATTCACCCAGGCGCAATCCCCGCAGGATTTCTACCCTTTCCAGGGTTTTCACTTCGGAGTGGATATAGCGGCATTTGATATTCAGCCTGTCCATGTACTTGGTTAATTCTTCCGCCATCCTTTTCGTCAGTGTAGTTACCAGTACGCGGTCGCCCATCTTGATTGTCTTGTCGATCTCGTCGAGCAGATCATCCACCTGGTTGATCGCCGGCCTTACTTCGATCAGCGGATCAAGCAGCCCCGTAGGACGAATGACCTGTTCAATATAAACCCCTTCAGTTTTTTGCAGTTCATAATCTGCAGGCGTAGCACTGACATAGATCGTTTGCGGGGCCAGGCGCTCAAATTCCTCAAAATTCAGGGGCCTGTTGTCCAATGCCGAAGGCAGGCGGAAACCATATTCTACAAGAGACATCTTCCGGGAGCGGTCACCACCATACATTGCCCTGATCTGGGGTACGGTAACATGGCTCTCATCAATGACCATCAGGTAATCATCAGGAAAATAGTCCAGCAGGCAGAAGGGGCGCATGCCCGGTGAACGTCCGTCAAAGAATCTCGAATAATTCTCAATCCCTGAGCAGTAGCCCAGTTCCTTCATCATCTCGATATCAAAGTTAACCCTTTCTTCCAGGCGTTTTGCTTCCAGTAGCTGGCGGTCGCCAATCAGCTGGTTCTTGCGTACTTCCAGCTCTTCCTGGATACCCCAGATGGACGACTGGAACCTGTCCTTAGGCGTCACAAAAAGATTTGCCGGGTATACCGCCATATCTTCGAGTTTCTCCAGGGTCTTCCCCGTCACCGGGTCAATTACACTTAATTCTTCAATATCATCGCCAAAAAATGAAACACGGTAGGCGTTATCGAGGTAGGCCGGGAAGATATCTACTGTATCGCCCTTCACCCGGAACGTTCCGCGTTTAAAATCGGTGACTGTCCTGGCATATAAAATCTCCACCAGGCTGTGTAAAAACGTATTTCTTGATACCCTTGTGCCCACCGCAAAGCGGAATACCGAGCGCGAGAAATCCTCGGGATTTCCCATACCATAGATGCAGGAGATGGAAGATACCACGATAACGTCTCTCCTGCCCGACATCAGGGCCGAGGTAGTTCTTAAGCGCAGCTTCTCGATCTCCTCATTGATGCTCAGGTCTTTTTCTATATAGGTATTGCTGCTGGGCATATAGGCCTCAGGCTGATAATAATCGTAGTAGGAAACAAAATAGTTAACCTGGTTCTTCGGGAAAAACTGCTTGAATTCTCCGTAAAGCTGCGCTGCCAGAGTCTTGTTATGGCTCAGGATCAGCGTAGGCTTCTGGGTTTGCTGGATCACATTGGCTACCGTAAATGTTTTACCGGAACCTGTAACCCCCAGCAGCGTCTGATAATGCTCATCATTATTGACACCGGTAACCAGTTGCTCAATAGCATTGGGCTGATCGCCTGTAGGTTTATAGTCTGAAACGAGTTGAAATTTCATAGATAATCAAAGATAAGAATTAATGGCGTATTGATATGTCGTGATTATATCCTAAATTTAGTGGTCATGAAGCTATTGGTATACGTCCCCTTACTCACACCAAGGATAAAGTACATTTTTAACTTTATTTTCAACGATATTCTTCAAACTCAGGTGGGGTTTAGCTCCAATCTGGCAGAATTCAGCAGCTCTGTTTTAC
>NZ_JBEVDX010000177.1:0-10214 GCF_040513095.1 Pedobacter sp. | reverse complement strand
AGGTAACTACCCTGGCAAAAACTGAGTGATGCAGATGAAGAAGGTCGACGAGCCCGGTACCCAACACACCTAAGGCATGGGCTTCGTCAACTATCAAATGAGCATTCAAATCCCGGCACAGCATTGCTATGTGGATGAGATCAGCCAGATCTCCGTCCATAGAATATACGCTTTCAACAGCTACATAACACTGTCCCGTACTCAATCGGATTTTCTTCTCCAGGTCTTCAAGGTCATTGTGTTTGAATTTTAATCGCTTTGCCAGGCTCAGTCTCGCGCCGTCAATAACTGAAGCATGAATCAGTTCATCGCAGATAATGGTATCATTTTTTTGCGGAACGCAGGAAAACAAAGCCAGGTTAGCTGTATAACCGGAATTGAAGATCAATCCATTCGCTGCTTTGTGTATGACTGCGATCTCCTTTTCCAGCTCTTCCGCAAATTCGGTATTGCCGCTCAACAGCCTTGAGCCGGTAGCTCCCAGCGGGGTTAGCGGATGTTTTTCCAGTTCTTCGCTGATCGTTTTCTTTAATTCTTCCGATCGTGCAAATCCTAAATAATCATTTGAGCTAAAGTCGTATAAAGTATTTTCATACTGCAAGTTACGTAATGTTCCCTCCGCAGATCTGAGATTAAGTTTTTCAGCGAGCATATTCTTCAGCATGTTTACGAAAACTGATGTTCTTTCCTTATCGCGACTGCCAGAGCATCAATCCAGCCCTGGTAGAGATTCTTCTCTATGGAGATGATATTGCTGGCATGAAATTCCCAATCAGGCGAAAAAATTTTCAGCTGTGCGGTCATTTCTTCAAGGTGTCCCTGTTCTTCAAGAATGATGGAGCGTACACTGACTTTGCTGCCGCTATTATTGAGTATTTCCTGGTAAACGGGATAAATCAGGTCTGCACGTACTTCAATAGCATAAGTAACGAGGAGGTAAGCTGCAAATTTTAGCTTTGCACCCTTCAGTCTCAGGTGATCCATTAAATACCGGCTCGTAGACATGTCCAGTTTATTGAGGTAATATTTGCTGCTGTAAGGCGCAAGCAGGTAGTCCGGCTCATAAGTGGGGCAATCAGTACTGCTTAGCTTTCCAATCTGCTTTTTAAGGTAAAAAGCGTGACGATGTTCTTCTGCTGCATGCTTAAGCACCATATAGGTGGAAGTCTCGGGAAGTTCATTTGCAGAGATTTTCCTTGCACCAATGTTCTCCTGCAAAGACAGTGTATTGAGAAAGCGTGCATGTATGTGATCATCGCTAACGATGTTTTTGATCAGTTCTTTTAGTTCCATACTGTAGATTGTTTCTTCAAAAGTATTATCTTGCCGGATAGTTTAACGGTACCAGTTTTTAGTTTATGAGTAGTCCGGTTAGAATTCCTTTTAAAAGTGTAATCCGTATTGACAAATCGCTCGACCGGGCCGTCTATCTGCAGATTGCCCATCAAATGATCAATGCTATCCAGCGTGGAGTGCTGCTGGATGGAATACAGCTCCCCGGCACAAGAAGCCTGGCGGATGACCTGGAGGTGCACCGCAAGACTGTTATTGCGGCTTATGATGAGCTGGATGCGCAGGGCTGGACTGAGATCAGGCCCAATAAGGGAACATTTGTGCGTAACAGGGTTGCTCAGCCTGCGATATCTTTGAACGGGTATCGGGGAAAGGAAAGTGAAGCCGCGGAGCCGGAACGCCACCAGGACCATGAGAAATTCCTGAACAGCTATCCCTCAAAAACCGGTTACGGATTTAAACAGAGTATCCTTCTGGACGTCCTGCCTGTTACCAACAGTTCTGGACTGGAATTTAACGACGGCTTACCTGACATCAGGCTGTTGCCGCTCGAAAGATTATCCAAAGTATATGGGGGGATTTTGAAAAGCAAAACGAATTACAGGCATTTTGGTTACTCGCACGTTGAAGGGAACGAGTTCTTTCGTGAGACTTTAGCATCTTACCTGAACAATACAAGGGGGCTGCACATCAATAAAAACAACATTCTGACTACCCGGGGAATTCATATGAGCATCTACATGGCATCCAGTATGCTGATCGGAGTGGGTGATCTTGTGATCGTTGGTGATCTGAGTTATTACCTGGCAAATATGTGCTTTCAGCAATGCGGCGGAAAGATTATTTCCGTACCTGTGGACGAGGATGGGATCTCAGTTGAAGCTATACGTGAACTTTGTAAAACTAAAAAGATCAGGATGTTATATCTTACGCCTCACCATCATTATCCCACCACAGTGACACTCAGTGCTGAACGGAGGGTGGAGTTGCTGCAGCTGGCATCTACGTTCGGTTTTATTATTCTGGAAGACGATTATGACTATGATTTCCATTATAACGGCAATTCTGTGCTGCCACTGGCCAGTGCAGATACCAGTGGTATGGTGGTTTATATCGGTTCCTTTTGTAAATCTTTAGCTCCGGGTTTCCGATCGGGCTATCTGATCGCTCCGGAAAACCTGATTACTGAAATGGCAAAGTTCCGCAGGCTGGTAGACCGTCAGGGGGATATGCTCATGGAACAGGCGCTGGCAGAATTGCTGGAAGAAAGGGAGATCCAGCGTCATTTGAAAAAAGCACTGAAGATTTATCAGGAGCGCCGGGATCACTTTACCGGGTTATTGCATGACCAGCTGGGCGAGGAGCTCAATTTTGTTTCTCCGCCGGGAGGCCTGTCGGTCTGGACGCACTGGAACCCGCGGCTAAACCTGATGCGGATCAGCAAAAACTGTCTGAAGAGAAATCTGCATCTGCCGCAGGAATTGCTTTATCAGAACGAGAGCTTTACCGCTATGCGCCTCGGCTTTGGAAACCTTAGCACTGCAGAACTGGAAGAGGCGGTTCACATACTCGGATCAGCTGTTAAAGAGAGCTGGATTTGAGATGGAATTTGATAATACAAATAGTTATCATTTGATAGTATTCAAATCTTAACTATCTGTATTTCAGTTTGTGTGTGATGTTTATGTTTTAATATAGTTTACTATCAAATTAATTAAAGGATCTCAATTCCCTTTTCCTCCAGCTGATCGTAAATTACTGCATTCACCGTGCTTCTTGTGCTTTCAGATACTGAAATATCTTTACACCAAAAGTAGATGTTTACATTGCTGCTGGTTTTGGAGGCCGGACTCATGATGATCCTTGCTTCTTTATTTTGCAGGATATTCTCATTTGATGCGATAGCAGATTTAATCAGCTCTTCCACTTCTTCCCTTACAAAGGGTTTGGCGAGTTTGAAAGAAATGGTAATTCTCATCTGATTATTGCTGAGCGTCCAGTTGATGATATTGTTGGATAAGATATTCCCGTTCGGGATGATAATCTCTGCACCTTCATCTGTCAGCAGCGTACTTGCACGGATGCCGATTTCTTTTACCCTTCCTTTTTTATCACTGAGCTCTACTACATCGCCTATGCGCAATGTTTTATCAAAGATGAGGATGATACCTGAAACGAAATTGCTGACGATGTTCTGGAGCCCCAGACCGATACCAACACCTAATGCACCCAATACTACGGTGATCTTGTCGATAGGTAAACCTGAGGCGGCTACTGCGAGCAGAAAACCACCAATAAGCAGTACCAGCCGTGTAACGATGAGTTTTGAACGTTCCCCTTTGTTGTCATCCAGTGAATCATCACCGGTATCACCAAAGAAATAGGCAATGTATTTCTGCAGGAAGTTCGCTGTCCAGATGATCAGGAGGAACAAAACGATACCACCAAGAGTAAAGGCTAGTGTTCCTATAGTTCTTTTTTCGGTAAGTACTGTTAATATGGTGGTATATAATTCGTTAAATATGTTGAGGTTTACCAGGAAAAGGGTTAGCCAGATCAGGAAAGCAATGATATTGAGCAGTCCGCGGATACTTTTCACTACCGGCTCCCAGTCGAAATGCTCAGGGTAATGTTTCCGTATCCTGCTGCTTTTAATCTGCAACAGAAAAGCTTCAGTAATCATTCCCGCAAGTATGATCAATGATACTGCATGCAGGAAAGCACTTACTGCCGTGGTATAGAATATCTGTGTAAGGGTAAATCGACCGAATAAATTACAGAGGATTGCCAGAAAGTTGAAGGCGATAAAAATAATGCCTACAGGTAAAAAGATCCTGTACTTACCTGTTTGGGTCCGCAGTTTTAAATACGTCAGTAAGCCAAAGGCCATGGATGCCATGCTGAACACAAGAAGGTTCCACCTCTGGTAACGTGGAGGGATACCCAGTAACCTTAGGATAACCGGTGCAATAAGCAGGACCACAAAGATACACCACTGATAAAATATACGGCGGGGCAGTCTTTTATAGAGCAGTGTGGTAAGGCTGAGTGCCAGAAGGATATGTATGGCTTCAATATACAGGGCAGGCGCCAGCAGGTCGAAGACGGGAGCAAGGGTTAAAATAAATATTATAGAGATCTGGTAGGGTTTTGGCCGGATGAACAGAAAATTAAATGATTCTACAGCATCCAGCTTTTTACGGTTGATCAGGCTTTTGAAATTGAAGAAGACCCAGAAGAAGAAAACCGCACCAAGAAAGATCAGCAGGGCGCGACTGCTCCGGGTGTATACGAAGTAATATCTTGAAATCTGCTGTTCGCTTTTAATAAAGCGCTTGAAACCCATACTGCGGTTTGCAGATTGATTGACTGTCTCCCAAAGGTAGCGCCTCTCTTTGCCGAATGCTTTAATTCCAACCGCCTTTAGCTGACTATCTGTGGTATACTGAAGTTCTTTAACATTGATGATGTTGGCAGATGTTCTGGCCTGCAGCGAGTTGATCAGATTTGTGTTTGATTTAATGAGGCTATCCATCATTAACTTTTTGTTCCGCAGTTCAATCAGCTGAGGTTTAAAGATCCTCTTTAAAGAGTCTACAGTGAAGATTTTAAGGAGTACAGTGTCTTTTCTGAGACTGAGAATATTGGTTTTGAGGCCGTTTAGTTTTTTCTCATACCCATTCAGGTCTTCCAGGCATTCAAGATTGCTGCCTTCCAGTTCATCAAGCAGTGTCTGGTACATCTGGACGTTTTGCAGATTGAGTGTTCTGTCCGGCTGCGTAAGGCGCTCCTTGATCAATGCAATGGCGTCTTCATCCTGTTTCAAATAACCTGATATCGCCGTAGTCTTATAAAAAGAGGCGGTAGTTACCTTCACTTTGTTGATCGCTTCAAATACCTTTTGCAAACGGGCAAGGTAATCGCCCCTGGTAAGTAAAGTTGAATCTGAAAGATAGGACACATCTGCCGCTTTATCCCTGGGGTTTAGTTTTGCTCTTGTACGCTGGGCATACACCGGGGAGCTGCTGAAATAAAAACTGATGAACAGGAAGAGGAAAACAATGCGGGATATGCCGGGAAGCGAACTTTTGATCTTCATTTAAAAACTTTAGGTAGGTTGCTGTTACAAATGTAACAAAAGCCATACAATATAGCTCACACATTTGTGATGAAGTCAAAGTGATTTTTGGGAGGGAAAAAAGAGTAGTTATCTCAGGACAACTACTCTTTCAAAAGGTACTAAATTGCTTTCTCGTAGATCCTGTGGGTTTTATACGGATCACCTTTAATGGCTTTAATGGCATTGTTTACAGGGTGATTATGTTCCAGTGTCCAGCCGGCCTCTGCATAATCGTAATCCTTTTCCTTATAAGTTTTGATGATCTTGGCATATAAAACAGCTTCAATACCCATGTGGCGGTATCCTTCAATTACCCCAAGCATAAAAATTCTGATTCCCCTGATCTTTTTAAGCCCAAACAGCAGTTTAAAGATGCCCGTAGGAAGAAGGCGTCCTCTGGGGATTTTCTTTTGGATCTGGTTTACATCAGGAAGGGCAATAGATATCCCTACAAATTTACCGTCTTTTTCGGCTACGTAAACGAAATCCGGATCAGCAATCATTTTAAGGTCTTTGGCGATGAAATCAAATTCCTCATCAGTAGGAGGCACAAAACCCATGTTTTTGTCCCAGGCACTATTGTAAACCTGTTTAAACTTCTCCGCTTCTTCCTTGAATTTCTTCATGTTCAGCTTGCGTATGGTTATCCCGCGGGTATTGATCCTTTCCTCCAGTTTATCAGAAATTCTTACTGAACGATCATCGTATGAAGTTTTGTCCCATCTCCAGGAGATCAGGTCAACCTGTTTTTTAAGACCTGTGTTTTCCAGGAGCTGCTGGTAGTATGGTGCATTGTACGGCGTAAGAATTACCGGCGGATAGTCAAAACCCTTTACCAGAAGTCCTGCAGTGTCATTGGTAGTCAGGTTTACCGGTCCGACAAAGTTATTAATAGTACTGTCTTTCTGTTTGAGCCATTTCTCTGCGGCTTCAAGAAGCAGTTGAGCGCTTTCCGCATCGTTGATCACATCAAAGAAACCAAAAAATCCGTCTTTGACGTGATTGAACTCGTTGTGGCGGTTATTCAGGATAGCGGCAATACGGCCGGTAACCTTGTCTCCTTCATACAATAGAAAGCATTGCAGTGAGGAATGTTTATGGAAAGGATGCGTGGTGAGAAGATCCCGCTGGCCGATGAAAATTTCAGCAACGTACATCGGATCATTTTTGTACAGATCATGTGGGAAATCAATGAACGTCGTTAATTGTTTTTTTGATTTAACCTCGACTATTGTCTTCATATATGTTTTGAGCAAGATTGATGAGCCTTAAGACCGGCTTTTAAATATAGCTTCAAATATATTCAAATCAGCGATATCTTGTATAGTTTATCCCTCGAATTGGGGACCTTTAAATTTCGGGACGACATCAGGCATTTATTCGCCCCAGGCAGTAAGCATCAGGTTTCTGGAGCCGCCATAATTGCGGTGTTCGCAAAGATAGATGCCCTGCCACATACCCAGGGCAAGCATGCCGTTGCGGATAGGGATCATCAGCGAAGTATCCAGAAGGGATGCTTTGATGTGTGCGGGCATATCATCAGAACCTTCATCGTCATGGAGGTAATCAGGATCATTTTCCGGAACAGCCTTGTTAAAGAACATCTCAAAGTCCTGCCTCACCGTGGGATCTGCATTCTCATTGATGCTCAGCGAAGCGGAAGTATGCTGAATAAACACCTGGCATATTCCTGTTTTGATTTCACGGATCTCTGGAAAAGCGTGTACAATTTCTGCAGTAATAAGGTGAAAGCCTCTTCGTTTTTCATGCAGGCGTATCTGTTGCTGGAACATCTTCATTGTGCTAAATTAGGAAATAACAGTTATTCTGATCATTTTTTTATATTTGAAATCTATGAAGTTTCAAAATACGCTCTCTTTTGCGAGGGATATGGATGCGATGGATCAT
Source organism: Pedobacter sp. (assembly GCF_040513095.1). GTDB lineage: Bacteria > Bacteroidota > Bacteroidia > Sphingobacteriales > Sphingobacteriaceae > Pedobacter. The sequence goes on along the minus strand of NZ_JBEVDX010000177.1, from coordinate 2,893 downwards.
TTGCAGCCGCTACGCGAAGAATTCCTGTTCCCGCAACAAAATGGTAAGCCCTTCATTTACCTTTGCGGCAATTCCCTGGGTTTACAGCCCAAATCGGCCAGGGAAGTATTAAACAAGCAGCTTGAAAACTGGCAGAACCTCGCAGTTGAAGGCTGGTTTGAAGGAGAAACGCCCTGGCTGTACTACCACAAGGCACTTAAAAAGCTGATGGCTCCAATTGTGGGTGCAAAGGCTGAGGAAGTTTGCCCAATGAATACGCTCACTGTAAATCTGCATTTATTGCTGGTCAGTTTTTACCGCCCTGACCAGAAAAAATATAAAATAATCATGGAAGCCGGCGCTTTTCCGTCCGACCAGTATGCGCTGGAAAGTCAGGTACGTTTTCAGGGTTTTGATCCTGCTGAGGCCATTGTAGAAATTGCACCCAGAGCAGGAGAGTATACGCTCAGAACGGAAGACATTATAAAAGTTATAGCAGATAATGCTGATCAGCTTGCATTGGTGCTCTTTGGAGGCATCAATTATTTTACCGGCCAGTGGTTCGATATGGAGGCGATCACTAAAGCAGGTCATAAAGCAGGTGCTTTTGTTGGTTTCGATCTTGCGCATGCGGCCGGAAATGTACCCCTGAAATTGCACGACTGGCAGGTTGATTTTGCCTGCTGGTGTACCTATAAATACCAGAACAGCGGTCCCGGTGGGATCGGGGCCATCTTTGTTCATGAAAATCATTTTGCAGATCAGGGTATGAACCGCTTTGCGGGATGGTGGGGTTACCAGGAATCTATCCGTTTTAAGATGGAGAAGGGTTTCATCCCGGAAGCGGGCGCAGATGGCTGGCAGATCAGTACTGCACAGATTATCCCAATGGCTTTGTATCAGGCTTCGCTGCAAATCTTTGAAAAAGCAGGCTTTATGGGGCCTCTCCGTGAGAAGAGCCTGGCCCTGACGGCATACCTCAGGTTCGTGATTACTGAAGTGAACACTGCTTTGGGACATGCACAGTTTCAGATTATTACCCCTGAGAACGATGGGGAGCATGGGGCACAGCTTTCTATAGTAGCCAAAGGCGATGCCAGGGCCATATTTAATGCGCTGGTTGCAAACAATGTATTGGGTGATTGGCGCGAACCCAATGTGATTCGTTTCGGCCCTGCACCATTATACAATTCTTTTGGGGATATTTACCATAGCGGTGAGCTGCTGCTGCAGCTCTGCAAAGAAAAAGCAATATGATCAACTACAACCCCAAAGCCTGGTTTACTTTTATCTTCCATATCCATAAAGCCGATACCTTCAGAAAATTATGGCCGCTGATGCTAAGTGTAGGTGTCTTCTCTGGTATAGTCGCTTTTCTGGAACTCCACTTTTTCAAGCTTTCTGAAAGTAATTCTGTGAGTAATATCAATATGATGCACAGTATACTTGGTTTTGTGATTTCCCTGCTGCTGGTTTTCCGTACCAATACTTCGTACGACAGATGGTGTGAAGGAAGGCGATTGCTGGGAGAGCTGACCAATGTGAGCCGTAACCTGGCTATCAAAATCAAATCTCTCAAACTTGATAAGGAAGAGCGGGAATTCTTTAACTACGGTATCCCCAAGTATGCTTTTGCGCTAAAGGAACACCTCAGGGAAAAGCAGTACTTTGGTAAAAACAGTTTCCTGATAGAGGTGGATGGCGGCAAGCACATACCCAACCAGATCGCCGGAAGCCTTTCTGCCAGGATCTATGACCTTGCAGCTGCAGGTAAACTCTCGGGCGAACAGCTGATTATTCTCAGTGCCGATTTGAGCCGTTTTACGGATATCTGCGGTGGTTGCGAAAGGATAAAAAAAACACCAATCCCATTTTCATACAGTGCCTTCATTAAGAAATTCCTGTTTCTCTATGTGATTACCCTTCCCTTTGGATGGGTCTTTAGCCTGGGTTTTTTTGTTGTCCCAATTGTACCCTTTATCCTCTATGTGCTAGCAAGTTTAGAACTTATAGCTGAAGAAATAGAGGATCCGTTTGGTCACGATGCAAACGATCTTCCGGTAGATGATATCTGTAACAATATTGAAAAACATATAGGGGAAATCCTGGCTTAAGATGGTTAAGATTGCCTACCACGAGTTGTATGCGCATCCGTTGCCCGAGGGGCACCGTTTCCCGATGCTGAAGTATGAACTTATACCCGCGCAGCTGCTGCATGAAGGAGTAATTACACAGGATAACCTGTTTGCCCCGGAGCTGCTGCCCGAAGAAGAGGTGCTGCGTTCACATGACCCTGCCTATTGGCAGCAACTCAAGAATTTTACGCTGCCGGCAAGGGAACAGCGCAGGATTGGTTTTCCGCTGAACGCACAATTGCTGGAAAGAGAACTCAGGATTGCGCAGGGGACAATTGACGGGGCAATGCATGCAAAGCAGCATAGGATTGCATTTAATGTGGCCGGTGGTACGCATCATGCGGGGTCCGACTGGGGAGAAGGTTTCTGTATTCTGAACGATCAGGCAATCGCAGCCAATTATTTGATAGCTAAGAAAATATACAATCGAATATTAATTATTGATTTAGATGTTCATCAGGGCAACGGTACTGCCGAAATCCTGCAGAACGAGCCACGGATCTTTACTTTTTCGATGCATGGTGAGAAGAACTTTCCATTTAGAAAAGAGGTTTCTGACCTGGATATCGGACTTGATGAAGGTGTCGGGGATGACGTTTATCTTTCCATTCTTGCCGAAACTCTACCACAGTTATATGAACTTCATGAACCTGAATTTGTATTTTATCTGTCAGGCGTAGATGTATTGTCTACCGATAAGCTGGGTAAACTTGCTTTAACAAAAGCTGGCTGCAGGGAACGGGACAGGATGGTGTTCCAGTTTTGTAAAGACCATCATC
>NZ_JBEVDX010000176.1:0-22998 GCF_040513095.1 Pedobacter sp. | reverse complement strand
TTGCAGGACTTAAAACTGAGCAAGCAACAGGCTTATTATACACGTTTTTAAAGAATTTTATGTTAGCTGAGATCATTACCATAGGTGACGAGATACTGATCGGCCAGATTGTAGATACAAATTCTGCATGGATGGCAAAAGAATTGAATGCGATTGGTATCAGGGTAAAACAGGTTACTTCTGTATCAGATGATGCAGACCATATTGTTGAAGCGCTGACACAGGCCCGGAAGAGGGCAAAGGTAATCCTGATTACAGGCGGACTTGGTCCTACAAAAGACGATATCACGAAACTTACCCTGGCGAAGTTTTTCAATATGGGCATGAGACGTGATGAAGGCGTGCTGGAAGATGTGGAAACAATATTCAAACGCAATAACCGGCCGATGATCGATTCCAACATCAGACAGGCCGATGTGCCCGATGGATGCACGGTGATCCGGAATAAAAACGGTACAGCACCAGGGATGTGGTTTGAAGAGGGGGATAACATTATAGTTTCCATGCCCGGCGTTCCCTTTGAGATGATGTACATGATGACGGAGGAAATCCTTCCTAAACTGACCCGCTCTTTTTCACTTCCTTTTATTTATCACAAAACTATCCTCACTGCTAACCTTGGAGAATCTTTCCTGGCACAGGAGATTGCCGATATTGAAGACAGCCTGCCTGAGTCCATTAAACTGGCTTATTTGCCTAAACTGGGGCAGGTGAGATTGCGCTTAAGCAGCAGCGGCCCCGATGAGCAAAAACTGAAGGACGATGTGGAGGTCTATGCACAGCAGATCGTCAGCAGGTTAAAGCCATATGTTGTTGCTGAAGATGATATTGCGCTGGAAGAAGCCATCCTGAATATCATGAAACAGAAAGGGCTTACTTTATCTACAGCGGAGAGCTGCACCGGTGGATATATTTCACACCTGATTACCAGACATCCGGGATGTTCTGCTGTATTTGCAGGTGGAGCGGTAACTTATTCTTATGAATTGAAGGAATCTGTGCTGGGTGTTCTGGAGAGTACTTTGAGTACATATGGCGCTGTAAGTGAACAAACGGTAAAAGAAATGGCCGAAGGTGCCATTAAACATTTCAATACGGATTACAGTGTAGCGGTCAGCGGCATTGCCGGACCGGACGGTGGCACGGATGACAAACCTGTTGGAACAGTCTGGATAGCAGTGGCTAACCGCAATAAGGTAGTGGCAAAGGTCTTTAATTTTGGTAATAAACGGATCCAGAATATCGAACGCTCGGCAAGCTCTGCCTTGTCGATGGTTTTGAATTTGCTCAAAGAAGATGTAAATTAATCTAAATAGCTTACTTTTGTAGGCAATAGGAAATACCAAATTTACTGGAAATTAAATGGCACAATACGAATTATTATTACCTAAAATGGGCGAAAGTGTTGCGGAAGCAACTGTCATCAAATGGTTAAAGCAACCTGGTGACATGATCAGTTTAGATGATACATTGTTAGAAATAGCCACAGATAAAGTGGATTCAGAAGTTCCTTCTCCGGTATCCGGAAAACTGATCAGTCAGCTCTGCAAGGAAGATGATGTTGTACTGGTAGGTGCCGTGATTGCCCTTATCGAAACTGAGGATTTAAAAAGCCAGCCTGCAGTACAGGAAAGCCAGCCAGCGCCTGTTGCTGAGCCGGTTTCTGCACCAGCAGAGGAGAAAAGACCAGCCGTCTCATTTGCAGATAGCCAGGCCGCTGCTCCGGTTGCTGAACGCGCTGCTGCACCTGTCGCTGATAATAAGCCAGCAGACAGATATTCATCAGCTGCAACGCAGATCCCTGGTCTTGATCAGTTGCCTGAAACTGTGACTCCATCATCAGCATCGGATCGTTTTTATTCGCCGCTGGTAAAAAATATAGCTACCCAGGAACAAATTAGTATGGAAGAACTGGACCGGATTACCGGAACTGGTGCAGACGGTCGCCTTACCAAGGATGACCTTTTGAATTATCTTCAGAACGGACGCAGAGATCTTTCTGGTACTGTGAAAACAGCGGTAGTAACACTTACACCTCCACCACCCCCAAGCGCTCAGCCTGTACAAGGGCAAGCTGACAGTGCTGCTCAGCCTGCTTCGGCTCCTGCCGCACAACAGGTAACGGATCAGCCAGCGGCACAGGCGCCAGCATCAAATGGAGCTGCTGCAAATGCTACTGTCGCACAAGCAGCTACAAGCTTGAGTGGCGGCGATGAGATCATTGAGATGGACCGTATGGGTAAACTGATCTCTGACCATATGGTGATGAGCAAGCAGACTTCTGCCCATGTGACGTCGTTTGTTGAAGCCGACGTGACCAATTTGGTGATGTGGAGAGAGAAAGTGAAGAAGAATTTTGAAAAAAGAGAAAACGAGAAAATAACTTTTACACCGATTTTTATCGAAGCGGTGTCAAGAGCGATCAGAGATTTTCCAATGATCAATGTTTCTGTTAAGGGAACTCAGATCATCAAGAGAAAAGATATCAATATTGGTATGGCTGCAGCCTTGCCAAGCGGCAACCTGATTGTGCCGGTCATTAAAAATGCGGATCAGCTGAACCTATTGGGTTTAACTAAAGCAGTGAATGATCTGGCTGTAAGGGCAAGAGCAGCGAAGCTTAAACCGGATGAAACCCAGAATGGTACTTTTACATTAACCAATGTAGGTTCTTTTGGAAACATCATGGGTACGCCGATTATCAATCAGCCACAGGTGGCTATCCTTGCAGTAGGGGCTATCAAGAAGAAACCTGCAGTACTGGAAACTGAAACCGGAGATGTAATTGCTATCCGTCACATGATGTTCCTTTCGCTTTCTTATGACCACAGGGTTGTAAATGGTGCGCTGGGAGGGATGTTTGTAAGGAAGGTTGCAGATTACCTGGAGAACTGGGATATCAACAGAGAAATTTAAATACAAAAATCATAGGGAAGCCAGATGTCTGAATAAGATCATCTGGCTTCGCTGTAAAATATGAAAGGTTCAATCGATGCTGCCTGCTGCTCAAGGGCACCAGAGAGGCATCGATTGAACCTTTCATATTGTTAATAGTGTATCTGATGCAAAGCGCCTTAAGCAGGATGAGCAACATACTTAAAACGCTTGATTAAAGTGTTTTGTGATTTATCCGGCACTTAAAGCCTAGGGCTCACGTAGCGCAATGGAAGGTAGTTTTATCCCGCTAAAACTTCTTCAGCAGCAATAGCCTGGATCTGTTGCTCGGTATAAGTAAAGCGTCCGGTATTTGCGATGAATACATCTTTCTGTACCAGCAAATCTTTATTAGCTAAAAGCGATTTTAAGCTCACACTTCCAATTACATATTTGTAGTCGTTTCTGGCAAAACGCTCTACGATATTTTCAATTTTCAGTTTCTCCAGTGTGTACTCATGAGTGTATCTCAGGTAAACTTCGATATTTACATTGTCTGTATGGATGAGCCCATTTTGCTGATGGTACTTTTTGTACTCATAGCGGTATCCGTATCTCAAAGCTGCAATGTCTGAAAGTACAGCAGCGCCTGTTGGGTGGCCACCGGCACCTTTTCCGAAGAAAAACTGTTTATCAGCAAATGCTGCCTGGACGGTAACGCCATTATATTCGTTCTCTACATTGAAAAGGAAGTCATCAGATTTTACAAATTTAGGCAGTACATAGGTTACTACCTGTTTTGTACTGATCTTACGTGCCGTAGGTACAAGTTTAATCTTGAAATTCTTTTCCCTGGCGTACTGGATATCATGCTCCGATAAATTCTGGATACCTACATTCAGGATCTTCTCAGGATTGATAAATAAGCCATAAGCATGTGCAGTGGCAATGGCCAGTTTAAATTTAGGGTCAAAACCTCCAACGTCCATAATGGGATCAGTCTCCGCAAAACCCAGGTCCTGAGCCTGCTTCAAAGCCTCATCATATGGCATATTCTCATTGAATATCTTTGAGAGGATATAGTTGGATGAGCCGTTGAAAATACCGCTAATTCCATGCAGCAGTTCATTGTCATAATACTCTTCAAGGTTCCTGATGATCGGGATACTGCCGCATACAGCGCCTTCATACAATAGTGAAGTACCATATTTAGCCTGCAGTTCCACAAGTTCTTCCAGGTGGTTGGCAATCATTTTTTTATTGGCAGAAACTACGTGTTTGCCATTGATCAGTGCTTTTCTGGTAATTTCAAAGGCTGCATCCGCATCATCGATCAGCTCAACAATGGTATTGATCTCCTCATTGTTAAGGATCTCATCATGATCAGTAGTAAAAAGTTTAGCGTCAAGGCTACGTTTCTTATCAGGGTTTTTGATGGCAATTTTGATGATTTCCAGGTTCAGGTCCTGACCACGGATGATATCGTGCAGTCCCTGGCCAACCACTCCAAAACCAAATATTCCAATTTTAAGTTTCTTACTCATTATGCGATTTTATGCAGTTTAACAATTTTTTTGTTTGCGCTGTCCTTCAGGAATGTGCCGATGATATTTGTGAGGATATCGGTTTCGATCAGGAAGCCGTCATGCCCGTAGGCAGATTTTATACTGTGGAACTCTGCTCCGGGAATGTGTTTTCCAAGAAATTCCTGTTCGTTGATCGGGAAGAGGAAGTCGTTCTCAATGCCGATGACAAGGGTATTCGCTTTGATACTCTTTAGTGCATCGATCACGCTTTTGCGTCCGCGGCCAACATTGTGGCTGTCCATTGCTTTAGTCAGGTACCAATAGCTGTAGGCATTGAACCTCCTGCATAATTTTTCTCCCTGGTATTTCTGGTAGGAAGCTGCACGGAAATCACCGGTTTTTTCATTTACACTCTCTACCTGGGTAGCATTGTATGCTTCGTATGTACGGTAAGAAAGCAGGGCTATACTTCTTGCTGCCTGTAATCCTTTCATTCCTCCATCGGGCTGCTGGCCAAAAAAGCTACGGTCTGCACTGATGGCTAAGCGCTGACTTTCATTAAAGGCTATTCCCCATGGGGTCTGGTAGGCGTTGCAGGCCACAAGGATCAGGTTTTCTATCACAATCTGATTGGAAATTGCCCATTCGGCAGCCTGTTGTCCGCCAAGTGAACCACCGATCAGTACCTTCAGCCTGGTAATTCCCAGGTGCTCAGCCAGCAGCTGGTGTACCTGGGCGAGGTCCCTGATGGTAAATTCAGGAAAGGAAAGATAAAATGGATTTCCGGTTACAGGATCAATATCCAGGGGACTTGTACTGCCATAATGCGATCCCAGCACATTTGCGCAGATGATGAAATGTTCCTCAGGATTGAATAAATATTTATCACCGAATAAGCCCTTCCACCAGTCGGCCACATCTGCATTGGCAGTTAAAGCATGGCAAGCCCAGATCACGTTGTCCTTTTTGGCGTTGAGTTTACCATAGGTCTGATAGGCAACGCGTAACTCGCGCAGCTTTTTCCCGTTTTCTAATTTGACTGTTTTTTTATGATGGTATACGGCTTGTGATGACATTAGGTTATTCTGGAATATAGGAGACAGAAAGTTTACCTCTGCTGAGAGGTCTTCCTGTTGAATGGTACAATTGGAAGATTGGTTAAATTGAGCAACAGCACATATAGGCGAAAGCCTGTGTATGGGTCATTACTTGATGGTTGACGCTGGTTAGCGATTGTTTTGTTCTTGTTTTCATTTGTCTAAATTTATCTTTCCAGAAAGCAATACGCTATCTGGTCAGGAATTGGCACCTTCTCCATAAGGGAGGGTTGCCAGTGGGTCAGGGAGCCTGTCTCTCGCCACTTCTTTATAAATCAAACCAGTGATATGCCGGAGTTGACTCGAAAAGCTTTCGCTTTATGCTTACAAATGTAATGCTACGCTTTTTATTTTCAAAATATTATTCTGATAATTTGTTAGAATACTGTAGATGAATACATTAAGAGCCATTGATTGGTGTATTTAAATAGGATTCTATTCATTTAAGCTAAGTATGCGCCCTTATTGCTGTCCATATTATGTTTGATTGGCGCTTGCAGAGGTATAAAATTTTAAGCGTGGGAACCGCGAAATTTAATTTTGTAATACATTCCGGCCTTTTAATTTGTGTTTATACAATACAATATGGCCTGACCTGACAAGTCAACATTCTATTCATTATTCTGGACAGCCTTGCCTGAATGACAGGAGATCATCACTGTCCTGTGTTTCTGAAGGTTAATTTTTTAACAGGGCGCAGTGGTGTTTTTAAAGGTCCATGCAATTTAAAAATCCTGTTTTTGGCAGGATTTATGTAAGTTGTAATTCCAAAATAGACATATATGAAAAGAATATTAGTAATAGCAGCCATTTTATGCAGTTCATTAATGGTTTTACAAAGTTGCTCCAGCACAAAAAGTACTGCAAGTGCAAGCCTGAGAAGGGGAGCAGTAACAGGTAATTGGGTACTGAATGATATCACATTCGAAGGTGTACCAGCAGGAAATGTAAGATCACTGTTTAACGAAGCTTCGTATAAATGTTTTATTGGCAGTACCTGGAGATTAACAAACAGCGGAAACGGAAGTTATACTTTACCGGGCACAGCGGATTGTCCTGCAAGAACCCAGGATATCTTCTGGTCTGTTAGTACTGCTGAAGAAACTTTCCAGTTTAAAAAACTGAATGAAGGTGATAAAGCGAAAAACATTGCAGATGGTTACAGACTTATTCTATCTTCAACTTCCGGAGATCAGCTGATCCTGAAATCGCCGGTTGAATATGGTAGCGCTCCGGCAAACATCGTATTGAACTTTACAAAAGCTGCAAAGTAGTTTACAGCTGATCTTTTTTAGGGAGATCGTAAACATAAATATATAAGGCCTGCCTTCAGAAATTCTGGGGGCAGCTTTTTTTTATAGCTAAAATTCTGTATTTTAATAAAAAAAATTATGAATAGGCAACAATATTAAACACCTGTTCAGATATTTGATTATATGGCAAAAATTTCCATTATTGGCAGCGGTTTTTCTGGTTTGGCAGCCTCCTGTTTCGCAGCAAAAGAAGGCCACGAAGTTTCCGTCTTCGAAAAAAATAGCGCCATAGGTGGTAGAGCCAGGGTATATAGTGCTGAAGGTTTTACTTTTGATATGGGGCCCAGCTGGTACTGGATGCCTGATGTTTTTGAGAACTTCTTTCAGGCTTTTGGCAAATCTGCCGCAGACTACTATGAGCTGAAACAGCTGGATCCCGGATTTCAGATAATCTTTGGAACCGAGGATGTAGTGAAGATCCCGGCGAATATGGAAGAGCTGGAACAGGTATTCGAAGCTATCGAGCCCGGCAGTGCAATCGCGCTGCGCAAGTTTTTGAAAGAGGCATTGTTTAAATATGAAGTTGGGATGAAAGACCTGGTGTATAAGCCGGCCTTCTCCTGGCTGGAATATGCAAACATGGATGTAATGAAGGGTATGCTCAATGCCAATATTTTCAGCTCGGTAAGTTCTTATGTAGGTAAATATTTTAAAGATCCGCGTCTGGTTGCATTGATGGAATTTCCTGTGCTCTTCCTGGGTGCCATGGCCAATAAAATCCCCGCACTTTATACCATGATGAATTATTCAGCATTGGTACAGGGCACATTTTACCCTGTTGGCGGGATGTGCAGGATTGTTGCAGGAATGAAAGATCTTGCTGAATCTTTGGGCGTAGAATTTCATACCGGGGTACAGGTAGATCATATCGAGGTTGCTGACGGACTGGTATCAGGTTTGAAAACAGGCACTGGTTTTTATCCGGCTGACGGTCTTATTGCTGCTGCCGACTATCACCATGTGGAACAACAGCTGCTGGATGCCCCATACAGAAATTACGATGAAAAATACTGGGAGAAAAAAACCTTTGCGCCGTCCTGCCTGATCTATTATGTAGGAGTTAGCAAAAAGCTGAGCAGGCTGCTGCACCATAACCTGTTTTTTGATGCCGATTTCAATCAGCATGCAAATGATATTTACAGTACACCGCAATGGCCGGACAAACCATTGTTTTATGTATGCTGTCCTTCGAAAACCGATCCAGGCGTTGCTCCGGAAGGTATGGAGAATATTTTTATCCTGGTGCCGGTGGCTGCCGGACTAAAAGACGATGAAGCAACACGTGAGAATTATTTTGAGGGCATCATCAAACGTATGGAGACTTTCTGCGGAGAAACTTTCCAGGAACAGATTATTTATAAAAAAACATATTGTATAAACGACTTCACCGAAGATTACAACGCCTATAAAGGTAATGCTTACGGCCTGGCCAACACACTCATGCAAACTGCAGTTTTAAAGCCATCCCTGAAGAACAAAAAAGTAAAAAACATGTTCTATGCTGGGCAGCTTACTGTACCCGGGCCTGGCGTTCCTCCGGCATTGATTTCCGGTCAGGTGGCCGCTAATGAACTGGAGCACTATTTTAAAAGAAAATTATAATGAAAGCACTCTTTGACCATATTTCGATAGCATCCAGTACTATTGTGACTAAAACATACAGCACAAGTTTTTCACTCGGTATACGCTGTCTGCACAAGAAATTTCACAATGCCATTTACAGCATTTATGGTTTTGTACGTCTTGCAGATGAGATCGTGGATTCTTTCCAGGGATACAATAAGGAAGAATTACTGGCCGATTTTAAGTCGGGCACCTATAAAGCGATCGACCAGCGCATCAGCCTGAACCCCATCCTGAACAGCTTTCAGCATGTAGTGAACGATTACGGAATTGAAAGGGAACTAACGGATTGTTTTCTGGCCAGTATGGAGATGGATCTGGATCAGACAGCCCATTGTGAAGAATCTTATGACACCTATATATTAGGCTCGGCCGAAGTAGTCGGTCTGATGTGTTTGCGGGTGTTCACTGAAAATGACAGGGCGCTGTACGATGAACTCAAGCCATCAGCAATGAAGCTGGGGGCGGCCTTTCAGAAAGTGAACTTTTTGAGAGACCTTAAAAATGATTACGAAGTACTTGGCAGGGTATATTTTCCGCAGGTAGATCTTTCTGTGTTCTCTGAAAAGGAAAAGAAAGAGATTGAGCAGGATATTGAAAAAGACTTTGACATTGCACTGGAAGGAATAAAGAAACTGCCAAGAAGTTCAAGATTTGGTGTGTATGTAGCCTTTATCTATTATAAGAGTCTCTTCAATAAAATCAAGTCGGTCTCCTCAGTAAATGTAATGTCTGAACGGATTCGCATTCCAAACGCCAGAAAGCTGAGCCTGCTGGCAGGATCTTATGTGAAACATAGTTTGAGGATGATATGAGACTGATGTTGATTATGCTGCTGAGCCTTTACGCTTCCGTTCCGGATCTTACTGCCTGCCGCAAACTACTGGACCTCTCTTTGGCGGATGAGAAAACGGCAAACCAGTTTTATGATCAGCTGAAAGGTGTGAAGGAAAACGATGCACCGGTAATGGTGGGGTTCAGGGCAATGTCGGAGTTTATGCTCTGCAAACATCTTGTAAACCCGATCAGCCGGCTCAGCCATTTCAACCGCGGAAAGAAATTGCTGGAAGCTGCGATCGGAAGAGACAATGACTCCGCCGAACTGCTGTTTTTCAGATTAACGACACAATGTAATATACCTGCAGTATTGCGTTATAATACCAATATCAATACCGACAAACAGAGCCTGATCAGTTACCTGAAGGCTGATTTTAATAAAGCGCACACTGATAAAGAACTGCACAAACGAATTAAAAACTATCTTTTGATCAACCCATACTGTAGTACGGAAGAAAAAACAGTGATCAAAACCTTATAATTAAAATTAAATATGACTGAATATGTTTCGCTTGTTGATGAGCAGGACAATGAAATAGGAGTAATGGAGAAAATGCAGGCACACCAGGAGGCATTATTGCACCGGGCCATTTCAGTGTTTATCTTTAATGACAAAAAAGAACTGTTGCTGCAGCAGAGGGCAGCAGAAAAATATCACTCGCCTTTGCTCTGGACCAATACCTGCTGTTCACATCCAAGACCAGGTGAGGTTATAATGGCGGCCGCCAACAGGAGGCTGATGGAAGAAATGAGAATGGCCTGTAATTTGACGTATGAATTCAGCTTTACTTATAAGGCTGTACTGACGGAAGAACTGACAGAGCATGAATTCGACCATGTGTTTTTTGGGGAGAGCAATGCCTTGCCGGCACCGGATCCATCTGAGGTGGCCGACTGGAAATATATGCCGCTGGCGGAGATCGAAAACGATATGGAAAAGAATCCGGCGATCTACACCAGCTGGTTCAAACTAATGTTAGAAAAAATAAAAAGTGTAAGGAATGACCATACTGATTAATATAGGAATTGTACTGATAACTTTTTGCCTGATGGAATGTGTAACCTGGTTAACACATAAGTATATTATGCACGGACTGCTTTGGATCCTGCATGATGACCACCACAATAAGGCACATACATTCTTTGAAAAGAATGACTACTTCTTTGTGATCTTCGCCTGTATCTCTATGGGATTTTTCCTGCTGGGGACTTTCATCGCCGGTCTGGATTATCTCTTTTATATTGGTATAGGCATTACGCTGTACGGATTTGCTTATTTCATGGTCCATGATATCCTTATCCACCAGCGCTTTAAACTTTTCAGCAGGACAAACAACTTCTATTTCCGTGCCTTACGCAAAGCCCATAAGGTGCACCACAAGCACCTGGGAAAAGAAGAAGGGGAGTGCTTTGGTATGTTGTATGTGCCCATGAAGTACTTTAAAGAGGCACTCAGGACATCGAAATAGTCAACCCATTCCAGCTTTGACATAAGTCTGACAGCTTAACAGGCTTGTGACGCTTTCATCTATTGATTTTATCTTACTTTTGATCTTTAATCAATCATATGGATACCCAGCAAAAGTTTACTTTTATATTGAATGATGCCGATCTGGCTCAGGAATTAAAAGATATCGCATTAAAAGTCCAGCGAAATGAGAGAATCACATTTGATGAGGGCGTTTATTTATACGAGCACGCCGAACTCGGTTATCTCGGTGTTTTAGCCAATTATATCAGAGAAAAAAGACACGGTGACAGAACCTACTTTAACCGTAACTTTCATATTGAACCTACCAACGTTTGTGTTTATACCTGCAATTTCTGTTCTTATTCCCGTTTGATCAAAAACAAGGAAGAGGGCTGGGAAATGAGTGTCGACCAGATGATAGATTCCCTGAAGAAATACGACAATGAGCCGGTAACAGAAGTGCACATTACCGGTGGTGTTGTACCCAAACAGAACCTTGATTTTTATGCCGAGTTCTTCAGGAGGACTAAAGCACACCGCCCGGATCTGCATATCAAGGCACTTACCCCTGTAGAATATTATTACATCTTCAAAAAGGCTAAACTCAGCCATTATGACGGTATGAAATATATGAAGGAAGCCGGACTGGATTCTATGCCTGGTGGTGGTGCAGAGATCTTCCATCCCGAAGTAAGGGAGAAGATTGCCAATGATAAATGTAACGCAGAGCAATGGCTGGATATACACGAGCAGGCTCATAAACTGGGCATGCGCACAAATGCTACCATGCTGTACGGCCATATTGAGCAGTTCTGGCATCGGGTTGACCATATGGAACGCCTGCGTCAGCTGCAGGATAAAACCGGTGGTTTCCAGGCTTTTATTCCCCTGAAATTCAGGAACCAGAATAACCAGATGGACCACGTGCCGGAGGTATCTGTGATCGAAGACCTGAGGAACTATGCTATAGCAAGAATATACATGGATAACTTTGACCATATCAAAGCCTATTGGGCAATGATCAGCAGGCAAACGGCCCAGCTGTCGCTGAATTTTGGCGTGGATGATATTGATGGCACACTTGACGATACCACCAAGATTTATTCTATGGCAGGAGCAGAAGAGCAGACGCCGGGCATGAGCACCAAAGACCTGGTTGACCTGATCAAAAAGGTGAAACGCCAGCCAATTGAAAGAGATACTTTGTACAATGTAGTTACCGATTATACTGATTTTGTATTTGAAGAAGATGTGAAGCCCCAGTTTTATAAGTTGCCGGTCATCAATTAGTTAATGGATAAAGAATTATATATCATCCGTCACGGAGAGACGGATCTGAATAAACAGGGAATTATACAGGGCCGCGGTATCGACAGTGATCTGAACGATACAGGCAGGGCACAGGGTGCTGCCTTTTATGCTTTATACAAAGATCTCCCTTTTGATAAAGTTTATACTTCGGCGCTTAAGCGCACACAGCAGACAGTTCAGGCTTTTATTGATGCAGGGCTTCCCTGGGAAAAACTTGCGGAGCTCGACGAACTGGCCTGGGGAGAATGGGAAGGCACACAAACCAGCGAACATACGATCGGCGCGTTTAAGGACATGACCGAGAAGTGGCAGGGGGGCGACTTCGATGCCCATTTTAAGGGAGGTGAAAGTCCCAATGATGTTGCCAAACGTTTACGGATAGCTATTGACCTGATCAAAAGCAGGACAGATGAAAAACTCATACTGGTATGCATGCACGGACGCGCACTGCGTTTGCTGATGTGCCTGTTCAGTGGCAAGCCGATGTCGGCAATGTACGACTTCCCGCATCAGAATACCGGACTTTACAAAGTAAGCTTAACAGGTGATACATTCACGATCACTGAAGCAAACAACACCGATCATTTAAATGGAAAAGATTAAGATTTCTGCCGTTGCCTATACCAATACCAAGGCGTTTATCTATGGCATTGAAAATTCAGCAGTTTTAGAACAAATAAATTTAAGTCTGGATATTCCTTCAGATTGTGCTGCAAAGGTTATCGACGGAACGGTTGACATGGGTTTGATGCCTGTAGCTGGTATACCTTTTGTAAATGACGCACATATTCTCACTGACTACTGCATAGGCTCTGTAGGAGCGGTAAACTCTGTATTTATCTTTAGTGATGTACCGGCAACGGAAATCAAAACTTTAAAGCTTGACCCTCAGTCGAGAACTTCCAATAACCTGGCGCAGGTTTTACTGAAATTCTATTTCAAAAGGGACATCAGCGTCACTACTGATCAGGATGCCGAAACTGATGCGATCGTTTTGATTGGTGACAGGACTTTTGGGAAGAAGGATGATTATAACTTTGCTTATGACATGGGCGAGGAGTGGATGAACTTTACAGGATTGCCCTTTGTATATGCTGCATGGGTTGCCAATAAAGCAATCCCGGAAAGTTTTATCACAGATTTTAATGCTGCCTTGAAAATGGGTTTGGCCAACCGTGCAACTGTCATCCGGAGTTTACCTGTCAATCCTTTGTTCGATGTGGATGACTACCTGATGAATAAGCTTGATTTTGAACTCACTGATAAGAAACGCGAAGCACTGAACTTGTTTTTATCCTATATATCACAATTGTAGCGTAAACTCTATTTTTCAAAAAAAAACCTAAAGCTTAACCAGAGGTAGTATATTTACATTTTTGTAACGTAACATATATTTTGGCTAAAGATAAGACTAAGGAAACACCGTTAATGGGTCAGTACAATACGATAAAGGCGAAATATCCTGGCGCATTGTTATTGTTTAGAGTAGGTGATTTTTATGAGACCTTTGGTGCGGATGCGATCAAAACTTCTCAGATACTTGGAATTACACTCACCCGGCGGGCCAATGGATCGGACAACAGCGAATTAGCCGGTTTCCCGCACCATTCCCTGGATACTTATCTCTCCAAGCTGGTCCGCGCAGGACAGCGTGTTGCAATCTGCGATCAGCTGGAAGATCCCAAAACGACAAAAACCATTGTTAAAAGGGGTGTAACTGAACTGGTTACTCCCGGTGTGGCCTATGGGGACAACATCCTCAGCCAGAAATCCAACAATTACCTGGGGGCTGTTTATTTTGACAAATCTTCCATCGGTGTTTCATTTGTAGATATTTCTACAGGAGAATTTCACGTAGCGCAGGGCAACGCAGAATACATAGATAAACTTTTACTGGGTTTTAAACCCACTGAAGTAGTGTTCCAAAAGAGTAAACGCCATGAATTCATCGAATTGTTTGGTGATAAGTTTTATACTTATCCGCTGGACGACTGGGCATTTACCAGTGACTACGCCAATGAGACCTTAAATAAACACTTCGAGGTGAGCTCGCTCAAAGGCTTCGGGGTGGATAAATTACAATCAGGTATCGTGGCAGCAGGTATTGTGCTGCATTACCTGAACGAAACAGAACACCGCAACTTAAAACATATCACATCAATCTCCCGTCTGGAGGAAGATAATTTTATGTGGCTGGACCGTTTTACCGTCCGCAACCTGGAGCTGGTAAGCTCGGCCAACGAAAATGCAATGACGCTGTTTAACGTGCTGGACCAAACTTCCACTCCAATGGGAGCAAGGATGCTGCACAAATGGATAGTGATGCCATTGAAAGAACTGAAGCCTATACAGGAACGTTTAGGTGTGGTAGAATTTATGGTGGGCCATGAAGAACTGATGGCAGACTTCCTTACGCACATCAAACAAATAGGCGATCTGGAAAGACTGATCTCCAAAGTAGGCCTGCAGCGATGCGGCCCGCGGGAACTGTGTCAGTTAAAGAAATCGCTTTATTCCATTGAGGAAATAAAAAACATCGCCTTAAAAACCAATAATCCATATTTGACGCAACTCGCAGATCAGCTTGATCCCTGCCTGAGCATCCGTGACCTGCTGGAAAGAGAGCTGCAGCAGGATCCGCCGGCATTGCTGGTAAAGGGGAATGTCATTGCAGATGGCGTTGATGAGGAGCTGGATAAACTTCGTGCAATCTCACTGGGCGGTAAGGATTACCTCGTAGAGCTTCAGAAACGTGAGGCAGCCGGTACCGGCATTCCTTCACTGAAGATATCTTTTAATAATGTTTTTGGATATTACCTTGAGGTAACGCATACCCACAAAGATAAGGTTCCGTCAGACTGGACGCGCAAGCAGACGCTGGTAAATGCAGAGCGCTATATCACCCCTGAATTAAAGGAATACGAAGAACAGATCCTTGGTGCAGAAGATAAAATACAGATGATTGAGGTCCGCATGTATGAAGCGCTGGTAAAACAGGTTGCAGCGTATATCCGGCCAATCCAGCTGAATGCATTCCTGACTGCCCAGCTGGATGTCCTGTTGTGTTTTGCACAGCTGGCAATCAGCAATCACTATGTGAAGCCGGAACTGAATAAATCAAAGCTGCTGGATATCAAAGGCGGCAGGCACCCCGTGATTGAAAAACGCCTGGCGACAGGAGATGAATATATAACCAATGATGTATACCTTGATAATGACAGTCAGCAGATCATTATTATTACGGGACCCAATATGTCGGGTAAATCAGCCATACTCAGACAAACCGCACTGATTGTACTGATGGGCCAGATGGGCTCATTTGTTCCTGCCAAAGCTGCAACATTCGGACTGGTAGATAAAATCTTCACCCGTGTTGGTGCTTCAGACAACCTTTCATCAGGAGAGAGTACTTTCATGGTAGAAATGAATGAAACAGCCAGTATCCTGAATAATATCTCCGACAGGAGCCTGATTCTCCTGGACGAAATAGGAAGGGGTACAAGTACCTATGATGGGATTTCCATTGCCTGGGCAATTGCAGAATTCCTGCATACACATCCGGTGGCAAGGCCGAAGACCTTGTTTGCTACGCACTACCATGAGCTGAATGAACTGGCAACGACAATGCCGAGGATCAAAAACTTCAATGTTTCCGTTAAAGAGATGTCCAATAAAGTGATCTTCCTGCGTAAACTTATTCCGGGTGGCAGCGAACATAGTTTTGGTATCCATGTGGCTAAAATGGCCGGGATGCCGCCAAAGCTGATCAGCCGGGCCAACGAAATTCTTAAAAAACTGGAAATCGACCGAACCGAAGGACAAAGTATCAAGGACAGTATCAAAAAAGTACAGAACCAGGCCTACCAGCTGCACATGTTTGCGGTGGAAGATCCTACGCTGGTACAGATCAGGGATATGCTCAATAACCTGGATGTCAATGTTCTTACCCCGGTAGAAGCCCTGTTGAAACTGGATGAAATACAAAGACTTATCAAACAATAATATGGATATCTTTAGCCTTCGCCGCCACTGCTCTCTGAATATTGTGATCACAATGGCCGCGATGGTCTTCCTGTCATCCTGCGGAAGCAGACGAGCAGGCAGCTATAGCAGCAGTACGAAAGCTGCAAAAGCCGCTGAAGCTATGGCTGACCTGAAGAGCAAAGCTTTGTACAGGTTTATTACCGACTGGACGGGCGTGAGGTATAAATTGGGAGGATTGGACAAAAGGGGCATAGATTGTTCAGGATTTGCCTTACTTTTGAACAGGGAAATTTACGGACTTGAACTGCCAAGGCGTTCGAGGGACCAGGCAGAAGTGATCA
Organism: Pedobacter sp.; assembly: GCF_040513095.1. GTDB lineage: Bacteria > Bacteroidota > Bacteroidia > Sphingobacteriales > Sphingobacteriaceae > Pedobacter. Next base: position 6,621 of record NZ_JBEVDX010000176.1, on the reverse strand, counting down.
GGGACAAGAACCCCGGACAGCTGAAAGAGGGAGATCTTGTGTTTTTTTCCTTCGGAGGCAATGAGATCGACCATGTTGGCGTTTATCTTAACCATGGGTTCTTTGTTCATGCCTCTACAACAAGAGGTGTGATTGTTGACGACATGAGCCTGCCAGCTTACCAGCATGTGCTGATTAAAGCCGGGCCGGTGAAAAATTAAACGCTATATAAAAGACATGGAACCTAAACACGAGATTTCTTTCTGGACTAAATATAAAAAATTTGCTACAACCGAAATATTGATGTATCTTATTATGATCATAGGTATAGGGTTAGGGATTATTTTTCTGAGCTAATATAAAATCGACAACAAAAAAATTAAATAAATAGATGAAATTAAATTTAATCCGCCCTCTCGCATTTTTTGATCTGGAAACCACCGGCGTTAATGTTGGTGCTGACCGTATTGTTGAAATTGCAATTTTAAAAGCGATGCCAGACGGAACTGAAGTGGTAAAAACAATGCGTATTCATCCGGAAATGCCCATTCCATTGCAGTCCTCGCTGATCCACGGAATTTATGACGAGCACATCACTGATGCACCTAAATTTAGCGAGGTAGCGGCGGAGCTGGCAGAATTTATCGGAGATGCAGATCTTGCAGGATACAATTCAAACCGTTTTGACATTCCTGTGCTGCTGGAAGAATTTTTACGTGCAGGCGTAGATTTTGACATGACCGACAGGAAATTCGTGGATGTACAGAACATCTTCCACCAGATGGAGCAGCGTACACTGCGTGCCGCATACAAATTTTATTGTGATAAAGATATTATCAATGCCCACTCTGCAGAAGCTGATATCACTGCTACTTATCATGTATTGCTGGCACAGCTCGACCGCTATGAAAACGCTGATTTTGAAGACAAACAGGGAAATATCAGCCAGCCTGTTAAAAATGACGTGCATGCACTGCATGCTTTCACCAACATGAACAAACCGGTTGATTTTGCGGGCAGAATGGTTTTCAATGACAATGGTGAAGAAGTATTTAACTTCGGAAAGCATAAAAACCGTGCAGTAGAATCTGTATTTGATACAGAACCAAGTTATTACGCCTGGATGAAGCAGGGTGATTTTCCTTTGTATACCAAGAAGAAACTGGAAGAAATCTGGCTGAGATGGAACAAAAAGAAAGATCTGGCAAGGGCTGCAAAGAACCAGACGCCTAAACCTGCGGAGGCCGCCAGATCAAACGAAGGGGTAAAACATGCCGAAGCAACTAAATCTTCAGAAGCAGCCAAATCTGGTGATGCAAACAAACCTGCGGGAGGGAATCAGGCAGCAGGTAACGCATCTGCAGCGGCAAGACCAGCTAATCCGGTAAAAAATGACCAGCCAAGAAAATCTTTTCAGCAGCAGCCTAAAAAGGAAAAACCTGCAGTTGAAGTAACTTCGGACATGCTGGAGCAGCTTAAAATGAAATTCGGTAAATAAAATATTTTAATGAATAAATTGATATTAGTCAGCCTCATCAGTACGATGGGGCTGTCTGCATTTGGCCAGCAATCATTGCCGGTACCAGCAGCTGTACAACAGGCTTATGCTAAAGGAACAAGAGATATTAGCGGCAGGCCGGGTGCAAAATACTGGCAGAATACGGCCGACTACGACCTGAAAGTTAACTTTGATCCATCTTCGAGAATACTGAAAGGTACAGTAGCCATCAGCTATAAAAACCAAAGTCCGGATACATTGAAGGAATTATGGTTTAAGCTGTATCCAAACCTGTATAAAAAAGGTGTTCCAAGAACTTCCAGGATCGCTGAGAAAGACCAGAATGATGGTGTAGAGATCAGTGCAATGGAAGTCAATGGAAAAACTATTCCGGCGGCTGCGATCAATATAGATGGCACAAACATGCATACTGCCATTGCTGCGCTGGCACCGGGAGCAACTGCAAAATTAAATATCACTTATCAATACATAGTTAATAAAGGTTCCCATACCAGAACCGGGCAGGTAGACGATGGTGCATTTTTTATCGCCTACTTTTTCCCAAGGGTAGCCGTATATGATGATGTGGATGGCTGGAACAAGTTTCCTTATCTGGGGGATGCTGAGTTCTATAATGACTTCTGTAATTTCAAAGCTGCTGTCACTGTGCCAGGGGATTACGTGCTCTGGGCAACGGGCGACCTGGTAAATACGAAAAATGTGTTTCTTCCGGCGATTGCCGATAAGATTGCGCTTGCCGGTAAAGTGGATTCTGTGGTCAATGTGATCACAGCTGCTGATCTTGCCTCAGGAAATGTGACCACCAAAAAAGATAGCCATACCTGGAAGTTTGAAGCAGAGAATGTTACAGATTTTGTATTTGCACTTAGCAATCACTACCTCTGGAAATCAAGCAGTCTGGTAGTAGATCCTGTCACCAGCAGAAGGACACGTGTAGATGCAGTTTTTAACGCTGCCCATAAAGATTACTATGAAGTAATAGATTTTGCAAGAAAATCTGTAGAGGCGATGAGCTACAAGTTCCCGAAATGGCCATTCCCATACCAGCACGAAACTGTGTTCGACGGTTTAGACCAGATGGAATACCCGATGATGGTGAATGATAACCCAACAGGTAAACGTGAAGATGCGATTACCCTTACTGACCATGAGATTTTCCATACGATGTTCCCGTTTTATATGGGAATCAATGAAACAAAGTATGGCTGGATGGATGAAGGCTGGGCAACAATAGGAGAGTGGCTGATCTCACCTATGATTGAGCCTTCAATGTCGGATGATTACGGGATTTCTGCTACAGCAATTTCTTCGGGTACGACGAATGACACACCTGTAATGACCATTACCCCGGATCTGAAAGGCGTTGGTTCTTTTACAAACTCTTATCCCAAACCTGGTCTTGGTTATCTGTATATCAGGGATTTGCTCGGTGACGAACTGTTCACTAAGGCATTGCATCATTATATTGAGCAATGGCATGGCAAACACCCCATGCCCTACGATTTCTTTTACAGCATGAACGAAGGTGCAGGAAAGAATATGGACTGGTTCTGGAAACGCTGGTTCTTTGAAGGTGGTGTAAATGATCTTGGCCTTGTTTCTGCAGATAAAACTTCAGAAGGATATGTGATCAAGGTAGAAAACAAAGGGGGAAGGCCTTTACCGGTAGACCTGACCCTGAATTACGCAGATGATTCTTCTGAGAAACTGCACCAGTCGGTTGCTGTTTGGGAAGCGGGCGACAAGGTCATCTCAGTGCCGCTGAAAACCACAAAAAAATTAAAGCGGGTTATTATCGGGGCTGCACTGGTGCCTGATAAGTTTGATAACAACAACTTTTTAAATGTAAAATAACCAGTATCATTTTTATTTCGCAGCCAGCTTTCTTCGTATCCTGCTCAGAGAGGGTCCCTGGATACCCAGATAGGATGCAATATGGTACAGCGGGATGCGCTCCGTGAGGTTACGGTGCTGCCTAACCAGTTCCAGATAACATTCCTCTGGTGAACGGAATAAAAATGATTCTGCTTTTGATATGGCGGCTGTGAATGCCCACTCGGCTACCAGCCTGCCAAACCTTTCCCATCCATGAGACAGGCGGTACAGTTCCTGCAGATGACTGATGTGTATGTAGAGAATTTTAGAATCAACCATGGCTTCAGTATAATAATTGCATGGCGTTTGTTCTACAAAGCTTTTATAGGATACCACCATGTGCCGTTCTGAGCAAAAGAACATGTTTTTTTGTGCACCAGTTTCACTGCTCACATGATAGGTGCGGAAAATGCCGTCCAGTACGAAACCGAGATGTTTACATACATTTTTGTATTCATTATAGAATTCGCCTTTTTTGTAACTCCGCTCTATCCAGAAGGTCCTGCTCAGCGCAAAATCTTCTTCAGTAATACCTGCAAACTCTTGTAAGGCAGCTTGTAACATTGTAATGTTATCCTGATACATATCCTGTGTTCTAAATCATTCTGTCGTTAAAATTACTATATTTTTTGTTTAAAGCAGGCTTAAAAGCCTTTGCCCTGCACAAAACCAAAAAGACAAATTCGTATTACTTTGCAAGTTTAGGATCTGCGGCTGGCATTTGTTTAAGGAAATCAATATTCCTGGTGAGGCCTTTGAATTTGGTGCGCTTGACTGCAGAATTCTTGAAGATCTTTTGAAAGACCTCTTCAGTGATATCCAGCCAGTCTTCGCGTTTCATCTGCAGCAGATTTTCATTGGGTTGGAAGGCCGGTTCTGTATGTGGTGCAGAAAACCTGTTCCAGGGGCAAACATCCTGGCAGATGTCACAGCCAAACATCCAGTTGTCCATTTTTTTGCCAAAACCCTGGGGGATTTCTTCTCTTAATTCAATGGTGAGGTAGGATATACACTTGTTGGCGTCAATAACGAAGGGAGAAAGGATAGCATCTGTGGGGCAGGCATCAATACATTTGGTACAGGTACCACAGTGATCAGTAGCAAAAGGATCATCATAAGCAAGGTCAAGATCTATAATCAGTTCGGCAAGAAAGAAAAAAGATCCGCTTTTTTTACTGATGATATTGCTGTTTTTTCCCACCCATCCGATGCCTGCGCGTTTAGCCCAGGCACGGTCAAGTACCGGTGCAGAATCCACAAAAGCCCTTCCGTTTACATCACCAATATTTTCGCTGATGAAATTCAGCAACTGGAACAGTTTGTCTTTGATCACCGTGTGGTAATCCGCACCATAAGCGTATTTGGAGATCTTTGGTGCATCGGGATCACTCTGCTGTTCTGTTGGAAAGTAATTGAGGGTTAAAGAGATGACTGACTTTGCATCATCCACCAGTAAACGTGGATCGAGGCGTTTATCGAAATGATTTTCCATATAGACCATCTGCCCGTGGTGGTTGTTCCTGAGCCAGTTTTCAAGTCGCGGTGCCTCTTCTTCCAGAAAACCCGCTTTGGCAATACCGCATTGCATGAAGCCCAGTCGAATGGCTTCGTCCTTAATCAGCTGGCTGTATTTTGCGGGATTGTTATACATTTCTGGTACAAAGGTAAGCTTTCGTTTTAAAACCTTTTGATGATAGTTTTGTTATCTGAATGTAACCACAATCTAAACTTTATGGAAAATACAGATCCCAAACACTCGGAAAGCCCAGATGGGAACGCAAAACCGGTAGAACACGATTATGCAAAACATGAGCAGGATCCCGGACCGTCGCCGCAGGCGGTAAATGAAGAAAATGACAAAGGTGCAGGACCAACCATGAAATGGGTGATCCCGATCCTGATTATTATCCTCGCTATTCTGTACTGGATATTCTTTAAAGACCGCCCTGCTACCAACTAGCAAGTTATGCCGACAACGGCCATAAACGATTTGAGCCAGCTACATCATATGTAGCTGGCTCAATTATTTAAAGCAAAGCTGATCAGTCAGCATGCCCTTGTTATTTCAGTAATTTCACTTCATAAAGATCTTTACGTCTGTCTTTCAGGATTTTCACTGTACCAAAGTGGTGCAGCTCATCCAGCAGGTGAAGGTCAACATCCACTACAAGCATCATCTCCGTATTAGGTGTAGTTTCTGCTTTTACCGCATTGGTTGGGAAGGCAAAGTCTGAAGGCGTGAAGACAGCCGACTGAGCAAACTGTATATCCATGTTATTGACTTTAGGCAGGTTACCTACACAACCGGCAATTGCCACATAACACTCGTTCTCGATCGCACGTGCCTGTGCACATCTTCGTACGCGGGTATACCCGTTTTGTGTATCCGTTAGGAAAGGTACAAACAGAATCTGCATACCCTGATCTGCATAAATTCGGCTCAGTTCAGGAAATTCGACATCGTAGCAGATCAGGATCCCGATTTTTCCGCAGTCGGTATCAAACACCTGGATGGTATCTCCACCCACCATACCATAGTACTTTTGTTCATTTGGTGTAATGTGGATCTTTCTGTATTCTTCGGTTTTACCGCTACGGTGACACAGGTAAGTGGCGTTGTACAGTTTGTTGTTTTCCAGTATCGGCATACTGCCTGATATAATATTCACATTGTATGACACTGCATATTCCTGGATCTTCTCAACAATCTCCGCTGTCAGTTCTGCAAGCTTGCGCATTGCTTCCATTTCGGGCAGGTGGTTGTAGGGCTGCAGCAGGGGCGTATTGAATAACTCCGGGAACATCAGGAAATCGGATTTGTATCCGCTTACCGCATCCACAAAGAATTCTACCTGCTCATAAAATGCCGCCATATCGGGGAATAGACGCATTTGCCACTGTACCAATCCTAAACGGATGGTTTTTGCAGAACGTGCCGAGGCGTCAATACCCTGGTAGTAAATATTATTCCATTCGATCAGTGTCGCAAATTCTTTGGACTCATGGTCGCCCGGCAGGTAATTCTTTAAAACCTTACGTACGTGGAAATCATTGGAGATCTGGAAAGTAAGGGTAGGGTCATACAGTTCTTTCGCTTTTACCTTATCGATGTATTGTCTCGGGCTTAAAGTTTCTGCATGAGAATGGTAACCGGGTATGCGGCCACCTGCAATGATACTTTTCAGGTTAAGGCTTTCACAAAGTTCCTTTCTTGCTTCATATAACCTGCGGCCTAAACGCAGACCACG
>NZ_JBEVDX010000175.1:0-5238 GCF_040513095.1 Pedobacter sp. | reverse complement strand
ATATCTCCGTAAATGATCCCTAAGCTTATTAATAAACCAGCTGCTGTTAGTTTATTGACATCTTTGTGATTTCCCATTATTTTATTTTAAAATTAAGTGGCGCAAATGTAGGTAATTGTTAAGTCATTGAGATGCACTATTTTCCTTATTTTTTTTATATAAATATAATCCATGTAACATCCTTGTGTTTTTTATTTTCAGCCTCAAATAATTTAGCCTGAAATTGCTAAATCCATTTATCTTCATATTAAATCTATGTTAACACCACAGCATCATTAACAGAATGATAATTATATATTACGAAACTGTTAAGTTAGATTTGTCGGGTGCCGATACCGATTTTTGTTCTGCATGAATTGCTGATGCGAATTCATGAATTTGACCCCTCCATTGGATCATACCGATCCCATACATTTAACACTACAGGTGCTGTAATTATTATTTCTACCAGAAAAGTCAGAATCCGGAAAGCTATACTTAACAGGCAGTTCAAAGATCCGGAACTGGTATCAGAATCCGACCTTTTGCAAATTGCCAAGGGTTAAAGGCAATTAACTTATTCGCAGCAGCAGGGAAGCATTTGTAATCTTACCGGTGATTTGATATTGGCTTAACATTGTTCTTTTAAATTTACGTCCATCTAAAAGAACCATCATGAACTCGGTATTTAGCTTCTTCAGCCCCAGAGACAAAAAATTCCAGCCGCTGTTTGAGCGCGATATCAGAAACCTGGTACAGATTTCACAAAGCCTGGTAGAAACGGTAACAGAAGAAAATGAAGACCTGCGGGAAAAACATTTCAGGGAAACAGAACGCCTTGAACAGGCTGGTGACGACATATCTCACAGCATATTCCTGGAACTCAGCAAAAATTTCATCACTCCTTTTGACAGGGAAGACATCCACGCACTGGTCAGTGCGATAGACGATATTGCCGATTATATCTACGCTACCTCACTCAATATCGAACTGTATAAGGTAAATAGTTTTAGCGTTGAGATCGTTCGGCTGGCCAGACTGATCTGTGAGATGTGCAAACAGCTGGAAACCGCAATTTTAGAGCTCCGTAATCTCAGGAATATCAAAATAATTGCCGATATTTGTATTACAATAAACAAAGGAGAGAGCGAGGCAGATTCTCTATGCAACACTGCCATTGCGCACCTGTTTGAATCCGAAACAGACGCCATCGAGCTCATCAAACAAAAGGAGATCCTCCAGAGCCTTGAAATGGCCACAGATAAATGTGACGATGTTGCTAATGTGCTGGAATCGATCCTGATAAAAAACGCGTAAACCAACATGCTGTCAGAAAAGAAGAGTATACCTACAAAGCCGTTATTTAAATTAAACCAGCCCGACGACAACTACAAATTTCAAGCCCTTCCCGAGCCACTGGGAAAATACCCTTACCGCCTGAAGGCCGATATCAAAACCGGCAACACTGATAAAATGAGCTTCCAGGTTGTGGGAGATACCGGAGGATTAAAATCGCCGGCCTTCCAGAGACTCATCGCAGAGCAAATGGGCAAACAATACCTGCAGCCGGCAAATCAGGACGAAAAACCTTCGTTTCTATACCATGTAGGTGATATAGTGTATCACTTTGGAGAAGCCGATCAGTACGAAAAACAGTTTTTTACCCCTTACAAAGACTATCCGTTACCCATATTTGCCATTCCGGGAAACCACGATAGTGATGTAAACGCAATGAACCCGGTACCTTACAAAAGCCTTGCGCCTTTCAGCAGCGTATTCTGCGGTACTGAACCCAGGCCGGTTCCTTTTGGTACAGACACATCGCGCAAAAGCGGAATGCAGCCCCATGTATACTGGACCCTGCAAACTCCGGTAGCAAACATCATTGGCCTGGCTACAAACGTGCCTAAATACGGCGTTGTAACCGACGAACAAAAACAATGGTTCGTAGAAGAACTCAAAAATGCGGCAGCCGAACACCAGGAAAGAGCGATTATTGTAGCGCTGCACCATGCGCCCTACTCTGCAGATTTCAACCACAGTTCCAGTCTGCCGATGATCACCTTCCTTGAAAACGCTTTTGAAGAAGCAGGCGTTCAGCCAGATCTGGTAATGAGCGGGCATGTACATAACTATCAGCGTTTCAGCAAGAGTTATGAAGGTGGTAAAATTACGCCTTTCATTGTTTGTGGTGCCGGAGGTTTTGATGAACTGCACTGGCTGGCGGAGTCTGACGAGGTTCTTTACACCAATAAAAGCGAAATCTTTGATACCGTGAAACTGGAAAACTTCTGTACCATGCAGCACGGTTTCCTGAACGTCGAAATCACAAAAACTGAAGAGGGCCACCAGATCAGCGGAAAATATTACGCAATTCCGCATGAAGGCCTGCAGGCAGGTGAAGATGCGTATCTATACGATGAGTTTGTGTATTTTTGCAAACATGAGAACGAGCAGGCTGTTCAATAGGGATACCTTACAAAATACCAAAAAAGAAACTTTAACTTTTAAGGAGCGGATTGCGGCACTGAGTAACCTGCCCCTGTTTATCAAAATGGTCTGGCATACCAGCCCGGTAATGACTATCAGCAATATGCTTTTGCGTATCGCCAGGTCTGCCACTCCACTGGCGATGCTTTATGTAGGTAAACTGATTATCGACAATGTCGTTCTCCTCAGTAAAACACCACAGCATCAGGACCTTACTTTACTCTGGGAGCTGGTTGCACTTGAATTTGCACTGGCCATTGTTTCGGATTTACTGAACAGGGCAATTACACTGATCGACAGCCTACTGGGTGATCTTTTCTCTAAACATACCTCTATCAGGATACTGGAACATGCCGCAACGCTGGATCTGGATCAGTTTGAAGATGCTGCTTTTTATGATAAACTGGAGAGGGCGCGTCAGCAAACTGTTGGTCGTACCATTCTGCTTTCACAGGTGATGAGCCAGGTGCAGGACATGATTACCATAGTTTTCCTTGCAGCAGGCCTGGTGGTTTTTAATCCCTGGCTGATCTTACTGTTGTTTATCGCTATCCTGCCTTCTTTCCTGGGGGAATCTCATTTTAACGACCGCAGTTATGCCCTTACCAGGATGCAGACGCCGGAAAAAAGAGAACTCGATTACCTGCGTTTTTTGGGCGCGAGCGATGAAACTGCCAAAGAACTGAAGATATTTGACCTCTCAGGTTTTGTAATAGAGCGATTTTCTACGCTGTCAGACCGTTTTTACACTGCAAATAAAAAGTTATCTATACAACGTTCTGCCTGGGGCACCCTGTTCGCTTTGCTGGGCACTGCGGGTTATTATGGTGCTTATATTATGATTATCCTGGATACTGTTTCAGGAAAGGCAACCATTGGAGAGTTGACTTTCCTGGCTGCCTCGTTCAGACAACTGCGGTCACTACTTGAAGTAATCCTCAACCGTTTTACAGCCGTATCGCAGGGCGCCATTTACCTGCGCGATTTCTTTGAGTTTTTTGATATCAGCCCAAGGATTACCACATCACTGAAGCCCCTTCCTTTTCCAAGGCCAATACAATCAGGTTTTACATTTGAGGATGTAGGCTTTCAGTACCTCAATTCATCACGCTGGGCAAACAGGCACCTGAACTTTACGCTGATGCCAGGCGAAAAGCTGGCTCTTGTAGGCGAAAACGGGGCCGGTAAAACCACCCTTGTGAAACTACTGTCAAGATTGTACGACCCAACTGAAGGCCGCATCCTGCTCGATGGGAAAGACCTGAAAGAATATGACCTGGCAGACCTGCGTATGAATATGGGTATTATCTTTCAAGATTATATCCGCTACCAGATGAGCTTTTCGCAAAACATAGCGGTTGGCAATATCAAAGAAAAAGAGAACCTGCCCCTGATAAAATCCTCCGCACATCAAAGCATGGCCGATCTGCTGGCAGCGAAACTTCCCGACCAGTACGAACAGATGCTGGGCAAACGTTTTGCCCAGGGCGTAGAACTGTCGGGAGGGGAATGGCAGAAGATTGCGCTGGCAAGAGCTTATATGAAGGATGCCCAGCTGCTTATTCTGGATGAACCTACAGCTTCACTGGATGCCCGGGCAGAATATGAAGTTTTTGAGCGCTTCTCAGAATTAACTAAAGGCAAATCTGCAGTGCTCATCTCCCACCGGTTTTCTACGGTAAGAATGGCCGACAGAATCCTGGTTCTTGAAAAAGGAGAACTGGCGGAGATCGGCAGCCATGAAGAATTGCTCCTGAAAAACGGAAGATATGCTGATCTGTTTAACCTGCAGGCAATGGGTTACCGCTAACTCATCTTCCTGTAAATCAGTCGTAGCTCAGCGGTGTCCAATGGATCAGGTTTCCGGTAAAATCGTCATTAAAATAGCGCAGAAAATCCCTTACCGAATGGAAGCCGTCATTTCTGACCATGCCGGACAGTGAGGGCTTATCAAGCAACTGGTAATCAACAAAGATAGCCGGCCCAAAGGGATTGATCAGTTTGGAATAGTCTATCTGTATGCGTTGTACCGACTGGCATTTCAATGTGGGCGCAAACTGGAATTCATCAGGCGTATTTAAGTTAATCACCAGTTGAATTTCCATTCCCGCCACCCATTCATTATCCAGGTCCCTGCGGATGGTATGTAATTTTGGCTGCAGAAACTCACTGAATTTTTCCCCTTCCCAGCTTTGTCCAAACTTTGCTATATACCGTTCCAGATAATTATAATAACTTTCGTCAAGATTGCCCGGTCCGTCCAGCAAACCCTTCCATATCTTTTCCAAAAAATAGTTGGGTTCGTCATTCATTGTGGTATCAAATGATAGTTTCATTACCTGTGTTCTGAATAGTATTGTGATGCCGTCACAGCAGATATTATATCCATCTCCTCTGGTGTAAGCGCCGGAAGATCCAGGCTTGCAGCAATGTCTTCGAGCTGAACTAAGGTCCTGATGCCAATTACTGCAGTGCCAACAGGCGGATGCTGTAGTACAAAACGCACTGCAGTTTGAGCAGCTGTTCCGGCTCCCTTTATTTCATTTATAACCGCGGCAGCATAAGCAACCTCATCGGCAGACCAGTTCAGATAAGCCTTTGCAGGTTTATCTGCCAGCAGGCCCTGGGCTACGCCCCCACGGCTCAGCACTGTGATATTGTGCTCTTCCAGCAGTCCAAAGCATTCTTCTTCCGGCCTTCTGTCCAGCAGACTGTATTGCATCATCACACTTACTATTCCGGATTTTTTAACATATTCCCTGATCACAT
>NZ_JBEVDX010000174.1:0-43122 GCF_040513095.1 Pedobacter sp. | reverse complement strand
GAAGATGGCAATTCCAATCATTCACTACACAATATTAACACTTTTTAACAACTTTGCATAAGACGGAACTTACTTTATAAGCGAAATGTCAAAAAGTTAACGTGAAATACCATAATTTATTATTGTTTACGCTCAAAACAATAGCGCAGCGGCTGCATTTCTGCAAAGAAGCGTCAATTTCTACAAAAACCCTCTTCCAAACTAACTTTTCAGCCAGGATTTAACTTCATCGGCGTAACTGCCGCTAACCGGAAGTTCAACTGAAGTTAACCTGATCTTCCTGTTCTGCACAGACTGCACTTTTTTAACGGGCACTATGAAACTGCGGTGGATCCGTTTAAACTCAGCCGCAGGAAGCTTCTCCAGGATACGTTTCAGTGGCATCAGCGTAAGTACAGGAGAAACACCTTCGAGATGAATTTTTACGTAATCCTCCATACTCTCCAGGTATTCGATATTTTTTAATACAATTTTTACCATCCGGTATTCTGAATGGACATAAATACAGGCATCGTCAGATAAAGGCTGGGAATTGTTCCTATAGCGGTAATAATCTACAGCCTTGTTCACTGCTTTTGTAAATCTTTCAAAATCTATAGGTTTTAACAGGTAATCAATCGCCTGCAGTTCAAATCCCTCATAAGCAAACTGTTTATAGGCAGTAGTAAAAATGATCATTGGCTTTTTATCCAGGGCCCTTGCCAGATCAATACCAGAAATATCTGGCATATTGATATCCAGGAAAAGCAGGTCGACCTCATTCCTGTTCATATACTCTGCGCCGGAAACAGCATCTTCAAATGTCTGTAAAAGTACCAGATCGGGAAAACGTGAAATGTAGGTACTGATCAGTTCTACAGCGAGAGGTTCATCATCTATTGCAACACATTTTAAAGGCATATCGTGAGTTCTGTTCGCCTAAATATAGATAAATTATGATTATGAACGGAGCACCAGATCTACCGTAAACAACTGATCTGCCTCAGTGATGTCGAGGGAATATTTATCCGGATACAGGTGTCCGAGCCTTTTTCTTGTATTTGCTATCCCTATGCCCGAGCGTTCCGGATGTTTGTTATGATCAAAAATTGTATTTTGACTATGGAAGATGATCCTATCTTTTTCCATACGGATACTAATCACGATCAGCGCCGGTACATGGTTACTAAGCCCGTACTTAAACACATTTTCAATGAAAGTCATCAGCACCAGGGGGCATATCTGGTAGGCCGCAGGATCCCCTTCCACACTGTAATTGAGGGTCACCATTTTACCGAGGCGCAGTTTCTGTAAATCAATAAAATTGCTTATACAGCTCAGTTCGCTCGATAGCGGCACAAAATCCGCTTCTGCCTCATCAGTCACATAACGCATAATATTCGATAACTTCATGATACTCTCAGAGGTTTTCTCACTGCCAATAACGGAAAGGGTATAAATATTATTTAAAGTATTGTACAGGAAATGCGGGTTGATCTGTGCCTTTAGAAAGGACAGCTCTGCTACTGCCTTGTCTGCCTCTGCAAGAATGGCTCTTTTTTCGGTAATCTGCCACTGTTCGACCGATCGTATGGCCATTCCAAATGCCATGACAAGTATAAAAATCAACAAACTGTTGATATCAATGCGCCTGCCCATTCGCCGCGGCCCTTCATTCATATGTGGCCCCGGACCGAAGTTCCGCCCGTTAAACTCCCCTGGCGGAGGAGGCGGCATATTAAAATCACGTTGTATCCTGCCATCCATTTCCATCCTGCGGAAATTACGATTCCTGCTGTTCATCAGCTTATCAAATGGCCTCAGGTAAAAAACCCCGATAAAAAGCAGAATAGCAAAAGAAAAGTACGCAATATACTTCTTCCGGATAAAGTAGTCAGGAATAAGAAAATAGATATTGATATAAAACAGCGAAATATAACAAACGCAGAAACGAAGAAAGGGCAATGAATAAAGAATACCCGGCCAGTTCCCTTCTTGTCCGCTCTCCATAAATAACAGGGGCAGGATCAGAAATAACAGCCATCCGGCAATGTGTAAGAAAACAGAAAATGCCTTGGGACGTAACATATACAAATTAACTCTTATTCCCTGATAACAACCAGAGTTTACCGGTGAATAGTTGATTTATATAGATAAGCAGGCAAATACCGGATTTGACCTTCCCTTACTTATTTGTCTTTGCCGTGGCGGCAGAAACATGAGAAGCAGGTGTGTGGCTCTTCTTTTTAGCCAGTTTGTAAGTACCGATAACAACCATTGAGGCTGCAACAAGTGTAAAAAGCAAATTAAATGATCTCTTGTCCATAGTTTTCTGAATAAGTAAAAAAAATACAAATCCCGTGCCTGTTATAGAATATGACCTGGAAAATTGAACTTTTTGGATGAATAAATTTGTAAATCAGTCTTTCCGGGAGGGTAAGGCGCTGATTGTTAAACCTAATTTAATAGAAATTAAGATTATTCACAAATTATTTAACAAAATTTAGAAATTTTATTTTGAAATAAGAGAGGGCTCTTCAGCATTAATAGCTTTCCAGATCATATCCTTTAATTCTGTGATACCTTTCTGCGCCACTGAAGAAATAAAAATTGCAGGAACATTTGCAGGCAGGTCCCGTTCCATTTCTGCGGTCAGTTCATCGTCCAGCATGTCAGATTTCGTGATCGCCAGCAGATGAGGCTTCTGCATCAGTTCAGGATTGTATTCAAGCAATTCTGTTTTGAGGATCTCGTATTCTGCTTTGATCGTCCTTGCGGTATCCGCAGGAACCATAAATAACAGCACTGAATTCCGTTCGATATGTCTCAGGAAGCGATATCCCAGTCCTTTCCCTTTAGACGCCCCTTCAATGATTCCGGGAATATCAGCCATAACGAAGGACTGACTGCCGCGGTAAGAAACAATTCCCAGATTAGGTACAAGTGTAGTAAAAGGATAATCGGCAATTTCAGGTTTTGCTGCAGATACAACCGATAATAGTGTCGATTTTCCTGCATTGGGGAACCCTACCAGACCAACGTCTGCAAGTACTTTTAACTCAAGAACAATCCACTGCTCAATGCCGGATTCTCCTGGTTGCGCGAAACGTGGAGTTTGAAGTGTAGAAGTTTTAAAATGCCAGTTTCCCAAACCACCTCTTCCGCCGGGTGTAAGAATTTCTGTCTGTCCGTCTTCAGTGATTTCGAAAAGTACTTCGCCGGTTTCAGCATCTTTAGCGATAGTACCAAGGGGTACTTCTAAAAATTCGTCCTTACCAGACTTACCTGTACTGGTAGAACTTGAACCTGGGCCACCATCAGAGGCAAGAATATGTTTGCGGTATTTCAGGTGAAGCAGTGTCCAGAATTGTGCATTACCCTTCAGGATAACGTGTCCTCCCCTTCCCCCGTCTCCCCCATCGGGACCGCCGGTTGATGTCATTTTATCACGGTGCAAATGTGAAGATCCTGCGCCTCCTTTACCGGAACGGCAGCATATTTTAACGTAATCTACAAAATTTGAACCCTGTGACATAACTCTTTTTTAATATTGATCGACTACCCCGCATAACTCAGCAAAGATATCATCGATTTTACCGATGCCATTAACTTTACTCAATTTATGCTGTGCTTCGTAATATGGCAAAACATGAATTGTCTTGCTGAAATACTCTTCTATACGCTTCTGTAATTTGTCAGCCTGGTCATCAACCCTGTTGGTCAATTTCTGGCGCTCGGCAATTCTTTTTGTCAGTTCATCCTGATCAACATCCAGCGCAATAACCGCTGTGATCGAACTTCCTTTACTTTCCAGGAATTCATCCAGTGCTGCAGCCTGTGCAACTGTTCTGGGGAATCCGTCAAAAATAAAGCCTTTAGCACCCGGATTTTTATCCACTTCGTCTTCCAGCATGGCAATGGTGATTGCATCAGGGACAAGCTGTCCGTCTGCGATCAGTGCACTTACCTGTTTACCAAGCGGGGTCTGATTGCTGATGTGTGCTCTGAAAATGTCACCTGTAGAGATGTGGTTCAATTGATAACGTTCGATCAATTTTTCTGATTGGGTGCCTTTACCTGCACCCGGTGGGCCAAAGAGAACAAAATTAAGCATTTGGGTTGTCTTTAAAATTTTAAAAGCCTTCCCGCCACAGGCAGCAAGGCTTTTCTCAGTTGATTGTGCACTTGTAGGGATTCGAACCCCAAACCTTCTCATCCGTAGTGAGATGCTCTATCCAATTGAGCTACAAATGCATTCCGTTCGTTACGGGATTGCAAAAGTAGTATTTGTATTCGGATTTCAAAACTTTTTTTGAAAATAAACTTGCAATCCAATACAAATACCCACTATTTAACCTTCAACAACCTTCTTAACCGCATTAAAATCAGGAAGATCAGGGCGCGGATATTTTTATAAAATTTCTCTTTCTTTCAGCTGATGATCCAGTAATGTGAGCCCCTGCTCGAAACTATGTGGTGCATATCCCAGAACAGCTATTGCCCTATCTAATATAAAGCCGGTTTTTACGGGCCGTTTTGCTGCCTGATTCAAAGATGCCGAACTGATCTCCCTGATCAGCGACCGGTCCAGTTTCCAAAAATCTGCAACCTTAGCCACGAGTTCAGAGATGCTCATCATTTCATCCCCTGAAATATTAAAAACACCTGCTGCATCTTTTTCGGCGATCAGCAGACAGCCTTCTGCAAGATCTTCTGCCAGGGTAGGCATGCGCCACTGGTCGTTTACGACATTGATTGGCTCGCCCTTTTCCAGGGCTTCCTTGGCCCAGAGTACAATATTGCTTCTGCTTTTCTCACTGACAATGCCATATACAATGATAGTGCGCACAATCGCCCAACTGCATTTACTGTTTCTGACTACTTCTTCAGCCCTGAGCTTGGTCTCCCCGTAATAACTCAGGGGATTTGGAATACCCTCTTCATCATAGGGGCCTGCCGCACCGTCAAAAACAAAATCGGTGGATAAATGGATCAGCTGAATCCCGAATTCCTCACATATACCTGCCAGTGTCTCCACAGCTTCTACATTCAGCTGATATGCCAGCTCTTTTTGATCGTGACATTTATCCACATTTGTCAAAGCGGCAGTATGAATGATAGTATCAGGCAGGTGTTTTTCTACTACTGCCCTTACATTTACAGGATCGAGGATATCCATTGTTTCATATTGATACCCCTTTGTGGCCCCGAAACGGTTCATCCCCTTTGATGTGGCTATCAGATTAAATTGCCTGCCAGCAAGCACAGCGGCGGTTATTTTCTGCCCCAGAAGCCCATTGCTGCCGGTAACTAATACGGTTTTCATAGCTGCTAAACTATCAATAAAAAAACTGTGGAAAAACTTTTTATTTATATATAAGAAATATATTGGAAAATCTTAGCTTTGCAAACCGAATTGAGGGCTTTAAACATCCCTTTAACAATTTGATATTTATAATTTTACCAAAAACAATATATGCCTAACATTGGAAAAATAGCGCAGATTATAGGACCGGTAGTAGACGTGAGTTTTGCTGACGATGCTCATTTACCTCAAATCTTCTCTGCATTAGAGATTGAAAAAGAAAACGGTCAGAAGATCGTTTTAGAAGTTCAACAACATCTTGGTGAAGACCGTGTACGTACCATTGCAATGGACTCGACTGACGGTTTGGTTCGCGGGATGTCTGTATTAAGCACAGGTTCTCCTATCAAAATGCCGATTGGAGATCAGATCAAAGGTCGTTTATTCAATGTTATAGGTGAAGCAATTGATGGTATCAATGCAGTTGACAAAACTGTTGGTAAATCAATCCACAATGCACCTCCGCGTTTCGATGAACTTTCAACTGAATCAGAAGTACTTTACACAGGTATCAAGGTAATCGATTTATTAGAGCCTTATGTAAAAGGTGGTAAAATTGGTTTATTTGGTGGTGCAGGTGTTGGTAAGACTGTATTGATCATGGAATTGGTAAACAACATTGCGAAGGCATATGACGGTTTATCAGTATTCGCCGGAGTTGGAGAACGTACACGTGAAGGAAATGACCTTTTACGTGAGTTTATCGAATCTGGTGTAATCAACTATGGCGAGGAATTCCTGCATTCGATGGAAAAAGGCGGATGGGACCTGAGCAAAGTTGACACTGAAAAATTAAAAGAATCTAAAGCAACACTGGTATTCGGACAAATGAACGAGCCTCCTGGGGCACGTGCACGTGTAGCTTTATCAGGATTAACAGTTGCTGAATATTTTCGTGATGGTGATGGTGAAGGCGCAGGAAAAGATATCCTTTTCTTCGTTGATAACATCTTCCGTTTCACCCAGGCAGGTTCAGAAGTATCGGCACTGTTAGGCCGTATGCCATCAGCAGTAGGTTACCAGCCAACACTGGCAACTGAAATGGGATTAATGCAGGAACGTATTACCTCAACCAAACGTGGTTCAATTACATCTGTACAAGCTGTATATGTACCTGCGGATGATGAGACTGACCCGGCTCCGGCTACTACATTTGCCCACTTGGATGCAACTACATTATTGTCACGTAAAATTGCTGAGCTTGGTATCTACCCAGCTGTAGATCCATTAAACTCTACATCACGTATCCTTTCTCCTGCTATTTTAGGCGATGAGCACTACAACACTGCTCAGCGTGTAAAAGAATTACTGCAACGTTACAAGGAACTTCAGGATATCATCGCCATCTTAGGTATGGATGAGTTATCTGAAGAAGATAAACTGGTTGTTCACCGCGCACGCCGTGTTCAGCGTTTCTTATCTCAGCCTTTCCACGTAGCTGAACAGTTCACAGGCTTAAAAGGAGTACTTGTTGATATCAAAGAAACCATCAGGGCGTTTAACATGATCATGGACGGTGAAGTTGATGAGTATCCTGAAGCTGCATTTAACCTGGTAGGTAGCATTGAAGATGCAGTTGAAAAAGGTAAAAAACTATTAGCTGAAGCAAACGCTTAACCAGCGTATACATTTAATATATGACATTAGAAATATTAACACCAGATAAAAAAATCTTTGAAGGCGAAGTAACAGCAGTTACTGTACCTGGTACAATGGGATCTTTCCAGATACTGAGAGACCATGCACCAATCATTTCAACTTTGGAAGATGGTCCGGTAATTATTAAAACTAAAAGCGACGAAGAGATCATTGTGATCAAAGGCGGAGTTGTAGAAGTCTTAAAAAATAAGATCATTGTTTTAGCTGAAGGTGTTGCCTAATATCTAAGTATAAATCTTTTATAAAAGAGGGTATTCAAAAGATACCCTCTTTTTTTATACCAGATTCAAAAGTATGTTAGCTTTTACCGAAGGGCTGAACAGGTATAAAAAATTCAACTTCCCGCGGCCTTTCAGGCATTTTAGGAAGAATTTTGACAGTTTACAATGCAAGCATAATACCCATACCGAATACCGAAACCATATTTGGTATAGATGTCTCAATTTATAGTATCGCATAAAATAGGGAAACCGGAATATTATTCTTATGTTTAAACATTAAACGAACCAATATTTTTTTTCATTTATTTTCAATCTGCTATTGACAGTTTGTAATGCATGAAGTAAATTGGTTTTATATAAAAACAACGAAATGAACACCTCATTTACAACAAACCTTAATGTCATTGTCAACCTGACTACTCTCCTGATTCTTCAGGACAATAAGGCGCTGTAAATGAATTTTTAATAAAAATATCTGAAAGCGCCCCCCAAAAGAGGCGCTTTTTTAATGAACATAATACATACCTGGAACCACATGCAATACTACGATTCAAACACAGTCCTTTACCTGAACGGACAGTTTATCAAATCAGCTGAGACCAAAACAGATTTGTATGGTCAGTCCCTGCATTATGGTTATGCCGTATTTGAAGGAATAAGAGCCTACAATACCCATAACGGCACCAGGATTTTTAAAGCAAAGGAACACTTTGACCGCCTGCAGCGCTCCGCCGAACTCATGCATATCCCTTTCCCCTATGACAAGGATGACCTGATCAGGCAGACCTATAAGTTATTAAAGAAAAATAATTTAAAAGATGCCTATATCCGCCCCCTTGTTTACTGCGGACAGAATATGTCGCTCAGCCCCTCAGCAGCATCATCTATTATGATTTGTGCCTGGGAATGGGGAGCCTACCTTGGGAACAAGCTGGTGAGAGTTGGGATGTCAAGTTACCAGCGCCCCAATCCAAAATCCACACATGTTGAGGCTAAAGCCAGCGGACACTATGTTAATTCTATCCTGGCCACCGCAGAAGCCAAAAACAACGGCTATGATGAAGCGCTTCTGCTGGATATGCACAACAACATCGCTGAAGCTCCGGGAGCCAATATATTCATTGAGAAAAGCGGAAAACTGTACACTCCCCCACTGGGCAGCATCCTGGCGGGAATAACCAGGGCAACAGTAATCAAATTATGCAAAACCCTGGATATCGAATGTGTTGAAAAAAACCTGACGGTTGAAGAGCTGAAAGATGCGGACAGCGCATTCTTCTGTGGAACAGCAGCGGAGATCATCGGCATCGAATCGGTTGACGATACAGTCTTTCCCGCAGTATGGACAGAAACACTCGGAGCAACGATCCAGAGAACCTACAAAGCATTAGTATTAGAAAAACAAAATTACGAAGTAATCATATAACAAGTAAAAAAAGCAATGTCACAACAAACACCAGAACTAAACCGCTACAGTAAAGTTTTTACACAAGATCCTACTCAGCCAGGAGCCCAGGCCATGTTATATGGTATCGGACTGACTACTGAGGATATGTCGAAAGCTCAGGTAGGGATCGCCAGCATGGGTTACGATGGTAACACCTGTAATATGCACCTGAATGATCTTGCGAAAATCGTGAAAGAGGGAGTCTGGGGCAACGACATGGTGGGTTTAACTTTTGGTACAATAGGTGTAAGTGATGGTATGTCAAATGGCACAGACGGCATGCGTTATTCACTGGTGTCGAGAGACGTGATCGCAGATTCTATTGAAACCATCTGCGGCGGTCAGTATTACGACGGACTGATCACCATCCCGGGCTGTGATAAAAATATGCCGGGTTCAATTATGGCAATGGGCCGCCTGAACAGACCATCTATCATGGTGTACGGTGGCAGTATCCATTCAGGAAAATACAAAGGTAAATCTTTAAATATCGTGTCGGCCTTCGAAGCCCTTGGAGAAAAATTAGCAGGTAATTTATCTGAAGAAGATTACCAGGGCATCATCCGCCATACCTGCCCCGGAGCAGGCGCGTGTGGTGGTATGTACACAGCAAATACAATGGCTTCGGCTATTGAGGCAATGGGAATGAGCCTTCCATACAGCTCTTCTCACCCTGCAATAAGCGATGAGAAAAAACAGGAATGCCTGGAGGCAGGAAAAGCAATCCGGGTATTGCTGGAAAGAAATATCCTTCCTTCGGATATCATGACGGAGAAAGCATTTCACAATGCAATTGTAACGGTGATGGTATTGGGTGGTTCTACCAATGCAGTACTTCACTTGATTGCGATGGCCAAATCTGTAGGATTAAACCTGACACTTGAAGATTTTCAGCGCATCAGCGATAACACTCCTGTGCTGGCCGACTTAAAACCAAGCGGACAGTATCTGATGGAGGATGTACATGAGATTGGCGGTGTACCTGCGATCTTAAAATATCTTTTAAAAGTAGGATTGGTTCATGGCGACTGTATGACGGTTACCGGTAAAACCTTAGCTGAAAATGTTGCAGATGCAGCAGACCTGAACTTTGAGACACAAAAAGTAATCTTCCCGGTAGAACAGGCTTTAAAACCAACCGGTCACCTGCAGATGCTGTATGGAAACCTTGCAGAAAAAGGCGCGGTTGCAAAAATCAGTGGTAAAGAAGGTGAAAAATTTGAAGGTCCTGCCCGCGTATTTGAAGGAGAGCAGAAGCTGATCGCCGGTATCCAAAGTGGAAAAGTGCAACGCGGTGATGTGGTAGTAATCATTCAGGTTGGCCCAAAAGGCGCACCGGGAATGCCGGAAATGCTGAAACCGACATCGGCAATTATCGGAGCAGGTTTGGGCAAATCGGTAGCCCTGATCACTGACGGACGTTTCTCCGGTGGTACCCACGGATTTGTGGTAGGCCACATCACACCGGAAGCATGGGACGGTGGAAACATCGGACTTGTAAAAGATAATGACATCATTACTATTGATGCTGTTAACAATACTATACAACTGAACATTTCTGATGAGGAACTTGCAGCACGCAGAGCAGCATGGGTGCAGTTGCCTCCACCAGTAAAAAGTGGTGTACTCTATAAATATATTAAACAGGTAAGCAATGCCAGTGAAGGCTGTGTAACTGACGCCTACACAGATTAATTAACCAAAGGCCCAAATTAAAACGATTAAAATGGAAACAGTACAAGAGGAAGCAACCACATTGAGCCAGCCAAAGAAAACTACAACGGTTACAGGTTCAGTTGCCTTGCTGGAAGGACTAATTGCCGAAGGAACGGAAACTATTTTCGGTTATCCCGGAGGCGCTATCATGCCCATCTATGATGCGATCTATGATTACAAAGAAAAACTAAACCATATATTAGTCAGGCATGAACAATGTGCTGCCCACGCAGCGCAGGGCTTTGCCCGCACATCAGGCAAAGTCGGCGTAGTATTCGCTACAAGTGGCCCCGGTGCAACTAACCTTATCACTGGCCTTGCTGACGCTCAAATTGACAGTACGCCAATCGTTTGTATCACCGGGCAGGTTTTTGCGACTCTGCTGGGTACAGATGCCTTCCAGGAAACAGATGTAATCAATATCAGTGCACCTGTCACCAAATGGAATTACCAGGTAACGGAAGCAAGTGAAATCCCTGCAGCATTAGCCAAAGCGTTCTACATTGCCCGCAGCGGCAGGCCTGGTCCTGTTTTAATCGACATCACAAAAAATGCACAGATGCAGTTGTTCGAATATGAAGGATATACTCCTTGTCACCATATCCGCAGCTACAGACCAAAACCAATTGTCAGAAACGAATACATAGAGGCCGCAGCAGCATTGATTAACAGTGCAAAAAAGCCTTTCATTTTATTCGGCCAAGGTGTAATACTGGGTAGCGCCGAACAGGAGTTCAAAGCTTTTGTAGAGAAAAGCGGTATCCCTGCCGCATGGACAATCCTGGGCAACGGAGCAATCCCAACAGATCATCCATTGAATGTGGGTATGCTGGGTATGCACGGAAATTATGGCCCTAATGTTCAAACCAATTCCTGTGATGTACTGATCGCTATTGGAATGCGTTTTGACGACCGGGTAACCGGAAGACTGGATAAATATGCAAAACAGGCAAAGGTTGTTCACCTGGATATAGACCCTGCCGAAATAGACAAAAATGTGAAAGCCGATGTTCCTGTTTGGGGCGACTGCAAGGAAACTCTACCTTTATTGACTGAACTGATTACAGAGCGATCACATGAAGCATGGCATGCAGAGTTCAAAGCTTTTGATAAAATTGAGAAGGATGAACTTATTGTAAAAGAACTGGAGCCACAGACAGGTGAACTGACAATGGGCGAAGTGATCAACCAGCTGAATATCCTGACCAAAGGAGAAGCCGTGATTGTTAGTGACGTTGGGCAGCACCAGATGGCGGCCTGCAGATACGGTAAATTAAACACTACCCGTCTGAGTGTAACCAGTGGTGGACTTGGTACAATGGGATTCGGTTTACCTGCTGCTATCGGAGCTAAGTTTGGCGCACCTGAACGGACGGTAGTTGCCGTAATCGGTGATGGCGGTTTCCAGATGACTTTACAGGAACTGGGTACCATCATGCAGTTTGGCGTAGATGTGAAGATCCTGATCCTCAACAACCAGTTCCTGGGCATGGTGCGTCAGTGGCAACAACTGTTCAACGAAAAACGTTACTCTTTTGTTGACATTACCAGCCCTGATTTTGTAAAACTCGCTGATTCCTATTCCATTGCGGGCAAGAGAGTTACTGAACGTGAAAACCTGATCCCGGGTCTTGAAGAGATGCTCAATACCCCCGGCTCATTCCTGCTTGAGGTAATGGTTGCCAAAGAACACAATGTTTTCCCTATGGTTCCGCAGGGTAGCAGCGTAAGTGAAATCAGACTTAAATAATTAATGACCATGAGCGATTCAAAAGATATAGAATTAGGAAATGCCAAGCAGGAATTTACCATTACGGTATATACTGAAAACCAGATCGGCATACTGAACCGTATTGCGATTATATTTTCGAGAAGAAAAATCAATATTGAAAGCCTGAATGTCTCTCCTTCAGAAATTGAGCACATTCACCGCTTTACAATCATGATCACTGAGACTGAAGATGTGGTACGCAAACTTGCAAGACAGATCGAGAAACAGGTAGAGGTGTTAAAAGTATATGCCAATACAAATGATGATATCATCTGGCAGGAGCTTGCCCTTTACAAGGTACCTACGGAGATAGTTGCAGAAAAAGTGTTCGTAGAACGCCTGCTGCGCGAAAACGGTGCAAGGGTTGTTGTGATCCGTAAGAATTACACCATCTTCGAAACTACAGGTCACCGTTCGGAAACAGATAAACTGATCGAAGTACTCCAGCCATACGGACTGATTGAGTTTGTCCGCAGTGCAAGGGTGGCGATTATCAAGGACAGTGAAGGCTTTAACAGCAAGCTCAGAGAGTTTGAAAGACTGGAGCCCGGCCAGGAAGTGATAGAAAACGAATTCCTGGACAAGGAAAAAAACGTATTTACTATGTAATCCCACGATTTGCGGAGCTGCGCAATAAAAAACGGGCTCAGCAGATCAGCAAATAATAATTTAAAAGAACCTTAAAAATCAAAAAACAACAAAAACGATGTCAAATTATTTTAACACATTGCCTCTCAGAGAGAAACTAAACCAATTGGGTGTTTGTGACTTCATGGACAGTTCTGAATTTCTGGATGGTGTAAATGCATTAAAAGGAAAAAAACTTGTAATTGTAGGCTGCGGTGCACAAGGCCTTAACCAGGGTTTAAACCTGAGAGACAGTGGTTTGAATATTGCTTACGCTTTGCGTAAAGAAGCTATTGAAGGCAAAAGAGATTCATGGAAAAACGCTACTGAGAACAACTTCCCGGTTGGCACTTATGAAGAACTGATCCCTGAAGCTGATTTAGTGATCAACCTTACTCCTGATAAACAGCATACAGCAGTAGTAAATGCCGTGATGCCTTTTATGAAACAAGGTTCTACATTATTATACTCACACGGTTTCAACATCGTGGAAGAAGGATTACAGGTACGTAAAGACATCACAGTGATCATGGTTGCTCCGAAAAGCCCGGGATCTGAAGTGAGAGCAGAATATGTAAGGGGCTTCGGCGTTCCCACTTTAATTGCTGTACACCCTGAGAATGATCCTGAAGGAAAAGGTTTGGTACAGGCTAAAGCTTACTGCGTGGGAACAGGCGGACACAAAGCTGGTGTATTGAAATCATCTTTCGTAGCTGAAGTAAAATCAGATCTGATGGGCGAGCAAACGATCCTTTGTGGTCTGTTGCAAACAGGTTCTATCTTATCTTTTGATAAAATGGTTGAAAAAGGTATCGATGCAGGTTATGCTTCAAAACTGGTTCAATATGGTGTTGAAGTAATTACTGAAGCTTTAAAACATGGTGGTATCACTGCCATGATGGACAGGTTAAGCAACGTTGCTAAAATCAAGGCTTTTGAAATCTCTGAAGAACTGAAAACAATCATGCGTCCTTTGTTCCAGAAACACCAGGATGATATCATGAGCGGTGAATTCAGCCGTATCATGATGGAAGACTGGGCTGCAGGTGATAAAAACCTGCTGGCATGGCGTGCTGCTACCGGCGAAACTGCTTTTGAAAAAACTCCGGCTGGTGATGTTAAAATCGGTGAGCAGGAATATTTCGACAATGCATTGTTAATGGTTGCCTTCATCAGGGCTGGTGTTGAGCTGGCTTTCGAAACTATGGTAGAAGCAGGAATCAAACCTGAATCTGCTTACTATGAGTCGCTGCACGAAACTCCGCTGATTGCAAATACAATTGCCCGTAAGAAATTATTTGAAATGAACAGGGTGATCTCTGATACTGCTGAATACGGCTGTTATTTATTTGATCATGCCTGTAAGCCTTTACTGGCAGATTTCATGACCAAAGTGGATACTGACCTGATCGGTAAAAACTTCAACGAAGGAAAAGATGGTTCTGTAGATAACAGCGCTTTGATTTCGGTAAATGAAGTGATCCGTTCGCATGAGGTTGAAACTGTTGGAGCTGAGCTGAGAAAAGCAATGACTGCAATGAAGTCGATTAAAACGGTATAAAGAAACAATAAGAACCTCTCCGGCTTTATTACCGGGGAGGTTTAAAAAACAATAAAGAAAATGTCAAAAACATTAGTAGAAAAAATATGGGATGCACACGTGGTAAAAAGCGAAGCAGGATTTCCTGATATTCTATATATTGATACACACTTGATCCACGAGGTTACCTCGCCACAGGCTTTTGATGGTTTACGCAAAAGAGGCCTGCCTGTTTTACGCCCGAAACAAACGGTGGCTACTGCCGACCATAATGTGCCAACAATTGATCAGCTGCTGCCGATCAAGGAAGAGCTTTCACGTTACCAGGTTGATATGCTGACCAAAAACTGTGCAGAATTCGGTATCGAACTGTATGGCCTGGGTCATCCTTTCCAGGGAATCGTCCATGTAATCGGTCCGGAACTGGGTATCACTTTACCCGGTAAAACAATGGTTTGCGGCGATAGCCATACTTCTACGCATGGCGCCTTCGGTGCGATTGCTTTTGGTATTGGTACATCACAGGTAGAACAGGTATTCGCTACACAATGCCTGTTGCAGCAAAAGCCGAAAACCATGAAAATTGAGGTGAACGGTACTTTGGGAAAAGGTGTAACTGCTAAAGACATTATTCTGTATATCCTCTCTAAAATATCTGCGGCCGGTGGTACAGGATATTTTATTGAATATGCAGGTACAGCTATTGAAGCTTTAAGTATGGAAGCCCGCATGACGATCTGTAACATGAGTATCGAAATGGGTGCCAGAGGCGGATTGATTGCGCCTGACCAGACTACATTTGACTATATCGAAGGCAGGGAATTTGCGCCGGCAGGTGCAGAATGGGACAAAGCCCTCGCCTACTGGAAAACATTGTACAGCGACGCTGATGCAGCGTTTGATAAAGTGTTGAGTTTTGACGCTGAAGACATTGGCCCTATGATTACCTACGGAACAAATCCGGGTATGGGTATGGGCATTAAAGAAAATATTCCGTCCACCAGTTCACAGCCTGACAAAGAGCAGTTATCTTATCAGAAAGCGCTGGACTATATGGGTTTTGATGATGATTCATCACTGATCGGAAAACCTGTTGACTATGTATTCATCGGCAGCTGCACAAACTCACGCATTGAGGACCTGCGCGAAGTAGCCGAATTTGTGAAACATAAACAAAAAGCAGAAAGTGTAACGGTTTGGATTGTTCCCGGATCAAAACAGGTGGAACAACAGGCCATCAATGAAGGACTGGACAAGATATTTGAAGAGGCAGGTTTTCAGCTTCGCGAACCGGGATGCAGTGCATGTCTGGGAATGAACGAAGATAAGATACCGGCAGGAAAATATTGTGTTTCTACGTCGAACAGAAATTTTGAAGGCCGTCAGGGCCCGGATGCAAGAACTTTACTGGTGAGCCCGCTGACAGCTGCTGCTGCTGCAATCACCGGAAAGATTACTGATGTAAGGGAATTTTTGACCGAGGCTTAAACATATTGAAATGAAGAAATTCGAAAGATTATCATCGGCTATCGTGCCTTTAAATATAGAGAATATTGATACTGACCAGATCATTCCGGCCAGGTTCTTAAAAGCTACCACACGTGAAGGCTTTGGAGAAAACCTGTTTCGCGACTGGCGGTATAACGGCGATAACACGCCTAAACCTGATTTTGTACTGAACGACCCCACATATAATGGCCGCGTTCTGGTAGCAGGAAAAAACTTTGGCTGCGGAAGTAGCCGCGAGCACGCTGCATGGGCAATACAGGATGCAGGTTTTGATGTAGTGATCAGCAGCTTTTTTGCTGACATCTTCAAAGGAAATGCCCTGAACAACGGATTGCTGCCTATCCAGGTGAGTGACGAGTTCCTGTCCGCAATCTTTACTGCGGTAAGTAAAGATCACCATGCTCAACTGGATGTTGATCTGGAAAGCCAGACAGTAACAATTGTTGCTACAGGCGAAGAAGCAGATTTTGAAATCAATGCCTATAAAAAGTCATGCCTGATCAATGGGTATGATGATATTGATTTTATCCTCGCACAAAAAGACTTAATAGAAGAATTCGAACAGAAAAGATAATGTCAGAGCCCGTCGTACATATTACCGGTTTACATCTCAGGTATCACCATAAAACCGTGTTCCAGGATTTGAGCTGGACCATTAACCGCGGGGATAACTGGCTGTTGAGGGGAAGCAGCGGCAGCGGGAAAACATCTTTGGCGAAAGCTATTGCCGGACTGATTAAGTTCGATGGTGCTGTAGCTACTCATTTTGATCCCCAAAGTACCTTAGCACCGGTTGCGCATTATGTTGCAAACTGGTATCAGTTCAAAGACCTGGAAGGACAATCAAATTTTTATTACCAGCAGCGCTACAATAAACAGGCAGAAGAAACTACGGCTACAGTAAGGGCTGAGCTTGAAAACTACGGTAAAACTCATCAGCTTGACTTTCCTGATGCTGAAAGGCTTGTTGCTGCACTGGGCTTCAGCGAGCTGATCGATTCCACGCTGATCCAGTTATCCAGCGGGGAACATAAGAAATTACAATTGGTAGAAGCCCTCTGGTACCGCCCCCAGTTGCTGATCATGGATCAGCCCTATAACGGTCTGGATAAACTTTCCCGCCAGCACCTGAACGCTTTACTTGAAGAAATCACTGCAGCAGGCACGCAGCTCATCCTCATCAGTAATGAAAAGGAACTGCCCTCTTCTGTGAACCGCTTTGCGGAAATCAAAGATGGCCAGGTATATGAAACTACTGCCGGACATACAGCCGATTTCGGGGAAGAGACAAACATGCCAGTGCCAGAATTTTTACGTGAAGGACCTGTTTCCTTAGCTGAGAGCATCGTAAAGATGAACAATGTAAACATCAGCTATGGCGATAAACAGGTGTTGAAAAATATCAACTGGGAAATTAACCCAGGAGAAAAGTGGTTGTTGCAGGGGCATAACGGCTCTGGTAAATCCACCCTGCTGAGTTTAATCACGGGCGACCACCCTCAGGCTTATGCCAACGATTTCTATCTGTTTGGCCATAAACGCGGAAGTGGTGAGAGTATCTGGGATATCAAAAAACGCATGGGGTTGATTTCACCTGAATTACAATGGTATTTCGATCCCTCGGCTACGGTAAAACAAAGTATCATCTCCGGATTTTTTGATAGTCAGGGCTTATTTCGGGAGCCTAATTACACCCAGCGCACGCAAGCCGATGAACTGATCGCTTATTTCGGACTGAAAGAGTACCAGGATACCCTGATGAACCAGCTTCCTCTTGGCAAGCAACGGCTGGCATTTTTAGCACGTACAATTATCAAAAACCCGGAACTGCTGATCCTGGATGAGCCGTGTCAGGGTCTGGACCAGCGGCAGGCGCAATATTTTAACAAACTGGTAGACGAATTATGCAGCAACGGCACCACATTAATATACGTGGGCCATTTTGAATCACAGCTGCCGGCTTGTATTGAGAAAAGAATTTTATTGGAAAACGGAGAAGTAAAATCCGTCGAAACTATATTAGAAAGCATTTTATAGCATGAAGAAAAACATATTAGTAATTCCCGGAGACGGAATAGGACCAGAAGTTACCACCTGGGGCAAAGCAGTACTGGAGCAGATCGCCAAAAGTTTCAATCACGAATTTACTTTCGATGAAGCACTGATGGGCCATGCAGCTATAGAAGCTACAGGTAACCCTTTGCCAGACGAGA
This sequence comes from Pedobacter sp., assembly GCF_040513095.1. Lineage (GTDB taxonomy): Bacteria > Bacteroidota > Bacteroidia > Sphingobacteriales > Sphingobacteriaceae > Pedobacter. Next base: position 25,075 of record NZ_JBEVDX010000174.1, on the reverse strand, counting down.
CCCTGGAGAAAGCAAGAAAAAGTGATGCTATCCTTTTTGGTGCTGTAGGTCATGCCCTGTATGACAACGACCCTTCACTGAAGGTGCGTCCGGAACAGGGACTGTTAAAGATCCGCAAGGAACTTGGCCTCTATGCGAACCTACGTCCTATCCTGTTATTTGATGAATTACTGAATGCTTCAAGTATCAAAGCACATATCCTTAAGGGAACAGACATCCTGTTCTTCAGAGAATTGACAGGTGATGTTTATTTTGGTGAGAAAAAACGTTCTGAAGACAGACATACGGCTTCTGACCTGATGATCTATAACAAATATGAAGTAGAAAGAATTGCACACAAAGCATACGAGGCAGCTATGCAGCGTGGCAGAAAACTGTGTTCTGTTGATAAAGCAAACGTGCTGGAAAGCTCACGTCTGTGGAGAGAAACAGTACAGGAGATCGCTAAACTGTATCCCGAAGTAGAAACTACACATATGTTTGTAGATAATGCAGCAATGCAGCTGATCAAAGATCCGAAACAGTTTGATGTAGTTGTAACTGCCAACCTGTTTGGCGATATCCTGACCGACGAGGCTTCACAGATTGCCGGTTCAATGGGTATGCTGGCCTCTGCATCTGTTGGCGACGGAACAGGCTTCTTTGAGCCTATCCACGGTTCTGCCCATGATATTGCCGGTAAAAACCTGGCTAACCCACTGGCCTCTATCCTGTCGGTAGCGCTGATGCTGGAAATCAGCTTCGGACTGAAAGAAGAAGCTGAACTGATTATCTCTGCAATTGACCAGGTACTGAAAGAAGGTTTCAGGACCGGCGATATCGCAGATGAAACGATCAGCCCGTACAAAGTACTGGGTACTGAAGAAATGGGGAAACTCGTTTTGAAATTTATAACACAAAAAACTTACACTAACTAGAATTTAAACCAGAGCATATATGTTACACGATCCGAATAGAGTTTATGTATTTGATACCACCCTTCGTGACGGAGAGCAGGTACCGGGCTGTCAGTTGTCTACACCAGAAAAGATTGAAATCGCGAAAGCGCTGGAAGCCCTGGGCGTAGATGTTATTGAGGCAGGATTCCCTATTTCAAGTCCGGGTGATTTTCAAAGCGTAGTTGAACTCTCCAAAGCAGTGAGTGAACCTGTTATCTGCGCTTTAACAAGAGCTAACAAAGGTGATATCGATGCAGCTGTGGCGGCGTTGAAGTACGCGAAACGTCCAAGGATACATACCGGGATCGGATCGTCGGACATGCACATCAAATATAAGTTCAACAGCACTCGTGAGGATATCCTTGCGCGCGCAGTTGAAGCAGTGAAATATGCAAAACAGTTTGTAGAAGACATCGAGTTTTATGCAGAAGATGCCGGTCGTGCCGACAATTTCTTTCTGGCGCAGATGATCGAAGCGGTAATCGCTGCGGGTGCAACAGTGGTAAATATTCCGGATACCAACGGTTACTGTCTGCCGGAACAATATGGTTCAAAAATCCTTTATCTGAAGGAAAATGTAAAAAACATAGATCAGGCAATAATATCTGTACACTGCCACAATGATTTGGGACTTGCTACAGCAAATACACTGGCTGGGGTGATCAATGGTGCCAGACAGGTAGAATGTACCATCAATGGTATCGGTGAGCGTGCAGGTAACACTGCATTGGAAGAAGTGGTGATGGTATTGAAAACACACCATGCCCTTAACCTGAGCACCAATATCAACTCCAAACATTTCAGCAGGATCAGTTCACAGGTTAGCCGCATGATGCGCATGCCGGTACAGCCGAATAAAGCGATTGTAGGACAGAATGCCTTTGCACACAGCTCTGGTATTCACCAGGACGGTTTCCTCAAACACAGGGAAAACTATGAGATCATCAATCCTGAAGATGTAGGACTGGATCAGGCCGATATTATCCTAACAGCCCGCAGTGGCCGTCATGCCTTGAAACACCACCTTGAGAGGTTGGGATACGTCATTGACAAGATCAACCTTGACCAGGTATATGAGAAGTTCCTTTTAATTGCCGATCAGAAAAAAGAAATATCAGATAACGATTTACTTGCACTGATGAGCGAAGGCGAAGAAGATACCTACAAAAACGGGTATAAATTAAACTCTTTACAGGTGGTTTGTGGCGATAGTGCAAATCCAACTGCTACCATCAGGCTGGAATACGAAGGTGTGGAACACGAGGCAAAAGCTGAAGGCAACGGCCCCGTAAATGCAACGATCAAGGCTATCGAAAGTGTAATCGGCAAAGATATCCAGTTGAAAGAACTGACTATCCAGGCTATTCACGGCGGCAGCGATGATGTCAGCAAAGTAAATATGAGGGTATCCTATGAAGACAAATCTTATCTGGGCTATGGATTTAGTACCGATATCGTGAAGGCTTCGGCAGATGCTTACCTGGACGCCCTGAACAAATTTTTGTAAAGATGGAAAACCTGGAAAAAGAAGTAGAACTGGACTTTATTGCTGCTGCGGCACGTATTGCAGATACTGTAAAACGTACTCAGCTGGAGTACAATGAGGGGCTTTCATTAAAATATAATGCAAAGATCTATCTGAAAAGAGAAGACTTACAGGTAGTACGCTCCTATAAATTGCGGGGTGCATACAATATGATCAGTACGCTTGATCCTGATCAGCGTAAACAGGGTGTAGTGTGCGCCAGCGCAGGTAACCACGCGCAAGGTGTTGCTTATTCCTGCAAAAAACTGAATATCCAGGGTGTGATTTTTATGCCTGAAATTACACCAAGGCAGAAGATCAAACAAACAGAAATGTTTGGCGGGGATAACATTAAGATTGTATTGGTAGGTGATACTTTTGATGACTGCATGAAAGAAGCGCTGATTTATACCACTACACATCAGATGGTATTCATCCCTCCTTTTGATAATGCAAAGATCATCGAGGGACAAGGTACCGTAGGTGTGGAAATCTTTGAAGATTTACCTTCAACCGACGTGGTGATCATGCCTATTGGTGGTGGAGGACTGGCATCAGGCGTGGGGAGTTATTTCAAACACGTTAAGCCTGAGATCAGCCTTATCGGTGTAGAGCCTGAGGGCGCTCCATCAATGAACCAGGCGCTGAAGAATGGCAGTCCGGTAACACTGGAATATATAGACAGGTTTGTAGATGGTGCAGCAGTTAAACGTGTAGGAAACCTGACGTTTGAATATTGCAGCGAACTGCTGGACCAGATGTTATTAATTCCTGAAGGGAAAATCTGTACTACGATTTTAAAGTTGTACAATGAAGATGCTATCGTGGTAGAACCTGCCGGCGCACTTGCTGTGGCTGCGCTTGATCAGCTAAGAGATACGATTGCCGGTAAAACTGTCGTGTGTATCGTCAGCGGTGGAAACAACGATATCGAAAGGATGCAGGAGATCAAAGAAAAGTCTTTACTTTTTGAAGGGTTAAAACACTATTTTATCGTCCGTTTTCCTCAGCGTCCGGGAGCGCTGAAAGCATTTGTCAACAATGTATTAGGGCCAAATGATGATATCACCAGGTTTGAGTTTATCAAAAAAACCAACCGTGAAAACGGACCTGCCCTGGTAGGGATTGAATTACAGGAAGCTTCGGATTATGCTTCCCTGAAGCAGAGAATGAGCGACTTCAAATTTGAGATGATCGAATTGAATAACGATCAGACTTTGTTTGAATACCTGGTCTGATACAGTCCCGGGTAAACATGTTTAGTATAAAGGCCGTATCATTTGTAAATGCTACGGCCTTTATTATTATTTAGCGGGACTCAGACTGTCCTTAATCTTGCACATTGTTCCGGAAGCCAGTGCATACGCATATGCAGCTATTGCCTTCGGCTTACTGCTCTCCTGATTTTTAAAGTACCAGACATCTTCCATAAATCCGGGAAAGTTCTTTGCATTCAGCTGATCAAAAGCTACCGAAATCGTTGGTGTCAGCGAGTAAGCAGAATGCCATACACCAAAAGGAATATACAATGTTTCTCCCGGGCCAACAGTAAAGCTGATCGGCGTTGCATGTTTGAATTTCGGATGCTTATCATAATCAGGCTCAAAAATATTCACTTCTGACCTCCATTGGTTCTTTTCAGTAGCATACAGAAACTCTTCCTGCCCTCTTGGGAATACAGTAAACCGCTTTTCGCCATAAAGCTGGTTAATCCAGGCACTCAGGTGATAATAATCTTTGTGTACGTATGGAAATTTACCCCCGGGACCACCTACAAACAGTTCCAGGATACCACCCCAGTTTCCGCGTTTAAAGGCTTTATCTTCCAGCCAGTTTGGTTTGGCGTAATTCAGTCCCATAGGCTTCAGCAGATCCAGCATCTCCGGGATCTCATGAGTGATATCAAAAGTCAGCGGATAAGGAGCAGGTTTATCTACAGTACTGTTTTCAACCAGATCCATTACTTCTGTCATGGTATAAGGTTTACCGGTAACTTTATCATTGACGTCACTTAGTTTATCAGGGTAGTTTTTACGAAACCAGTCGGGCGTTAACAGGCCATTTGCCTTCCAGACCTTAGTAGCATCCGTAAATATAACCGGTATGCCAGGATTATGGTGTTCCTCCATAAATTCCTGATAGCTGATGTTCGATTTTCTTTGTACTTCCATATTGAACGTTAATGGATTGAAGATATAAATATTTATCAAATATATAATGTCCGGTCAGCATCAAAAAATTTGCTGTGAATTGAGGCCGGTCCACAATGTATTTAAAGCGTATAATAAGTTTTACCCCACGAAACATGCCGGAGTGGAATTATCATTTATTACGTTTATACTTAATCTACGAGAAAAATGGCAGCATAATTGATGCTGCTTTATAAAATACAATATGAAAAAATACTTACTGTTATTATTTATTGCTGCTGTTGGCCTCTCCTCGTGTAAGAAGGAAGTCCTGGTAGCAAATGATTTACCAAACATCACCCTTCTGAAATATATCAACCCAAATCAATGGCTTTCCTCTTCAGATGGCAGATCATTGACTGTCGGCATTCCGGTTGCAGAAATTGACCGTGATACTTTTGAGAATGATGATATATCATTAATGATATCCAGAAACGATAGTGATACCTATGAAAAAATGCCCTTTGTTTACAACGGTCAAACCTATAGCTATACTGTTGAGCCCGGGATTGTAACTATAGATGTGCAAACTTCTGATGCCCAAAACACAATCCCCGTACGCCCGACTCAGACAGCAAGGGTTAAAATCGTACTTATCAGGTCATCCCTATAGTTTGCTGCTTAAAGCGGTGCGGGATTTATTAACTGATTAAAATTCAAGAAAACGACCAATGTTCGCCTGAACGTGGTCGTTTTTTTTATGTTCTCCCCTATTGAGTTGTATCGCCCTGACGATTACACCGTTTCTTTCGAGCAGGAGTTCTTCGTAAAAACCTTTGTAGTAAACATCCTTCACTTCATAACGCTTACTGTTCCAGCCGCTTTTCAGTTCGACCCATTCCGGATAAAAAACAACAGATGTTTTTGTTGCAGCAATTCCAAGTTTTACCGCATCAGCTGCAGTAAGTACTACTGCGTTGCCTAGTAACTGAGCAGTATAGATATGTGAAGGATGGTTATAAACATGAGCCGGCTCACCTTCCTGGATCAGCTGCCCGTCTTTGATCAGTAACAACTGATTGCCCAGGAACAAGCCATCTGCCGGGTCATGTGATACAATGATCACTGTAACACCTGTTTCTGCAGCTATACGCTTAATATCGGCCCGCAATTGATTCTTTAGTAAGGCGTCTACCTGACTGAAAGGTTCATCCAGTAATAAGAGACTGGTATCAGTAACAAGCGCCCTTGCTATTGCAACCCGCTGCTGCTCGCCACCACTCAACTCTGTGATCTTTTTATTTCTCAGGTGTTCAATGTGCAGGTGCTGCATCATTTTTTCTGTCTTTTCCTGTTTGGATTTCACATCCGTATTGGAAAGAACGGAAGCTATATTGTCATATACTTTCGCATAGATATTGAGGGAGAAATCCTGGGTAACGATTTTCATCTCCTTGTGGCCGGGGATCAGCTGTTCATTGGGGCCTAAAACCCTTTTGCTGTTAAACAACACTTCGCCTTCATCCACCTGCAGCAAACCAAATATAGATTTTAACAAAGTAGATTTCCCGCTGCCGCTTTCACCGATGACCGCAACGATATGTCCCCGTTTGATCGTAAAGCTGATATTTCTGATCCCTGATAATTGTTCAGTTTTATACTGTTTGCTTAAGTTATTTACGCTGATAATATTTTCGTCCACATCGTAAAGATACATTTCAACCGCAAATATTTGGTGCAAAGCAGGTAAAATGAAAAGATTTGACATAAAAAAACCTCAGAGCCCTTGAGCTATGAGGTCGGTTTCATTGGCGTGTGTGATTAATTCAGACCAAAGGTGACACCAAAGGCTATATTTTTCAACCCGGCCTGAGGAACACTGTCAAACATATCGTTAAAATAATATTTGGTAAATAATCCTATGCCCCCATATCCAAGACGTACCGTACCGCCAACACGTACCGGCTGAAAATCATAATCATCCCTGAACTTTTCTTTGCCACGTTCATCGCTGATCTGTTTTACTTTTCCATTGAGCAAGAAGCTTACTTCAGGGCCAAATACGAAATAGAACCTTTTTCCATTATGATTTTCTTTCGAGCGCAGCTCAAAGTTTAGTGGAAAGTGTACATAGCTACTTGAAAACCTATTCTTGCTGAAGTCTACAGGCTCTTCGATATAGCTCAGGTCTGGTGTATTCTGCTGGATCGTAATGTTATTCTTCAACCTGATTAAAGTCCAGTCGAACCCACCTGCGATATACATTTTAAAGTTAGGATTGAATCGGTAGCCAAAATATAAAACATCAAAAGAGAAAGTACTGGTCTTTGCACCTTTGTAATCCAGGAATTTATTTTCGGGAGAGAGTGAGAAACTTCCGTTATCGATCAGGCGCGAAAATCCAATATCAATACGTGTAAAAGTGATTCCACCCATAAAACGACCCTTATGCGCTTTTCTCACTTTAACGCTGTCCTCATGATCACCAAATGAAAGATCCATTTTATATTTCCAGTTTCTTACAGATTTTGTACCAGCTGTTCTGGTGGTTTTGGTTGTGTCCTGAGCACTTGTGTCCTGAGCTTTGATTGCGGTCATTCCGCTGAACAGTAAAATGGTTAATAAGAGCTTCTTCATCTTTGGTTTATATTTTATTTATGCTTCTTCGTATTAAATCTGATAATGCCTATGTTCAGTGCAACCAGAGATGAATTGTCATCCTCAGTTTTAAACTGAATAATTTTTTCATCACTCTTGTCAACTTTATCCACAACATAATTGATCAGGTCACCCATATTTCTGATTCCCCTGTTTGCTGTTCTGTTTTCGTTTTCGTTCATCACTCCATCCCCAGTGGCAGGTCCTTCAGCGTTATTGGCTAAAACAATATCCCCTGATAATGGCAGAGACAGTTTTTGCTGCTTTATAGTAACCTCTCTGGCATAAAGATGAGCATTCAGTGCCAAAGGTTGCAAGTCTGCCAAATCTTTTTTTGAATCAGTTGATTCTTTAGCGGATTCACTTAATACATCCGGAGACTGAACCTTTTTTTCAACTGCAACAGCTGTTAATGCTGAAAACCGCTTTGAATGCTGCAAATTTTTGACCGCTGAGCCATGCGAATGGGAAGATATAGTTGATTGAACAGCAGGAACAGCGACTGCAACTGCTGGCTTCGTTTTCACAACTGCCATCCTATGACTACGCTCACTGTGATCTGCGTTACTTATGAAAAAGCCAACTGACAGGGCAACAATTCCGATGGCAGCAGCCAGCCAGTAAACGGGAAAAATACGCCTGGGCTTAACTATGAGCTGTGTTTCAATTTTATCCCATAAATGAGCCGGGGCTTCGATCTCCGCCTCGTCAAACCTGTCCCTGAAAGACTGGTCAAATTCATTATCCTGTATGTGTTGCATAATTGATGCCCTCCATTTTAATGATCTCCTCTTTCAAAATTGCCCTTGCGCGCGACAATTGCGATTTGCTGGCACCTTCAGAAATTCCCAGTGCTGCGGCAATTTCTTTATGTGAATACCCCTCAATAATATACATATTGAAGACGATGCGGTAGCCATCAGCAAGCTTTTGAATCAGTCCCAAAAGATCCTGCATACCTAATCTGCTGAAGTCAAAACCAGCCGAAGGCTGTTCATATCCATCTTCAATAGGTACAATATTTAAATTCCTTAAATTTTTGCGGTAACTCTCTATTGCAGAATTTACCATTACCTTCCTCATCCATCCTTCAAATGATCCATCACCACGGTATTCGCTGATTTTCTGAAAGATCCTGATATAACCGACCTGTAAAACATCTTCTGCTTCCATCCTGTCCCGGGCATATCGCATACAAACTGCGAGCAATTTTGATGAGGTCTGCCTGTACAGCAGTTCCTGCATCTTCCTGTCGCCGGCTTTGCAGCCTTCCAGTAAATCATTTATCGTGTTTGATGGCGTCAACTTCATGATTCGTTAGTTATATATCAGATGACTGAACTATACTAAAGGTTGCACGCCGGTAAAAATATTTATTGTTACCAGTATTCCGAAAAGTTTATTGCTTGATCTTAAACAACTTAAAGTCTTGTTTGTAGGTTAGGAAAAATGAGCCCTGGAACTGAAGCTGCTCTGTTCTGGATGTTCCCAGGTCGACATGTGGTTCTACGCGTACATCAAGGTACAGATGAGGCAATAGTTCATGCTGATATGCATATCTGAGCAGTAAGATACTGCGGTTGCTCTCTTTGTGGCCGGCATCGTATAAAGTGCTGGATACAGATTCATATAAAGGCATCCCCTTTATAGTTTGGAAGTTGTTTCCTTTCCAGTAAGATGCTACTAAACTACCCCATTTGGTATTGGCCCCGGCGTTGAACCATAATCCATAACCACCCTGGAAAGCCTGTATTTTTGTAGGGGAAAAATCTTTGTAACCGACTATATAGTTGTCAGTAAAGATCTCCTGTACGTTTCCGCCAATTTCTTTGTGAAGTTTTAAGCCGGTTGCCCCATTACCCATTGTAAGCAGTGGTACCGACTTTAAAGTATCGATCTGCCCGCCTTTATGATAAACCAGGAACTGGAAAGGAAGGCTCAATTTCCAGCCATTGTTTTGGAACAATGTACGTTCGGCAGTTAATCCGCCTATAATCTGTTCTTTAACCGGAGAGGGTGTGTATATCTGTTTCTGCCAGGCAATCCAGGCATCCAGTTTCCATTTTTCCTTTTCAATAATCAGTTGTGTACCATACTGGATCGGATCAGTGATCTGACGTTCAAAGTCCCACAATTGTTCAATATACCCATGATGGATACCACCTTCAAGACTACCGAAAATTAAGGAAAGGTCTTTTTTATGATATTTTAAAGCGAACAATGGTTTGGAATCATGAACCCCGTTATCCCCAAAATCCTTACGGATATATGCACCCGCAACTATCGCCAGGTTGGGATGCGCATAATAAACCAGTTCGGGCTGAAGCTGTGTACCATACAATGTATAGCCGTCATGAAACTGGTTGGAATATTCATAATCCCGCACATAGTTAAAATTGTAGAAGTTGAAATGTACCTCGCCAACAGCATTACTGTCTGGCCGGATCCTGTTTTCTATAGCAGCGCTGTTGAATTGCGCCTTACTGAACTGGTATCCCGAAAATATGAAGATTAAAACAAGTAAAATTCTTTTCATCTGATTATTCAATTTCTTTTTTCTTCCTGTAGTTCTTGTATAGTTTCACTGCGATCATCAGTACCATAGCAAATATGACCAGGCCTGCTAAACCATATAACCAGTCGATGGCACTTTTGAGCACCACAGTAAATACTATAGCAACCAGCAATATAGTAGCGAGCTCATTCCACAAACGCAATTGAGTGGAACTCAGCTTAAAGATACCCTGCTCCATACGTTTCATGATACGCTGACACAGGAAGTGATAAATCAGCAGGAAAAGCACAAAAGTAAGTTTGACGTGCAGCCAGGGCGCGTAAAGCAATCCCGGGCGGGTAGCGATCATAGACAGCCCTGCCAGTACAGTGAGTACCATCGCCGGCACGGTGATGATATACCAGAGCTTCTTCTCCATGATGACGAATTGCTTCTGGAGAATATCACGCTCAAGTTCAGGGCGGCTATTGGCCTCAGTATGATAGATAAACAAACGGACAATATAAAACAACCCTGCCATCCAGCACACCACAAAAATGATATGCAACGCAAGAATGTAGAGATAATATTGATCCATAAGTTTAAAAAGAGACTACCGACAAAATTAGTTAATCCTTGTCTTTAATAGCGAAACTCTTTTATCACTTCAATGGCATATTTTACATTGTCAAATGGAATGTCGGGCATGATACCATGTCCAAGATTAAAGATAAACCCGTTTTCGCCACGCATTCTTTCGAACAACTGCAGAATGGTTTTTTTAATTACAGTTTTGTCTGCATACAGGATAAAAGGATCAAGATTTCCCTGAACAGCAATTCCTGAAGGTAAAATCTGTTTGATATTCAGCAGGTCAGCATTCCAGTCTACCGAGATCACATCAGGCTGTGCGGTAGCCATCATTGGGGCAAATACAGAACTTCCTTTACAGAACGAGATCACAGGGATATCTTTTCTGTTCAGGTTAGCGATAATTTCTTTGATATAGCTGTGTGAAAATTCGGCATAATCATTCCAGGATAAAGCCATAGCCCAGCTGTCGAAGATCTGTATAGCATTAACACCAGCAGCAATCTGAAGGTTCAGATAGGCAGCTGTTACTTTTGCAATCTTAGCAAGGAGTGCATGTGCAATCTCCGGGTGATTGTGCATCAGCAGTTTTGTTTTTTTGAAATCTTTAGTTGATTCTCCTTCTACAAGATAACTCATTACAGTAAAAGGTGCACCTGCAAAACCAATCAATGGGATGCTTCCGTTTAAGCGTTGCTGGATAACTTTGATTGCATCTGCTACATATTCCAGTTTGTCCAGGCAATCCACGTCCAGGTTTTCTACATCCTGCATACTGCGCACAGGATTTGCAAAGCGCGGACCTACACCCTGAGTAAAGCTCAGGTCACCACCCATTGCCTCTGCTGTAACGAGGATATCGCAAAACAGGATAGCGGCATCAATACCCAACAAATCAACAGGCAACATCGTTACATCAGCTGCAATTTCTGGTGTTTTACACATTTCAAGGAAAGAATATTTGTTTTTAATCTCCCAGTATTCTGGCATAAAACGACCGGCCTGACGCATCATCCAAACTGGTGGACGTTCTGTTTGCTTTGACCATGCTGCATCTAAAAATAAAGTGTTCATCTGTTGTTGTTTGTTAAACTGTTTGTTTGAGGCTTTTCGCCTCTTTTATAATCTTATTGATAATTTCGTTCGTACGTTCCGTGCCCGCAAGTTCTTTTGCCTTTTCTGCATAAGCTAGAGCCCTGACACTGTCTTTTTTACGCAGTGCAAGATTAGCCAGATGGATCAGAATAAAAGATTTATCGTTTTTAGATCCTAATGGAAAACGACTGGAAATCTGAAAATGGTATTCAGCGGCCTGATAATCTTCATTTTTAAGAGAAATGTTCCCCATCATGAATTCATAATAGCCCCGCCTGTTTCTTGCCAGTCTGTCCGGATTTGGTACTTCTTTTAAAAGTTTAAGTGCTTTTTCGTAATCGCCTGCCTTAAAATATTTGGAGGCCATTAATATGGAACTGCTTTTAAAATGGCTCCACAGCACAAACGCAAACATTACCCCGGCAACGGCTGCCATCTGGTTTTCATCATAAAAAAGGCATACCCCTGCTGCGATGACAAAGATTGCCATCAGGGCATACCTGCCTGCTGCGTTAAACATTAGTTATGGATATCCGTGAATTTATAACCTACACCCCTGATCGAATGAAAATATACCGGATTTTTTTGGTCAGGCTCAAAGTATTTACGGAAGGTAAGGATGAAGTTATCAATCGTACGTGTAGAAGGATAAACATCATAATTCCATACGGTTTCCAGGATCTGCTCCCTGGATACGGCCTCATTCTTTCTTTCGATCAGCAGTTTAAGCAGCATCGTTTCCTTTTTAGTCAGGGGAACGATCACACCATCATCCTGTTTCAGTTCAAAAGAATTGAAATAGATAGTTTTTTCACCGATTTTGTAAGAGTTTAATTCTTTCAGGTCATCAGATTTCATGCTGCGTTTTACCAGGATACCAACCCTAAGGATCAGTTCTTCCAGGTTAAACGGTTTCACCAGGTAATCATCGGCACCTTTTTTGAGTCCCATCACACGGTCTTCGCTGGTATTCTTGGCGGTCAGAAATAAGATTGGCACCTCTGTATTTTCCAAACGTATGGTTTCACACACCTGGAAACCATCCATTTCAGGAAGCATCACATCCAGGATGATCAGGTTAAAACGTTCTTCTTTAAATATTTTGAGCGCGGTTTTACCATCTTTTACGGCATGGACTTTATATCCTTCCAGCTCAAGATTCAATTTTATGGCATCTAATAAATGGTCTTCATCTTCGACCAGTAAAATTCTTAATTTCTGTTGCATAATGATCAACTAAATGTGATTTCAAAAATTGTACCCTGCGGCACATTGTCTTTAACACTGATGTCTGCATCGTGTCTTTGCAAAACTTCCTTCACAATAAACAGGCCTAATCCTGTTCCTTTCGCCTTCCTTGTATTTTCTTCACCTACACGGTAAAACTTATCAAATATGAGCATTTTTTCCGCATCCGGAATACCTGGCCCTGTATCAGATACCCTTAAAAAGGGATGTCCGTTCTGCATCTCCAGTTCCACACTTACCTCTGCACATGGACCCGAATACTTCACTGCATTCTCAACCAGATTGGTCACTACTGATGAAAGCGTAAACGGATCGCCCGTAATTTTCACCTTAGGCTCAATTGAAGGGTTAATAATCTGCTCACATCCGCAGGAATGCACCTGTAACCTGTCTGTAATCTTACTCACCAGCTCAGAGAAATCAAACTCTTCCTGAGGGAAAGAGTAAGAGCGGTTCTCAATCTTTGTTGCCAGCAGCATATTTTCTACCAGGTCGTCCAGCCGTTCGATATCCTTCAGTGAATTATTCAGCAGGGAAGTCTGGCGGGCTTTGTCAAGATCACGCTTGATGATGGTCTGCAAAGACAATTTAATGGCAGCTAAAGGCGACTTCAGTTCATGAGTAACAGATAAAAGGAAGTTTTGTTGCTGTTCGCGCAATTTATCTTCTTTTTTAATCGACTGGTGCAGGAAATATGCCCCTACGCAAAGCAGAAACAGGAAGACAGAGCCTTCACCCATAACCATGGCCATTCTGGAAGGCTGGAGTTTAACGACAAGCGTTCCCCAGGAAATCAACTGTACCAGTGAGTACAGCAACATGAAATAGAATATGATGATTGATTTCTTCAAAGCTTTGATTGAACTGTTTAAATATAGTGTTAATTTACTTATTCCTAAAAACAATATCGAGGGCTTCAAGGATTGCCCTTTTCGCTTTCTCCAGTTCGATCTTGCTGTGTGCTGCAGATACAAATCCAACCTCATATCCCGATGGGCCAAGGTAGATTCCCCTGTTCAGCAGCTCACGGTGCATCACTTTGAATTTCTCCATGCTTGCTGGATCAATATCATCTGCACACTGGATTTTATCCTTATCCGTAAAAGCGAACCAGAAGATCGATCCGATATTAAATACCTTAAACTTATAACTTCTTGCAGTAGCAAAACGCTGTATGCTTTCTACAAATTCCGCAGCTTTATTGTTCAGTTCCTTATAAAAACCAGAGCGGAGCAGTTCGGTTAGCTGGGCAATACCCGCAGCCATAGCCACAGGATTACCAGATAAAGTGCCTGCCTGGTATACGCCTCCGTCAGGAGAAATATGCCCCATAATTTCAGCAGAAGCACCATACATACCTACGGGTAAACCGCCACCAAGGATCTTTCCATAGGTAACGATATCCGGTTTGGCACCATAATAACCTGCTGCACCTTCAAACCCCAGCCTGAAACCTGTAATTACCTCATCAAAGATGAGCAGCGTACCGTTGTCTTTACAGATCTTCTGCAGGAACTCAATATATTCCGCATCCTGGATCAGTAAACCGTTGTTGGCAGGAACGCCCTCAATGATCACCGCCGCAATCTGATCTTTAAACTGACCGAATGCCTGGGTTAAAGCTTCTTTGTCATTCAAAGGAACAACAATAGTTTCTTCGGCAAAGGATTTGGGAACACCTAAAGATGATGTTTCGCCAAAGGTCACAAGACCAGAACCTGCTTTTACGAGCAGTGAATCACTGTGGCCATGGTAACAGCCTTCAAACTTCAGGATTTTATCCCGCCTGGTGTATCCCCTTGCCAAACGGATAGCAGACATCACCGCCTCAGTACCTGAACTGGTAAAGCGGATCTTTTCTACATGTTTATTATTTTTGATAATGAGTTCAGCGAGTTCATTTTCCAGCGCAGTAGGCGCACCGAAACTCATACCGTTCTGCATTACTTCAGTAACTTTCTCTCTTACTTTCTGTGGATTGTGCCCCAGGATCAATGGGCCCCAGCTGCCACAGAAATCTATAAACTGGTTGCCATCGGCATCCCATACAAAACATCCGTCCCCTTTTTGGATAAACAGTGGTGTTCCGTAAACAGATTTAAAAGCCCTTACAGGTGAATTTACCCCACCCGGGAAATATGTTTTTGCCTTTTCATAAAGCTCTGCTGATTTCGCCCTTGAGATATCAGGTTTGCTGCCCGGGTTAGCCGGCAGGTCTTCTTCATTACCGGAGAACATTTTTTTTATTGACTCTAACATATTATATCCAGTTGTTTTCTACCATATCCCTGATATGATACGTTGTGATAATACTTGCTCCTGCACGCGCAAAGGCATACATTGTTTCCATAACTACCTTTTGCTCATCAATCCAGCCTCTTTCAGCTGCGGCTTTCACCATTGCATATTCACCTGATACATTGTAACAGGCAATTGGCAGATTAGCGTGCTGCTTAAGGTTATGCATGATATCAAGATAAGCCAGTGCCGGTTTCACCATCAGCACATCAGCACCCTGGTTTTCGTCGAGCAAAGCCTCTCTCAGTGCTTCATTTGGATTTCTGAAATCCATCTGGTATGCTTTCCTGTCGCCTTTACTTGGTGCGCAGTCGGCCGCCTCCCTGAACGGGCCATAGTAGGCAGAAGCAAACTTGGTGGCATGCGACATAATCGCTGTATTTACAAATTTATTCTGATCCAGTAACTCCCTGATCGCAGCGATACGCCCGTCCATCATATCTGAGGGGGCCAGCATATCTGCTCCGGCTTCTGCATGGGCAAGACCCATTTTTGCAATCAGCTCTACAGTTTCATCATTCTGCACATAATCGTCTTTCATGATACCGCAATGGCCATGTGTAGTATATGAACAAACACATACATCAGTAACAACGTACAGATCCTCACCGAATTGTTTCTTCAGTTCACGAACAGCTGAAGGCACCAGGGAATGATCATGGTATGCACTGTGTGCATCTTCACTCTTTTCATCACCCACACCAAACAGCATGATTTTATTTACCCCCAGTTCAAGACCTTTCTCTACATCACTGATCAGGGTATCCTGCGAAAAATGATTGACGCCGGGCATTGAATCGATCGCATGTTTTACCCCCTTACCAGGTACCACAAAGTATGGATACATAAACATGTCTTTTGACAGCCTTGTTTCGGCCATCATTTCTCTAACCACTGGGTTCTTTCTTAAT
The DNA here is from genome assembly GCF_040513095.1 of Pedobacter sp. Classification (GTDB taxonomy): domain Bacteria; phylum Bacteroidota; class Bacteroidia; order Sphingobacteriales; family Sphingobacteriaceae; genus Pedobacter. Next base: position 9,188 of record NZ_JBEVDX010000174.1, on the reverse strand, counting down.
CTACGCGGACGGTGCAACATAATCAACCTCTCTTTTTTTTTATTTTATATCAATTCCGAAGACAGCTTCGGCAAGGCCGATTTCATCAGGAGAATACGGAAGGGCATACTGCACGCCCATTTCGTCAAATTTCTTTCCTGTGGAATTTCCGATTGCGATTACCTTTTGTCCGGGCTCCAGCAGATTATCTACAAAGTAGGCCTCTACGTTGGAGGGACTGGTAAAGATCAGGATATCGGCATGCGTCTGGTCGATGTCTTCTTCTATTACGGTTTCATAAATAGGCAGGTCCACAACTTTGGTGTCTGCCGACAGTGATTTCTGGATAGTGAGCAACGAGTCCTGTGCACGCGGAAAAAGTACGGTAGCTCCTTTAACCAGCGGAGAAAACACTTCCGCCACTTCGGTAATATCACCAGTCTCGCCTACAAAATCAGCCAGGTGGCCAAACTTACGCAGTGCATCTTCAGAGCCTCTGCCTACCACACCAAATTTCACGTGTTTTGGTAATGTGGGTTTCAGGTTAAAGAAGTACTCCACACCGTTACGGCTGCTGAAGAATATCCAGTCGATATGTTTCAGGTAAAACGGATCCAGCACATTTACAATTGGAAAAGTGCGGATCAGCGATCTGCCTTCAATTTCAATATTATTTTTTTCTAAAGCCCTTCTGAAATAACTGTGCTCACCGATCTCGCGTGAGATAAAAACTTTTGCGGGCAGTTTTCTTTCGGTATTAAATTTAGCAACGATCTTTTCTGCCAGTCCTTCCAGGCTATCCACCCTTAAGAACAGGCGGTCAGGAAAATCATCACCGGAATTTGCTTTGGAAGTCCAGATTTCATACTGCTCGTCTTCCTTTCTGCAATAGCAGCCCAGCGGCATATGACAGCCCCCTTCAAAAAGGTTCAGCACCTTACGCTCTACGGCGATAGCAGCAGCAACATCAGCATCGTTTATTTTCTGCAGTAATTCGAATAATTCCTGGTCATCTTCCCTGATCTGGATGGCCAGCACACCCTGTGCAGGTGCAGGAACCAGTTCAGTAGGGTCGATCACTTCCATATGAAATTCTGTAAGATCCAGGTTCAAACGGGCCACACCAGCTTTTGCGATCATGATTGCATCATAGTTCTCGTCCCTTAATTTCTGGATACGCGTATTGATATTTCCGCGGAGATCTTCAATGTTCAAATCGGTACGCATCGCCAGCAATTGTGCCTTGCGCCTGTTTGATGAAGTACCTACCTGGGCACCTGTCTTTAACGAAAGCTTTTGGGTAACATCCACGCAGTCCTTTAAAATCAGCAACAGTTCTGAGGGGTCTTCACGTTCAGATACTGCCGCAATGATCAGACCGGCAGGATGGGTAGTGGGTAAATCTTTATGTGAATGTACGGCAATATCAATCGTACCGTTTAACAATCCTTCTTCGAGTTCTTTTGTAAAGAAGCCTTTTCCTTCGAGCTTATCCAGCCTGAGGTTAAGAATTTTGTCACCCTGTGTTTTAATGATTTTAAGTTCAGATTCAACGCCGATCTCAGCAAGTTTGTCTTTTGTGAAATTGGCCTGCCATAAAGCCAGGTCGCTTCCCCTGGTACCGATAATAAGTTTTTTCATCAGAGTATATAGATTTTTAACGGTGATGAAGCTTGCATAAGCCTGTTAGTTGATAAGTTTTTGATGTTAGCCAATGTAGGTATCACGTAATTAGATTTGCGCAAATTTAACCTAAAAGATTTATAGAGTTAAATAATAAACGAATAATGTATTTACAGTGACTTATCTAAGGGAAACTAGCTGTTGTTCACCAGGATCTCTTTTGCCATGACCATCGGTACGCTGATGTATTTCTTCTCCATGTAATCCATTACACGTTCCAGTACCAGTCTGGAGTTTTCATCCAGTGTATTGATTTCTTCGGCAAAAACGATGTCAAGCGCCTTTGTTTTGATGGCTTTGATCTTTTGGGGAACCTCGCTCATAGCAATTTCTATCTTGCGCTGGCGAAGATCAAGGTCAAATTCTTTGATGTTCTGATCGATGATCTGTTCCGCACTTACCAGTTCGTCGTAACGCTCCTGGATATTTTTGCGGGCAATTTCTTTTAAGGATTCTACCTCGATATAATGGACAGGGAAGTTCCTGATCACTGATGGGGCAACATCGTTGGGAATGGCCAGATCGACAATTACTTTTTTACCGGTATCTCCATTCAGCAGTTTACGGTAGATCTCTTCAGTGATGATTGGTTCAGTAGCTCCCGTGCAGGTGATGATCACATCAAAGCCGCCGGTAAAGTTTTCCAGTTCAGAAAGCGGGTAAGCGATACCGTTTAGGTCTTTCGCCAGGCTTTCTGCATTCTCTACCGTTCTGTTGAAGATAGAAAAATTAGAATATTTATGTTTTTTGAGATATTGAGCAAGGTTTTTATTGGTCTCTCCTGCGCCGATGATCAGTAACCTTGAGTTGGCAGTGATCGTTAAGTCGCGCAGTTTGCGGTAAGCCAGGGAAACTACAGATACCGGGTTTTTAGAGATATTGGTATGGGTATATACTTCTTTTGCTGTTTTCACTACGCGGTTCATGATCATCCGCATATAGTCTGCAGTAAATCCTGAAACCCGGCATGCTTCATACGCTCTCCGCACCTGGGCAAGTATTTCTTTTTCACCCACCACCAGGCTTTCCAGAGAGCAGGAAGTACGCAGCAAATGGTTAAAGGCTTCTACCTGTTCATATACAGAAACGTTCTCTATGAACTTATCCATATACTCCTCTGGCAGTCCCATATTAAGTACAGTCAGAAAGCGTAAAATGAATTCACGGTCCAGTTCGCGGTTGGTCGTAAAAACAAACTCTACACGATTACAGGTACCAATGTAAAAGACTTCTTTGACATCCAGTTCCTTTTGAATATTCTTTAGTCTGTCATCCAGTGTCTGCTCGCATATTACCAGTTTGCCTAATGATTTAAGGTCAATCTGTTTGTGTGTGAAAGCAAGTATCTTTAAATATTCCAAGGTGTGCTCGAGTTATTTTTTTAGTGCGAACAAAAGTAACAAGACGACTAGTATGGTCTGTCATTATGCTGTAATTAAGACTAATTTAGAAAGATTTTAAATTGAGGGAAATATACACTAAACAAGGAGCGTTATAGTTTGTTATTGCAAGTATAACATACACAGAAGCAGATATGATAAAGAAAGAGCAGTTTATTTTGTCGGGCGCCGGAGACAAGATGATCGCCGGAGATGTTACATATGACGAAAATCATACAAATCAACCCAGCATCATATTCGTTCACGGGTTTAAGGGGTTCAAAGACTGGGGCACTCATAACCTTGTTGCAGAGTCGTTTGCAAAAGAAGGTTACCGTTATGTGAAGTTTAATCTGAGCCATAGCGGCGTTACTCTGGAGTCACCAAACGACGTGACCGATCTGGATGCTTTTGCGGCCAATACAACCAGTATGGAACTGCAAGATCTTGATACTGCAATAAATTATGTAGCACACACTTACCCACTGGAACCGATTTATCTGATCGGCCACAGCAAGGGCGGCGGACTCGTAATCCTGAAGGGTGCAGCCGATGAAAGGATAAAAAAAATAATTACCTGGTCTTCTATTGCGGATTTCAGTTCTCTCTGGAAAAAGGAACAGGAAGAGGAATGGCTAAAGACAGGACGTATTTACGTGGAAAATGCGCGTACCAAAGAAAAGATGCCTTTAAACAGTACCTTGCTGCAAGACTTTAATGCACATAAGGATGAGTTTGACATTCTGCAAGCTGCTTCTTTTATTAAAATACCCTGGTTAATCCTGCATGGGGATGACGATATCAACGTACCCTTCAGCGTTGCACAGCAACTGGCCCAGGTACAGGTCAAAGCAAAACTGCAAAAAATACAGGGAGCAAATCATGTATACGGTGCTTCACACCCTTATACAGCAGCAGAACTCCCTCAGCATTTGCAGGAAGTTTTTGATAAAACGCTGGCTTTTGTCAGGGAAGAATAAGCTTACTTTACTTCCGTCCAGTTGCCGTCTTCTTTGATCAGATCAATCAGGGCGTCCAGTGCAAAAGCTGCGCTGAGGTTCTTTTTCACCACTTCCTTACTCCGGTATAGTGTGATCTTATCCGGGCCGGCACCAACATAGCCATAATCGGCATCTGCCATTTCACCGGGTCCGTTTACTATACAGCCCATAATAGCGATCTTGATCCCTTTCAAATGGTCAGTTCTCGAACGGATCAGCTGTGTTGTCTCCTGCAGGTCGAACAGCGTTCTTCCGCAACTCGGACAGGAGATATATTCTGCCTTGGAGATCCTGGTTCTGGTAGCCTGCAGAATAATAAAACTAACGGCATTCACTGTTGACAGCGCAATATCTGCTGGCGCGTCTATCCAGACACCGTCTCCAAATCCATCAGTAAGCAAAGCACCCAGGTCTGTCGCGGCATACAGCGTTGTATCATCAGCATTGGTATCATTATATGATCTTTTGATGATCACCGGCAACTGAATATCTGCTTTAAGCAGTGCAATAAAAAAGGCCCGTTGTTCTGCCATGCCATGCTCAGCAGAAGTTTCCAGCACAATTACAGCTGTATGATCCAAAGATTGCAGTAAATCAATAGTATAAGCAGCTGCATTAACACTCACCAGATTCAGAAGCGGATCTTTAACTGCTGTAGAAGCGTATTGTTCAAGTTTCAGCAGTGGATGGCAATTGGTTTTGTCTTTCAGTCCGAGCCATGTTCCATAGTTATAGATCTGGCGTAAATTTCCCGGAAATGAAAAAGAGGGCAAAGCATCACCCAGATAAACAAGGTCACATGCCTGATCGGCCATATTGTATTTATCCAGTACAGCACTATACTGATACCCTGCTTCCATCAAAAAGTAAGGGTCCTTTAAATTTTTCGAAGAAACATCCAGCATAACTACCGGATGGTGATGTCCCCCGATGTGCTGTACAGCTTGTGTAAGCCTTCGGTTATAAACATATGGACTGTAAGGAAGATCCTTAATGCTGATTTTCTCGTTTTCAAATACAGAGTTCAGAGTGTCTGCTCCAGCGACTCCGCGTTTTGAATAGCGGTCGGCCAGGGCCTTAGCTACAGGAGCCTCAAATTCCGGATCTTCGGTAAGTGAAACCCTGATAGTATCTCCCAGTCCATCTTCCAGCAATGTACCAATCCCTACGGCTGATTTGATCCTGCCGTCATCTCCATCTCCTGCTTCGGTAACCCCAAGGTGCAGCGGATAGTTCATCCCTTCCTTCACCATTGTTTCTACCAGCAGGCGGTAAGCCTGCACCATTACCTGTGTGTTACTGGCTTTCATAGAAATCACCAGGTTATAATAGTTCATATCCTCGCACATCCTGATGAATTCCATAGCAGATTCTACCATTCCGCGCGGGGTATCACCATACTGGCTCATGATCCTGTCAGACAGGGAGCCATGATTGGTACCGATACGCATTGCCGTACCATACTCTTTACAGATTTTTACCAGGGGTGAAAATTTCTTGTATATGCGTTCCAGTTCAGCCTGGTAAGCCAGCTGGGTATATTCTATGTTTTCAAAGCGTTTTTTATCAGCATAATTGCCGGGATTGATCCTTACTTTTTCTACTATACGGGCAGCGGATTCAGCTGCGTTGGGCGTAAAATGTATATCGGCAACCAGGGGGACGTTGTACCCGCGGTAACGGAGTTCCTTTTTGATCAGGGCCAGGTTTTCTGCCTCTTTCATACTTGGAGCGGTGACGCGCACATACTCACAGCCGGATTCGACCATTCTGATGGTTTGCTCAACTGTTCCAAGGGTATCCATGGTATCAGTAGTAGTCATCGACTGGATCCTGATGGGGTTTACGCCACCCATAGGAATATCCCCGATATAAACTTCACGTGTTAAGAACCTCGAATACTGGTTTAAATTTTCGCAATATCCTCCGGCTAAATCCTTTTGTACTGATACGTTTTCCATGCAATGCAAAGATAAAGATTAAATCAATCGATCTTTAATAACTAAAGTATTTGCTGCAATATCATGCCAACATTGTTGCTTTTTATTGAGAAAACTATAGAGATACCCAAAAAACAGGGGAAGGACGGAAAGCAGCTTTGCTATATTTCTTATTACTGCAGTGGCAAAACTGATCTTCCGGCCTTTCAGATCGGTTACCTTAATATTCAGCAGGCGTTTTCCGATTGTTCCCTGACCGGCAGCACACTCCGCAGCAACACCATATATAAACTTGAATACCGGAAGCAGGGGTAACATCAGTATACCTGCGGTGATCCTTTCCTCTTTTCCTTCAATGAAAACAAAAGCAAACAGCAGCAGAAAAATATAAACAAGTAATAATATAAAATAGTCGATCACCGAAGCCAGCAGGCGCTGGTCAAAGGAAGCAAAATACTGCGGCGCGGTGTGCTCATAGCTGAAACCAAAAAGCGCACGGAGTTCGGGGAACTCGTGCGCTTCTTTATAATCATCCATACCAGGTTTTCTCAGAAATGTTCCCGGCAGGATATTCATCTTTCTGATGCTGTCCAAATCATAGGGCCCTTCAGGCTTACCATTGACAACAACCGTATATTCATTATTTTCCAGGTCTTTCAAGGGTATTAATATCTGTTGACCTCAAAATTACTCAATCCGCCATCAAGATTGATAAAAATCTTTTTTGCTGAGGTTTTGTAATTGGCAGTTTCATAATTACCGTTGTCTATTTTAATGAAGCCTGTAAAATCTTTGGCCGACAGGCCGGTTTTAGTTTTGATCCTGCATCCGGAGGCTTCGGGAATATTGATCTTCACGTCGGCAACACCAGTTTTCACTGTCACATCAGTAATTGGCAGCAGCTCTCCTACTTTAAGATCTATCGATGCCGCGCCGCCATCAAACCTGAAGCTTCTCAGTCTGTATGCTGCCATGTCCAGATCAACTTCTCCAGCACCCATATTCATGTTGATGTTCCATTCAGGTTTCTTGTTCAATTTCAGGTCTACGTCGTTCCCACCATCGCCAAGTGACCATTTGTTTTGCTTGTTCTTCATTTTGAACGTCAGGGTTGTCACAGAATCTGAGCTTTCCCTTTGCAGGATAAAATTGCCATATCTGCGTTCTACTTCAGCCTGGATCAGACTGTCCGACTCGCCGCTCAGTTTAAATGAAGTACCTCCTCCGGAAATGTTCAGTACTGTCTTTTTTGCACTGTCTGTAAGCATCAAAGGCTGTGCGAAAGATAATTTATCTGCCGTACCACCATCCTTATCATCGTCAATATCTATATCCAGATCTTTGGTAAACTTATCCCCTATCCAGAATTTGTTGGCAGGAGGCTGCTGTCCTTTGTAAAACACTACACATAACATCAGTACAAGTACTCCAAGGCAGATCATATTTCCTACCTGCGATTTATTACGGTTGAAAAGAATATTTACACCTGAGATGATCAGGAACACCGGCCAGAAACTCCATACGTTTCTCCAGTAAAATTCGATTACATTGAAATTCTCCAACAACAGGACTATACCTACAAACAGCAGTATAATACCCCACATTACTCTATTTAATTTCATTTTGGTAAGTTTATGTTTTCAATGGTAAAGATGGAGCCTTCGGGTTCATCTTTGTAAGTTTAATTTTTATCAGAACTGGTCTTTTGGTTCGTCTTTGGGAAGATCCTGACTGAAGTCCGCAGGCTTTTTCTCTGTGAAATCTGCGGGCGCTGTGTAAGCTGTATTCTCCTCTGTTTTTTTCATAGCTTCATCCTGCTCGCGTTTCCATTCTTCCCAGCTGTTTTTCCGTTTGGATTTCAGGATAAAACTCAGTCCTATCGCTACAAATACCAGTGGCCATAATTTACCAAGCCTGAACCAGTATGGAATAATATCAAATTCATTCATCAGGAAATATAACCCTATGACCAGCAGAAACAACCCGCCCACAGTTCTGCCCGTACCATTATTTTTTGGCAGTGTTTTAAAATCTACCGGATTCTGCCATCCTGCGCCTGCGCCTGTTTTTGTTTCAGTGGCATTTTCGCTGGTAAAGGGATTTGGCTGTCCGAATGGTGGAACATTAAATCCTGATGGTGGTGTCTGCTGTTTAAAAAAATCATTAAACTTAGAAAACTTTGCCGCAGGATCATTATTTACCGGTACTACAATCCACATTACCAGATATACAAGTATTCCTGTACCTACCAGAAAGATAGTCGACAAGACAAACAGTAACCTGATAATTGTTACGTCTACCTCCATATATGCTGCTAATCCCGATGAAACGCCGGCAATTACTTTGTCGTGTTCGTTTCTTAATAATCTGTTTTCCATAACTCTCTCTCCTATATTAGGCCTTAAAATTTAACGGCTTTAAAATAATCTCTTCAACATTCACTCCGCTGCTTAAGTTCAGTATTGTGTACAAAGCGTCTGCGATGTCTTCAGGCTTTACAAAACTGTCTGCCGGGATGGCTGTCCCTTCCCATGACGGAGTAAGTGTTTCACCTGGCAAAATCGCCGTTACTTTAACGTTGTATCTGGATAACTCTTGCCGTAATACATTATTAAGACTGAGCAATGCTGATTTAGTTACAGCATAACTGCCCCCATTTTCTTTAATTTCTTTACTTGAAACCGAACAAATACTGAAGATGTGCCCGTATTGTTGTTCAGACATCATTTTACCGAAATATTTAGCCAGATAATAGGGTGCATTCAGGTTCAGGAACAGCTGTTCTTCAAAAGATTTATCCTCTTCATTGAGTACAGAACCCGGAATAAATACTCCCGCATTGTTTACCAGAACGTCAATCTTATCAAATGTCGTTCCCACTTCTGCGGCAAAGCGGTAAACCTCATCTTTTACGCTCAGATCTGCAGTCCAGCAAAACACTTTTACCCCTGTATAAGCCAGATCCCCGGCAAGAACTGCAAGATCAATATTACTTCTTGCGCATACCGCAATGTTATATCCGGCCTCAGCAAGTTTGACTGCTATAGCCCTGCCTATCCCCTTCGTTGCACCCGTTACAATTGCATTCATAACCCTAAATAGCAGAATATTTTTAAGAAATAAAGAAAGCCACAACAATTTTTATTGTTTCTTTGTAGTATTATAGTAATTATACCTTAGCTAATATCTCAGCGGATGAACTTCAC
>NZ_JBEVDX010000173.1:0-49796 GCF_040513095.1 Pedobacter sp. | reverse complement strand
TACTAGCGCCTTCATCTCCTTGCAAACGGTGTACAAAAAGGTGCTGGTCTTTTGCAACTTTGAATTGCTGTCCTGCTATATTTACTATTGCGTACATTGTTAAATAATTAGTATTTTAAATTGTTTATTTTTTATCGAGGTGCAAATATAGAATATATATTTATAAAATCATAACGATTTCTATTTCTTGCTGTATCTTTCTTCAGCATCATTGATAGTTTGCTCTACAAGGGTCTTCATCTGGCCGGCAACAGTAGCCAGTTTAGGAATATCATTGTAATCAGTCAGGTATACCACCTTCTTTGTTTTACGTTTGTATTTAAAGGTAAAGACATACCGCAGCACCTTCGACTTGTTCAGATCTGTTTCTGCATTGGCAATCAGGTCAGGGAAGTTCCAGTATCCCAGCTCGTTCATCTTGTTGTGCAGATAAATGATATCATTCTGCCTCAGTTTGACATTGGTTTTGATCAGGGAATCATTTTTATCGAGGTATTCATATCTTCCGGTAGCGGAATCATAAATATTAGGCATGTCATTGCCAGCACCCCACTGGAACTGGAAAGACACAAACTCGTCTGATCTGAAAGGGGCATTCCTGATAATCGGGGTGTAATAGATAATACAATAGCCCAAAAACGGAAGGACTATGGTCAGGAATAAAAATATTTGTTTTGCTCTGGTACTCATTATATGTAGTTAAAAAAAATTAATCCTGGGCTTCTGAAAGCTCGCCCTCCCACTTGCTCACTACGGCAGTAGCAATGCTGTTTCCAATCACATTTGTTGCAGACCTGCCCATATCCAGCAGCGGATCTATCCCAATCAGCAGGGCCAGCCCGGCTTCAGGAATATTAAATGTGGCAATCGTACCTGCTATCACTACAAGGGATGCCCTTGGTACGCCCGCAATGCCCTTACTGGTTAACATGAGGATCAGCATCATAGTCACTTGCTGCTGGAAAGACAAATGGATTCCGTACGACTGCGCAATGAACAAGGAGGCGAATGTCATATACAACATAGACCCATCCAGGTTAAATGAATAACCAAGCGGCAGTACAAAACTCACGATCTTATCCTTACAGCCAAAACGCTCCAGCTGAAGCAGTGTCCTGGGGTAAGCAGCTTCACTGCTGGCAGTACTAAATGCCACCAATACCGGCTCCTTCATCCTGTTCATCAGGTTAAACACCCGTCCTTTAAGGATAAGGTAACCGATCAGGATCAGCAATAACCATAACATCAGCATACTGGAATAAAACTCCCCGATAAATAAGGCATAGGTAGACAATACGCTTAAGCCCTGTTTGGCAACAATAGCCGCCATGGCACCAAATACCGCAAAGGGTGCAAAGTTCATCACATATCCGGTAATTTTAAGGATTACATGGGCAACAGAATCAAAAAATTCAATGATGATTTTGCCTTTCTCTCCTATCGCTGCCGTGGCAACACCAAAGAAGAGGGAGAAAACTACGATTTGCAGGATCTCATTGGTGGCCATTGCTTCAGTCATGCTCTTGGGTACTATATGCGAGATAAAGTCCTTTACTGAGACTGCTGCTTTTTGTATACCAGTGTCTGAGTGACTGCTTGGCAAAGGCAGATGCATGGCCTCGCCGGGTTTAAAGATGTTTACCATAATCAAGCCCAGTGTGAGCGATAATAAGGATGCACTAAGGAACCAAAGCATTGTTTTGCCTCCTATCCGTCCAACAGCTTTGATATCCCCTACTTTGGCAACACCCACTACAAGGGTGGCAAAAACCAGCGGCGCAACAATCATTTTGATCAGCCGGAGAAAGATATCACTTAATAAGGTAAGGGGTTCCAGCTTCTTTTCCCTGATGGTCTCGTTTTCCCTGCGGACCTTTAACGCTTCTTTCTTCTGTATATTTAACTGCACATAACTTACTCCGGAAGTATCTTTTATTCCCCCCAGCTGCGTGTCAATACTTTTAATCTGATTATCAGCCCTCAGGATATTGGTATTATAGGCATCAAATGATTTTACGTTAAGAACGTAGCCCAGGATGACGCCCAGTATCAATGCTAAAAATATAAAAAATGTTAACTTGTTGTTTTTTGACATTGGTTGTGGATGTGGAGGTTTGAGAGCGTAAAACTACAATAATAAACTTATTTAGTAAAGATTGTGGAAAACGCGGGAAAAAACTATCCCTGCCTGTAACAATTCGGTACCAAACACGTCATACACACATAAACTAAAGCAGATTGGATCAGAAAGACCTCTTATTTAAGCAAATCTTCGACAGTAATTCCAAGAAGATCTTCCATTTGTGCTATGGATATACGGGAGATGCTGATGCGGCCAACGACCTCTTGCAGGAAACCTTCCTGAAAGTATGGCAGAATATGGATAAGTTCAGACAGAAATCGCTCATCTCCACCTGGATCTACCGTATAGCTGTAAACACATGTCTGACCTATCTCCGGTCTGAAAAGAGACAGGCAAAGGATGAGCTGACAGAAACACTTATCGAAAGCAAAACGGAAGAATACTCCGAAAAAAATGAGCAGATCGCTCTTTTGTACAAATCTATATCCAAACTTGAGGAGAATGACCGTTTAATTATTACCATGGTGCTGGATGAACTTCCCTACAACGAAATCGCAGATATTTCAGGGATTTCCGAAGGAAATCTCAGGGTTAAAATTCACCGGATTAAACAAAAACTCACCGAATTATACAATCAACATGCAAGACTTTGAAAATATACAGTCCCTCTGGCAATCGCATTCTGTAGAGCTGAAAATCTCTTCGGGTGAGATGCTGGACCAGGCAAAAAAAGAAGTAAATGCGATACGTACCAAATCGCTGCTTAACATCGGGGGAATGCTGCTTTCCTTTATTGCCATCAGTGCAGCGCTGATCTACTTTGAATTCGATGCCTGGACAACAAATCTCGGTATAGGCATCATCGTGCTTGCGGTGGCAATTTATACCTTTTTACTTTACCGTGAGCACCGCCTGATCTCCCGTAATGATTTTACAGAACATCCGGGTGCTTTTTTAGCTAAGCTGCATGAATACCAGCTCAGCAGATTTAACCTTTATAACAAGCTGTACTGGTTTTATGTCGCTGCAATTTCGATAGGATTTGTCCTCTTCTTCTTTGAAACCCTGCATAACCTTGGCCTCTGGACACAGCTTTCCATTTTAATTTTCACTGTACTGTGGATGGTCTTCTGTGCGACAATCCTGCGCAGGGCTTTTATGAAAAAAGAGAAAGAACGCATTGATCTCCTGATTGAGAAATTTGAAAGAATCAGTGCACAGTTCCAGGAACAGGCATAAAGCGGTAAATCTTTATTTCGTGATTTCGTCTATTGAAAAAGTGTTCCCCCGTAAGCGGTAAAGGAGCATTTTTTCAGAACCGTTCTTTTGTGCGGTATCTGTAGAATTTACTATTGGATAGGACCTGAACAGTTCCCCGTTTTTGATCGTATATTTATCATTTCCGGCATAGGTCTTTTTAGCCCTGCTGCTCAGTGCAGGAAAGCTGATCTTGTTAAAGCCGCCGTTACCATATTCATATACATTGAGGTCCCGGATAGTTTTTTTGCTCAGTAACTCGATGTATAACTCAGGGTTACCGTCATTGTCAAGGTCCATATTCCAGGCATCAGTGATGATCCCTTCGCGCTCAACGGATAAAGATTTGTAATTGTTCTTAGTTGAATCAGACATCAGCAGCAGGTAGCCACCAATACTGTCTACTCCCTTGCCCCAGCTTACTACTTCAAAGTTAAGTCCCGGTTTAATGGCAATATCTTTATAAAAGGCAAAATGATCTGCATTCTTATTCACTGGGGATTTGTCTTCCCCGGCATTTTTTGCAGGTACGGTTTCTTTGTTATTACAGGCAAACAAAAACAGCAGCCCCACCAAAAGTGCAGACTGCTGTGAAATATATTTAAATGGCTTCATCCTCTTTTTTGTCAGCAATTTATGCTAAAAAAGATTTTTAACCAAATTTAAAATCTTACTTAGCTTCATTATTAAGCGGTGTGGATGTAACTACACTGCGCTTGCCGGTTGAAGTTATTACGATAGTTTTCAGTTCAAGTTTCTTCCCTTTTGGTACAGTTACTTTTAAAGGAGCTTTAACTGAGTTGGAAACTTCAGATGGGCGTGTGCCGTCCAGCGTGTAATATACTGTTGATCCGTTCACCGGCGCTTTAAGTGTAAAAGTACTCTCTTCGCCATCAATTTGCTTGTCAGACTGACCAAGTGGTGTAGGCACCCAGAAGTTCACTCCCGCCTTGTCCAGACGTGCAAGATGCAATGGAATGCGCTCTTCAGAGAAGTTTTTAAAATCTTTTCTGGCAACCGGGCTCCAGGCGATCTCACTTAAGGCCATCATCCTTGGAAAAACCTGGTATTCCAGCTTTGCATCATTCTCTACATATTCTGTCCAGATGTTTGCCTGTACGCCTTCAATGAATTTCTTCTGGTCGTCTGAAAGTTCAGCAGGAACAGGATCGTAAGAATAAGCTTTTGAATATGGCGAATTTCCACCGATATTTACCGGTTCATCAGGTGATGACGACTGTGCATGATCAACATACAGTCCATTTGTTCCCGGTGTCATGATTACATTGTGGTTTAGCTTGGCAGCAGCAATGCCCCCCTCAACTCCGCGCCACGACATTACAGTAGCATTCGGAGCCAGACCACCTTCAAGAATTTCATCCCATCCAATGATAGTACGGCCCTTTGTATTGATATATTTTTCAATGCGCTGAATGAAATAGCTTTGCAGTTCATGCTCATCTTTCAGGCCTTTTTCTTTGATCAGCTGCTGGCAGAACGCTGATTGTTTCCAGTATTCTTTCGGACTTTCGTCGCCGCCAATGTGGATGTATTTTGATGGAAATAATACCAGAACTTCATCCAGGACATCCTGTATAAATCCAAAGGTATATTCTGATGGTACAAATACATCGTCAAATACCCCCCATGTCTGCTGTACCTGTTTGCCTTTTCTCGGGCCAGACCAGGGTGCCTTCGGGTCGATATAGGTATCTCTCTCCGGAAAACAGCTCAGTTGCGGATAAGCAGCGATAGCAGCAGAGGCATGGCCTGGCATTTCAATTTCCGGAATTACATTAATAAACTTGCGCGCAGCATAGGCTACTACTTCTTTTACTTCAGCTTGTGTATAGTAACCTTTCACAGGCATATTATCTGCGGCAACTCCCGGATGATGTCCTATGACGCTGCCTGCCCTTACTGAACCTACACTGGTTAACTTTGGATATTTCTTAATTTCTATTCTCCATCCCTGATCATCAGTTAAGTGCCAGTGAAAGTTGTTTAGTTTGTAAGCAGCCATCAGGTCAATATATTTTTTCACAAAGGCAACAGAGAAGAAATGCCTGCACACATCAAGGTGCATTCCACGGTATTTAAATCTCGGATAATCCTGAATTTTACTTGCAGGGACATCGATTTCCTGGCCTTTTTTCTCAGGCATCATCTGCATCAGCGACTGTACTCCATAAAATAATCCTGCTCCTTTACCGGTAACTTTGATCGTTTTTGCATTTACTTCCAGCAGATAACCTTCTTCAGGAAGCTGATCTGCACCTTCAGAGGTCAGCAGAATCGCACGTTCACCATTAGCTGCACTTTTCGGCGTTCTCAGCGCAAAGCCACCATTACCAGTAATAAATGCATTGAGCATATCCGCTGTTGCAGCGTTTGTTGTTTCATTCGAAACAAGCACAACTGTTTTATCCAGCTTAAAGAAACCCGACTGCCGTTCAACAGACACAGGCGCAGGGATGATCCCCAAATTTGCATCTGTCTGAGCGCTCACACTCAGTGTTACAAATGCCAGGACTAGTCCTGAGATAACCTTCTTCATAGTTTATAGTTTTTGTTTATATTGATTTTTTCTTCCAGTCTGATATCCTGTGAACCGGCTCCTACCCTGAGGGTAAAACTTCCGGCTTCAACCACCCTTTGCAATTGCTGGTTAAGCAGGCTCAGGTCCTTTTTATGCAGTACAAAGGATACCGTCTTTGTCTGCCCAGCTTTAATTGTTACCCTGCTGAAAGCCTTCAGCTGCTCCACCGGGGTAACAACAGATGAAACATCATCCCGCAAATACAATTGTACCACTTCATCGCCGTCCCGGCCGCTTTCATTTGTAACGTTTACACTTACATTCAGGCTCAGGTCATCAGCCTCTGCTACCTCTGCTTTGAGGTCGCTATATTTAAAGCTACTAAAACTTAATCCATATCCAAAACTATAGAGCGGACTTGCCGGGCCTTCCACATAATCATGTTTGGAGGAGTTCTGGTAATTATAATAAACAGGCAGCTGCCCTACAGATCTTGGAATTGATATAGGTAACCTTCCGGCAGGGTTATAATCACCAAACAGCACATCGGCAACTGCATTTCCACCTTCCTGTCCCGGGTACCAGGCAGAAACTATGGCAGGTACATTTGCTGACGGCCAGTTCAGGTTCAAAGGCCTACCGCCGATAAATACAAGGATTACAGGTTTACCTGTTTTTACTACAGCTTTTAAAAGCTCCAGTTGTTTGCCCATCAGGTCCAGCGACTGCCGGTCAAATCCCTCACCGCTTTCCATATCACTCACATTCGTTGTGGCCTGACTTACCGTAGCGGCTCCGGTACTGATATATTCTGTTTTAAAATCACGTGCACTGGAACCTCCCAGTACAACAACAGCCACATCAGATTGCGCTGCAGCAGCTACTGCGTCAGCAATATGAACATCAGCTGTATCCCTGATTGCACAACCTTTTACGTAGTTTACCTTTGCTGAAGGCAATTTTCCTTTTATGCCTTCCAGAATGGTAACTATTGCTTTAGGATCCTGCGGAGCCGTATAATCACCCAGCTGGTTATAGATATTGTCAGCATTTGGTCCGATCACGGCGATAGAACCTATATTTTTCTTTAAAGGAAGAGCGGCTGACTCATTTTTCAACAGGATCACCGACTCCTGTGCTACTTTACGGGCAAGTGCTACATTAGCAGCATTCCTCACAAATTTCTGAGCTGCTTTAGGATCTGCGTATGGATTCTCAAATAATCCCATCTCAAACTTCTGCGTAAGGAGGCGGCCAACGGCTTCATCAATTCTTTGCTGAGAAACCCTGCCCTCCTTCACTGCCGTAATCAGGGGAGCAGAAAAAATTTGTCCGCCCAAATCGTTGTCCAGTCCTGCATTCATTGCAAGCGCAGCAGCATCAGTATTATCAGCCGCTACGTGTTGCGTAGATACCAGTCCGTCTATACTTCCCAGATCAGAAACTGAAAAACCTTTGAATCCCCATTGTTTATGTAAAAGCGTATCCAGCAGGTAAGGGTTGCTGCTGCATGGAATACCATCTACAGAATTATAAGCAGCCATGATCGATAATGCACCAGCTTTAACTGTAGCCTCAAACGGCGGCAGATAACTGCTGATCAGTTCTCTTCTTCCCGGATTGATTAAACCTGCATTGTGCCCACCTTCAGGCGCGCCATAAGCGGTAAAATGTTTCAGCGTGGAAATAATGTTTACCCCGCTGTTCAGCATGTTATTTACTCCCTGGAATCCTTTTACCATGGCTACGCCCATTGTACTGTTCAGGAACTGGTCTTCTCCGTAGGTTTCTTCTACGCGTGACCATCTTGGCTCGCGTGCAAGATCCAGTACCGGACCGTAGCCTATATGTGCGCCCTGCAGTCTTGCTTCTTTGGCAATTGCTGTAGCCATCGACTGGATCAGCATCGGGTCCCAGGTGCTGCTCTGTCCTATGGAGGTAGGAAAAACAGTGGTCCCGATTGCCATATGCCCATGCGGACATTCTTCGGCGATAAATACAGGTATCTGTAACCTGGTATGATCTATAATATATTTCTGCAGGGCATTTGTTGCCAGTGCAGATTTATAAGGGTCAAGGCCTGTTTCCAAAGTCTTCTGTGTCCATGGGTCTGCTCTCAGCGTGGCCCATAACATTCCTATCTGCTGCGCTTCCGCAGCCTTCTTAAATTTATCGGAGGCCACTACTGTGCTTCCTTTTTTCTCATACATTTCCCATCCCAGCAGAGTAGAAAGCTGACCGACTTTCTCTTCGAGGGTCATTCTGCCTAGCAGGTCTTTCACCCTGTCAGCTACTGCAGCTTTGGGGTTTTTATAAAGCGGGACTTCTTTTTTTTGTGCAGAAACCAGTGCAGGACTGCCTACAAAAAAGAGAACTGGCAAAAGCCAGTTCTTTAATTTATTTTGTTTCGTAAACATTTTTGGTAATGGGTTTTTGGGTTTAAATCAGCAGGTGCGGACGTTCCTGGTAAACTTCCCAGAGAAATTCACCAAAGATTGTATTCGTCCATGCAAACCATGCCCTGGTAAAAGTTTCCGGATGATCTTTTTTATAGGATTCATGCATAAACCCTGTGCCGGCGTGGCTCTTTTTCAGCCATGCGATACACTGTTTAATTTCTGCATCGTCAGAACTTGTTAATCCCCTGGCGATAATGCTCAGTGGCCAGATCATGTCCTGCTGTTCTACATGGGGACCACCGATTCCTTCGCTTTCCACACCTTTGTAGAAGTATGGGTTATGCTCAGACAGCGCAAATTTACGCGTGTTCTGATAAACAGGATCTGTAGCTTTTACCGCGTTCAGGTATGGCAGGGCCAGCAGACTTGGTACATTGGCATCATCCATCAGGTTTACGTTACCAAAACCATCTACTTCAAATGCGTACATTTTACCGTAAACGGGATGTTCAACGATAGCATATTTTTGAATAGCGGTTTCTACCTCCAGTGCCAGAGCAGTCAGTTCTGCGGCTAATGCAGCGTCCTTATGTACTGCCGTTACCAGCTCAGCAATTTGTCTTAAACTCACTACAGCAAACAGGTTTGATGGCACCAGAAATGGAAAAACCGTTGCGTCATCACTCGGTCTGAACATCGAGCAGATCAGGCCCACAGGTTTTACCGGAAAACCGTAACCAGCCATAGGTAAACTATCAGTTGGTTTTGCAGTTTCACGCTGGAAAGTATAAGGTCCCAGACCTGTTTTGCGCTGTTGCTCCTTGAACGTTTTAACGATAAGCTGTATTGCTTTTTTCCACTCAGCATCAAATGGAGCTGTATCTGATGTCAGCTTCCAGTAGTTGTAAGCCAGACGCATGGTATAACACAGCGAATCGATTTCCCATTTGCGCTCATGTACACCAGGCTGCATCTTTGTATGATCACTCTGCCACTCACTTTTCTGCTCACCAGTATGGTAAAAAGCATTGGCATAAGGATCTTTCAATACATAAATAGTCTGACGGTTAATCACACCTGCAATCAGGTCCTTCAGCTTTGTATCTTCCTTCATAAAAGAAAGGTATGGCCATACCTGTGCAGAACTGTCCCTCAGCCACATGGCGTCAATATCTCCCGTGATCACATATGTATCAGGTCTTCCATTGGCAGTAGTATAGGTAACCGTTGTATCAAGCGTATTTGGAAGGCAATTATTAAACAACCAGCTCAATTCCGGATCTGTAACATTCTTCTGGAATTTTTTTATTGCTTTTTCTACAGCAGGGCTGCTGAATCTTCTTTTGTTCACCGGTACCCTAACATTGGGATATGCCAGTTCAAAAGCACTCAGGTCCTTACTCAGAAGGAGCCCTGCAGTAAGCAGGCCGGTGTTGGTAATAAAGTCTTTTCTATTCATCTGTATTTGGTTTTTTTCTGATTATATAACAGGCTGGCTCTTCAAGGCCGGAACACTTTTTCCAACTTTGCATCCTGTGGTAGCATAATAAAAAATGTATATGTAACAAGGAACCATAATCCAGTATGCCTGCTGCGGGTTAACAATGTCTGCTAAGGCACCATAACACAAAGGAATTACTGCTCCTCCGGCAATACCCATAATCAACAGGGAAGATGCCATCTTGGTAAATCTGCCCACTCCGTTTAAAGCCAGCGGCCATATCGCAGGATATACCATTGAGTTGGCGAAACCTAACAATGCGATAAACAGCACAGATACATAACTTGTAGTGAAAATGGCCACAAGGGTTAATACCACACCCAAGGCTGCAAACCACTTCATCGCATTTTCCTGGCTCAGGTATTTTGGGATACAAACAATACCAACCAGGTACCCGAGGATCATTCCGAGCAGGGTAAACGAAGTAAAGAACTTAGCTGTAGCTAAAGGAACTCCCTGGTAGGCACCATAACTGATTACAGTATCACCCGCCATTACCTCTACCCCTACATAAAGGAACATGGTAAGTACACCCAATAACAGGTGAGGAAATTGAAATACACTGGTTTTACCTGCTGTAGCAATAGATACTTCTTCATCTTCTTTATCCGCATCAACTTCCGGAAGCGTAGAAAAATAGATCAATACTGCCAGTATAACCAATACCACGATGATTACTGCATAAGGCAGGATCACTCTCGAAGCCAAAAGGTTCAGTTCAGCAATCTTTGCTGCCGGGCTCATCTGGGCAAGGCGTGCATGAAAACCGTCTGCATCTTTCAGTGCTATGGCACCTAAAATAATCGGCGCGATTGCACCCGCTACTTTATTACAGATCCCCATCACACTTATTCTTTTGGCGGCACTGTCTGCCGGGCCCAGAATGGTGATATAAGGGTTAGAAGCGGTTTGTAACAATGCAAGTCCCGTACCCTGAACGAACAGTCCCAAAAGGAAGAGTGCATAAGTACGTGTCAGCGCTGCAGGGATAAAGATCAATGCACCAACACCCATCACTACCAGCCCTAAAGCCATTCCGTTTTTGAATCCGGTCTTGTTCAGCACACTGGCCGAAGGAATCGCCATCACCAGGTAACTGATATAAAAAGCGAAAGCAACCAGGTAAGACTCAAAGTTGTTGAGCTCACATGCAAGCCTTAAATACGGGATCAACACCGAATTTAACCAGGTTACAAATCCAAATACAAAGAACAGCGCACCAATGATAAATATGGGCTGGATTCCTTTTTTTACTGTTGTAGTCATTTAAATGATTATAAAGAATGAGGTTAAACTAGAATTTCCATTTTACGAAAGCTTCCATTGCTTCGTATTCTGCCAGACCGAGCTGATCATAAGCTTTGGCAGTTTCCTGCGTACGTGCTTCTGCCCTTACCCAGAATTCTCTGGAGTCGTCTCCAGGGAAGACAGGAAGGTCTTTTTGCGACTGGTGTTTGAAGATCGCCAGTCTTTTTCTTTCTACCTCTTGTGGAGAAAGCGGAACGGCCATTTCAATTTCGTGGGTTTCAAACTCATGCCATGCACCTCTGTACATCCACAACCAGCAGTCTTCTGTCCAGCTTTCTGTTGCACGCAACCTGATCATGGCTTCAACGATAATATTGAAACACACTTTATGCGTACCATGCGGGTCTGCAAAGTCACCTGCAGCAAAGATCTGCTGTGGTTTTACCTGCTGTAAAAGTTCCATTGTCTGCACGATATCATCCTCATAACTCACGTTTTTCTGGAATTTACCCCTGTCATAGAAAGGAAGGTCCTGGAAGTGTATACGGTCGTCAGTTAATCCTGCAAACCTCGCACCTGCAATAGCTTCCCCTTTTCTGATCAGTTTTTTAACTGTGCGGATCTCTTCTGGATCTGTTTGATTCGGCAGTTTTTTGCTGATAAAGTCACGCATTTCGTTATAGGTAGCGCGCAGTTCAGAAGCACCTTCCGCTCTTGATTCGGCAAAATCTATATTGAATTCCATGAACCTCAGTACATCATCATCCCAAACCGCAGTGTTACCTGAAGTCTGGTAAGCCACATGCACCTCATGCCCCTGGTCTGCAAGGCGGATGAAAGTACCACCCATTGAGATCACATCGTCATCAGGGTGTGGTGAGAAAATAACCACACGTTTTTGTGCAGGCTGTGCACGTTCCGGACGCTGGCTGTCATCTGCATTGGGTTTACCACCCGGCCATCCGGTAATCGTATGCTGTAACTTATTAAAGATCTGAATGTTGATATTGTATACCGGGCCGCGTTCTGTTGCCAGCTGCGCCATCCCGTGGTTGTTATAGTTATCTTCAGTTAGTTTCAGGATTGGTTTGTTCAGCTCTTTAGCCAGCCAGATTACTGCTTTGGTGACTGTAGCATCATTCCACTGGCAGTCTTTAACCAGCCATGGTGTATCAAAACGTGTCAATGAAACGGCTGCGTCCCCGTCAAGAATAAATTCCACATTAGGAGAAAGCTGTAAGAAAGTTGCCGGTACATCAGAAGACAATTCACCTTCAACTGCTTTTTTCACAATCGAAGCTTTTTTCTCGTTCCATGCCATCAGGATAATTTCTTTGGCTTTGAAGATGGTACCAATACCCATAGTGATTGCTTTGGTAGGTACATTTGCCACCCCTCCGAAATCACGTGAGGCATCTCTTCTTGTCAGGTCATCCAGTGTAACCAGACGTGTTCCTGAGTTCGGTGCAGAACCCGGCTCATTGAAACCGATGTGTCCTGTTCTGCCAATACCCAGCAGCTGCAGGTCAATACCGCCAAATCCACTGATCTTTTGTTCATACTTTAAACAGAAGTCCTCGATATCTTCCCTTGCCAGCTCACCATTCGGAATGTTGATGTTTTCAGCAGCGATATCAATGTGGTTGAAAAGGTTTTCATTCATGAAACGGACATAACTCTGGTCTGCATCAGGTTTCATAGGATAGTATTCATCCAGATTGAAAGTAACCACATTTGCAAAACTCAGCCCTTCTTCCTTGTGAAGACGGATAAGTTCTTTATAAACTTTTACAGGAGTAGCACCGGTTGCCAGACCCAATACAGCCTGTTCACCTTTTTCCTGTTTTGAAATAATGAGTGAAGCGATCCTTTTTGCTACATCAACGCTTGCAGTTTGTTCATCACTGTATACGGTAACTGGCAACTTTTCGTATCGGGTCTCTTCCAATAAATTTAATCTGGACATGTTTATTTGAGTATTAGGTTATCTATGGATTTATTTGGATTGTTTGTTCATTACCAGCGTAGTTTGTTAAAGTCAGCGTTGGCATAGCGGCTCCTTTTTCAGGAGTATAGTCAATAATAACCTTTTTTTCTGCTCCCGGAAGAACCGAGAAATAGTTATCATCATAAAATACTGGCAATATTCTTTTCTTCGTTTTTGAATCTACAAGGGAGATACGGTTGAAGAAATTTACCGGGCCGTTAGCAGCATTGGTTAAAGTTACTTCGATCTTTCCGTTTTTCAATTGTTTTGCCGTAGTTTTAAGTGGCGAAGCTTTCAGTTCATTCAAACCAGAATACATCCCTTTTTCATCGGCGAGCCAGTATAGGTTATCACTCAATACTTTTTTATCTTCATCAAGCAACTGCATGGAAAGGAAAGACCCTTTTTTTGCAGACAGCTGATCGATCATTTTTTTGAATGATCCGATTTTCTTGTAGCTGGAAGGGTCCATGAAAGTGAACACCTGCGTGATCATCGTTTCCTTACCCTCCATATCAAAAGATTTGATCACCAGCATCATGCTGCGTTTAGCCTCAAAGCCATTGTTTACTACATACACCATTCCATCTTCCTGGTTATACATAGAGTGCAGTGATTCACTTCCTGAGCGCAGGCCGAATAAACAGGCATTGGGATCAAGGTAGTAATCATACATCTGGCCACGCATCGATGTCCATGGGTTTTGTGTTTTCCAGATGATCACACCCGTATACCAGTCCCACATATGTGAGCTGAAACCTTCCATTAAACCTCGGTACTGGTCATAGTTCACCAGCTGTGCTTTTAAGGCGAAATCGCCGATGCTCGTTGGTTTACCGTAAGGCAGGATATGGTCTTCATAACCTACACCCAGGTAATTGTGGTAATCCCATACAGAATCTGCTTTCTCTGAAGGGCCTCCCGGCTGGCGTTTGTCTGCAGGAATAAACTGCGGCGCTACCAGGCTTGACTTTGGCAGGATACGCTCCAGTGATTCCAGATCGCCTACACCTACAGAACCTACTTCGGAGTTGAACGGCCATGTTCTTGTGTTCCAGAAGGTGGAAATTTTCTGAATGCCATAAGGTCCGTCCCCATTACCACCAAGTGTATTCCTTGACATATCGTCTGAGTTTGAATAATCTACAAACCAACGGGTACCATCCAGTTCCGGAAGCAGCTTGTCCCTTAAAGGAATCAGGATATCTTCCGGTGGTGTGATCTCATTTCCGCCGCACCATACTGCCAGCGAAGGATAGTTTCTGATCATCTTGATTGCATCAGCGGCACATTCCAGAAACAGGTTGTGGTCATCAGGATATTTCCTGCGTGTCCACTGATCTTCAGATTTCATCGGATCCAGCCAGCGTCCGTTTGCGTCGCCAGACATCCAGAAATCCTGGAATACCAGCATTCCGTATTTATCACAAGCTTCAAAAAACTCAGGTCGCTCTACCAGTGAACCGCCCCAGATCCTGATCAGGTTGAGGTTCATATCACGGTGGTACCTGATTTCAGCATCATATCTTTCCTTGGTTAAGCGCAGCATCGCGTCAGACATGATCCAGTCGCCACCTTTAATAAAAATTTTCTGACCGTTTACGCTGATTTGTTTACTGCTGGTAATGCTGTTCCATTCTGTTTGAATTTCCCTGATACCTACGCTTACCGACTCACTGTCAGTAACCAGTGTACCTTTTTCCTGGAAACTGATTTTAAGGTCATACAAATCCTGTTTACCGTATCCTGCAGGCCACCATAATTTCGGATTTTTAAACACCAGGTCTGGCATTTTAATTTCCGCAGCAGCATTGGCTTTTAGCAATACACTTTGCATTACCTTTTTACCGTCAATCACATACACTAGGTTTCCGCTTACTTCTTTCGCCGTTGAATTTTTCAGTTCGGCAGAAACTTTAATAATTGCAGGCTCCTGTGTTCCGTCAGCTTTTCTTTTGCCGGGAACAAGAGTAACCACATGCGGGTTATCAAGGCTCACACTACCTGTTCTTTCGATAAAAACTTTATCCCAGATACCAGTATTTCTGTCCCTGATCGGACGGATCCAGTCCCAGCCAGCTGTATACTGCGAACCTACCCCACGGGCGATGGTACCATCACCACCCTGACCGCCATTCGGGTTACCTACTACATCCGGTGGATGTACAATTACGGCCAATCTGTTGCTTCCTGTTTTGGAAAGCAGTTTGGTTATATTGAATGATTTTCTCAGGTACATTCCTTTGAATGGAGCGGCATTTACCTTTTTTCCATTCAGAAAGATATCACAGCTGTAGTTGATCCCTCTGAATTTTAACCATACCTGGCCATCAGCAGCAGGTACAGCTTCTTTGAAATCCTTTACAAACCAATAGGTATAATAGTCTCTTCCAACTTTATACACATCGGGAATAAGGTTATTATTCATCCCGAAATATGGATCCGGTACTTCTTTGTTAACCAGCATTGTGGTCAGTACCGTTCCTGGCACAACCGCCTTTTTCCAGCCTGAAGTAGAAAAATCACTCGTTGATATATCAGTTCCCTGAGCTTTTACCTGGGTAGCTGGCGAACACAGCCATCCGGAATTAAGTTCATACTGATCCTGGGCAAAAAGCTGTCCTGCTGTTGTCAGCACTACAAGCAATGTACACAGGTATTTTAGGGATTTAATTTTCTTAAACATTATAAATTGTATATAGTATTGAGTTATTGTGTTACTGAATATGGTCTGTCCGCCTGTTTTATACCCCACGTTGCAGAAGGTTTAGCGCCCATAGTAATTGTCATTGCTCCACCTTTAACCAGCTCGCTGTGCAGGATGTAGCTTTTTGTATAAGGTTTTCCGTTCAGTGTAATTGACTGGATATATTTATTTGTTTTACTGTTGTTTTTTACAGAAAGGTTGAATGTTTTACCATATCCTACTTTCATCGTGGCTTCATTGACAACCGGGCTGCCGAATACGTACATTCCGTTTGAAGGATTCTCAGGATAAAATCCCAGTGAGGAGAAGATGTACCAGGCAGACATCTGACCTACATCTTCGTTACCGCTTAATCCATCCTGTTCATCATGGTAAAGATTCTCCATGATGTATCTTACTTTATCGGCAGTTTTATAGGGTTGGCCTACATAGGCATACATATAAGTAATATGATGACTTGGCTCGTTTCCATGTGCATACTGACCAATCAGTCCGCTGATGTCCGGAGATGAAGAAGCACCCATATCACCTTTTGCCGCAAACAGGGAATCCAGTTTAGCAGTAAAAGGTTTCTGTCCGCCCAGCAAACCGATCAGGCCTTCCACGTCCTGCGGTACCAGCCAAAGGTATTGCCATGCATTTCCTTCAGTATAATCATCCTGACGGTGGATTGCCTGAAAAGGGTTGAAAGGAGTTCTCCAGGTATTGTTTTCAAAGCGGCCTCTCATGAAACGGCTCTCTTTATCAAAATAGTTCTGGTAGCTTTTTCCGCGTTTGATCCAGTAGTCATAATCCGCTTTATTGCCACGGTTTTTAGCTACTTGTGCTACACCCCAGTCGGCAACCGCATACTCCAGTCCCATTGCAACAGACTCTACAGTGCTGTCAGCAGGAATAAAACCATGTTGCTGCAACAGGTTAAGTCCGCGTTCTTTTCTCATACCTGTAGCTTTCAGTGCTTCATAAGCAAGGTCTTTATCAAATCCTTTGATGCCTTTGAGGTAAGCATCTGCCACCGTGATCATCCCTGGATTGCCCACCATACAATCAGTTTCGTTGCCCATCAAATGCCATACCGGTAACCTGCCCTGCTGCTGGTAAATTGCCAGCCAGGTGTTTACCATATCCCCTGCTTTTTCACTGTTGATCAGCGTTAGCAAAGGCATTGCAGCCCTGTAGGTATCCCATAAAGAGAATGTTGTATAATTGGTGAAAGGGGCATTTTTATAAACTTTTTTATCCGTACCCATATAGTCACCGTTCACATCATTGAACAATGAAGGAGCGATCATGGTGTGGTATAAAGCGGTATAAAAGATTTTCATTTGTTTAGGATCATCACTCTTGATGACTACCCTGCTCAGTTCCTTATTCCATTCTGCATCAGCTTTGGCCACCTGAGCGGCGAAGTTCCAGCCCGGAATTTCAGTTTTCATATTCAGTTTCGCATTTTCTACGCTTACTGGCGAGATTGCAACCTTCAACTGGATCGGGCTGCTGTCTTTTGCATCAAAAACAGCCAGACCTAATACCCCTTGCGCCTTCAGTTCGGTACCGGCTTTGGTAACAGTGCTGTCAGATACAGAGAATTTTTTGATCGGTCTTGAAAATACAGCAGTAAAATAAATCCGCTGGTCTGCTGCCCAGCCTTTGGAAGAACGGTAACCGGATATTGTAGTATCATTTTCCTGACGGATGAAAGTTTCCACTGGTGCATCCCATCCTATACCCTGTTTCAGGTTGATGATAATCTTAGGCTGCTGTCCGGCAGGAAAAGTATATTTGTGAAAGCCTACTCTCTTGCTGGCAGTCAGCTCAGCTTTAATGCTATATCGTTTAAGCATTACACTATAATATCCTGGCTTAGCGGTTTCATCTTTGTGAGAGAACAAAGAAGTAAAACCACTTTGCAGGTCGCCGGCTTTACCTTCAGTCATTTTCACATCACCGGTTACTGGCATGACAGAGATGTCTCCCAGATCACCAATACCTGTACCACTGAGGTGTGTATGGGAAATTCCAGTGATGGTAGAATCACTGTAATGGTAACCTGAACACCAGTCCCAGCCCGTAGACAGATTCCTTATTCCAAGCTGCACTGCACCAAAAGGTACGTCTGCACCTACAAAGACGTGGCCATGGCCGCCTGTTCCGATAAAAGGATCAACATATTTAGTCAGTTGCACAGAAGATTTAGTCTGTGCCAATGCCTGACCGCTGATAGCTGCCAGGATCAGTGTACCGCCAAGCATCAAACTTTTTACAGGAAGATGAAAGCGCTGAAGTGTCATTTTAAACATAATTATAATTATTGTGCAGGGTATGAAAATGCCAGTGCACCGTAAACAGTAGTATTATTTTTTATTGATTCCGGAAGATGAACTTTGACTGTTGTGCCGCTCAGCTCCCATTTCACCGGTTGATTGGTATTGAGCAGGACCATTTTGCCACCTTTTTTCGGTGCATTGCCATTCCATTCAATTGTAGTTGCAGGAAGCTTTTCCTTGAAGGTGTAAATAGCGTTTTTGGTCAGCTTATTTTTGCTCTCGGTAAACCAGGTATTTCCCTGGTGATAATCAGGAGTAATCCTTGTGCCGTAAATAGCTTTGCCATTGGCTTTCATCCATTTGCCTATCTCTACGAGACGCTGTGTAGCAACCTCTGGGAATGTCCCGTCAGGTCGTGGTCCAACTCCAAGCAGTAAACTGCCTCCTTTTGCAACCACCTCTACCAGCGAGCTGATCACCTGGTTTGGTGTTTTGTACTGGTCGTTTTTCACAAAGCCCCAGGCGTTGCCGAGTGTCAGGCAGCTTTCCCATGGATGGTCCTGTTGTGTTTTGGGAATGGTTTGTTCCGGAGTCTGATAGTTTTCGTAAGGGCCATGTACCGTTCTGTCTACCATCAAAAGACCAGGCTGCGCCTCTCTTGCCATTGTGGCAATCTTAGGCATGTCGATCTGCTGGTCCCATTCAGGAATAGCAGCACCCCAGCTTCTCACCTCATCGTTGACGGTTTCGAGCGGACGCACCCATCCTCCGTCCAGCCAGAGAATGTCTATAGAACCATAGTTATGCATCAGTTCGCCGATCTGGTTATAGGCAAAAGTTTTAAACTGATTCCATCTCCATGGGTACTTTCTGATATCGTAATTTGTGTTGCGGTCTGGGGTCGCGTATTTAGACCACCAGAAATATTGAGAATGCCAGTCCGGTTTGGAGAAATAGGCGCCGATCATAAAACCCTGTTTTCTGAATGCATCGAAAACATATTTAGCTACATCAGCTTTGGGATTATTGGCGAAGGGGCCGGAGGCAATATTGAAGTCGGATTGTTTGGTGTCAAACATCGAGAAGCCATCGTGATGTTTGGTGGTAAAGATCATATATTTCATACCAGCATCTTTACCTGCTTTTGCCCATTGGTCTGGGTTAAATTTTACCGGGTTAAACTCTTTGCTGAGTCCCCAGTACCACTTTTTGTAGTCTTCATAAGCTACTGTACTATCTGGACGCTCGATCCAGCTTTCATTGCAAAGTTCCCAGGATTCTATAATTCCGGGGACAGCATATAGTCCCCAATGGATGAGCATTCCGAACTTCTGGTCCTGCCACTGATCTAATTTTGTTTTTACCGCCTGATCTTTGGGCCACTCATAAATCGTAGATTGTTGGTGTACGCCATTCTGGGCCTGTACTTTTACAGATAGCAGTATTAAACATACAACTACCCAATTCATTTTTTTCATCTGAATATATCGTTTTTCAATGGTCATGAAGCTTGCATAAGATTGTTCAGATTTATTATAAGTTGTAATCTTATGCAGGTTTCATTACTTATTTTTTAGCTTGATGAAACTAGCAGTTCCTGCTGATTTTTCCCATGAGCGTTAAGGAACCTGTTAAGAAGCCTTAAAATATCTCATTTTGACAGCTTATTTTACGTTAAATAGTGGTCCGGTGCAAATAAGCCTGTAATATCTTAAAAAAAAAAGAAACAACTCCTACCGAAATACTATTATTTGAATTTTCATCAAAATAATTGCACAACGGCAGGAGTTCTTTCTATTTATTAGTTAGCTACGTCCCACCAAACCCTTGAGGTAAGGAAGTCGCCGCCAGTTAAAGTTGCAACAGCAGCAAGATAGTTGGTGCCGTTAGCAGTTCTCTCTGTTTGAGGATAGATCATCCTTCTTGGAATTGTACCGTTAGTTACGTTACCTGTATAGTTTACCGGAGTAAGTACAGGGAAACCAGATCTTCTCCAGTTAGACCAGCTTTCGATAAAGCTAAAAGTAGCATTTTCATTAGCCCAGTATTGTTCGTTGATCATTTTTAATTCCTGACCGGCAACCAAAGGATGAGCAGCTGCAAAGGCAGCAGCAGTACCGTCAGCAATCGTTGCAGCAGTATTGATTTGTGCCAATCCTGTTAATGAAGCAGTTAATGCACTCGCGTAATGCGTAGCGGCATTTGCACCTACTGCCCAGCCGCGGAAAGCAGCTTCAGCAAGCAGGTATTCAGTTTCAGCATACGAAAGCGTGATGATTGGTGCGTTTTGTTGAATAAACACAGCAACCCTTGGTCTTGAATAATTACCCAGGGCAGCTACATCACTACCTGTACCTGAAGCGCCCGGATATCCCGCAGCACGTGCGATATTGGTAGCCCCTTCACCAAGATCATAGCCATTTGGCATACCAACCTGAACAGCAGCAGTATTGTCACCTACTAGGGTGCTGTTTTTGTTGTTTACCGCACCCGGAGCAGAAATTTCTGCGATAGCACTGATACGTGGATCATTAGATGCTTTCAGGAAGTTGATGAAAGTCTGGCTCCATCTAACCTGCTGGAAATCGTCAGTTACCAGTAGCGCACCAGTACTTGCATTTCTTGTATCGTCGAAGTTACCATCAGTTTTGAAAATCATATTGTCAGCATTGCTGGCCATTACACCACCTGTGTAAGCTCTCTCTGCCCAGGTTTTTGCTGTAGCAGGATCAACTTTAGTTAAACGCATAGCTAATCTCAGCATCAATGAATAACCGGCTTTTCTCCATTTTGCAACATCACCGGAGAAATAAGTATCACCAGTAACCGTTCCTGCTGCCGGATCAAGGGCAGTAATAGCAGCCTGCAGGTTAGTTAGCAATGCTGTATAGATAGCCTGTTGAGAATCGTACTTAGGAGTAACGTTTCCTGCCTGAGCCATTAATGCTTCAGAAAAAGGAACTGCACCGTAAGCATCAGCAATCCTTTGGAACAAGAAAATCTGATTGATTTTCGCCACCTGGATTACATTTCTGAATTTACTTGCATCCTGAGCAGTACCAACTTTAATGGCCTGGTCCAGTTTACTTAATGCAGTGTAACCTTCATTCCAGATCCTTGCCTGGTAGCCGATAGTACCGCTTGTATTTACATATTTATCACCGTTTCCGTAGTAACCTAAAGTACTTGCCAGACCCTGGATTGCCATAGATTGATATAGTAACTGGGTATAACCGGTATTTGCGTATCCAAGCTCACCGGAGGTAAGCAGGAAATTTGGATCTGTATTTGTAATTGTACCAGCTTTCGGGTCAGTATTTGTTTCGCCAAGATCTTCTTTAGAACAAGACGAGGTAATTACTACCGCAGAAAAAGCCAGGTATGTTAATATTTTTTTCATAGCTGTCTATTTAAATTTGAAGTTAACATTGAAACCATAAGTTCTTGTGAAAGGCAATGCTCCGCCTTCAACACCTGCAAGGGCAACTTGTGAAGAGAAAGTATTCTCAGGATCAATATTATCAGTATGTTTCATGATTGTGAATAAGTTACGTGCTACAAGGTTAACGCTTATAGAAGAGAATGGAAGTTTACCAAGCATGTTTTGTTTAAACGTGTAACCCAATGTAGCCTGACGGAATTTGATAAAGCTACCGTCTAACACTGCAAGACTATTCACATTCTGCATTAAGCCGGTGTAATAGTTCTGAGCGCCTACATTTGTAGTATTTACTGAGCCATCTTCTTTTACACCCTGAGCAACAACACCACCATCACGACCTGGCAAAGTAGCTTTGTTTAATCCATAAGTATAAGAGTAGAATTCAGTTGCCGAAAGGATTTTGTTACCGAATCTATAATCAATCAGGAAGCCCAGGTTCCAGTTTTTGTATTGGAAATCGTTATTGAAACCACCATAAATTTTTGGAAGACCAGATCCCTGTGGTTTAAGATCACCACGCAGCGGAATACCATTGGCACCAATTACAATGTTTCCATTGGCATCATATTTATAATCGTAAGCCATGATCTGAGCTACACCGTAACCTTGAACAACTCCGATATATGCATCACCAGGTCTGTAAGTACCAGTGTTTAACGGGGCGTTTGTACCGCCGTCAATGCTCAATACTTCTGTCTTAACATTGGTAAAGTTGAAGCTTGAATTCCAGCTGAAATCATCAGTTTTAACCGGTGTACCGCTTAACATCACCTCAATACCTGTATTTTTTGTCGATCCCAGATTCACATATCTCGACTCAAATCCTGAAGCTACAGAAGTTGTTGCCTGAACTACTTCACCCTCAGTTTTTCTTCTGAAGAATGCAGCATCAACACCAATCCTGTTGTTCAGGAATTTCAATTCTGTACCAAACTCAATTTCTGACAATGAGTATGGCTTCAGGTTTGCATTCGGCAAAATATTGCTGAAGCTTGCTGCAGTTGTACCGTTGATCGAATTTCCGATAGTGTAATATTGCTGGGTCAAATAAGCTTGTGCCGGCTCACCGCTGGTTTTAGCATATGACGCACGTAATTTACCAAAACTTAACGGCTCCCAATTTGTCAGCTGTGAGAAAACAAAGCTGGTTGATACTGATGGGGTAAAGATACTGTTTTGATTAACTGGCAGTGTAGAGAACTGATCGTAACGGCCGGTAGTACTCAGCGTTAATAAGTTTTTATAAGTGAAATCGGCAGTATAATATGCAGACTGCGTTTCTCTTGCGTTATAATCGTAATTAACGTTTCTCGTTCTAAGGTTAGAAGGTGTGTACAGATATGGAATAATGAAACTGTTACCACTTGAACCTGTTTGTTCATAAGTTGCTTTACGGTAGTTTCCTCCGGCACTTGCACTAACATTAAAATCCTTTACAACTTCTTTGTTGAAACTTAACAATACGTCAGTGTTCATCTCTGTTCTCTGCGCCTGTGAAAGACCATTTAACTGACCTAAACCACTGTTAGAGTAAGCTGTTCCATAAGGAGTTACCGAAAGAGAACGGTCATTAGTAAGGTCATAACCTAAACGTGCCTGTAAAGACAGGTAGCTTGTGAAAGCATATTTGGCAGATGATACCGCAATAAAACGTTTACGGGAGTTATCATTTACCAGCTGGCTGGTTACAAAATAAGGATTAGTCACGTATGAGTTATCATTCCAGCTCATCTCCGCACCGGTTACTGTATTGTATCCCGGAGCCAAAGTTGTTACATCTAAACTTGTAGGCAGGAATTGAACAGCATAGTTAGCGTTTAATGGTGAATCACTCAAATAAGCTTTGTTTTTGTCCTGCTGATCGATATAGTTGGCAACCAGGTTAAAAGATAACTTGTCTGTCAGCTGCTGATTAGTACTGAAGTTGAAAGTTTTTCTTACCAGGCCACTGTTAGGCAACACCGATTTTGCATCCAGATTAGCTGCAGAAAAACGGTAAGTTCCTTTTTCGCCACCACCTGCTATAGAAACACTGTTAGTGAAACTTGGGGCAGTACGGTAGAAAGTACTAACATTATCGGTTACGGCTGAATATGGGTGAAGCTGACCATCAGCAGCAATAGTTTGCGCGCCGTCTAATTTCTCTCCCCATGAATACAGGCCAGAGCTGATAGCAGAATTTTGGTTTGTTGGTCTTGCACCTTGCTGTCCCTGACCATATTCGTATTGGTAGTCAGAGTTATCTACTGCTTTATCAAATTGTAAGTTGGCATTGTATTCAATTTGTACTCTGCCTTTTTTACCTGATTTAGTAGTAATGTTGATTACACCATTTGCAGCTCTGGCACCATATAATGCAGAAGCAGTTGATCCTTTCAGAACGGTCATGCTTTCTACGTCATCCGGGTTGATGTTGGAAAAACCATCACCACCGTCAGATCCGCCATACTGGCCTGCACCTGTTCCTCTTTGGGAGTTGTCGATCGGCACACCGTCGATAACGATCAAAGGAGTAGTACTACCAGTAAATGAAGTAGCACCACGGATATTCAACCTTGCAGAAGCACCAGGACCACCACTTGTACCCCCTACACTTAAACCTGCCACGCGGCCGCTCAATGAGTTGGCAATGTTTGATTCCCTTGCTTTATCCATAGTTTCGCCGCCAACTTTAGTTACAGAGTAACCTAATGTTTTCTGGTCTTTGGTGATACCTAAAGCAGTTACAACAACCTCATTCAGGTCGTTTGCATTTGGTTTGATACTTACGTTAATTGTAGTTCTGCCATTAACAGGAATTTCCTGTGATGCATAACCTATATAAGATACTACAAGGACTGCATTATCGGGTACGCTTAAAGAGAACAAACCTTCAGCATTTGTAGTAGCACCACCTTTACCACCTTTAACCTGAACAGAAGCACCAATTACCGGTAAACCTGTTTCGTCAGTGATTTTACCTTTTACAACGATATCAGCTGCTTTTTCTCCAACCGGAACAATTACGATCAGGTTATTTGCCAGCATATTGAATGTAAAGCCGGTATTTTTAAGGGTTTCATTTAAAATGAAAGGAACATCTTTGTCAGTAACATCTATACTGATAGTTTTTCCTGCTGGGATTTTACGGTTACTGAACATGAACCTGTACCCTGATTTGGCTTCAATCTGTGCAAGTACATCAGTAAATTCTGCAGAGGTCACTTTTACAGAGATTCTCTTTTGTGAGTATACACCGGCAACTGCACTTAGATTAAGTGTAAGCAGCAGTCCGCATGTAACTTTAATTATGGCCATTGATTTTGCTGGCGCATTTTTTGGTACTGCGCGTTTTAAGCGCGATAAAAATTTCATACTAGTTATTGTTAGCGTGATAATTCAAGCTTCCGTCTGGAAGTTAAAAAATAGACAATTGGTTTTTTGCTCGATTTGGGAATGGAATACTCCCGCATGTCATTGCTTACGTGGAAATCTCTCTCATATGATCTGGGTTAGTTGTTTTTTATTTTGTTTATAATAGTTGTGCTTTGATTAGAAAATTCTGATTGCAGAATCATTTATGGTGTAATTAAACTTTTCTGTGAGCTGGAGAGCTTTAAGCGCTTCCCCTATATTCTCTTTTTCTATGATGCCGGTAAATCTCAGTTGTTTTGGGTTCTCGTTGTCGAAGCTGATATCTACGTTATACCATCTTTCCATACTTCTGGCTAACGTTGAGAAATCTTCATTTTTGAAAGTCAGTTTATTATTTGTCCAGGAGGTTTCTATAATGGTAGCATGATCAGGCTCAAAATAGGTCAGCTGTCTCATGGAAGTATCAATATCTGTACTGTTCAGGGCTCCCCTCCTCTTATCACTACGAGGATTTCTGAACACAAGTTTTTGTGAGGGTTTTAAATAGATCTGTTTCTTTGATGGATTGTTCAGGGTAACAGTGATTGCACCATTGAGCAAAGTGGTTTCGGTAAGGCTTTCATTGGAGTAAGCTTTTACATTAAAAGTTGTGCCCAGTACTTTAATGTCCATATCCTTGGTATGTATTATAAAAGGGTGAGCCGCGTCCTTGCTCACATCAAAAAAAGCTTCTCCAATCAAAAACACCTCTCTGGTAGAATCAGAAAAGTGAGACGGATATTCTAACCTGCTGTCGGCATTAAGCCTGATCTCTGTTCCGTCTGTTAATGTAAATACAGAGCGGACTCCCTTTGGTGTCTCTTTAATAATAAGTTCTTTTCTATAGGTCAGAAAACTATGGTATACAAAAAAAGTACAGCAGAGGATCAATAAGCCTGCTGCTGATTTGGACATCCAGTCCAATAATGGCGTAGCGGATATTTCATCCTCTATATTATCTTTATTATCCGCATGCTCCGGAAAGTCTTCCTCACCAGTTTCACCCTTCTCTATTTTTTGCTGAATTCGTTTAAAGAGCGAAGTGCTGTCATATTCCACCTTATGGCTGTTAGACCAGTAAGCTCTCAACAGATCCTCTTCTTTACGGTCATAAAAAGGCTCCCCACGTAAGTAGATTAATTCGCGCTTCTCATCCACTGTGATTTCTCCAGTCAGATCTTTGGTAAGCAACTCAATAAACCTATCTTTTTCCATTCAGTATCCTTTTAAGAGCGTTCACCTATATAGACACGGAACTTTTATAAAATGCTTACAGGAAAGTAAAATAAAATTGGTAAGGTTAGTGTATTTTGAACACTTAGCATGATTTTGAGTATTAAAAATCTTCACACAAGGCCAATTCAACTAAAAAAGCATTTTTTATAAGGCGGTTTACATTAGTAAACTTGTAAAAACCAGAAAAAAACTAGTTTTTCGAACGGAATTATATTTGAAAAAAGAGAAAATATAGTCCGGTTATGTGATTTTAACATTTTTTATATAAAAATGCTGGTGAATATCTTATTTTATATATCAGTTGCTATAAAAAGAAAGGGAATCTGCATCTGTTAAAATAAGCTATATGTTGCCGGGGCTGCCTGCTGCTGAAGGGCACGAGAATGCCCCGGCACCATATAGCTTATTTTTTTGAAAAGATAATCCAGGGGAATTTACAATCCACCGCGCTGCAGATAATCCTCAGATAAAGATGTAACTATCTTATTCAGCGAAGCCGGAGGATCTTAGAAACTATGCGATTTTAAAATTTGACTACTATATACAATGTGCATTGCTATATATATACAATACTTATACAGACATTATACAAATTTCGAAAAGAAATTCTTGACGGTAAGATAAGGACTCATCTCCACACTAAGTTTCTTCATTGCCCTCAATATCTGTGTCTGCACTGTTTTATGTGAAATATTCAGGATCTCAGCAACCTCTTTGTACTTCATTCCATCTTCTTTTACAAGCTGGAAGATAATTTTACATTGTTGCGGAAGGGTATCAATAGCCTGATCGAGTTTAAAGAACAACTCCTTTCTTTCAATCTCTGCTTCAGGATTGCTGTAGGCTACAATTTCACTATGGCTATCTTCAATCTGAACCAGCTGCACGGCAGCGTTTTTTCTGAGATGATTGAGTGACCGGTTTTTCACCGAGATAAAAATGTAGGTTTCGAGATTTTCTACCCCGAGCATCTTCATGCGTTGGTTCCAGAAATTTACAAATACGTCAGCTACGATTTCTTCTGCTATTTCTTTTTTATTAACATACAGCTCACAGAATTTTATCAGCCGGGTATTGTAGATAAGAAAGAACTGTTCAAATGACTTGTGATCATTATCACAAGCTATTTTCATCCATAGTTTCTTTACATCAAGTCCTTTTTCTATCAAAATAGGTATGTTAAATCGTTTTATCAACTTTGTAAACTGAATTTATGATTTTTATACTATAAAATCAACCTTCTCCGGAGTTTACGTAAAATGTGTCGGTGAATTGACCGTAATATTGCAGAGTAAGCATGCAATATGGCCTTCTAACAATTCAAAGACATAACTTTCTCAATATTTCAAACAGAATTAAGCAATAATAACCAGTTAAAACGCAAAATAAATATGCATGACTGTCAGTAAACTATATTAAATGAATTGGGCCTGCGAGTGCAAACCAGCAGGCCCAATTCATTTATTACTTATTAATGGTTAAAACGTTCGATCATTTAAGATAGTACTTTTACCTCGTCTTCTTTTGCTGCAAGGTAACGCTCGGCATCCAGTGCTGCCATACATCCTGAACCTGCAGCAGTAATAGCCTGGCGGTAATAGTGATCCTGCACATCACCACAGGCAAAAACACCTTCAATATTGGTTTTTGTAGTCCCCGGAATAGTTTTTAAATAACCGGTATCATCCATTTCCAGCCATCCTTTAAACATATCTGTATTCGGTTTATGACCAATGGCTACAAAGAAACCTTCAACTTCAAGATCCGACTCGAGGCCAGTCTGGTTATTGTGAATTCTCAGGCCAGTTACGTTTTTACCATTACCCAGTACTTCTTTGGCTTCAGAATTATAGATCACTTCTATATTTGGTGTATTCAGTACGCGGTTCACCATTGCTTTGGAAGCTCTGAATTCGTCGCGGCGAACAAGCATATATACTTTTTTACATAATTTGGCAAGGTATGTTGCCTCTTCAGCAGCAGTATCTCCGGCACCAACGATCGCTACATCCTGTCCCCTGAAAAAGAAACCATCACAAACAGCACATGCCGAAACGCCGAAACCGTTGTAGTGGGATTCACTCGGTAAACCCAGCCATTTAGCTGTAGCACCTGTAGAGATAATCACAGTATCAGCAGTAATCGTTTTGATCTCATCCACAACCACTTTGTGTGGCATTGAAGAGAAATCTACTGAACTTACATAACCAAAACGGATATCAGTTCCGAACCGCTCTGCCTGTTTGCGGAAATCCTCCATCATTTCAGGTCCCATTACTCCGTTGGGATATCCCGGAAAATTATCGACATCAGTTGTCTGTGTCAGTTGTCCCCCAGCTTCCATACCGGTATATAATACTGGTTTGAGATCTGCTCTTGCAGCATAAATTGCCGCAGTGTATCCCGCAGGGCCCGAACCAATAATAAGGCATTGAACGTGTTCTATTTCTTGAGTAGTGTCCATAATTTATTTTCTATGATAACTCCGGCGATGTTTGCATTTGAAAGATGCGTAAAATTTACCGGCGTTAATTGATATACAAAATTAAGCTTTAATATGAGATGCGCAAAACGTTAACCCCCTTAATTGACATTTTTGCGCTCTGCCTGTTTGTCCCGCAGCTTCTTACCTGTCAGCGAAGAGATCAGTTTATCGTCAGCATACTCATCTTCCTGCTTCCCGCCCCTTAAGATCCATGGGCCGTTCTTTTTATCACTGACATATACACCGGAGATCTGCACCTTTCCATTGTTGTCGTACGATTGGTATAATCCGTTTAATTTTCCCTGGCTATAGTTGGCCATCTGTTTAACTTTTCCATCTGCATAAAAACTGAGCCATTTTCCAAAACGCAGTCCATTTATATATCTACCGGTCAGTACCACATATCTGGCTTTACCATTGATCTCATAACCTAAGTTGGTATAGTTATTATCCGGTGTGATCCAGTCATAATATACAAACTGACCGTGAGGCACCTGTAAACTATCGTCTTTAAAGGTACCGGAAGTGAGTAATACGCCATCAAAATCAAACTTTTTGAAGGTATAAACGGTATCTCCTTCCACTTTGCCAAATACAGCGTAATTAATCGCCAGCGCAGAGTCTGCCACAATACGGTCACGCGCATCCAGTAAAATCGTTTTAACCTGACTGTATGCATTATTTATACCGCCTGCAAGCAGCAGTAAACAAAAGATTAATCTCCTCATATCTACATCAAATTTAGCTACTAGGTCTGGATAATTCCGACATTGAATTGTCTTTTTATTGGCGACTGATTAGCTGCTTCTATTCCCATAGAAATCACCTTTCGTGTTTCCAGCGGATCAATAATTCCATCTACCCATAACCTGGACGCCGCATAATATGGACTGGTCTGGCTATCGTATCTCTCAGTGATCTGTTTTAACAATTCTGCCTCCTTTGCGGGAGTGATTTCTTCAGCCCTGTCTTTCAGTGCAGCTGCCTGAATCTGAAGCAATGTTTTTGCTGCCTGAGCGCCGCCCATGACGGCTATTTTAGCCGTTGGCCAGGCATAAATCAATCTTGGGTCATAGGCTTTACCACACATGGCGTAATTGCCGGCACCATAGGAATTCCCGATCACAATAGTGAATTTCGGAACCACTGAGTTTGCAACAGCATTTACCATCTTCGCGCCATCTTTGATGATACCACCATGTTCAGATCTGCTGCCAACCATAAAACCTGTCACATCCTGCAGAAACACCAGCGGGATTTTTTTCTGGTTACAGTTCATAATGAACCGGGCTGCTTTATCTGCACTGTCGGAATAGATGACTCCGCCAAACTGCATTTCTCCCTTTTTAGACTTTACAACCTTCCGCTGGTTGGCAACAATACCAACTGCCCAGCCGTCAATTCTTCCCAGGCCACAAATGATGCTTTGCCCGTATTCCTTTTTATATTCTTCAAATTCAGATCCATCTGTCAGCCGGTAAATAATTTCATGCATGTCGTATTGCTTTTCCCGGCTTTCCGGAAGCAGACCATAAATCTCCTGCGGGTCCAGTTTGGGTGCCGCAGATTTGATCCTGCTGAAACCGGCATTTTCGGGCTGCCCCAGCATACTCATGATATTCCGTATGCTATCCAGGCATGCCCGGTCATTTGGATGTTTATAGTCCGTAACGCCTGATATTTCACTATGTGTTGCTGCACCGCCAAGGGTCTCATTATCGACTTCCTCCCCGATTGCCGATTTCACGAGGTAAGATCCTGCAAGAAATACGGAACCGGTGCCTTCAACAATCATTGCTTCATCACTCATAATAGGCAGATATGCGCCACCGGCAACACATGAACCCATGATCGCAGAAATCTGTACAATACCATCAGCAGACATGATTGCATTGTTTCTGAACATCCTGCCGAAATGTTCCTTATCCGGAAAAATTTCATCCTGCATCGGCAGATATACGCCTGCGCTGTCAACCAGGTAGATCACCGGCAACCGGTTTTCCATTGCAATTTCCTGCGCGCGAAGGTTTTTCTTGGCCGTCATCGGGAACCAGGCGCCGGCTTTAACAGTTGCATCGTTGGCAACGATCATACACTGCCGGCCTGAAACATAACCAATACCACAGACCACTCCCGCTGCAGGGCAGCCCCCTTGTTCTGCATACATTCCTTCAGCAGCAAAGGCTCCGACTTCCATCAATTCTGTACCTTCGTCTATCAGGTAAGCAACCCTCTCCCTCGCCAGCATTTTACCTTTTTCTTTTTGCTTAGCTGCACTCTTCTCCCCACCACCTTTATATATAGTTTTCAGCCGGGTTTTAACCTCGTATACCAGCTGTTTATTGACGTCTTCGTTTTTATTGAATTCGATATCCATAAAGGCAAGATAAAAGTAATCTCTCAAATTAGAGCGAATGAAATATAAATTTCGCTGGACTAAAAGGGCTTATTGTACGTTGTACACGCATTGTTTAAGCTTTGTTTTCAATGTTTCAGCCGTACTTTGTTCGTACCCTGGTCGTGTTGGAACTAGTGTTCAACTATATCCAGTCTATACTCGGACTATACCATGTCTACCCCAGATGAACCCCAACCAGACCGCAACTCAACCGCATGTCTACCCTTTAGGTCGACTAGCGGTTGAGTTGTAGTTGACATGGGGTAGACATGGTATAGTTGAAGTATAGTTTAAGTTTAGTCAGACTATAGTTTTAACAATGACCAAATACGAGCAGTATACGACCAATTCGTGGATAAAGCGGCTTTGAAGGGCGAATTTAAATCAGATCACGGTCTTTAAACCAAACAGGATCAGGTACCGCTGTAAAAGCTTTCATCTTTTCCAGCAAATCTAATGGCTGATCTGAGTTGATAACAAGCGCCCTGTTGTTTGGTTTGAGCATACGCTGCTCTACCATTACATCCATCTGGGCAAAAAGATGGTCATAGAAACCATTCACATTCAAGACACCTATAGCTTTATTGTGCAGGCCCAGCTGCAGCCAGGTCAGTACTTCGAAAAATTCTTCGAGTGTTCCGAAACCGCCGGGCAGGATGATAAAGCCATCTGCAAGATCAGCCATTTTCTGTTTGCGCTCATGCATATTCGCAGTAACGATCAGCTCGGTCACCTCCATATGGCCCACTTCCAGGTCGAGCAGGAACTGTGGGATCACGCCGGTTACCAGCCCGTTGTTTTTCAATACGGCATCAGCGATAATTCCCATTACGCCTACGCTGCCACCCCCATAAATTAAACGGATATTCTGATCAGCAAAGGCTGCTGCAAGTTCTTCTACTGCCTTCAGTAAAATTGGATCACCATTAAAGTTGGCCCCGCAATACACACATATTGATTTCATTCTGTAGAGAGATAATTTAGGTTAAAAATAAAAAATCATCTCAGTGCCCTGTGGCATGAGATGATTTCAGTAGCGTTATAATACGATAGATTAACGTGAATAGTTTGGTGCTTCTTTGGTGATGGAGATATCATGAGGATGGCTTTCCCTCATTCCGGCAGCGGTAATACGAACAAATTTAGCTTCCTGTAATTGTTCGATCGTTGCAGCTCCGCAGTAATGCATTCCTGCCCTCAGGCCGCCTACATACTGATAGATCACTTCTGCCAGCGTTCCTTTATAAGGAACACGGCCAACAATACCTTCAGGAACAAGTTTGGTAACCACATCTTCATCATCCTGGAAGTAACGGTCTTTAGAACCAACCTGCATTGCTTCTACAGAACCCATACCACGGTAAGATTTAAATTTACGGCCTTCATAGATGATTGTCTCACCCGGAGACTCTTCTACTCCTGCAAATAAGGAGCCCGCCATAATTGAGCTTGCTCCTGCTGCCAGTGCTTTAACAATATCCCCTGTTTGTTTGATACCACCATCGGCAATAACAGGGATTCCTGTTCCTTTTAATGCCTGGGCACATTCATAAACTGCATATAGCTGAGGTACTCCCACACCTGCTATAATTCTGGTGGTACAAATGGAACCTGGACCAATACCAACTTTTACAGCATCTGCACCAGCTTCTGCAAGTGCTCTTGCTGCATCAGCAGTAGCGATGTTCCCAGCGATCACCTGCAGCTCAGGAAAGCGGGCTTTGATGGCTCTTACCATATCAATTACGCCTTTTGAATGTCCGTGTGCGGTATCAACGGTTACTACATCCACTCCAGCCTGAACCAATGCAGCGACGCGGTCGATATTATCGGCAGCAACCCCAACGGCCGCACCAACTCTTAACCGGCCACGCTCATCTTTACAGGCTTTAGGATAGTTTTTATATTTCTGGATATCTTTGAAAGTGATCAGTCCTGCAAGGTGACCATCTTTACTGATTACGGGAAGTTTTTCAATTTTATAATCCTGAAGGATTTCCTCAGCCTGGATCAGCGTGGTGCCTTCAGGAGCGGTGATCAGGTTCTCACTGGTCATTACTTCAGATACCGGGCGCTGCATATCTTTTTGAAAACGCAGGTCGCGGTTAGTGATGATACCCACAAGTTTATTGTCTTTGTCGATAACAGGGATACCACCGATTTTGTATTTGGTCATGATCTGGAAAGCATCTGAAATCACTGCGTCTGCACGTAGTGTAACAGGATCCTGGATCATTCCGCTTTCAGAGCGTTTTACTTTGCTGACTTCATCAGCCTGGCGCTCAATGCTCATATTTTTGTGCAGTATACCGATACCACCAGCCTGGGCAATGGCAATAGCCAGTCCAGCCTCTGTTACGGTATCCATCGCAGCAGATACTATTGGTACATTTATACGGATTTTTCTGGTCAGGTAACTTCCCGTATCTACATCACGCGGAAGAACTTCAGAGTAGGAAGGAACTAATAATACGTCATCGTATGTCAGGCCTTCAGCAATAAATTTTTGGGGATCGAGTTGCATAGCAAATAATTAGGAGTTATTACTTGCCGGGCAAAGGTACACAAATTATTGCCAATCCGAAATAGTTTCAGTTAATGAAACGAATATGAGGCAGAACTGACAATAAAATATATGACCGCATGCCCTGGTTGTAATGCCAAAGCAGTACTGGCTAAGACAGTTAGCCAGTACAACCTTATTTTTTACCAACAATAACTTTGGTAAACTCTTCTGTATTCAAATATTTATTGGCCAGGGCTTTCAGTTCTTCGGCACCGATAGATTTGACTGTTTTGATATAATTATCATAGTATTCATATCCCAATCCTGAGAAATAGATATTCTTGAATTTATCCGCATGGGAGAAAGCATTTTCGAGACTGCCCAGCATAGAGCCCAACATATAGTTTCTTACAAGGTCAAGTTCCTCATCAGAAACAAGTTCAGACTTAAGGAGATCAATCTCTTTTTCAATTTCAATCAGTGCATTGCTGCACACATCTGCCCCTACTTCAGTGGCGATGAAGAAATATCCCGAATCCTTCATTGAAACAATAGCAGATCCAATACCATAGGTATAACCTTTATCCTCGCGGATATTGGCCATCAGTCTGGAACCAAAATACCCGCCAAGCAGGCAATTCATTACCTGGAAGGCCGGGAAATCAGCATGGGTCCTGTTCAGGCTCCTCAGGCCCATTCTTATTGCAGATTGTATGGCGTCAGGACGTTCAATAAACAGCTCACCCGTTAGGGATGGTCCAAAAGAGAAATGGTTGATCGCAGAGGCATCCTTATTGTTCCATTCTTTACCGAAAATAGCGTTCAAAATAGCATATTCGGGCTCTTCAAATTTCCCTGCCACAAAAATCGTACAGTTCTCAGGTTTATATGCTGCACTGAAATAAGTAGTCAGTTCCTCTCTCTGTATGGCCTGGTAATCTTCTACTTCGATATTTGAGCCATAGGCAGTATTGCCAAAAATTGCATTCGCGAAATTCTTTCTTGCAATAAAGTCGTTTTTCTGCAGGCTTACCTTTAAAGACTGCTGCTGGTTCTGTTTAAAGATATCCAGCTCCTGCTGAGGGAAAATACTTTCATTCAGCACAGACCACAATATAGGCAACACGGCCTCCAGGTGTTTATTCAGCGTATATACTTTGATGCTTGACTGGTCAGCTCCATAATCGGTTTGCAGGAAAGCACCATAATAATCCACTTTATCGGCAATCTCTCTTGCACTTAGTGTTTTTGTTCCATTATTGATCAGGTGGCTCACAGCAATAGCCTGCAGTGGATTTGATTCATTCCAGTTTACGTTTTCAAAAACCAGTTCTATGCGAACGAGCTCCTGTTTACCCGCATTGACAGTAAAAACCTTGATCCCATTGTCCAGCTCCTGTTTTTTAGGAGATATAAAATTGATTTCATTTACCTGTTTCGACTCAGGTATTAGTGTACGGTCAAGCATTGTCAGATGTTAAATAGTATAA
Source organism: Pedobacter sp. (assembly GCF_040513095.1). Classification (GTDB taxonomy): domain Bacteria; phylum Bacteroidota; class Bacteroidia; order Sphingobacteriales; family Sphingobacteriaceae; genus Pedobacter. The sequence continues at coordinate 14,858 of NZ_JBEVDX010000173.1, read as the reverse complement.
AGTGGAACATTGCTCTCTCACGAAAGTCTTTTTTGCAGCATCGTGTATCTTTGGTGCATCAACAGCAAGATATTTATCGATCTCGGTATTTAAACCTGCTGCATCACCGAGTAACTCATAATAAGCAAGGTTCATGGCCTTATCCAGTAAGCTCATTTCTGCAAATACCATAATAGATTCCGATTTGTTCTTCACTTTGGTAAGTTCAGTTTCAGTAACCTCTTCATTCGATATTTTTGTCAGTTCTGCCCAAACCGCAGCTTCAGCATCGTCCATTGCCACACCTTCGCTCAGCTTACCTTCGATGATGAACAACCCTTCATCCATACTACTGGTGATATAGGCGTGGATATCACTGAATAACTGCTGTTCTTTCAGCAGGCTGTTGTATAACCTGGACGACTGGCCCTGGGAAAGTATATCGGCCATCAGATCATAGGCCTGATAGGTTGCATCTCTGCGCGCAGGCATCTTAAAAGCCATATAAAAAGCATTTAGTGGTACTTTAGCAACAACAGTTTCCTTGCGCTCAGTAGTTTGTACAGGCTCTTTGGGTAGGTTTCTCAGGTATTTATTGCCGGCAGGGATTGGGGCAAACCACTTTTCTGCCAGTAATTTTACTTCCTCAGTTTTCACATTTCCACCTACAACCAGGATCGCGTTCTGAGGATTGTAGTGTTTATAGAAAAATGCTTTCACATCCTCCATTGATGCATTTTCAATTTGTGCCAGGTCCTGCCCGATGGTTGCCCATTTGTAAGGGTGCTGCTGATAGGCCAGAGGTCTGAGCTTTAGCCATACATCTCCGTAAGGCTGGTTCAGGTAACGCTGTTTGAACTCCTCGCAAACTACATTACGCTGTGTTTCAAGGCTTTTTTCTGAAAAGGCCAGACTCAGCATCCTGTCGCTCTCCAGCCAGAAAGCTGTTTCAATATTTGTAGCCGGTAAAGTGATATAATAATTGGTGATGTCATTGCTGGTGAAGGCATTATTCTCCCCTCCTACCCTTTGCAGGGGCTCATCATAACTCGGTATGTTTACGGAGCCGCCAAACATCAGGTGCTCAAAAAGATGTGCAAATCCGGTTTTATCTTCTTCTTCATCCCTTGCCCCAACATCATATAGAATATTTAATACAGCCATGGGCGTTGTATCATCTTCATGTACCAGGACACGAAGGCCATTAGCTAGTGTAAAACGATTGAAGTCTACCATAAAAAATTTATAATTCTGCCAAATATAAGCATAATGATTTTGGCTAAATGTGCTAAATATTCCATAGCTGCCAAACACACTCTGACACTAAAATTTACTCCTTCCCAATCTTGAGGTTATAATGTGATAATCTTGTGAAATAAAAACAGCAGAAGTTACCTTATATTTGTACAATGAATACTGCTGATATGAATACTGCTGATTTATTAGAACGCGCGCTGCATTTCGACTTCCTGACAAAAGAAGAGGGCGTGTTCCTTTATGAACATGCCTCTACTGCTGAACTGTCTTTTGTGGCCAATGAATTAAGGAAAAAGCAGGTTCCAAGCGGTAAGGTGACCTGGCAGATCGACCGCAACGTGAATACAACCAATGTATGTATTGCCAATTGCAAGTTCTGCAACTTCTTCAGAAGACCGGGACATGAAGACAGTTACATCACGGATATTGAAACCTATAAGGTAAAGATTGAAGAAACGTTCCGTCTTGGGGGCGACCAGCTGCTGTTGCAGGGCGGCCACCACCCCGACCTGGGACTAAACTTCTATGCAGACTTATTCAGAAAGCTGAAAGAGCTTTACCCGGATCTTAAACTCCATGCACTCGGCCCACCTGAAATTGCCCACGTAGCAAAACTCGAAAAACTTTCACATACTGAGGTTTTGAGTGCATTAAAAGCTGCAGGTATGGATTCTCTCCCAGGCGCAGGCGCAGAAATCCTCAATGACAGGGTAAGGAGGCTGATCTCCAAGGGAAAATGTGGCGGACAGGAATGGCTGGATGTGATGCGCGCGGCACACCAGTTAGATATTACTACTTCGGCAACAATGATGTTCGGTCATGTAGAAACTATTGAGGAGCGTTTTGAACACCTGGTATGGATCAGGGAAGTTCAGAGCGAGAAACCAGCCCATGCCAAAGGATTTTTAGCATTTATACCATGGCCTTTCCAGGATGATGGCACTTTACTGAAACGCCTGAGGGGCATAACCAATGATGTTTCGGGTGATGAATATATCAGGATGCTGGCGCTCAGCAGGATTATGCTGCCAAATGTTAAAAATATACAGGCCTCATGGCTTACAGTAGGAAAAAATGTCGCTCAGCTGTGTTTACATGCAGGGGCAAATGACTTCGGGTCGATCATGATCGAGGAAAACGTAGTTTCTGCCGCAGGTGCACCGCACCGTTTTACGGCCAAAGGGATACAGGATGCGATCAGGGAAGCCGGATTTGAGCCTCAGCTCAGGGGCCAGCAATACAATTACCGGGATCTTCCTGAACAACTTGAAGAGCAGGTAATTACTTACTAAAGTATAAAATCAGGTCTTAAGGGTATAAAAAAAGAGGGCAATTGCCCTCTTTTTCATTTTAAACCTAAACAAACTATTATGATTTTATAAATAACGAGGCAATAGCAAGCACATCGGCTTTAACTAAAAACTCGTCAAATGATTCTGTAGCTGCAGCGGTAGAAACGCCTAAACTTGGGATATTAACACCCGCCTGCACCACATTATCTTCACCTTTATATACAGCATCAACTTGTGGAACACCGCTGTCATTAGCACCGGTAATCCATGGTTTTAAAGCAGTTACACCACCACCAGCAGGCGCTTTACGCATCTGACGGATATGCGAAGCATGACGAGCTTCAACAGAGTGGATCTGCAATGCGGTTTGTAATACACTCGGACTACCCATTAAGGCAGGTGCCTGACCTTTATATGCTCTAACACCTGTATCTTCAAATGCCTGTGCAACTGCAAGGAATGTCGGATAGTTGCTGAATACCGTTGGGAAAGTATTTTTTGCGGTGTAATCAAAATTGGCAGCTGTAAAGCTTACCGGAGTACCACCTGAAGAAGTGATCGCAGTTTTCAACAGATTGACGTGTGCCAGTTCATGGTCACGGATCGTATTGATTGCTGCTACTGCCGGTGTACCTGCAGGAATTAATCCCACTGTTGCACTACCCTGCTGATAGAAATAATATTCAAGATATTCTAAAGTCAGTGCAAAGTTAAGCACGTCAATAACAGTAGATGTAGTCTGTCCGTATGCTTTTTTAAACATAGAACCAAGGGCAAGAGGCACAGCGGCAACAGCCATTTTAGAACCGAAGTTGTAAAAAGATTTCATTGCAGCCCTGCGTGGATTTAAGCGCTCATAGATCTCGCCATCCACTTTTTCAATTTCGTCTAATATATTGATGATATTCATGATTTCTTAATTAAGATGGTAAGTTAGATGCGTTAATTTTAGTGTTGATAAATGCGGATGCAATACTAAGTACCTCTGATGGTGTTCTTGCTTTATCCAGGCCGTTTGCGTCAACTACTTCAGAATTGGCAAAAGTTCCATTCTCAATCAAATCACGGATCAGTGCAGCATGTCTTGCTTCAACTGAAACGATTTTGCCTGCAAGCACTAGATAGTCTGCGCTCTTGATCAGTTTACCAGCACCATTGTATGCAGATACGCCCAGATCTTCAAATGCTTTAGCCGTTGCCAGCACACTTGCCCTCTGTGTAAAATTAATCGCAGTAAAATTCACTTCAAGTCCGATAATCGCGCTGGTGCCCAGGGCTTTTTTAAAGAATTCCCTGTGTGCAAGTTCATGATCCCTGATATCAGTTAACAGTGAAAGTTCAGCAGGTGTTATACCTGAATAAGGAGCTTTAACTACGGCATCGTAAAATGCAGCTTCGAGTTGCTCCAGGGCATATGCATAATTGAGAATACCCACGTCACCAGATCCAAGGTTTACACCGTCGACCCTGAGACCTTCACTGCCGTCATCTTTTTTACATCCGGCAGCAAGTAAGGCTATACCTGCAGCTCCTGCTCCGGCATATTGAAGAAAAGATCTGCGTTGCAGCGGAGCAGTGAGAATGCCGCTTTCTTTGTGCAGCAATTCCTGATCTTCTTGTTGAAAGTTTTTCATAAGTAGGAAATTTTAAGTTGTTATTGGTTCGTTGTAGTAAAGAATAATTCGTGTCTTTAGCGTGACATACGCCGGAAAAATTGATCCGGTTTTCGGGAATTGAATAAAAAATTCTCCAATAGGCTATTTTTTTAATAAATTCACTTTCATTAAACCTCTGCCTGTGCTGAATGTGATTATAGTTGATGATGAAGAATTCGCCCGGTCTTCGCTTTATTTTCTTTTACAGGAAAACTGCGAAAATGTAAATATTTGCGGCATCGCAAAGTCAGTAGACGAAGCCACAGAACTGCTCAAAAACTTCGATGTGGACCTGATCTTCTTAGACATTGCCATGCCGGGTAAAAACGGCTTTGAACTGATTCCTGAAGCGAAAAACAACAATGCGCAGGTAGTTTTTACGACTGCGTTTGACCAGTATGCACTGAAGGCCATCAAGGCAAATGCACTGGACTATTTGCTGAAGCCGATAGACATTGATGAGCTCCGGGAAACTGTTGATAAAGCTTCAAAAATGATCCGGTACAGCGGGCAGGAAACAGACAAAAAAGAACGTCTGAAAAATTTATCTTCCGCACTGAACGACGGAACAGAAATTCGTAAACTGAGTCTTCCAAACGGACAGGGTTACACGCTGATCGAACTGAATGAGATCATCAGAATTGAAGCCGACAGCAACTATTCCGTATTTCACCTTGACAAAAGGGATAAAATAACCGTATCCCGTGTACTGAAGGATTACGAAGAACTCCTGCCCGATGACCAGTTTGTAAGAATCCATAAATCCAGTATAGTTAACCTGAACTACCTGAAAGAGTACAATTCCAGAAACGGACTGGAAGTAGTCTTAAAAAATGGAGAGAAAATTGCCGTTTCGCGCAGAAGGGCAAGCATATTCGCAGAGAAAGTTAAATCCTATACCAGCTTCACAAGTGACAAATAGTATCCGGTATTTCCGCCTGTTTTTACTGAACTGCTTTCTTCTGTTGTGCAGTTACAGCTATGGACAAACCACCTTTGTAAAACATTTCAATACAAAAGATGGCTTGCCCAGCAATACCTGTTACTTTACGCTGCAGGATAAAAAAGGTTATATCTGGGTTGCAACAGATGCCGGGGTATGCCGCTTTGACGGCAAAGTTTTTGAGACTTTCTCTATCGACGATGGCTTACCTGATAACCAAATCATTAAACTCTACGAAGATCACAGTGGAAGAATCTGGTTTTCCGCCTTAAACGGTCAGCTCAGCTATTTTTACAAGGGAAAGATCATCAATGAAAAGAACGACCGGATGCTGAAATTGCTGAATTTCAAAAGCATCGTCATCTCGTTCTTCGAAGACAGCCAGGGCAACATGTGGTTTGGGACCAACATGAACCTGCTGGTAAAATGGGATGGAAAATCGACCATAAAATACGTCTCGGGCAATAGTTCCAGCCAGTTTATCGCCAGCGTGATGTACGAAGACAAAGCGGAACGTCTCTGGGCAGTCAGCGCAAAAGCCCTGCACCTTTACAATGGCAAAACCTTTGTAAGCGTAAAAAAAACAACAGGCATCTTATCCTTTAAAACAGCCCTGAACCGGCCCGAAAAAACGATGTTACTGCTGGACAGCAATGGCTTAAATTTAAGGGATGCTGAGCATCAGAAATTAATATTTCCAATTGATACCAGCCTGCTCAGAAACAATCCGGGTTACTTCTACGCAGAAAATCAGCAGGAACTCTGGCTGGCTAACAACTCCGGCGTGAGTTACATTGACAGGCATGGCCACCGCATCCAATATCTCTCCAATGTGCAGACTACCCAGGTGATCAGGGATAGCAGGGGAAACATGTGGTTCACAACCAACAACGGCATTTATATGCTACCTGAAAAGTCGAAAAGGATCTACGTGGTAGACCAGACGCATGGTTTAAGTAACAATGGGATCAAAAGCCTGATGAAGGACAGTTACAACAGGCTATGGATGGGTATGGACAATGGAACCATCAATATCCTCAGCAGACCGGGTTATACGGTAAGCTGTGTGAACCTGCCTGACAATAAATTCAGCGCCATTAAACAAATGGCCATGGATTCGAGCGGAAAAAAAGTACTGTTCTCTTCAGATTATGCATTGGGGATGCTGGATATTTCAGATAAATTACCCGGAAGGCCGCGCTATCTGCGCGAACAGAACAACACTGGTTTTGTACTGAAGAATTTCAGCATCAGTAAAGACAATCAGCTGGCACTTGCCCTGTCTTCAGGAATAGTGATACTTAATCAGCCCATACAGGATTTCAGTTTCTCCTCATCAGCGTACAAAGAGGGAGAAAACTATTTCAGTGGCAGGGCTTACCGGGTATACTATGATCAGTCAAAGCATCTCTGGTATTCCAATACCAGTGGGTTCTCCGAATTTTCGAAGGACAAAACCATACATTTCCACCAGAAGGGCGGTTTGCTGAGTGCGCGGATCAATGATATGGCTACACTGGGGGATGGCACAACTGTACTTGCTACTGATGGTTACGGCATAATTTTCTTTCAGAAAGGCAAAGTCATCAGACACATCACTACAGACAGCGGCCTGGCCAGCAATATCTGCAAAAAGTTATTTATCCAGGACGGTTATGTATGGGTAGTAACCAATATTGCAGTAAACCGGATTTTACTAAAAGATAACTATCCGGTTGAATCTTTTGATTTTACCAACAGCATGCTTGAAAATGATGTGAATGAGGTATATGCCGACAAAGACACCGCATTTTTCGCAACCAATCATGGCCTGGTTTACTTTGCCAACAGCCCCTTTGACAGAACGCAGGAGGTTCCCAAAGTGCTGATCTCTTCAGTGCTAAACAATAAAAAGCTGGTTGACCTCAATTCTCCCATGGTCTTTGCACCGGCAGACAATAATATCACCTTCTTCTACAGCGCTATTGATTTCCAGAACAATAATATTTCCTACCGCTACAGGCTAAATCCGAACAGCTCCTGGACTGAAACTAAGAGCAGGCGACTTGAATTTTCTTCCCTGGAGCCTGATAATTATACATTTGAGCTTTGTGCAAGGACCAGCAACAGCCAGTGGAGCAAACCGGTAAGCGTAAGTTTTGTACTGAAAGAACATTTCTGGCAATCCCTGTGGTTCATGGCTCTGCTCCTGTTGCTCGCCAGTTTCAGCTTTTATAAAATTGCGGTCATCGTGACCAAACAGCAGAAAGATAAAGACCAGCAGCGCCTGTTATTAAAAAACAAAATACTGATGCTGGAGCAGCAGGCTTTACAGGCGATGATGAACCCGCATTTTGTATTCAATGTGATGAACTCCATTCAGCATTACATCAATACTAAAAACACTTCTTCCGCCAATAAAATACTCACGGGCTTCGCAAGGCTGATCCGGAAAAACCTGGATATCTGTACAAAGAGTTTTATATCCCTCGAAGAAGAAATTGAATACCTGACACTGTACCTGAGCCTGGAGAAAATGAGGTTTGGTGAAAAATTCAATTACACCATCAGCATTGGCCGGGACATCGATCAGGACGAAACGATGATCCCCTCCATGATCCTGCAGCCTTATATCGAAAACGCCATCTGGCACGGACTGATGCCGAAAGAAGAAGGAGGTAATCTCGCTATTGTCATCAATCAGCAGCCTTCAGGTTCACTGCTGATCCAGATTACAGATGATGGTATAGGCATAGACAATTCGTTACGTATTAAGAATGAAAAACATAACAGCAAAGGGATGAGCCTGACCCAGGAACGGGTGAACCTGATTAACCAGATTGAGGCAGATCCGATACAGATTTCCATCAGTCAGAACGGTAATTCAGGCACAACTATCTCTATTTTAGTACCAAAAAGGTAGCCATTTACCGTTTACTCAATGATCCCTACCACTTACTAACTATAATTCATTTCAAATTAAATTTGCATTAAACTTGTTATAGATATTAAAGCAAACAAAGTTTGCAAAAGCGTTCTTATAGAATTGGCAAAAGATATTTTTTCACCTAACCTAAAACTTATCTCAATTCAGGTTTCATTTGTGTGTTAAAAGTGGTAAAGCGCAAACTTTACCACTTTTTTTTTGCTTTCATTTTTTTTTCAGAGGTTCCATCTGACCTGCAATAAGTTAAATATCCGGGGCACAATTTTAAAAATAGTTCTTTTTTTAAAATGCTTTTTGTGTTATTTTTGGTTGAGCAAAAAAAACAATAAAGACAGCCGCAGTGCTATACAAAAAGTTTTTTTGTATTTTTAACTTATCAATAATTCTGGCAATTTTATTTTAGACAAATGACAAATCCAAAAAAATCCGTTAAGAAAGGTTCATTAGATGATCAGGCACAGGACAAGGAAATGACTGATGAAAATTCTTTTGACTCCGTTGAGAAGAACAAAACATATGATGATGACGAGGACGATGATTTTGATCTGCCACTGGATGATCTGGATACCTTCGACGACTTTGATGACGATGACGAAAGCTACTAAGTAATCTGACCAACACATATAGAGCATCTTAAATCAAGATGCTTTTTTATTTAAAATCTCCCCCTTCAATGCAAATTATTCCCGTTTCTGGTTCACAAACAAAGAAAGAGTTCTTAAAAGTCCCGCATTTAGTTTATAAAAATGATAAAAACTGGATTTGTCCGCTGGACCAGGATGTGGAAAAAACTTTTGACCCTGCCAAAAATCCATTCTTTAAACACGGGGAATGTACCAGATGGATCCTTAAAAATGATAAGGGCGAAACAATTGGCAGAGTGGCAGCTTTCATCAACCAGAAGAAAGCTTACAATTACGAGCAGCCTACCGGCGGAATGGGTTTTTTTGAATGCATTGAAGATCAGCAGGCCGCGTTTTTATTATTTGATACCGCAGCAGCATGGCTGAAAGAAAGAGGTATGAAGGCGATGGACGGGCCTGTCAATTTTGGGGAGAATGATACATTCTGGGGATTGCTCGTAGAAGGCTTTAGCCCTCCTTCATACGGGATGAATTACAACCCTGCCTATTACCAGGCATTTTTTGAAAACTATGGTTTTATAACCTCTTATCAGCAGATCACCAACCACCTCGCTGTGAGAAAGCCATTTCCTGAACGCTTTACCAAAATTGCCAACTGGGTAGCCAACAAACCAGGCTATACCTTTGAGCACTTCTCCAAGAAAAACCCGGACAAGTATGTAGAAGACCTGATGGAAATCTATAATGATGGCTGGAAAGATTTTGAGAATTTTGTGCCGATCAAAAAAGAGACCCTCCAGGAAAGTTTTAAACAGATGGAGACCATAATGGACGAAAAGTTAATTTGGTTCGCTTATTTGAACGGAGAACCGGCTTCATTCGTAGTTATTATACCTGATGCCAATCAGATGATAAAAGATTTTAACGGAAAGCTGGGCCTGATCGAAAAACTGAAATTTGTTTACCGCAGATGGAAGGGCGTAAACAGGATGAGGGCTATCGTCATGGGAACTAAAACTGCTTATCAGAAGCATGGCCTGGAATCGGCACTGTTCATCAAACTCAAGGAATATGTTTTGCCTATGGAGCAGTATGATGAACTTGAACTTTCATGGGTGGGTGACTTTAATGATAAAATGCTGTCCATTCATGAAGCAACAGGTGCCACTTTCGGAAAGCGGCACCTTACGCTGCGTAAACTGTTCTCTTAAAAGAGAGCTTATTTTTCTCTGATCTCTTCGTAAAGATCGATCACTTTTTTCTGAAGCTTGATGATTTCTTCTTCTCTCAAAGAAAGTTTCGCTTTCAGGTTGTTGATCTCTTCGAAATTTACTGACTGAGGGTTTTCCCCTTCTTTAGAGATGATGTCCATTGTAGAAACTTCAAAAAGATTAGCGATCTGCGCAAGGCGTGAAATGTTGATGTCTGTAATTCCTGTCTCAATTTTAGAAAACGCAGGAATAGAGATGTTGAGTCTTTTGGCTACTTCGCCCTGGCTCCAGCCATTTTTCTGGCGAAGTTGTCTGATGTTCTTACCGATAATGTTCATTTTTATAAATTTAGGTGTGTTTTGTTCTTTTAAATATTCAACTCACGTGCCAATTTGATCAAATCCATGCCACCAAAGTTCCCTGAACTCATCAGGAGCAGGTTGGTGTCCTTAAAATTTAAGCCTCTCAAATATTGCTCAAGAGTATTGGCATTATCAAAAAAAGTAAGCCGATCGTTCTTGAATGCTGTTCGAACATCTATTTCACTGAACGGTGTAATTTTTTTTTGTTGAAATGTTTTTTCATCAATATATACGATAGGATTATCTGCCTGGATCATCGTATCTGCATATTGTAGTAAAAAATTTTTATTTAAACTACTAAATGTGTGTAATTCTATACAAGCAACTAACTTTCTTTCCTCAAATTGTGACTTTACTGCCTCAACTGTCGCTTTGACCTTTGAGGGAGAGTGTGCAAAATCTTTAAATACACTTGTGTTTTTCCCGGCAAATAACAGCTCGAGCCTTTTTGCAGCGCCTTTAAAGGAAACAATTGCCTCATTGAAGGCCTCTTCATATATGCCCAATTCTTTACAAACCAGTTTCGCAGCACTTAAATTCATCAGATTATGGTCACCAAAAACTTTCAGTGGCAAATGCTGAGGAAGAAGGTATGTTACACCAGATTTAACGTCATGCGGCGGGATATCGTACCCTATTTTGGTAATTTCACTGTTACTCAATTCAACAATATTACGTAATTCTTTATCAGTCTCACAGTAGATTAATTTTCCACCGCTCTGTATGGTGTCAATAAATGCTTCAAATTGAAGCATATATTCCCCAAAAGTAGGAAAAACATTAACATGATCCCAGGCCACACCACTAATTACTGCAATATTTGCCTTGTAAAGATGAAATTTTGGTCGTCTGTCAATAGGCGAAGCGAGGTACTCATCCCCCTCAATAATGATCATAGGGGCTGAATCGGTCACTTTTACCATGGTGTCGAAGCCTTCAAGCTGGGCTCCTACCAGGTAATCGAAATCTTTTCCATGAAAGTTCAGCACGTGCAGGATCATCGAGGTGATAGTCGTTTTACCATGACTTCCGCCAATTACGACACGTAATTTATTTTTCGTCTGCTCATAAATATATTCCGGATAGGAGTAAATCTTTAACCCGAGCTCCTGCGCACGGAGCAATTCGGGATTATCGATAAAAGCATGCATACCCAGGATGACTGCATCCAGATCGCTGGTGATCATCTCAGGATGCCAGCCCATCTCAGGTGGCAAGAGCCCGAACCGGGCCAGTCTGCCAGCCGAGGGTTCAAAGATTGCATCATCAGATCCGCTTACCTCAAAACCTTTTTTATGCAGGGCAATAGCAAGATTATGCATTGCACTTCCGCCTATAGCGATAAAATGTATTCTCATTCTGATTTATTAAAATGTGCAGCTACCCAGTCGCCAATTTTCTTGTGATCACAATAGGTTATTTTTAAAGCTTTACAGGCATCAGTGATCATCTCCAGATCCGGCGACTCATAGAATCCGCTGAAATATATGTCTCCGCCATTTTTAAGCACACTGGCATAAACCGGTATCTGATCGAGCAGGATATTGCGGTTAATGTTGGCCAGGATGATATCAAATTCGCGCGCAGGAATAACTTCCTTGCCGCCCCAGAGGGCTGTTATTGTCTGTATATCATTTAATGCAGCGTTTTCCTTTGCACTTAAATAGCAAACTTCGTCGTTATCTATAGCTATCAGTTCCTTTGCGCCCATTTTTGCCGCGAGAATAGCAAGGATACCCGTTCCCGCGCCCATATCAAGGATTACTTTATCCGCAACATCAGCATCAAGGATATATTGCATCATCATGGTGGTGGTTTGATGATGCCCGGTACCAAATGCCATTTTCGGATCGATTACAATCTCATAGGCATACTGAGGCTGGGGAGCATGAAATGTTGCGCGCACATAACAGCGCTCATCGATGATAAGTGGCTCAAAATTTTTTTCCCACTCCTCGTTCCAGTTTTCTGCGGCTATTTCTGTAACTGTATACGCATATTCAAATTCGTCTTCAAATTGAATAAGCGCATCAGTCAGATTGTACTGGCTGTAACTGTCGTCATCGATAAATGCCGAAAAGCCATTGGGAGTATCTTCGAAAGTATTGAATCCAATTTCCGCCAGCTCATTGATCAGAAGATCTTTCTGATATTCCTGAATGCTGACGAAACTAAAGGTAACCTGTATGTATTGCATTAAGCATTGAAAGTTTTAACGATATCGGCAAAATCACGTGATTTCAGTGACGCACCACCAATCAGTCCGCCGTCAATATCAGTTTGAGCAAATAATTCTGCAGCATTTTTAGGGTTACAGCTACCGCCGTATAAAATCGATGTTTCTTCTGCAGCAGCAGCATCGTAATGCGCAGCCACTTCTGCACGTATAAAGGCATGTACTTCCTGAGCCTGTTCTGCAGTAGCAGTTAATCCTGTTCCGATAGCCCAAACCGGTTCATAAGCGATAACGGTTTTTGAGAAATCTTCAGCACTTAAAACAAAAAGTCCGTTTACAAGCTGGTTTTTCAGGATTTCAAAGAAATTACCGTTGTTTCTCTCATCCAGTGTTTCGCCGATACAGAAAATTGGGCTAAGTCCGTTAGCCAGGGCAATTTTGGTTTTTTCGGCAAGCAGCGCATCACTTTCAGCAAAGTACTGGCGGCGTTCAGAGTGTCCGACAATGACATATTCACAGCCAACAGATTTGATCATCTTTGCAGAAATCTCTCCCGTATAGGCACCACTTTCGTTTTGATGACAGTTTTGCGCACCGATTTTTACAGTTTCGCCACCAAGCTTTGCCAGACTGTTAAGGTGGATAAAGGGTGCACATATGATAGCAATCTGGTCGCCTTTTTTCTCATCTCTGACGATGTTGACGATTTCTGAAAACAGAGCAATACCCTCTGCATAATCTGTATTCATTTTCCAGTTTCCTGCTACTATTTTCTTTCTCATAATTAATCTATTCTTATTTCTATTATCTATATTATTCCAAACGTTATTTCAACATTATAGTATATTTCCAAAAACACTATTCGCTACACAAATAGATGCTAAAGTAAAAAACTATGTATTAAGATTGCCTATAAATTTCTGTTAATTCAAAAATCTTAGCCAAGATATCTTTTTCCATCTGATTAAGTTCAATATTTCTGCGTTCAAATACCTTTTCAGTGGTTTCGAACATTTTATTGAGTCTATAAACTTCAGTTTGCTTTGTACCGCCCCAGGAAAAATCGGGTACAAAATTAGGTGGATAACCCGCACCAAATACATTTGAACCTACCCCAACAACCGTCCCGGTATTAAACATGGTATTAATTCCACATTTGACATGGTCGGCCATAATCAGGCCCGCGAACTGCAAACCTGTATTGCGGTAGCCACCGAAGCCGTAATCCCAAAGCTTTACATCACCATAATTATTCTTCAGATTCGAGTTATTGCTGTCGGCCCCGATATTACACCAGGCCCCCATTACAGAATTGCCAAGATAGCCTTCATGCCCTTTGGCAGAGTAACCCCAGATCACTGCGTTTTTTATCTCTCCGCCTACTGTGCTGTAAGGGCCAATAGTTGTTTGTCCATAGATTTTAGCACCCATTTTCACCTGCGAGTGGTTACACAAGGCAAAAGACCCCCTGATATGAGATCCCTCCCAGACCTGCGCGTTTTCACCAATATACACAGGCCCGTTAAGGGTATTGAATGTGGCGCATTCTGCTTCCGCTCCTGCTTCAAGAAAAATCTGATCTCCCAATACGGTATTTGTACTGCTCAGCGGCTGGGAAGACCTTCCTTTGGTCAGTAATGTAAAATCAGCTTTAAGCTCGGTATCATTATTTCTGAAGATGTCTTCAGGATATATGATATGGGTGAAGTTGCCCGTATAGGTAACCGGGCGGAGGTCGGATGTTTGTTTAAGACTGGAGGCCTCAGCTGCATTCACTTTGTAGGCCAGCACCAATGTGTCTTTCAGCAGCACTTCGCCAGGTCTGAGAGTGGAAATCGCTGCAAAGAGTGCTTCATCAGGACATACCGCCCCATTTACAAATGTATCGGCATCAGCCAGGGCTGCATACTTAACAGAAAGATAGTCTGCAGTAAGAAAGCCCGGGACATGTTCTGCGTATTTAGCCCATTTCTCTGCTATTGTCAGTATCCCCAGCCGTAAATCAGCTACGGGCCTTGTAAAGGTAAGCGGGCGCAGCGTTGACCAGGAACTGTCGTCAAATAAATTAATCCTCATCCGTATTTATTTGTTTTTTCAGTAAACCTGACAAAAATAAAAAAAGTCCCGAAGCATCAGCATCGGGACTTTAAATAATTTCCTATATGGTTACACTTATTTCTTAGCGTAACGTGTTTTGAATTTATCAATACGACCAGCAGTATCTACCAGTTTCATTTTACCAGTGTAAAATGGGTGAGAGGTGTGGGAGATCTCTAATTTATATAGAGGGTACTCATTACCATCTTCCCAAGTAACAGTTTCTTTAGTATCTACACAAGATTTAGTTAAGAAAGAGTATTCGTTAGACATATCTTTAAATACTACGAATCTATAGTTTGATGGGTGAAGATCTTTTTTCATATGAATTTATACTTATTTGTCGCTTATTTTGAAGGTTGCAAATATCCTAATT
>NZ_JBEVDX010000172.1:0-15952 GCF_040513095.1 Pedobacter sp. | reverse complement strand
ATAGCAATTTTTAGTGTTTTCAATTGATTGAAATTATTGAATGGAACATGAAAATAATTCGGAAACAAGTTTTGAAGTACAAAACATTACATATCTATCGCCACAACTGGCGATGGTGCAAATGTAAGTGATGATTCAAATGTTTGTTCATAATTTTTTTGTCCCTATTCAATATGCGCTGCACACTGAGGTGTTGCAAATATATAGATTGAATTGAGAAATCAAAAAATTAATGGCATTTTATTTGATCATAGGCTGAAGACCGTGCAGCTGAAAAGCGGGGTCTTCCTAAAAAAACACATTTTGAAAAAAGTACTTTATCTGTTATTATCCTGCTCTGTCTTATTGTCTGCCTGTAACTGGTTTAAAACCACGCCCGAAGTAGGACTGGTATTGTCCAAACATTTTAACGATAAGCTGTATAAGGATTTTGATACAGCTGCCTATAATGTCGTATTTAACCGCCATTTTGACTCCCTGAAATCCACCTTCAGCAATCCAAAAGTGATTGGCAGCTACTATGCTGATAATGAACGGAGGACGGCCCTGGTGACCCGTTTTTATGTGAACGGGGAATTGGATACCCTCAAAAACTATATTTCAAGAAGCAGCACGCATGGTTTTAACCCAAAGATATTTGGCTATGCTGCACTGGAACAAGTATTATCAAAGTTATCAGCGCATCAGTTTAAATCAATTGCCGAAGTTTACCCTGTGATTGCAGACCTGGAATTATACAGTGCATCTTCGCTTTTAAAATATGATACTTTTATCGGGTACGGCAGTATTGTGCCGAGAAAAGTGCTGAACCGTTATTACGTAACGACGATCAGGCCGGATAGCTCCAGTATGCGGAAAGTACTTGAAAGCAAAGATCTTGCAGACTTGCTAAGTTCAATTCAGCCTGCAGCTCAGGAATACACTGCTTTACAAAAAGAATTTGCAAGACTAAAACAAAATCCTGTAGCAAATGCACAGGCCATTAAAACCATCCAGGTAAATATGGAAAGGCTGCGCTGGAAAATTGCGGGGATAGGTAAGGAGTACGTTGAGGTAAATATTCCGGATTTTTCGCTTACCTGGTTCAACAATCAGGATACCGTTACGCATATGAAAGTATGCGTGGGAGGCAGACGTGAGAAGGATTATGAAGCGAAGATGAAGATCTTCCTGAAAACACATTCACTGGACGACAAACCTAAAAACCACCAGACGCCGATCCTGCTGAGCAAGTTCAATTCCATACAGGTGAACCCGGTCTGGAATATTCCGGTAAGCATCGCGCAGAGCGAAATTTACTATCAGGCTATGCGTGATCCCTATTATTTATCAAACAATAACATGAGGGTATATTACAAGGGACAACTGATAGCTGATCCGGATACCATCCAATGGAGAAAATACCCGCGTGAGCACTTGCCCTTCCAGTTTAAACAGGGTTCAGGAGAAGGCAACGCTTTAGGAAAGTTTAAATTTATCTTCGACAACGGTTCGAGCATTTACCTGCATGATACCAATAACAAATCAGCGTTTATGCGGGATAACCGGGCAATCAGCCATGGCTGTGTACGGGTGGAACGTCCGCTGGAATTCGCAGAAAAACTTGTTGATAATAAATACCAGTATGATCAGCTGAGGATGGAAGTGAACCTGCCGCCGATTGATACCACCAAAATGGAGATCTATAAAAAGAAACTGGCAAAAAAGGCCGATACCGTAAATATTTTCCAGGTAAAACCCAAATGGTTCGGGACAAAAAAGAACGTTGCTGTTTTTATCAATTATAAAACCGCCTGGGCACAAAATGGCAGGATAGAATACCGCAATGACATCTACGATCTGGATGATGCAATTTTTACAGCGATGAAAAAATTCAGATAAAATTTCTACCTTTGGTTTTTAATGAATTTCCTATACCCAGGTTTTCTTTTTTCTCTGCTGGCGGTAGTCATTCCTATCCTTATTCATCTGTTTAATTTCCGGAAATTCAGGAAGATATATTTTAGCAATGTACAGTTTTTAAAAGCTGCACAGGAGCAAAATTCATCCAGGGAAGAACTAAAAAACCTGCTTATACTTGCCAGCCGTATATTTGCCATTGTGTTCCTCGTCTTCGCTTTTGCCCGTCCGTATTTTGCTTCTGGCAGCGGATATAATCCCGGCACGGCTAACCTGATCAACATTTATATCGACAACTCTTACAGTATGGGCTCGGTTAATAAGGATGGTACGCTGCTTGATGAGGCCAAACGCAAAGCGAAAGAAATCAGCAGGCAGTTTTCGCCCAATGACAGGTTCCAGCTCATTACCAATGACTTCGAAGGCAGGCATCAGCGTATGCTCAACAATGAACAACTGCTGAACCTTGTTGATGAAATAAAAATCTCTCCCGCCCGGCGCAGTCTGCAACAGGTACTCAACCGGCAGAATAGTGTTGATGCCGGCAAAAGATACAGGTTTAACTTTGTCATATCTGACTTTCAGCGCGCTTTCACTGGTACAAAAGTGATTCAAACAGATCCGGGCAGTCAGCTGTCACTGCTAAGACTCGAGGCCAATACGCTGCCCAATGTGGGGGTTGACAGTATCTGGTCGCTCTCGCCCGCTCACAAACCCGGCGATCAGGAAAAGTTTGTGGTAAAACTGCATAATTATTCTGATAAAGAAACTAAAGATATTCCTGTTAAATTGCTGATCAATAACCAGCAGAAGGTACTGGCGAGACTGAATATTTCTGCCGGTAAATCGGTTACGGATACGCTTGATTTCAGTGGTTTATCGGCCGGATGGCAAAAAGGGCTGGTCAGCATTAAAGATTTCCCGCTCACATTCGATGATGAACTGAAGTTTAGCTTTAAAGTAAACAGCGGACTAAACATTTTACATATCACAGGCGATCTTTCGGAAAGACATATCAGTTCTCTGTTTTCCGCCGACAGCTATTTCAGGCTGAGTACTATGCCAGAGTCCAATGTTTTATACAGTGCTTTCTCCAGGTACCAGCTGATCATTCTCTCCGGCTTGAAAACTCCGTCCAGCGGACTCGCACTGCAGCTGAAAGATTTTGTTCAAAACGGGGGCAGTATAGTGATCTTTCCAGACCTGGATACCAGGACGGAAGAATTTTCTTCCTTTCTGCAGGGCTTATCGCTTCCTCCGGCGATCTCACTGAGTAAAGATACTGTCAGCGTAACTGCGCTTGACCTGAAAAGTAATATTTTTAATGATGTATTTGAAGAAGTCCCTGCAAAGTTAGACCTGCCAAAGGTAAACCGACATTTGGTTTACCGGAAAAACACGCGCAGCAACAGGGAAGATATCCTTTCACTCCCCGGAGGACAAGGTTTTTTCAGCCGCTACCGCCTGGGGGCAGGGCAGGTTTATTTATCGGCCTCCTCACTTAAATCCGAAGACAGCAATCTGCCACAACATCCCGTATTTGTACCCCTGTTGTACAAAATTGCCTTTACAAGTGTGCAGGAACAACCCTTATATTACACAATCGGAAGGAATAACCTGCTTGGCAGTACAAAGATAAGTTTGAACCCAAACCAGTCGCTGAGGCTTACATCGGCTAACGAGGAGCTGATCCCTGAAGTCAGGCAGACACCGGGGAGGACCCTGCTTTACATTGCCGACCAGGTAAGGGCTTCTGGTTTCTACGAATTGCTGAAATCAGATTCGCTGCTGAGTACCTATGCCTTTAATGAGAGCCGGGCAGAATCAGACATGCATTTTACGCCTGAGAGAGAACTCAGACAGCTTTTTGGAGCCAAAATTTTAACTATTCCGAATGCCGGGGCGAGCTTGACACCTGCGGCGCTGGAAAATAACCACACCGAATTATGGAAACTTTGTCTAGTTTTGTGTGCCGTTTTTTTAGCTGCCGAAGCGCTATTGATCAGATTTTTTAACAAGAAAAACTATATAAAAACATGAACCTTCTCCTCACTGGCGTAACCATCGCCGATCCGAATAGCGAGTTTAATCATCAAGTATGTGATGTTCGTGTGGTACAGGGAATGATCGTTGAAATTGCAAAGGCACTGAAACCACAAACAGCCGCAGATCCCCTTGAAAAAGAAGAACTGGTAGACGGTAAGGGTTCTTTTCTTAGTCCCGGGTTTTTTGACCTGAACTGTTCTGTTGGTGATCCCGGATTTGAGACAAAAGAAGATATACAAACTGCCTGTGCTGCTGCACAGGCGGGCGGATTTACAGGACTTGCAGTGCTGCCGCATACCAAACCGGTTGTACATTCCAAAGCAGAAGTGGAATATATCATCAACAAAGCAAAAAACAATCTGGTTGATATTTATCCTGTAGGGGCAATCAGTCATGATCTGGAAGGAAAGGAACTGGCTGAGCTATATGATATGCAAAAAGCAGGTGCTGTGGCCTTTTCGGATGGCAGCAAACCGGTAAGCGACGACGGCTTTATGAGTCGCGCGATACAATACGCGAAAGGCATAAACGGCCTGCTGATCGTTTATCCGGAGAATAAATCCATTGCCGGAAAAACGCAGATCAACGAAAGTAAAACCAGTGTATTGCTGGGAATGAAAGGGATGCCTGCGCTGGCAGAAGAAATGCATATCTCCAGGGATATTTTCCTGGCTACCTACCACCAGTCGCCTTTACACATCAGCAACATCTCTACGGCCGGCGCTGTAGCCCTGGTTAAAAAGGCTAAAAAAGATGGCTTGCAGATTTCCTGTGATGTGGCGGCACATCACCTGGTGTTTACAGAGGAACTGCTGAACGATTTCGACAGCAATTATAAAGTAAAACCTCCATTACGCGGCAAAGCTGATATCAAAGCACTGCTTGCAGGCTTGAAAGACGGTACAATTGACGCGGTTTCTTCACAGCACCGCCCGCATGAGCCGGAATTTAAAGATGTGGAATTTGAGATCGCGGCCTATGGGATCATCGCCCTGCAAACTGTATTGCCTTTATTGGTAAAGGCAGGTGTGGATGCGGCACAAATTGCAGAAAAACTAGCCATCAATCCGCGGAAATTGCTTAACTTAAAAGTACCGGTGATCGCAGCAGGAGAAGCCGCGAACTTTACGCTGTTTAACCTGACAGAGAAATGGGAGTACAACGCCCGTAACAACTATTCAAAATCACGGAATACCCCATTATTAAATCAAACCCTGACCGGTAAGGTCAAATTAGTATATAACAACAATCAAATTCAAGTATATGGATAGTAAAGTACAAAGCGCCCTTGTCGCTTCATTGGATAAATTCGCTGCACTTTCAGGTATCGACTCAGTAAAACTGGAACAGGACCTGATAGATGTGTTCAGCAAAGACCTGGGCTTCCTTGAAAAAGTTGAAGAATTTGACGAGGTGTTTGATGAGTACCCTGCATTTGAGGAACTTAGAGAAATATTTTTTGATCTGCTGATGATCAACTTCTTTGCCAGTGATGTTCAGAAACTGGAAGAAGATTATCTGGATTCTGACGAATGGGCAGATATTGAAGAAGATACTATCGACCGTGGAACGGAGTTGCTGAACCTGCTGTTGTACATCAACGAATGTCATGATGAGCAGATCAAACCGGAACTGGGAGATTTTTTACGGGAATTCCTGCTGGTGGAAGAAGATGAGTTCCAGGATGAATACCATATCTATGAAGACCTGATCAGTAACCAGCAGCTGGCAGACAGCAGTATCGAAGATATCTGCAGCCACAAAGGAATGATTGATCTGGGCGAAGAAATGGAAACCCTGTTTGTGCCATTTATGAGTTTCTTTAACCAGCCGAAGGCAAATGCCGAAGCCTTTAAAGACCTTGAAGAATTCAGCGCAGATAAAGAATTTGATACTGCCGTATATGCGCTGATCGCAGAATTCAACGTACAGAACTAAGTAGTGCTATTATGGAACAACAATTAAAGGAAATGGAGATCAGGCCAAACAAAATGGCCTTTCAGTTAGCTGCAGGCTTTTCTGTTTATACCATCGTACTGATCTTTCTTTTTAAAGTATTGGGGATTGATATACAGGACCAGAACGTACCGGTTGCCACAAAGGTAATGAGTGCGGTACTGTCTTACCTGCCCTATGTACTGGTGATCCTGTATGCACAGATCAAACACCGGACGGAGCTTGGCGGTTTTATAAGTTTCGGAAGGGCATTTTCTACGGGTTTTCGTGTGAGCGCTACTGCAGGGCTTTTTATCGGGCTGCTGATGATCCTTTACTACAAGGTGCTAGATCCCGGTTCACTGGAACACATTATTGAAATTGCTATGGAACAGGCTTCTGAAGCTGGTGGCGACTCTGCCAAGGCGGAGAGAAGTGTAAAAGCTATGGCGCCTTACATGCCTATTATGATTGGCTTTGGTGCGGCTATTTCCTATACTGTTTACGGGCTCATCATTAGTATTGTTGGTGCAGCAGTCAATAAAAGGATAGCCCCTATAAAATTCGACTAAACCTTTGTGTGCAAACATAAATTTTACAACGTGCAAATTTTATCGATTAAAATGATAAAATTTGCACGTTGATTTTTTTTAACCCCCGTAATACCCACATGGATATTTCTGTAGTCATACCCTTATATAACGAAGATGAGTCATTGCCCGAACTTACTTCCTGGATTGCCAGGGTAATGGCGGAGCATCGCTTTTCTTATGAAATTTTGTTTGTAGATGATGGCAGTACTGACAGTTCATGGAAGGTAATCGAAGATTTAAAAAACACTTATCCCGAAGTAAAAGCGATCAAGTTCAGACGTAATTACGGTAAATCTGCCGCGCTTAATGTAGCTTTTGAAGCTTCACAGGGCGATGTGATCATTACTATGGATGCCGATCTGCAGGACAGTCCCGATGAAATCCCTGAACTATACAGGAGGCTTTGTGAGGAAAAAATGGATATCATCTCCGGCTGGAAGAAGAAACGTTATGATCCGGTTACCAAGACTATCCCGACAAAGCTGTTCAATGCTGCAACGCGGAGGATGTCGGGCATACAGCTGAACGATTTCAACTGTGGCCTTAAGGCTTACCGCAGTGATGTGGTAAAAACCATAGAGGTATATGGGGAGATGCACCGTTACATTCCGGTGATTGCCAAATGGGCAGGATTTAAAAATATCGGGGAGCAGGTAGTGGAGCACCGTGCGAGAAAGTATGGTGTAACTAAATTTGGGTTCAGCCGGTTTATCAATGGTTTCCTGGACCTGCTGTCTATCTTCTTTGTCGGTAAATTTGGCAAAAGGCCGATGCACTTTTTTGGTTCAATGGGCGTACTGAGTTTCCTGGTAGGAACTGTAATGGCCCTATGGATCATCGGCGAAAAACTGTATCATATTTCTATGAATACCTCATACAGGGAGATCACTGATCAGCCGATGTTTTATATTGCACTCGTGGCAATTATACTGGGCTCTCAACTTTTCCTCACAGGTTTTGTGGCAGAGCTGGTTACCCGTAATGCCTCAGAACGTAACCAATACCTGATAGAAAAAGAGATCCTTTAATATGTTTTTCTCGATCATCATTCCCCTATACAACAGGCCGCAGGAAATAGACGAACTGCTGGCTACGCTGGCGGTGCAAACTTACACGCAGTTTGAAGTGCTGGTTATTGAAGACGGCTCTTCGCTCCGCGCCAAGGAAATTGTTGAGGGATATGCCGGTCAACTGGATATCAGCTATTATTATAAAGAAAATGCAGGCCAGGGTTTTGCACGGAATTATGGTTTTGAACGTGCCAAAGGCGATTACTTCGTAATTTTTGATTCGGACTGCCTGATTCCCCATGATTACCTGGAGATCGTTAAAGATTACCTTTTTGACCATGACCTGGATGCCTATGGCGGACCTGATGCTGCGCACGATAGCTTTACTGCTGTGCAAAAGGCAATCAGTTATGGCATGACTTCAGTATTTACTACCGGAGGGATCAGGGGAAACAAAAAGCATGTGGGGCAATTTCATCCCCGGAGTTTCAATATGGGTGTTTCCAGGGAAGCCTGGGAGAAGGCCGGAGGTTTCAAAATCACCCGTCTCGGAGAAGATATTGAATACAGCATCCGCATCCACTCAATGGGTTTTAGGATTGGTCTTATCCCCGGTGCCAGGGTTTTTCACAAAAGAAGGACCAGCCTGATCCAGTTTTACAAACAGATCCATTTCTTTGGACGCGCCAGGATAAATATTTATAAACATTTTCCGGCTGAGTTGAAATTAGTACATTTTTTCCCTGCAGTGTTCACCCTGGGCATTATAACGGTGCTGCTGCTGAATATTTTCTATCCGCCGCTGGCTTATATTGGCAATGTATTCCTTCTGGTATACTTTATGTTGATATTTTTTCACTCCCTTATCCTTAACCGGTCATTAAAAGTTGCATTTTTGAGCATTATATCCTCATTTATTCAATTGACAGCCTACGGCTTAGGTTTTATACAGGATTTTATAAAAAGAATAGTACTTAAACAGCAATGATAAATTTTTTAAAAGAGACCACTTTTACCGTTAATGAAGTAATAGGCAAGTCCTGGGACCTCACCAGACGCCATTATTTTTCTATCTCCACCTTGTGCTTTCTGATGTTTATTACGTCAAACGCCTCAGGGCTTATGGCTTTTTTAATCAAGGATGTAAACAAGGGCCTGAGTGCGCTGATGGCTTTCTTCTTTATCATCATGTACTTCACCATCAATTTGTCCCTGCTCAAATATATCTTTCATTTGCTGGATGACGAAGAGCATGACGTAAGTATTGTAAGCACGCTTCCAACACGTCAGCAGATCATCAGGTTTGTAGTGGGAATGCTTTATTTTATGCTTGTCATCGTTGGTGTTTATTGTGTGGTGATCCTGGTTGCCTTTCCGTTTATCTATACCGGAATAAGGATGCAGCTGATCACCAATATTGCAATAGCGATAGGAGTAGTTGCAATTTTTATAACCTGGGTAAGGATTTCCTTCTTTCCTTTTTTTATTATCGACAAAAACGAGCCGCCTTTCGGTTCGCTGAAATTCAGTCTGGCTATTACCAAAGGAAATTTCACCAAGATTCTGCTGCTGTTGCTGGTGCTTGGCGGATTTTATGTGCTGTGCCTGGTCCTGATTGCACTGCAATATCCCGTTATAGCATTTTTTGTAAATATCTTCAGTTCTTTTATTATCGTTCCATTATCCAGCGTAGCGCTCACTATAGCCTACAGGAAAATGATGAGCGAGTATGAGGGCGATGAAAACCCGGATATTATTCACAATATAGTTTAACCTTTTATGGGATTAAAAGCGGCATTAAGTAAACCGTTTGCAGCCTTTATTGTAAAGGGTGTAGGCAAATGGAAAAAGAATGCGATTGCAGCACAGCAGGAAACGCTGCTGGCTTTAGTATCAGCTGCAAAAGATACCGCCTTCGGAAAAGACCATGATTTTGCCGGCATTAAAAATTACGGCGACTTTAAAAAACAGGTTCCGGTGCGCGATTATGAAGAGCTGCGGCCTTATATAGACAGGGTTGTTGCCGGGGAGAAAGATGTAATGTGGAAGGGGAAGCCCTCTTATTTTGCAAAAACCTCCGGTACTACGTCTGGCGCCAAATACATACCTATATCTAAAGAATCAATGCCGGAGCATCTTAAAGCTGCCCGGAATGCTTTGCTTACATACATACATGAAACAGGCAATGCAAATTTTGTGAACGGCAAAATGATCTTTTTGCAGGGGAGTCCGGTGATGACGGAAAAAAACGGTATTAAACTGGGCCGTTTGTCGGGCATAGTGGCAAATCTTGTACCCGCCTATCTGCAAAAGAACCGGCTTCCTTCTTACGCCACCAACTGCATTGAAGACTGGGAAGAAAAAATTGATGCCATCGTAGAAGAAACCTACCTTCAGGATATGACGCTGATTTCGGGCATTCCGCCATGGGCGCAAATGTATTTCGACAGGCTCAGCGAAAAAACCGGGGGAAAGAAAATCAAAGATATCTTTAAGAACTTCCAGCTCTTTGTATATGGAGGGGTAAATTATGAGCCTTACCGTGCGAAGATAGAGGCCAGTATCGGCAGAAAAATTGATACAATAGAAACCTATCCCACCTCAGAAGGCTTTATAGCTTACCAGGACAGCCAGAAGGATAAAAGCCTGCTGCTGCTGGCAAAGGCGGGGATGTTCTACGAGTTTATCCCTGCAGACGAATACTACAACGACAATCCTACCCGGCTGAGCCTGGAGGACGTAGAACTGGATCAGAACTATGCCCTGATCTTAAATACAAATGCAGGCCTATGGGGATACAGCATCGGAGATACCATTAAGTTTGTTTCCAAAAATCCATACAAGATCCTGGTAACAGGACGCATCAAACATTTTATATCCGCCTTTGGCGAGCATGTGATCGGCGAGGAAGTGGAGCATGCTTTACTCACCGTAGCAAATGAAGAAGGGATTGGTATTACAGAATTTACCGTTGCCCCGCAAGTGAACCCTGCGGCGGGAGAACTTCCTTATCACGAATGGTTTATAGAGTTTTCCAATGTGCCTGAAGACCTCCATGCCTTCAGTAAAAAAGTAGATGAGGCCTTGCAAAAGAAAAATATTTACTACTTTGACCTAATTGAAGGTAAAATTCTGCAGCCGCTGATCATTCGGCCTTTAAAAAAGGATGCGTTTGTGAACTACATGCGTGCCGAGGGTAAACTGGGAGGACAGAATAAGGTTCCCCGTTTAGCGAATGACAGGAAGATTGCAGAAGGCCTGATTAAATTGACGAATAAGATTTGAAAAACATAACAATACTGGGGTCTACCGGCTCTATTGGCACCCAGGCCCTGGACGTGATCCGGGCAAACCCTGCTTTATATCGTGTAGTTGTACTGACTGCAAATGCCAATGCCGCATTACTTATTGAGCAATCACTTGAGTTCTTGCCTGAACTGGTGGTCATCGGAGATGAAAGTCAGTATACTGCGGTAAAGGCTGCCCTTGCCGGAACTGCTGTTAAAGTCCTTGCCGGAGAACACTCCTTATGCGAGGCAGCCTCAGTGGAAAGTGCCGACTTAGTACTTACAGCCCTGATGGGTTCAGTAGGACTGCGACCTACGATAGCCGCAATTGAAGCAAAAAAAACTATTGCATTGGCAAATAAGGAGACTTTGGTGGTAGCAGGAGAGCTTGTTACACGCTTAGCTGCTGAGCACGGTGTAAAGATTATCCCGGTTGATTCAGAACATTCTGCAATTTATCAGTGCCTGGCAGGTGAAGACTTAGGTACCATAGAAAAAATTTACATAACAGCTTCGGGAGGACCCTTCAGAGGGAAAGACCGCAGCTATCTGGCCAGCGTTACCAAAGAACAGGCTTTAAAACATCCAAACTGGGTCATGGGAGCGAAGATTACTATAGATTCTGCTTCCTTAATGAACAAGGGACTCGAAGTGATCGAAGCAAAATGGCTGTTTGATCTGGATATCAGTCAGATCGATGTGATTGTACACCCACAATCTATTGTACATTCTATCGTTCAGTTTAATGACGGGTCGATGAAAGCACAGCTGGGCTTGCCGGATATGAAGCTGCCTATTCATTATGCGATGGCTTATCCGGAAAGGATAGAGAGTAAGTTCCCAAGGTTTAATTTTCTGGATTACCCGGAGTTTACTTTTGCCAGAGCCGATATGGAAACCTTTCGTAATCTGGGCCTTGCGTATACAGCCCTGGAAAAGGGAGGTAATATGCCCTGCATTATCAATGCAGCCAATGAAGTGGTTGTCGATGCCTTTTTGAATGACCAGATCGGTTTTCTGGGTATGAGCGATGTAATTGAACAATGTATGTCTGACCTGCCCTTTGTGGCGGAGCCGGCCCTCAATAATTATTTAGAAACAGACGAGCTTACGCGTATCTTTGCCCGTGAGCTTGTAACAAAAAAATATTTAGCTATCTAATTTTAAAAATAAAACACACAACAGAAATATATGAACGGATTGATTATGGTTGCCCAGCTGCTACTGGGATTATCAATATTGGTAATCTTACATGAACTGGGGCATTTTCTTGCAGCGCGGGCCTTTGGGATTAAAGTAGAGAAGTTTTATCTGTTTTTTGATGCCTGGGGCGTAAAGTTGTTTAGCATTACCAAAGGTGGAGTGGAGTACGGTATTGGATGGCTGCCTTTGGGCGGTTATGTGAAAATTGCGGGGATGATCGATGAGTCGATGGACAAAGAGCAGATGGCTTTGCCTGCCCAGCCATGGGAGTTCAGGTCTAAGCCGGCATGGCAGCGCCTGATCGTGATGCTTGCTGGTGTTTTTGTAAATATCGTAGTGGGGATCTTTATCTTCTGGATGCTGACTTTCAAATTTGGTGAGACTTATATTGCAAACAGTTCTGTAGTAAGCGGAATTAACCCGGGATCGATCGGGAAACAGATCGGACTGAAACAGGGTGACCGCGTGATTGCTGTAAACGGCAAGAAGATTGTCCGCTTTGAAGAATTGCTGAGCTCTAAGGTGCTGATGGGAAATACAAACCTGACGATCAGCCGCGAAGGAAAAACCCTGGATGTGAAGGTCCCGGATAATATTTTAAATAAGGTTGCTGATCTCGGTATTGAAGAGTTTATCAGCAGGATGCCTTTACTGACCACTACGGTTGATACTGTGGTGCCTGGTAGAAAAGCTTTTAAGGTAGGGATGAAGAAAGGTGACCGCATTGTGTCGGTAAACGAAGTTCCGGTAAAGTATGATGTTGATGTAAGGAAGGAGCTGAAAAAGATGAAAGGCAGGAAATTTATGCTGGATGCCTACCGTGGTACTGAAATATTGCACTTCGAGTTGTCTACTGATAGCGCAGGAACAATCGGTATTGCCTTTAATCCCGATGAGATCAAAGAAGAAACAATCAATTACGGGTTTTTTGCGGCCTTGCCGATTGGTGCAAACCAGGCATGGACTTCGTTCACTGACAATGGTAAGGGGATATGGAAAGTGCTGAGCGGTAAAATCAAGGCCGATAAAGCATTCTCAGGACCTGTGGCGATTGCACAGAAGGTTTATGGTGGTATCTGGATCTGGTCGCATTTCTGGGCTTCTACGGCCTTAATTTCCATAGCGCTGGCATTTATGAACCTGCTGCCTATTCCTGCGTTAGACGGAGGCCACGTGGTTTTCCTTTGTGTAGAAATGGTGAAGGGTAAACCGCTTGGCGACAAGTTTATGGAAAATGCGCAGATTGTTGGCTTTGTGATGCTGCTGTCATTGATGGTATTTGTTATTGGCAATGATATCTTTAAGGCTTTTATCAAATAGCCTTTGGTGTTTATTCAATGTAAAATATATAGATAACCGGTTATAACTTAACCGGTTTTTCTATTTTTGGAGAAATCTGAAATTATGACCACGATATCCATTTTTAAGAAAGTAGCGATTGCTGAAGGTGTTTCTTACCTCGCTTTACTATTAATCGCTATGCCCTTGAAGTACCTGGCAGGAATGCCTCTGGCTGTGAAGTATACCGGATGGGCTCACGGACTGCTGTTTGTGCTGTACGTGGCTTTTGTGATCATGTGTGCAATGGAATACAAATGGAAGTTCGGCAAGATTGTACTCGTGTTTTTTGCATCACTATTGCCATTTGCACCCTTCATTGTGGAGAAACGTTTGCATGAAGGTACTGAAGATCAGGTAAAAAAATAATATTTGAAATAAGGCTTGGATTTATAGGGCTGAATTTATAGATTTGCATCCCGCTTAACAAGCAATGCCCAGTTGGCGGAATTGGTAGACGCGCTGGTCTCAAACACCTGTGGGAAACCGTGCCGGTTCGACTCCGGCACTGGGTACGCCTTAAAGCCTTCGATGAAAATCGGAGGCTTTTTTGGTTTTATAGATTTTTCATGAAAGGGTTGGTAAAAAAAATGCCAGCAGATTTAATCCTACTGGCATTTGTATTTCAAAAGAGATCTTTTAAAGCTCTTTTCGTAATCTTGCTACGGGAATATTCATTTGCTCCCTGTATTTTGCCACAGTTCTTCTCGCAATATTATAACCCTGATCTTTCAGTATTTCTGTAAGTTTCTCATCGGCAAGAGGTTTCCTCTTATCCTCATTGCCAATACAGTCTTCAAGGATTTTTTTCACTTCTTTATTCGATACTTCTTCGCCGCTTTCGGTCTGGATAGCTTCTGAGAAAAATGATTTCAGCAGGAAAGTTCCAAATTCTGTCTGCACATATTTGGAATTTGCTACCCTTGAAACCGTCGAAATATCCATGTCGATCTTATCAGCAATATCTTTCAGGATCATTGGCCGCATTTTGCGTTCATCACCTGTAAGCAGGTATTCGTACTGATACTGCATGATGGCATTCATAGTCTTCAGCAGGGTCTGCTGGCGCTGTTTGATCGCATCAATAAACCATTTAGCAGAATCAAGCTTTTGCTTTACAAACTGTACTGCCTCTTTTAATTTTTTATCTTTCTGTGCAGCCTTGTCATAATGCTCAAACATATCGATGTATGAACGGCTAACCCTCAGCTCCGGTGCGTTCTTAGAATTGAGTGTAAGGATGAGTACAGAATCGTTATTCGAGATATGGAAATCCGGGATTACCTGTAATTGTTTTGTAGTTACCTGGTTTGAATCTCCTGGTTTAGGGTTCAAACGAAGGATCTCAGCGATAATCTCTTTAAGATCTTCACTGTTGAGTCCCAGTGATTTTTCCAGCTTATCATAGTGTTTGCGGGTAAACTCATCAAGATAGTTTTCCACGATCATGATTGCCTTCAGGATAATCGGGTTTGAGGGGTCTTTTCTGCGCAGCTGCAGGGTCAAACACTCCTGAAGATCACGGGCGGCAATTCCCGGGGGGTCAAAACTCTGGATTACCTTGAGCATTTCCAGTACATCTTCTTCTTCGACCATTGCGTTCTGTGAAAACGCAAGATCGTCGATCATGGAGGTAATAGGTCTTCTCAGATAACCATCGTCATCCAGGCTGCCAATGATCTGTTTACCGATGATAAAGTCCTGATCGGACAGGGGAACAAGATCTAACTGCTCTTGTAAACTTTCAAAAAAGGTACTTTCAATGGCAATTGGAGTCTCTTTCTTTTCATCATCATCGTCGTTATTGTTATATGAGGTGCTGTAGTCATTACCTGCGTCGTCCTGCAGATAATCATCTACATTGAATTCATCTATACTTTCTTCTTTAGAACCACCGTCAAAATCTTCGGGAGTATCATTCAGGTCATCATATTCACCTTTGGGTTCTTCAGCGATCATTAAACTTGGGTCTTCGAGCGCTGGATTTTCTTCTAATTCTTCTTTTATGCGGGTATCAAGGGAAACAGTAGGAACCTGCAGCAATTTGATAAACTGGATTTGCTGAGGGGATAATTTTTGAAGTAATTTTTGTTGTAAATGTTGTTTAAGCATGTTGTGTAGAAAAGGTAGTTTGACCCGTTTCAAAAATAAGCATTTGGTTTAGATATAAACTATAGAGTTATGCTATTATTATAAAACAAGGAATTTTTCATCATAAATGCCATGTTTTATAATAACTATTTATACTTTTAAATGATAAGTCAACACAAATAAAGTTTTTCATCATGGGTTTTATTAAAGAATTTAAGGAGTTTGCTGTTAAAGGCAACGTAGTAGACCTCGCTGTCGGGGTAATTATCGGAGGGGCATTCGGGAAGATTGTAACCTCCATGGTTAACGATTTGATTATGCCGCCGATCAGTTTGCTGATTGGGGATAAGGGGTTTACAAACCTGTATATTCCATTAAATAGTAAAGTGAGGGAATTTGTTGCGGCAAATCCTACAGCATCCCTGGAAGATGCAAAAAAGGCAGGACCAGTGTTTGCCTGGGGTAATTTCGCAACTGAAGTTATCAATTTTATTATTCTTGCTTTTATTATCTTTTTAATGGTAAAAGCCATTAACGCGATGAAACGTAA